>NZ_JBIDBN010000003.1:252356-465158 GCF_043203115.1 Streptomyces sp. NPDC048001
CCCCGGCTGGGGGTTCCGGCCGGCCCGGCCCCGGCCGGCCTGTTGGGTCCGCCACGCCGGGCGGGGTGCACGGCGGCGGACGCCCCGCCCCGCCGCGTCGCCGGGCCGTCCGTCCTCACCCCGTACGGTCCGGGGCCGTCGGCGCAGGCGCCTGCGGCGCCGCGCGCCGGACCGCCGTGCCACCGGGGAGGAGCGGCCGGGCCCTCAGCGCAGGGAGGCCGCCCACCCGCTCCGGGCGCGCCGCTCCGCGTACACCAGGTGGCCGACGGCCTCCGCCGCCAGCAGCAGGACCACCAGCCAGGGAGCCAGGGCGCGGCCCGCCAGGGCGATCAGCAGGGGGACGCCGATCCCGGGCACGGCCCAGACCGCGATCCGGTGCGGTGGCCGGCCGAAGCGCAGGGCGATGGCCGCGTGCGCGGCGTGGTAGAGCGCGAGCCCGCCGCCCAGGGCCCACAGGGCGCCCTGGGGCAGGTGCTCGTGGCCGGCGTCCTCGACAGCGGTGCCGAGCCCCGCGGCGAGGGCGATGATCCCGAAGGTGACGAAGTAGTGCAGGAAGCCGGCGACGTCGCGGGCGAGCACATAGGCGTCGCGCATCCGCGAGCGGCCGATGACCAGTTCGGCGGCGGTGGTGGCGAAGTCGAAGTACGACCACCACAGGGCCGCCAGCAGGACGAAGCCGAGCACGGCCACCGCACCGGCCTCGGCGGTCCATGTCGCGTCGGTGGCCGTGACCACGGACAGGACGGACTCCCCCAGGACGATGATCACGAAGAGGCCGACCCGCTCCACGAGGTGCCCCGTGTGCACCGGCCTGGGGATCCCCGCGCCGCGGGAGCTGAGCAGCAGCGCCATCTCCGCGGCCACCAGCACCGCCCAGACGGCGAGGCGCCAGGACGCCGGGGCCGCGGCGGAGGCGGTCCACAGCACGGCGAACCCCAGGCAGTAGGCGAGGGGCCGCCGGCGCGGGACCGGGCGGCGCTCCGTGGCACGGGTCGCGGGCCACCACAGGGCGAGGAGCACCAGCCGGGTTCCCGCGTAGCCCAGCGCGTAGGCCGCGCCGCGGTCGCCGTCGGCCTCCGGTACGGCCGCCGCCATGGCCGCGAGGAAGAGCATCGCGAACAGCATCGCGAGGCGCCTGCGCGGGCCGTCGTCGGCGAAGAGGTTGGCGGCGACGGTGATGTTCGCCCACATCCACCAGGCCGGGAAGTACAGGGCGAGGAGGACGGCGAAGTCCCGGGCGCCGGGGTCGCCGTGCAGACCGTGCGCGAGCTGGGCGACGAAGGCCACGAACACCAGGTCGAAGAAGAGCTCGATCCAGCCGGCGTGCCGCGCCGCGGGCGCGGGGCCCGCGGCGGGTGCCCCGGCGGCCGGCGGTCCGGGTGTGCTCATCGGGCAGCCCCTCGGGTCGACGCCACTGACCGCATCACACCATGCCGCCGCCCGCACCGCCCGGTCGCCCCGGGGTGGTCCGACGGCGGGGCGACGCCGGGGCGCGGCGCGCCCGGGGGCGGGCCGCGCCGGGCGGGCCGCGCCGGGCGGGCCGCGCCTGGCTACCGGCGGGTACCCCGGGGTGACCGGTCCCGCCGCCGGGCGGGTAGCGTCGGCCCTCCCCGACGATCGGAGCCCGCCCATGCCCCGGATCCTCAGCGTCTCGGACAGCGTCGTGGTCGACGCCCCTCCGGCCGTGGTCTACGCCCAGGTCAGCGACCCGACGCTGATGGGGCGCTGGAGCCCCGAGAACCGGGGTGCCGTGCTGCGCGGCGCCGGGCCGGTGGCGGTCGGCACCGTCTTCGAGGGCCGGAACCGGCGCGGCCCCCTGTCCTGGACCACCCGGTGCACGGTGACGGCCGCGGACCCCGGCCGGCGGTTCGCCTTCCGGGTGCACGCCATCGGGGCGAGGCGGCCGCGGCTGCCGGGCCGTATCGCGACCTGGGAGTACCGCTTCGAGCCGGTGGACGGCGGCGGGACCCGTGTGACGGAGACCTGGAGGGACGACCGGCGGGCCTGGCCCGACGCGCTGGCCCTGGCCTTCGACAGGGCGGTCACCCGGGGACGGACCTTCGCCGAGTTCCAGCGCCGCAACATCCGCATCACGCTCGACAACCTCAAGCACGCGCTGGAGGCGCCGGACGCGGCGCCCGGCGCGCCGGGCGGCCCCGGAGCCGGGCGGCCCTGACCGCCGCCCGGAGCGCCGCGCGCGCCGGGCCGCCTGCCCGCCGCACGGCGCGGGATCCGGCCGGGCCCGGCCGGTGCCGCGCGAACGCCGGGACCGCCCGGCCGCACGGGACGTGCCCGCAGCGGCGCGCGCCGTCCGCCCGGAGGGCGGGGCGGGCGGCGCCGGGTGCGGGCGACCGCGCGGCGCAGGGCCGTCCCCGCACCGGGCGTCCTCCTGCCCGGCCCGGGGCGGCGTGCGCGGGCCGGGGCGGCGTGCGCGGGCCGGGGCGGCGGGCACTGCGGGCACACGGCCCGGGTCAGGCGGTGGACAGCCCCCCGGCCGCCCCGGCGAGGGCGTCCAGCACGGGCCGGATCAGCGGGTGCTCCTCGGCGCCCCGGCGGGCCGCGGCGAACACCCGCCGGGTCGCCGCCGGTCCCGAGACCGGCCTGACCACCGTGTCCCGCAGGTCCATGCCCCGCAGTGCGGAGCGCGGGACGAGGGCGACCCCCGCGCCCGCCCCGGCGAGCGCCACCACCGCACGGAAGTCGTCCGAGAGGTGCACCAGCCGGGGCTGGAAGCCGGCCAGCTCGCAGGCGAGCAGCACCATGTCGTGGCAGGGGTTCCCGGGGTAGGGGCCGATCCAGTCGGTGTCGGCGAAGGCCGCGAGGGCCACCTGCGGGCCCTCGGCGAGCGGGTGGCCGGCGGGCAGGACCGCGTCGAAGGTCTCCGCGTACAGCGGCACCCGGGCCAGGCGGGGATCGTCGGCCCCGGGCGCGCCCCGGTACTCGACCGCGACCGCGATGTCCGCCTCGCCGTCCAGCACGAGCGGGAGGCTCTCGTCGCCCTCCGCGTCCCTCACGCGCAGGGCGAGGCCGGGCCTGCCCCGGGCCAGTGCGGCGGCGGCCGGGGCCACCACCTCGGTGATGCCGGTGGCGAAGGCGGCCACGGTGACGGTCCCCTCGCTGCCCTGGGCGTACGCGGCCAGATCGGCCTCGGCCCGTTCCAGCTGGGCGAGCACGGCGTGGGCGTGGGCCAGCAGGATCTCCCCGGCGGCGGTCGGCACCACCCCCTTGCCGCTGCGGATCAGCAGGGTGTGACCGGTCTCCTGTTCCAGTGCGTTGAGCTGCTGGGAGACGGCCGAGGGGGTCAGGTACAGCGCTGCGGCCGCGGCGGTCACCGTCCGGTGGTCCGCCACGGCCCGCAGGATGCGCAGCCGGCGGGGGTCGATCACCCGGCCATTGTGTCAGCCCTCCAGTGCCGCCCGGGCGTCGGCGAACGCGGCCACCGCCCGCTCCACGTCCCCGGTGGAGTGCGCGGCGGACAGCTGCACACGGATGCGGGCCTGCCCCATCGGCACCACCGGGTAGGAGAAGCCGATCACGTACACGCCGCGCTCCAGCAGGAGTTCGGCCATCCGGCCCGCCTTCGCCGCGTCGCCGATCATGACCGGGGCGATCGGGTGGTCGCCGGGCAGCAGCTCGAAGCCCTCCTCGGTCATCCGGGAGCGGAACAGCGCGGTGTTGGCGGCCAGCCTCCCGCGCAGGTCCCCGGCGGACTCCAGGAGGTCGAGCACGGTCAGGGAGGCCGCGGCGATGACCGGGGCGAGGGAGTTGGAGAACAGGTAGGGGCGGGACCGCTGGCGCAGCAGCTCGACGATCTCCGCCCGGGCGGCGACATAGCCGCCGGAGGCGCCGCCGAGCGCCTTGCCGAGGGTGCCGGTGACGATGTCGACGCGGTCCGTCACACCGTGCAGCTCGGGGGTGCCCCGCCCGCCGGGGCCGACGAAGCCCACCGCATGGGAGTCGTCGACCATCACCATGGCGTCGTAGCGGTCGGCGAGGTCGCAGATCTCGCGCAGGGGCGCGACGTAGCCGTCCATGGAGAACACGCCGTCGGTGACGATCAGGCGGCGGCGGGAGCCGCCGGCGACGGAGTCCTTCAGCTGCTGCTCCAGGTCGGCCATGTCGCGGTTGGCGTAGCGGTGGCGGCGGGCCTTGGACAGCCGGATGCCGTCGATGATGGAGGCGTGGTTGAGGGCGTCGGAGATCACGGCGTCCTCGGGACCGAGCAGGGTCTCGAACACGCCGCCGTTGGCGTCGAAGCAGGAGGAGTACAGGATCGTGTCCTCCTGCCCCAGGAACGCGGACAGCCGCTGCTCCAGCTCCTTGTGGATCTCCTGGGTGCCGCAGATGAAGCGGACCGAGGCCATGCCGTAGCCCCAGCGGTCGAGGGCGTCCCTGGCGGCCGCGACCACCGCGGGGTGGTCGGCCAGACCGAGGTAGTTGTTGGCGCAGAAGTTGAGGACGTCGCCGGGGGCACCGCCCTCGGTCACCCCGACCGAGGCGCTCTGCGGGGTGCCGATGACACGCTCCGGCTTGTAGAGCCCGGCGTCGCGGATCTCGTCGAGGGTGGCGCGGAGGTCGTCGCGGACGGACGCGTACATGAGGTTCTCCTAGAGGCGGTTTCTCGGGGGGAGAGCGGGGCGGTGCCGGCCGGGCTCAGGCGGTCCAGTCCAGGATGATCTTCCCGCTGCGGGCGTCGGCGGCCTCGTCGAAGGCGGCGTCGAAGTCGCGGTGGGAGTAGCTGCCCGTGATCACCGGGGCGAGGTCGAGGCCGCCCTCCAGGAGCACCGTCATGGCGTACCAGGTCTCGAACATCTCGCGGCCGTAGATGCCCTTGATGGTGATCATCGAGGTGACGATCTTCGACCAGTCGACGGCGAACTCCTCGGCGGGCAGGCCGAGCATGGCGATCCGGCCGCCGTGCGTCATGTTGTCGACCATGTCGCGGACCGCCTCGGGGCGGCCGGACATCTCCAGGCCGATGTCGAAGCCCTCCTTCAGCCCGAGCCGACGCTGGGCCTCGGCGATGTCGGACTCGGCGACGTTCACGGCCAGGGTGGCCCCGACCTTGCGGGCCAGCGCCAGGCGGGGCTCGCTGACGTCCGTGATCACGACGTTGCGCGCGCCGGCGTGCCGGGCGACGGCCGCGGCCATGATGCCGATGGGGCCGGCGCCGGTGATCAGGACGTCCTCCCCGACGAGCGGGAAGGACAGGGCGGTGTGCACCGCGTTGCCGAAGGGGTCGAAGATCGCGGCGACGTCGAGGGGGACCTCGGTGCGGTGCACCCAGACGTTGGAGGCGGGGAGGGCGACGTACTCGGCGAAGGCGCCGTCGCGGCCGACTCCGAGGCCGACGGTCCTGCGGCACAGGTGGCGGCGGCCGGCCAGGCAGTTGCGGCACCTGCCGCACACCAGGTGGCCCTCGCCGCTGACGATGTCGCCGACCGCGATGCCGTCGACGTCCGCGCCGACGCCGGCCACCTCGCCGACGAACTCGTGGCCGAGGACCCGGGGGGTGTCGACGGCCTGGCGGGCCCAGCCGTCCCAGGAGCGGATGTGGAGGTCGGTGCCGCAGATGCCGGTGCGCAGCACCCTGATCAGCACGTCGCCGGGGCCGGTCTCGGGCTCCGGCACGTCCATGAGCCACAGCCCGGGTTCGGCGTGCTGCTTGACGAGTGCCTTCATGGCTGCGGCTCCAGGCGTGCGAGGGGACTGACCGGTATCCGAAAATACGGCTCCGGTCAGTGGACGGGCTCCAATCTGCCCAGCCCGGAGCGTCGCGTCCATCGAGGTTTTCTTAAGCGCCCCCGTAGATCGACTTCACGTCCCGGCCGGGGAGGCGGGCCCGCCTCCCGCGGGGGCGGTCCGGCCGGGACCCGGACGCGGGCTCAGTCCTCGGTGCCGGGCGCGGACTGGCGCGCCGCCACGCCCAGGTGCTCGCCGACCCGGTTGACCATCAGCGTCATCTCGTAGGCGATCTGGCCGACGTCGGCCTCGGCGCTGCTCAGGACGCACAGGCAGCTGCCCTCACCGGCGGCCGTGACGAAGAGCATCGCCTCGTCGAACTCGACCATGGTCTGGCGCGGGCGCCCCGCGCGGAAGTGGCGGCCCGAGCCGCGGGCGAGCGAGTGCAGTCCGGAGGAGACGGCCGCCAGGTGCTCGGCGTCCTCGCGCGGCAGCCCGGTGCTCGCGCCCGTGACCAGGCCGTCGCTGGAGAGCACGAGCGCGTGGCTGATGTGGTCGACCCGCTGCGTGAGGTCGTCCAGCAGCCAGTCGAGTCCCTTTCCCCTGTCCGACGCCATCGCCGTCCCTCCCCCTGGTCCGTTCCCCGTGGCCCGTTCCCCGTGGCCCCGCGTCCGCCGGCCAGCCTTTCGCACGCGGCGCCCGGGGGCAAGGTCCGGTGGCCGGGCCGCGGCCGGGCCCGGCCATGATCGGCCGGGCGCCGCGTCCGGCGCCGGTCATCCGACGGAGTCCAGCATCCGCGCGGCGTGCATCCGGCCCGCGTACTCCACGAGCCGGACCAGGACCTCCTTGCCCGAGTCGCGGTCGCGCGCGTCGCACAGGACGACGGGCGTCCCGCGTTCGAGGTCGAGGGCGCGGGAGACCTCGTGCGCCCCGAAGGAGCGGGCCCCGGGGAAGCAGTTGACGGCGACGACGAAGGGGATGCGCCGGTGCTCGAAGTAGTCGACGGCCGCGAAGCAGTCCGCGAGCCGCCGGGTGTCGGCGAGGACGACGGCGCCGAGCGCCCCGTGCGCGAGTTCGTCCCACAGGAACCAGAAGCGGTCCTGGCCGGGCGTTCCGAAGAGGTACAGCGAGAGCCCGGAGCGGATGGTGATGCGGCCGAAGTCCATGGCCACGGTCGTGGTCGTCTTGCGGGAGACGCCTCCGGTGTCGTCGATGCCGGCACCGGCCTCGGTCAGCTGCTCCTCGGTGCGCAGGGGCCGGATCTCGCTCACCGCGCCGACGAGCGTGGTCTTGCCTGCGCCGAACCCCCCGGCGACGAGGATCTTCAGCGCGAGTGCGCTGTCGGGGTCGGTGCGCGGTGTGCCGTCGATGGCCATGGCTCGCCTCTTCCAGGGGTACGGGGACGCAAGGGGGGTGGTGCGGGGGGAAGGGCGCGCTCCGGGCCGGGCCGGGGAGGGCGCCGGGGAAGGCGGGGCTGCCGCGGGGAGCGGCCGCCTCACAGGGCGCGCAGGCCGTCGATGACCTCACGCAGGATCCTCTCGTCCGGGAGTCGTGCCGGGGGCACCGGCCGGCTGACCTGTACACGGCCCGCCTGCAGCAGGTCGCCGACGAGGACGCGTACGACGCCGACGGGCAGGTCGGCGTCCGCCGCGAGTTCGGCGACGGACTGCACGCCCGCGGCGCACAGGGACAGCAGCGCGCGGTGCTCGGGGCCGAGCAGGGAGTCCTCGCCGGGGCCGGTGCCCACCGCGGCGACCAGGGCGATCAGGTCGAGGGGGACGCCGACCTCACCGGGCCGGGTGCGGCCGCCGGTCATGGCATAGGGGCGCACCAGTGGGCCCGCCTCGGCGTCGTACCAGCGGGCGGCGGCGCGCTCGCGGGGTGCGCTCACGGGGTGTTCACCCGGGCCGGGGCCCCCAGGTGCTCCCCCACGCGGTTGACGAGCCGGGCCATCTCGTAGGCGATCAGGCCGATGTCCGCGCCGACGGTGGTGAGCAGGGCGAGGCAGGAGCCCTCGCCCGCGGCGGCGACGAACAGGAAGCCGTCGTCCATCTCGACCATGGTCTGGCGCACCTGCCCGGTGTGGAAGTGCCGGCCGGTGCCCTTGGCCAGGCTCTGGAATCCGGAGGAGACGGCGGCGAGGTGCTCGGCGTCCTCGCGGCCCAGCCCCTCGGACGCGCCCACCGGCAGACCGTCGTCGGACAGCACGACCGCGTGACGCACCTCGCCCACGCGGGTGACGAGGTCGTCCAGCAGCCAGTCCAGGTCGCCGAAGCGGTGGCGGGCGGCGGCCTGCGGGGCCTGGGTCATGAGCGGTCTCCTTCGCTGCCTGGTGCGGCTTCGCCGCCGGGGTCGCGGGGGCGCGGGGTGGCGTCGCCGGCCCCCTGGGGGTGCTGCCGCCGGTGCGGGAGCGCGGTCGCGGGCGGGCGGGGGCGCGGGGGGTCCGCCGGGAGTGCGGAGCGGGCCGGGGCGGCGGGGGCGACCGGGCCAGGGGCGGCGCCGCCGCCGCGGGCCCAGCCCTCGCGGTAGGCGGCCATCTGCTCGCGCGCGGCCTCCGGGGTCCGCAGGGCGGTCGCGGACGGGGCGCCGGGGGCGGCCGGGGCGGTGCGCAGCTGCGGTGCCAGGTGTGCCTGCCGGATCCGTCGCGGCAGGCCGCCGTCCGCCTCCGGGGCGGGCCGCGGCGGGCCGGGGCGGTGCGGGGCCGCGCTCGCCGGGGCGGGCCGCGGCGGCGCCGCCGCCCCCGGCGGGGCGGGGCGGGGGCGGAGGGCGTGCACACCGGGCGGGGCGGGCTCCCCGGCGTCGGCGCCGGCCGGATGCCCGGCGCCGCGGGCCGCGGACGGGGGGCGCGGAACCGCGGTGGGCGCGGGGCGCACGCCGGGCGCGCGGGGTTCGGTCGCACGGGCGTGCGCGGGGTCCGCCGGCCCCTCGGCGGCCCGTTCGGGTGCCCCGCCGCTCGCCGACGCCCCCCGGGGCGCGCCCGGACGGTCCGCGGGGCCCGTCCGGGGTGCGCCCGCGGCCTCGGGGTCCGGGGCGGCCGGGGGGCGCTGCGCTCGCGGTGCGCCGGTGCGCGGTTCCGCGGGGCGGCCGGAGGGCCGCGGCGCGGGGTCCTGGAGCAGGGCGTGCGGCAGCAGCACCACCGCGGTGGTGCCTCCGTAGGGGGAGGTGCCCAGGCGGACGGTGACACCGTGCCGTGCGGCCAGGCGGCCGACCACGAAGAGCCCCAGCCGGTCGCTGTCGAGGAGGTCGAGCCCCTCGGGCCGGGCCAGTCGGCGGTTGGCCTCGTCGAGGGCCTCGCGGCCCATGCCCAGGCCCCGGTCCTCGACCTCGACGGCGTAGCCGTTGCCGACGATCTCGCCGCTGACCCGGACCCTGGTGTGCGGAGGGGAGAACTGGGTGGCGTTCTCGACGAGTTCGGCGAGCAGATGGGTGGTGTCGGCGACCGCCGCCCCGGGCAGCGACGCCTCGGTCAGCCCCCGGATCTCCACCCGGGCGTAGTCCTCGATCTCCGCGACCGCGGCGCGCACCACGCTGGTGAGGGAGACGGGACGGCTCCAGGCCCGCCCGGGAGCCGCCCCGGAGAGGATGATCAGGCTCTCGGCGTGCCGTCGCATACGGGTGGTCAGATGGTCCAGCCGGAACAGGTCCTCCAGCTCGCCGGGGTCCTCGGCGCGCCGCTCCATGCCGTCGAGCAGGGCGAGTTGGCGGTGCACCAGTGCCTGGCTGCGCCGTGCGAGGTTGACGAAGACCCCGGAGACGCCGCCCGCGAGTTCGGCGCGTTCGGCGGCGGCCTCCAGCGCGGCGCGGTGGACCGTGGTGAGGGCCTGGGCCACCTCGGCGATCTCGTCCGGGGCAGGCGGCCCCGCGGGGGCCTCGTCCGGGAGGTCGACCGGGTCCCCTGCCCGCAGGCGCCGCATCGCCTCGGGGAGCCTGCGCCGGGCGATCTCCAGGGCGCCGTTGCGCAGCAGGGCGAGTTCCAGCACGAGGCCGCGGCCGATGCGCACCGACACCGCGAGCGCGGCCCCGGCCGCGACCAGGCCCAGGACCACGGCGGCGCCCGAGGTGCCGGTCAGGGCCGCGGTGAAGGGGTCCTCGCGCTCCGCGGCCCCCTCGCGCGCACGGTCCTGCACGGCGCGCAGCCGGTCGCCGACCTCGGAGCGGAGCTGGGCCCAGGAGCCGGCGGAGACGGCCGCCGCGGCCTTGCGGCCGGGTGCGGCCGCGGAGACCCGCTCCTCGGCCGTGCGCAGGCCCCGGAAGGCGGGGTGCGCGGCGAGCGCGCTCCACTCCCGCCGGGCCGGGCCGTCGAGTCCGGTGGAGGCCGCCTCGCCGAGGGCGGTGCGGGCCGCCGCCGCACCGGTGAACAGGCGCTGGTGCGCGGCGCCCAGTTCCCCGGTGAGCCGGGCGGAGGAGAGCAGGGCGTCCTCCCGGGCGAGCATCTCGGCGGAGCGCTCGACCTCGGCGAGGGCCCGGGCCCGGGAGGCGTCCGCGCCGGCCCGGAAGGAGGCGGTCGTGCCGCCGACCGCGAGAGCGGATTCCACCGCGGAGGTGTAGGTGCGGTAGGCGGCCTCCCGGTCCGCGTCGCCCGAGGCGGCGGCACGGCGGACGGCGGGGAGCTCCCCGGCGGCCCGGACGAAGGCGGCGAGGCGGGCGCCGACCTCCCGGGGCAGGCCGTCGGGGGCGCCTCCGCCGTGCGGGGCCAGGCGGTCCACGGCCGCGTCGGTGCGCGACGCCGCCGTGCGCAGGGCCGCGGCCCGGTCCCCGGAGGGGGAGGCCGACTGCCGCAGTGCGGCGTGCCGTTCGGCCTGGAGAGCGGTCACGGCGGCGGCCGCGGGGTGGGCGACGCGGGTGTCGAGCCGCTGGAGCAGGCGTGCCCGGGCGAGGTCCTGGGCAGCGGTCACGGTCGCCAGGCCCCAGAGGGTGAGCAGGGCGACGACCGGCACCATCAGCAGGCAGACGACCCTGGCGCGCACGCTCCGGGCCCGGGGCAGGAGGCGGCGTCCTGCGGACGACCCGGCGGCGCTCCCCGCGCCCGGTCGCGGCGGGGTGGAGGAGGCGGCGTGCCCGGTGTGCTCCACGGCCGGGGGGCCTGCGTGGGCGCGCCGCCGCCGGGCGGTGGGCCCGGGCCCCGGGCGGGCGCTCTCGTCGCCCGGGCTGGTGCGGGGTGTGGGCATGGCCTCCTCGTTCCGGGTGCGGGGTCGGGGTCGGGGTTCGACGGGCGTGGCCGGTCGGGTGCGGGTCAGCCGCGCCCGGGTCTCCCGGCCGCCTCCCGGGGGGCGCGCGGCGCGGGCTCCCCGCCGCCGCCTGCGGGGACGGCGGAGCGCTCGCCGGTGCCCCGAGGGGGCGGCGCATGTTCCGCCCGCTGCGCCGCGGTGGGTGAGAGTGCGACGAAGGCGCAGGTGACGAAGAGGTAGGAGCCGAGCCCGACGGCGAGCGGGAAGATGAACTGCAGGGCGGAGGCGCCGCCGAGCGGGGCCGTGGAGGGATCGACCTCCACGCTGACGGCGAGCATGCCGGTGTAGTGCATGCTGCTGACCGCGGCGCCCATGACCAGGGAGGCGCCGGCCACCGCGGCCGGGGAGCTGATGTGCACGGCCGCCCAGAGCGCGGCGGTGGCGGCGGCCACGGCGACCGAGACCGAGAGCGCGACGAGCAGCGGGTCGTAGTGCACGGTGCCGTGCAGGCGCAGGGCCGCCATGCCGAGGTAGTGCATCCCGGCGACACCCAGCCCGGTGGCCAGGCCGCCGGCCAGCAGGGGAGCCGTCCGGCCGCCGCCGTGGCAGACGCAGAAGAGTCCGGCGCCGACCACGAGCAGGGCGACCAGCAGGCTCAGCAGGGTCAGCGGGACGTCGTAGCGGATCCGCGTGCCCTGGACGTCGAAGCCGAGCATGGCGACGAAGTGCATCGTCCAGATGCCGGTGGCCAGGGCGGAGGCGGCGGTGGCCAGCCAGTTGCGCCGGGCCCGGCCGGTCGCGGCGAGGGCGCGGACGGTGCAGCGCAGCCCGAGGGCGCCGCCGACGGCGGCCGCCAGGAAGGAGAGCGCGGGCGTCAGCGCGCCGAAGGCGGCGTGGTCCAGATGTCCCATGGCCCAGGGACGCTAGTGCGCACGGGGGCTCGTGGAGGGGGCGCAGTTCGAAAACTGACGGAATATGACAATCAGATGCCCCGGGGCGACCGCGTGACGTTCGAACGGGTGCGCAGAACGCACACGACGGGGGGATCCGGCGTCCCGGGCCGGCGCCCGGCAGCGGTCCCGGCCCGGTGCCCCCGTGTCGCCCCGGGCGGGCCGGGGCCCGAAGCTCTCGACGTGCGGGTTACCCAGTGGTTAGGGTGCGCCGACGACGGATCGGACCGGGAGGTGGCCGTGGCGGACGAGGTCGTGGACGACGACGCGCTGTATGTGCTGACCGCCGTGCTGCTCACACCCGCGCAGTTCCCGGGCGTGCTCGGCGACGACTATCCCGAGGCGTGCGCCGCCCTCGGTCTGGAGCCCTACGCCGAGGGCTACGGGCTGGTGATGGGGCAGGACGGAAGCGGCGCGCGGTGGACGGTCGTGGTGGACGACGTCTCGCTCGTGGCCGTGGCCGTCGCCTCCTGGGACTGCGGCATGGAGTACGACCTGTCGCCCGACGAGCGCTCGGTGGTCTCGGCCCTGCCCGGCTGGCCGCTGGAGCTCGCGGTCGCGGCTCCCGGGGTGCCCGCTCCCCACGACCCGGTCCCGCAGGAGGGCGACCGGCCCCCGCTGGCCCCTCCCGACACGTCCGCCTGGGGCCCGGCACAGCGCCGGCTGGGGGCGGACGAGGTGGCCTCGCAGTGGGCGCAGTGGCGCGAACGCACGGCCCAGGACGCGGACGGAGACGGGGAAGCGGGCGGGGACGGGGACGGGGAGGCCGGACCGGCCGGTGCGCCGCAGGCCGCCGGGGAGGCCGGGCCGCAGGACGACGGGCGGCTGGCCGAGGGCGTCCGGCGCGCTCTGCGGGAGGCCGTCGCCTACGGCGAGGACCCGCCCCCGCCCGGCCGGGTCCGCTCCGCCTTCGCACCCGGCGGCGCGCGGACCATCCGGGCGGACGGGCCCGGCTGGTCGCTGGTGGCCCGGACGGACGACCTCGCCTATGTGCTGCTGGACGACGAGCCGTTGGAGGTCGTCCCCGTGGAGCGCAGCGACCGGCTCGTCTCGCTCCTGGACACGCTGGAGAAGATCGCGCTCCACCCTTCCTGACACGTGTCCCGCGCGTACCCGGCGGGCGCGCGACGGCAGCCGCGGCACCTCACCGCGTCGTCGCCCCGCCCGCATCCACCCGGCGGGAAGGCGGCCCTCCGCCGTGCGCTCCACCGCATCCGGCGCGGCACCCCGGTCCACGGGCTGCCGCCGGACGGCTCCCGGGAGAGACGGTGCCGGGACTGCCGGGCTTCCCGGAAGGGGACGGGGCCTGGCGCTCCGCACGCGGACGGCCGGACGCCGCAGCCCGAGGGCAGCAGCGCACAGCCCGCCCCCGGTGGGCCAGCACTCCTCGCGACGCGGCGCCGGTGCCGCGTCGCGGTGAACGGTGCCCCTGCCCCGGTCCCCGGCCCGTGCGACGCCCTCTCGGCCCCGTCGCACGGGCCGGGGACCACGTCAGCGGCCGATCTCGCGGCGCGACACGCGCCGCAGCCTCCGGCGCTGGCTCGGGTCGAGCATGAAGTAGGCGACCGCGGGGACTCCCACCACGACCAGCAGCGAGAGCCAGAAGCCGATCAGCGGCATCAGGAGCAGGCCCACGGCCACTCCCCCGATCACGACCTTGGTGCGTGTCGACATCTCGTCGCCTCCTTCTCGGCGGTGGCCGCTCCTGTGGGAAGAACGCCCCCGGCCGTCGTTCGGTTCCCGCGACCGCGGGACGCGGTGCGCGGGGCCCGCAGCGGGAGGGCCCGCGGCCCGGTGGCGGGTCGCGGGACCGGTGGGGACACCGACCGCGGGCGGGCGGTCCGCGGCCCGGCCCGGGCGGGCCCGGCGCCGGCGGCGGACCGGCCGCGGGAAGCCCGGGCGCGGGGCCCGGGGATCACCGGTCGGGGTAGATGTCCCCGGCGGCCATCGCGGACTCCTGGTCCGACTGGGCGGAGAGCCTGCGCGCCTTGTCCTTGAGCCGCCGGCGCTCCTTCGGGTCGCTGCTGCGCTCGGCGGCCTCGTCGAGTTCCCTGGCCTTCTCGCGCATCTGGCGCACCCGGCCCCGGGACTCCTCGGGTTGGCTCATGATCACTCCTCGGATGCGGTGGGTCGCCCCCACCGACCAGCGAAGCAGGCCCGCACCGGGGGCGCATCCCGGGCCGCCGTCGGCCCCTCTGCCGTGCGCTGATGCGGGGGCCCGGCCGGGCCGCCGCAGCGGCACGGCAGCCCGGCGGGGAGTAGTCCTTGCCGGGCGGCGGCCCGGGCGCTTCACTGGCGCCCAGCCGCGGCCCACCCGGCCCGGGACCCGTCCGCCCCTCGACGCCCCCTTGGGAGACCCGTGCCCTCCACGACCAGGCGCCCCCGCGCGGCGCTCGCGATGGCCCCCGCCGCGGCCGCTGCCGTGCTCGGCGGCCGGGAGCTCGCCGCCCTGGAGGAGGTCTGCGACCTCGCGCCGCCACCGGTTCTCGACGACCTGGCCACCGACCGGGCGCGCGCCGTGCTCGCCGGCACCGAACTCCTGGTCACCGGCTGGGGGTGCCCGCCGCTCGACGAGGCGGTGCTCGCCCGCGCCCCGTCGCTGCGGGCCGTGGTGCACACGGCCGGATCGGTGCGGGGCCACATCACCGAGGCGTGCTGGGAGCGCGGCGTCGAGGTGTCCTCGGCCGCCGCGGCCAACGCCGTGCCGGTCGCCGAGTACACGGTGGCGATGATCCTGCTGAGCGGGAAGCGGGTGCTGGAGCAGGCACGGGAGTACCGCGCCGGGGCGGACCGGGAGGACTGGCTGCGCACACCGGGGCACGTCGGCAACTACCGCCGCACGGTGGGGATCCTGTCCGCCTCGATGACCGGGCGGCGGGTCGCCGAACTGCTGCGGCCGCACGACCTCGCGGTGCTGCTGCACGACCCGTTCGTCTCGGCGGCCGAGGCCGCGGCGCTGGGAGCCGAGGCCGTGGGGCTGCGCGAGCTGTTCGAGCGCAGCGACACCGTCACCGTCCACACACCGCTGCTGGAGGCGACCCGGGGGCTGGTGAGCCGGGAGCTGCTGGAGGCGATGCGGCACGACGCGGTGCTGGTGAACACGGCGCGGGGGGCCGTGGTGGACCAGGAGGCGCTCGTGCGGGCGGTGTCCGAGGGCAGGATCCGGGCGGTGCTGGACGTCACCGAGCCCGATGTGCTGCCTCCCGGGCATCCGCTGTGGGCGTGCGAGGGCGCACTGATCACTCCTCATGTGGCCGGGTCCCAGGGGAACGAGTGGCGGCGCCTGGCGGCGCAGGCGGTCGCCGAGGCGGGCCGCTGGGCCTCGGGCGCCGGGTTCGCCCACCCGGTGCTGCGGGAGCGGATGCCGTTCCTGGCCTGAACCGCTCCCCGGCCGCTCCCGGGCAGGGCACCGCCGCGCTCCGGCGGACGGGTGACGCCGGGTGAGCCGCGTCTCACCCGGGGTTCCCTCCCTTGCCTATGCAACGAGTTGCATAGCACCATCGCCGCATCGCGCTCGACCACGCGATCCTCGTGTCCCTGCTGGAGCGGCCCGGGTCCGGCTACGAGCTGGCGCGCCGCTTCGAGCGGTCCATCGGCTACTTCTGGACCGCCACCCACCAGCAGATCTACCGCGTGCTGCGCCGCATGGAGGCCGAGGGCCTGCTCGACGTCCGCGAGGTCGCCCAGCAGGGCCGGCCGGACAAGAGGGAGTACTCGGTGGCGGCCCCCGGCCGCGCCGCCCTCTCCCGCTGGCTGCACGAGCCCATCGAGCCCGAGAGCCTGCGGCACGAACTCGCCGTGAAGATCCGCGGGGCGGCCTTCGACGAGCCGGCCGCCCTGGCCGGCGAGGTCGAGCGCCACCGGCGGGTGCACGCCGAGAGGCTGGCGCACTACCTGGCGGGACAGGAGCGGGACTTCACCGGGCCCGGCGCTCCGCCGCCCGACCCGGGCAGGGAGCTCCAGCACGTCGTCCTGCGCGGCGGCATCGCCTACGAGCGGATGACCCTCGACTGGCTGGACGACGTCCTCGCCACCCTCCACCGCCTGGCCGGGGGGCTCCCGCCCTCCTGAGCGCCCGGCGCACCCCGGCGTCCGCTCCGCACACCCGATTCCGACCACCGACTCCCGGAAGGCGGTCCGCCATGGCCGACCCGCTGCTGTTCAACCCCCGCACCTACGACCCCCGGCACTTCGACGCCGAGACGCGGCGGCTGCTGCGGGCGACGGTCGACTGGTTCGAGGCCCGGGGCAAGCGCCGGCTGATCGAGGACTACCGCAGCCGGGAGTGGCTGTCGGACTTCCTCTCCTTCACGGCCGAGGAGGGGCTGTTCGCCGCCTTCCTCACCCCGGCCTCGGCCGGGGGCGCGCCGGGCGCCCGGTGGGACACGGCGCGCATCGCCGCGCTCAACGAGATCCTCGGGTTCTACGGCCTGGACTACTGGTACGCCTGGCAGGTGACCGTCCTGGGACTGGGACCGGTGTGGCAGAGCGGCAACGCGGACGCCCGCGAGCGCGCCGCGGGGCTGCTGGCGCAGGGCGAGGTGTTCGCCTTCGGCCTGTCCGAGCGGGCCCACGGGGCCGACATCTACTCCACGGACATGCTGCTGGAGCCGGACGGCCGGGGCGGCTTCCTGGCCACCGGCGCCAAGTACTACATCGGCAACGGCAACGCCGCGGGCCTCGTCTCCGTCTTCGGCCGCCGCACGGACGTGGAGGGCCCCGAGGGCTACGTCTTCTTCGCCGCCGACAGCCGCCACCCCGCCTACCACCTGGTGCAGAACGTCGTCGACTCGTCCAAGTACGTCAGCGAGTTCCGACTCGACGCCTACCCGGTGGCGGCCGGGGACGTGCTGCACACCGGGCGCGCCGCCTTCGACGCCGCCCTCAACACGGTGAACGTCGGCAAGTTCAACCTGTGCACGGCCTCGGTCGGGATCTGCGAGCACGCGATGTACGAGGCGGTCACCCACGCGCACCACCGGATCCTGTACGGCCGCCCGGTCACCGCCTTCCCGCATGTGCGCCGGGAGCTGGCCGACGCCTATGTGCGGCTGGTCGGCATGAAGCTGTTCAGCGACCGGGCCGTGGACTACTTCCGCTCGGCGGGGCCCGAGGACCGGCGCTACCTGCTGTTCAACCCGATGACGAAGATGAAGGTGACCACCGAGGGCGAGAAGGTCATCGACCTGATGTGGGACGTCATCGCGGCGAAGGGCTTCGAGAAGGACACCTACTTCGCCGAGGCGGCCGTGGAGATCCGGGGCCTGCCCAAGCTGGAGGGGACGGTGCACGTCAACCTGGCGCTGATCCTCAAGTTCATGCGCAACCACCTGCTCCACCCGGTGGACTACCCGCCCGTGCCGACCCGGCTGGACGCCGCGGACGACGCGTTCCTCTTCCGCCAGGGCCCGGCCCGGGGGCTCGGCTCGGTGCGCTTCCACGACTGGCGCCCGGCCTTCGACGCGTACGCGAAGGTGCCGAACGTCGCCCGGTTCCGGGAGCAGGCCGACGCGCTGTGCGCGTTCGCGGCCGACTGCGCCCCCGACGAGGAGCAGAGCCGCGACCTCGACCTCCTGCTGGCCGTGGGCCAGTTGTTCGCGCTGGTCGTCCACGGCCAGCTGATCCTGGAGCAGGCCCGGCTGACCGGTCTGGACGAGGACCTGCTGGACGAGCTGTTCGGTGTGCTGGTCCGCGACTTCTCCGCGCACGCGGTCGAGTTGCACGGCAAGGACTCGGCGACCGGGGCGCAGCAGCGCTGGGCGCTGTCGGCCGTCCGGCGGCCGGTGGTCGACGCGGAGCGCTCGGCTCGGGTCTGGGAGCGGGTCGAGGCGCTCGCGGGCGCCTACGAGATGGCGCCGTAGCGGCACGGGCCGACCGCGGGGGTGCGCGGGGCAACCGCGCACCCCCGCGGGCTCAGACGGCGGCCAGGGCCTGCCGGGCGGCCTCCTCCGCCCGGTCGCGGTCGCCGGCGACCAGCCCGATACGGGTGCGCCGGTCCAGGACGTCCCCGATGTCGAGCGCCCCCTCGTGGCGCACCGCCCACAGCAGCTCCGCACCCGTCACGGGGTGCCCGGGCACCACGGGCCCGGCCAGGGCGGGATCGGCGGCGCCCAGCGCGTGGACGGCGGCGGCCTCGGCGCCGTAGCGCGCCACCAGCCGGCGCGGGAGGCCGAGGGCGGCGAGCCGCTGCCGGGGGGCCGCGCCGACCAGCGGGATCGCCGCGGTGCGGCAGGGGCCCGCCGCGAGGGAACCGGCCACGACCGCGGCGTCCACGGCGTCCTGGGCCATGCGCCGGTAGGTGGTGAGCTTGCCGCCCACCACGGTGACCACGGCGCCGGGCGAGGTGACCACCGCGTGGCGGCGCGAGATGTCGGCCGTCCGGTCCGCGCCGCCGGTGTCCAGCAGCGGGCGCAGTCCGGCGAAGGCGCCGACCACGTCGGCGCGTCCGAGGGAGACGTCGAGCGCCGAGCCGAGCACGTCGAGCAGGAAGCCGATGTCGGTCTCCGGGACCTCCGGCACGTCGGGGACGTCGCCGTCGACGGGTTCGTCGGTGAGCCCGACGTAGACCCGGCCGTCGCCCTGGGGCAGGACCAGCACGAAGCGGTTGGTCTCGCCGGGGATGGGGATGTGCAGGCCGCAGCCGAGGTCGCCGAGGGCCTCGGCGCGCAGGACCAGATGGGTGCCGCGGGAGGGGCGCAGGCGGATGTCGTCCACGAGTCCGCCCGCCCAGACGCCGGCGGCGTTGACCACGGTCCGGGCGCGGATGCGCAGTTCGGCGCCGGTCACCTCGTCGCGGACCAGCGCTCCGTCCCCGGTGAGGGAGAGCACCCGGGCGCGGGTGAGGATCCGCGCCCCGTGCGCGGCGGCGGTACGGGCGACCGCGGTGACCAGGCGGGCGTCGTCGGTCAGTCGGCCGTCCCAGGACAGCAGCCCGCCGCGCAGCCCGTCCGGGCGCAGGGCGGGGGCGAGGTGGCGGGTCTCCACCGCGGACAGCGCCCGGGGGGCGGGCAGGGTGGCGCGCGCGGTGCGGGCGGCGGCGCGCAGGGCGTCGCCCGCCCGGAATCCGGCCCGGGCCAGCGCGGCCTGCCCGCGGGTGACCAGCGGGGTCAGCGGCAGCACGAAGGGCTGTGCGTGGACCAGGTGGGGGGCGGTGCGCTCCATGAGGATGCCGCGTTCGACGGCGGACTCGTAGGCGACGTCGACCTGGCCGCCGGCGAGGTAGCGCAGTCCGCCGTGGATCAGCTTCGAGCTCCAGCGCGAGGTGCCGAAGGCCAGGTCGTGGGCATCGAGGGCGGCGACGGTCAGTCCCCGGGAGGCGGCGTCCAGGGCCGCACCGGCACCGGTGGCCCCCAGTCCGACGACCAGGACGTCCACCGCCGTGCCGTCCGCCAGGACGTCGAGGTCGCGGGTGCGGCGGGCGGCGTTGAGGGAGGAGGCCGCGTTCCGCGGCGAGGTGGTGGCGGGCGTGGTCATGGGGCGAGGGTCCTCTCCAGAAGGGTGCGGAGCTCGTCGAGGAAGGCCGTGTCGTCGAGTGCCGGGTCGTCCGGGTCGGTCATGGTGCGCAGGGACATCGCGAAGGACTGCACGACCAGCAGCAGGGTGCGGGCCAGCAGGGTCGTGTCGGCCGGGCGTACGGAGCCGTCGGCCCGCCCCTCCGCGAGGCCGCCCGCGATCAGCCCGAGCAGGGCCTCCTGGCTGGCGCCGCGCCGGTCGAGCAGGTAGGGCAGCAGCAGTTCGGGGTCCACGTCGAGGATCTTGTGGAACAGCGGGTGGGCGCGGAAGGCGGCGACCCCGGCGACCAGGCCGTCGACGATCCGGGCGCGGGTCGGGACGCCGGGGGACGCCTCGGGCATGGCGCCGACGGCGACGCCGATCCACTCGCGGGTCATCAGGTCCCCGACGAGGGTGCGCACATCGGGCCAGCGGCGGTAGAGCGTCATCCGGGACACCCCGGCGCGGCGGGCGACGTCGGTCAGGGTCGTGCGCCGTACGCCGACGGCGAGCACGCAGTCGCGGGCGGCGTCGAGCACGGTGTCCGCGTCCGAGTGGTTGTGACGAATGGGCGTCATCTGTCACAGTGTAATGCCCCTGCGGCCCGGGCGGCAGTGCACCGCTCCCCGCGCCCCGGCGGCCCCGCCCGTCGGCGCACCCGCAGAGCGGCGCACCGACGCACCGAACCGACGCGAGGAACAGGACGACGACGTGGACATGTTGTGGAGCGGCTGGGGCGACCCGGCCAAGGCGGCCCCGCTGCCCGGCACGGTGACCGGCCTGCTGCGCGATCTGCTCGGCGTCGAGCCCCGCGGAGACGGGCCCGCCGGCCTGGACGGGGTCGAGGTCCCGCCGTCCCCGCTGGACGGAGCGCCCCTCGCGGCGCTCGCCGCGGCCGCGGGAGGCGCCGTCCACGTGCGCACCGACGCGGAGAGCCGGATCCGCCACACCCGGGGCAAGTCCACCCCGGACCTGCTGCGCATCCGGGCGGGCGAGGTCGACGACATCCCCGCCGCGGTCGTGCTGCCGGGCGGCCACGAGGAGGTGGTGGCCGTCCTGCGCGCCTGCGCCGGGCACGGCCTGGCCGCCGTGCCGTTCGGCGGCGGCACCTCCGTCGTCGGCGGACTGGCGCCCCGGGGCGGGCGCCCGTTCGTCGCCCTGGACCTGCGCCGCCTCGACCGGCTGGTCGCCGTGGACGAGGTCTCCCGCACCGCGACCCTCCAGCCCGGGCTGCGCGGCCCCCGGTGCGAGGCCCTGCTGAACGAGCGGGGCTGGACCCTCGGCCACTTCCCGCAGTCCTTCGAGTGGGCGTCGGTGGGCGGCTTCGCGGCGGCCCGCTCCAGCGGGCAGGCCTCGTCCGGGTACGGGCGCTTCGACGAGATGGTCCTCGCGCTCACCGCGGCCACCCCCGAGGGCACCCTGGAGACCGGACGCGCCCCGCGCTCGGCCGCGGGGCCCGACCTGCGCCAGCTGCTGCTCGGCTCGGAGGGCGCCTTCGGGGTGATCACCTCGGTCACGGTCCGGATCCGCCCCCTGCCGCAGCGCCGGGTGTACGAGGGCTGGCGCTTCCCCTCCTTCGAGGCGGGCTCGGCGGCGCTGCGCCGCCTCGCCCAGGACGGTCCGCGGCCGACCGTCCTGCGGCTCTCCGACGAGACCGAGACCTTCATCGGGTTGGCGCAGCCCGACGAGATCGGCGGCGGCGCCCAGCCGCCCGCCGGCTGCCTGGCCGTCACCGGCTACGAGGGCACCGAGGCGGACACCGAGGAGCGGCGGGAGGCGGCCGCGGCGGTGCTGCGCGAGGCGGGCGGCGAGTGGCTCGGCGCGGAGCCGGGCGAGCGCTGGGCCCACGGGCGCTACAACGCCCCCTACCTGCGCGACGCCCTGCTGGAAGCGGGCGCCTTCGCCGAGACCCTGGAGACGGCGGCCTTCTGGTCCGCCCTGCCCGGGCTGTACGCGGCCGTGCGCGGAGCGCTCACCGCGACGCTCACCGAGGCCGGCACCCCGCCGTTGGTGATGTGCCACATCTCGCACGTCTACGAGAACGGCGCCTCGCTCTACTTCACGGTCGTCTCGGCCCAGGGCGAGGACGCCGTCGCCCACTGGGACCGCGCCAAGCGGGCGGCCAACGACGCGATCCTCGCCGCGGGCGGCACCATCAGCCACCACCACGGGGTGGGCACCGACCACCGCGACTGGTACGCACGGGAGGTGGGGCCCCTGGGGATCCGCATGCTCCAGGCCGTGAAGTCCCAGACCGACCCGGCCGGGGTGCTGAACCCCGGAGTCCTCCTCCCCGTCCGCTGACCCTTCCCGCCGCCCGGAGGCGCATCCATGCGACAGTTCACCGCCGTCGTCAACCCCGCCGCAGGGGGCTCCAGCGGAACGGCGGCGCTGCTCCCGCTGGCCCGCCTGCTGCGGGAGGCGGGCGCGGAGCTCGACACCCGCTACAGCCGCAGCCTGGACCACGCCCGTGAACTCGCCCGCGAGGCCGGGGCGCAGGGGCGGGTGGTCCTCGCCGTCGGCGGGGACGGCATGGCCGGCTGCGTGGGCGGGGCGCTCAGCGGGACGGCGGCGCGCTTCGGCCTGGTCCCCGCGGGGCGCGGCAACGACTTCGCCCGGGCGCTGGGGCTGCCCACCGACGCCGCGGGGCTGGCCGAGGTGCTGCTGCACGGCGCGCCCAGGCCGGTGGACACCATCGAGGTGTCCTCCGCGGCCCACGGCGGGGCGGCGGTCCTCGGCAGCGTGTACGCGGGGGTCGACGCCGTGGCCAACCGGCACGCCAACACCTCCCGCCTGCTGCGGGGCGCGGCCTCGTACTACGCGGGCGGCCTGCGGGCGGTCGCCGCATGGCGCCCGGCCGGGTACCGGATCACGGTCGACGGCGCGGAGCACGCCTACCACGGCTACACGGTGGTCGCCGCCAACTCGGGCTACTACGGCTTCGGTCGGCTCGTGGCCCCCGGCGCCCGCGTCGACGACGGGCTGCTGGACGTGGTCGTCATCCGCCACGGCCCCAAGCGCCTGTTCTTCACGATCATGGAGGAGCTGCGGACCGGGGCGCACCTGCACCGGCCGCAGGTCGAGGTGCTGCGCGGCAGGGAGGTCCGCATCGAGGCCGACCGCCCCCTGCCGTACGGGGCCGACGGCGAGGTCGACGGTGCACTGCCCGTCACGGCGCGGGTACGGCCCGGAGCGCTGAACGTGCTCTGCTGACGAACTCGCCCCCGCCGGTAGCGATCAAGCCGGAACGGTGTGACGTTGGAGGCATGAGCTGGGCATCCTGGACCACCCCCGGTGTGTACTCCGGGCACGGCGGCGTCCTGACCCACGAGGCGGGCGTCGTGGCGGGCGACCTCACCCTGCACACCACCTGGGTCGACGGCGAGGCGTCCGTCACGGTGCAGTACACGGGCGCCGCGGACTGGTTCACGGTGGCGGGCAGTCCCACTCCCTGCCCCTCCGAGGAGGCGAGCCGGGACCTGCACGACGCCGTGCTGGCGGCGGTGCGCGGACCGACCACCGCGACCGTGCCTCCCCTGCCGCAGACCTCCGCGGAGGCCGGCGACCGCCCCTGATCCCCCCACGGGAGACGGGCGCCCGCCACCCCTGAGGGGCGGCGGGCGCCCCGGCCTGCCCGGCGGGGCCGCCGGGCGGGCCGTCGAGCCCGGTCCGCGGCTCAGCGCAGGCGCTCCAGGGCCGTCCTGGTCGTGGCGCGGAAGCCGTCGAGCGGGGCCCCGTCGAGATCGCCCAGCTGCCCCCACTCCACGACCGTCACGGTCCGGCCGTCGCGGCCGACCGAGACGAGCGCGATGTCGGTGGCACCGTCCTGCGGGTAGGCCGTGTCGATGCTGTAGACGTGCGCGCCGTCCTCGGCGTCCACGGTGCCGTGGTACCGCGTCTCGCCCACGAGGCCCGGGTCCTCGGCCTTCGTCCGCTCCACGCACGTGGCGACCGCACGGCGCAGGGTGCGGGCCAGCCGGACGGCCTGGGCCTCACCGGCGGTGACGGTGGTCGTCTGCCGCGCCCCGGTGTCGAGTTCGGTGCGGAAGTCGCGGTGGGAGGTGCCGCGCGCCGGAACGGCGTCCGCCAGGCACGCCGAGCCCTCCGGCGGAAGGCCCCGGGTGACCGGGCCGGCCGTCCAGGGCGTGTGGGCGGCCGGCAGATGAGCGGCCGTCAGGAAGCCCGGGGCGTGGGCCGGGCGGGCGGCGCCGGCGGCCGCGGCGGGCGCGGAGGAGGCCGCCGCCGGGACGAGCGAGGCGGCTGCCGCCGCCCCGGCGAGGGCGAGGGCGAGGGCCGCCGTGCGGGCGGTGCGGGTGGTGGTGCGGATACGGTTCATGGCTGTCTTCCCCGTGGGTCGCGGTGGATCCGGTGTGCCCGGTGCTGCCGGACGGCGACCACACTGGCGATCGCGGGGGCCGGGCGGCAAGCACGGGGCCGCAGCTGACACGATGGAACCGTTCCACCCCCTCTGACGTGGGGTTTCACCAGAGGGGTGGAACGCGCCCCGGAACGCAGCGAGAGGGAGGACCCGCATGGCGGACGGCGGTACGGACACCCCCGGGGCCGCCGCCCGGGAACTGGCGGTGCGTCTGGAGGCGCTGCGCACCGCGTCGGGGCGCAGTTACGGGGCCCTGGCGCGGCGGGCGGGGATCGGGGCGGCGACGCTGCACCGCTACTGCACCGGCCGCACGGTCCCGCAGGAGTTCGCCCCGGTGGAGCGGATCGCCCGGCTCTGCGGCTGCGGGCGCGAGGAGGCGGCCGAGCTGTACCGGCTGTGGGTGCTCGCGGACGCGGACCGCCGGACGGCGGGCCGGTCCGGCGGCGCGGCGGCGGGTACCGGGGCCTCCCCCGCGCAGCCGCCACCGCAGGCGCAGGCGCGCGAGCAGGCGCGGGTGCAGGCGCAGGCGCGGGTGCAGGCGGACGGCCCGCCGCCCGGCAGCGACTCGGCACCGCCGCCGGGCCGTTCCGGGCAGCAGGCCCCGGGGGCGGCGGAACCGGTGCCGGTGCGGGAGCCGGTGGAGGGGGCCGGGGGAACCGGCCCGGTGACGGCCGCACCCGCCGGCGGCGCCCGCGGCCCCGCCGGGCATCCGCGGCGGGGCGGGCCCGGCGGCACGGGGCCGCGCCGGAAGGCCCCGCGCCTGCGGACCGCCCTGCTGGTGCTGTCCTGCGCGGTGGGCGCGGCGCTGGCCCTCGCGATCGGCCTGCGCCCGTCTGCGGGCGGGGCCCCCGCGCCGGGTGCCCCGGACCGGGCCGCCGCGGGGGCCGGAGCGGACCCGGCGGGTTCCGCCGGTCCGCCGCCCCTGGCCTGGAGCGTCGACGCCGACCTCTGGGAGTCGGGCTGCGGGCACACCTACCTCCTCGACCGCGCCCCGGACGGGGTGCCGCCGCCGCCCGTGCAGGCGGACGCGGGCGCCTGGGCCAAGAGGCTCGGCGCCGTGGACGGCGGCAGCACCCGGGTGGGCGTCACGGTGCAGGGCACGGGCCCGGCGACGGTGGTGCTGCAGGCGGTGCAGGTGCGTGTCGTCGAACGGCGGGAGCCCCGGCGCCTGCGGGCCTACCGCATGAGCTCCGGCTGCGGCGGGGCGCTCACGCCCCGGCTGTTCGACGTCGACCTGGACCGCCCCCGCCCGCTGGCCCGCCCGCTGCCCGGCAACGACTCCGGCAGCGTGCTGCCCGCCGCGGACCTGCCCTACACGGTGTCGCGGGCGGAGCCCGAGACGCTGCTCTTCGAGGGGCGTAGCGTCGGCTGTGACTGCGACTGGTACCTGGAGGTGCGCTGGAGCAGCGGGGGCCGCTCCGGCTCGGTGCGCATCGACGACGGCGGGCGGCCCTTCCGTACGAGCGCGCCCGCCGGGGGCGCCGCGTACGCGTACGACTACGCGCTCGGGTCCTGGCGGCCCGCCCCGGCCTCGGATTCCTGAGGGCCCTCGCCCCCTCCGGCCGGGCCGGCCGGCGAGCAGTTTGCGGAAGCGGCAAGTTTCTTTGCCGGAGTCCGTCCGGTGGCCGCAGGATCGCCGTGAACGGACGGAGGCAGGACATGACCACACAGACGGAAGCGGGCGGGACCCCCGCCGCGGGGCCGGTCGAGCGCGTGGAGGTGCTCGTCGTCGGCGGCGGGGCCGCGGGGCTCTCGGGGGCCCTGGTCCTCGCACGGGCCCGCCGGTCGGTGCTCGTGGTGGACGCGGGGGAGCCCCGCAACGCACCGGCCGGGCACGTGCAGGGGTTCCTCACCCGCGACGGCGTCCCGCCCGGGGAGCTGCTGGCGGCGGCGCGGGCGGAGGTGGCGGAATACGGGGTGCGGCTGCGCACCGCGGAGGCGCTCGGCGCCGAGCGGCGGCCCGGCGGGGGCTTCCGCGTCGCACTGGCGGACGGCACCGCCGTGGAGGCGGAGCGGCTGCTCGTCGCGACCGGCCTCACCGACGAACTGCCCCCGGTGCCCGGCCTCGCCGCGCGCTGGGGCCGCGACGTGCTCCACTGCCCCTACTGCCACGGCTGGGAGGTGCGCGGGGCGCGGCTCGGCGTGCTGTCCGGAGGCCCCCTCGCGGTCCAGCAGGCGCTCCTGTGGCGGCAGTGGTCCGCCGAGGTGACGCTCTTCCTGCACGAGGGCCCCGAGCCGGGCGAGGAGGAGTACGAGCAGCTGGCCGCCCGCTCGGTCACCGTCGTGGACGGCGCGGTGACCGGACTGGTGACCGAGGGAGACGGCCTGACGGGCGTGCGCCTGGCGAGCGGCCGGGTGATCCCCTGCGGAGCCCTGGCGGTGAGCCCCCGGATGTCGGCGCGCACGGGCTTCCTGAGCGGCCTGGGCCTGCGCGCCACCGACCTGGCGGTGAAGGGCCATGTCGTCGGCAGCAGGATCGCCGCGGACGCCTCCGGCGCCACCGACGTACCGGGCGTCTGGGTGGCCGGCAACGCCGCCGAGCCGACGGCGCAGGTCCTCGCCGCGGCGGCGGCGGGCGCCAAGGCCGCCATGGCGGTCAACGCCGACCTCGTCGCCGAGGACACCCGGCGGGCCGTGGCGGCCCGCCGCACGCCCTTCTCCCCCGAGGCCGAGAGCGCCGTCTGCGAGGCGGTCCTCGGGGAGCGGCGCCACGGTCTGTGAGCACGGGGCGCGGACCGGCGCCCCGCCGCGTGCCGGGCCCGGCACGCACTCCGGTCCACCACACCCGACGCCGTCCCGGGCCTCCCCGGGCGCGGGCGGCACCGAATCCGGCGAGGAGCACGATCCATGACGCACGGCCACACCGTCGCCCCCGACGAGAGTGCCGAGGAGCACTGGGACAGCCGCTACCGCGAGAGCGAGCGGAGGTGGAGCGGCGAGCCGAACGCGGCCCTGGTGACGGAGGCGGCCGGCATGACGCCCGGCCGCGCCCTGGACATCGGGTGCGGCGAGGGCGCGGACGCGATCTGGCTCGCCCGCCGCGGCTGGCGGGTCACCGCCGTGGACGTCTCCGGCGTCGCCCTGGAGCGCGCGGCCCGGCACGCCCGTGAGGCGGGCGCCGGGACGGGCGTCGACTGGCAGCGCCACGACCTCGCGGTGTCCTTCCCGGGCGGCGAGTGGGACCTGGTCTCGGCGCACTACCTCCACTCGCAGGCCGAGCTGCCGCGCGACGCCGTCCTGCGCCGGGCGGCCGCGGCCGTCGCGCCGGGCGGTGTGCTCCTGGTCGTGGGGCACGCGGACCCCGGCGACCGGGAGGAGGCCCACCACCACGGGATGCCCTTCCCCACCCCGGAGGAGGTGCTGGAGCAGCTGCGGCTGGAACCGGGCCGCTGGGCCGTGGAGCGCGCGGCCGAGTTCGAGCGCGCCCGGGCCGACCGGGAGAGGCGGCCCGGGCTGCACAGGGACAACATCCTGCGGGTCCGCCGGCTGCCCGGCTGACGCCCGCCCCGCTCCCCCTGCGCCCGGGGCGCAGGGGGGCGGGCGCGTCCCGTCCGGTCGCCTTCGCCCGCCGCCCGACCGATGATGAGCATGTGGCACCGCGTACCGTCCCCGTGCCCCGGGCACGCGGATCGTACGGGGCGTGCCGACGGCTCCCCGGCACCCGCCCGGGCCCGCTCCCCGGCGGGAGGGTCCGCTGCGGCGGGTCGATCCGATCGCGGGAAGGACAAGGGCCATGGCCGACGAGACCGCACGGGACGACCAGGGGCGGGGCGACGACGTGTACCAGCCCGGGAACTCCGATGTGCAGAACCGGCCGAGCGGTGACCTCGACCTGGAGAACGTCCTCGGGGAGCGGAGCCTGGACGACATGATGGCGGAGGGCTACTCCCCGCTCGACCGCCCGCTCGTGGTGGGGCGCCACGGGACCACCGGTGCGGAGCTGCGCGTGGGCGAGACCCTCGACCAGCGCCTGGCGCAGGAGCTGCCGGACACCGCGGCCCCGGACGGCGACGGGATCGGCGACCTGGCGGACGGGGACGGGGAGTTGCTGGACGGCAACTCCGGTCGCGACCGCGCGGGGCGGCTGACCGCCGTGGACGACATCGCACCGCGCCGCCGCAACGACACCGTCGCCCGCGACGTCGGCATCGACGGCGGCGCCGCCTCGGCCGAGGAGGCCGCCATGCACGTCGTCGACGACACCGAACCGGCGCCGGCCGAGGCGGAGGCGGCGGGCGCGCCGCGGGCCGCCGCCGAGGGCGCGGCGGGCCGCGTCTGAGGGCCCCGGCCGCCCCGGGACGCTCTCCGCGCCGCCGCCGGGGCCCCGGGGGAGGGAGTTGCACGAATCGGCGGTGCGCACGGGCTGCCCTTGGCATGCTGGGTGATCCGCGTGCCCGGGCCCGCCGACCGGTGGGGCCGCGCCGTTCGCCCACCGTGTGCGGGAGGTGTACAAAGAGCCTATGGCCGGACGCTACGGCCGCCCGCGCTCGGTTCTGCGCATGCGAACTGTCGCCGGCCAGGTCTTCCTCCTGCAGGTGGCGATCGTGGTGCTGCTGGTCGCCACGGCCATCACGGCCCTGGTGCTGCAGTCGCAGGCCGACAGCGAGAGGGAGGCGCTGAACCGCTCGGTGTCCGTCGCCGAGACCTTCGCCAACTCCCCCGGTATGGAGGCCGCGCTGCGCAGCCCCGATCCGACGGCCGTGCTCCAGCCGAAGGCGGAGGCCGCCCGGGAGCGCTCGGACGTGGACTTCATCGTCGTCTTCGCCACGGACGGCACGCGCTACACCCACCCGCTCCCCGACCGGATCGGCAGGAAGTTCGTCGGCGACTTCGACGCGGCGCTGGCCGGGGAGGTGGTCACGGAGAAGCTCACCGGCACGATCGGCCCGCTGGTCCAGGCCGTGGTGCCGGTGCCCGGTGCGGACGGCTCGGTCATCGCCCTGGTGTCGGCGGGCGTGACGCTGGACAAGGTCAGCGGGGTCGCCGAGGAGCAGTTCCCGCTGCTGTTCGGTGTCGCGGGCGGCGTGCTGCTGCTCGCCACGGGCGGGACGGCGCTGGTCACCCGCCGGCTGCGGCGCCAGACGCACGGTCTGGGTCCCGAGGAGATGACCCGGATGTACGAGCACCACGACGCGGTGCTCCACGCGGTGCGCGAGGGGGTGCTCATCGTCGGCGGGGACGGCAGGATCCTGCTCGCCAACGACGAGGCGCGCCGGCTGCTGGACCTGCCCGGAGACGTGGACGGGCGTCCGGTGCGCGAGCTCGGCCTGAGCCCCGGGACGGCGGCGCTGCTGGCCTCGGGCCGGGACGCCAGCGACGTGGTGGTGCCCGTGGGCGGGCGGCTGCTCGCCGTCAACCAGCGCACCACCGACCAGGCGGGCGGACCGCCCGGCACGGTGGCCACGCTGCGGGACACCACCGAGCTGCGGGCCCTCAGCGGGCGGGCCGACACCGCCCGGGGGCGGCTGGCGCTGCTCTACGACGCGGGCACCGAGATCGGCACCACCCTGGACGTGGTGCGCACCTGCGAGGAGCTGGCGGCCTTCGGCGCCTCCCGGCTGGCCGACTACGCCTCGGTGGACCTCGTCGAGGCGGTGCTGCGGGGCGAGGAGCCCACCGCGACGGGCGCGGACGTCGACATGCGCCGGGTGGCCTTCGGCGGTGGCGAGGGGACCGCGCTGTACCCGGTGGGCCACTCCATCCGGTTCGTCCCCACGACCCGGATGGGGGCCGGGCTCGCCCAGGGCGAGGCGGTGCTGGAGGCGGACCTGACCTCCCTCTCCGGCTGGCAGCGCCAGGACGAGGGCCGCGCCCGGCAGCTGGTGGAGGCCGGAATGCACTCGATGATCGCGGTGCCGCTGCGGGCCCGCGGCGTGGTCCTCGGGGTCGCGATGTTCTGGCGGGCGGGCCCCGCCGAGCCCTTCGAGGCCGAGGACCTGTCGCTGGCGGAGGAGCTGGTCGCGAGGGCGGCCGTGAGCGTGGACAACGCCCGCCGCTACTCGCGGGAGCACACGATGGCGGTGACCCTCCAGCAGAGCCTGCTGCCCCGGGTGCTGCCCGAGCAGAGCGGGGTGGACGTCGCCTACCGCTACCGGCCCGCCCAGGCCGGGCTCGGCGGGCTCGGCGGGGTGGGCGGCGACTGGTTCGACATCATCCCGCTGCCGGGGGCCCGGGTGGCGCTGGTCGTCGGGGACGTGGTGGGGCACGGGCTGCACGCCGCGGCGACCATGGGACGGCTGCGGACGGCGGTGCACAACTTCTCCAGCCTCGACCTGCCGCCGGACGAGCTGCTGTGGCACCTCGACGAGCTGGTCGCCCGCATCGACCAGGACGAGGCCGGCGAGGCGGGCGAGGCGGGGGTCACGGGCGCCACCTGTGTCTACGCCATCTACGACCCGGTCGCGGGGCGGTGCAGCATCGCACGCGCCGGGCACCTCCAGCCCGCGGTGGTGGCGCCCGACGGCACCGCCCGGTTCGCGGACGTGCCCGGCGGCCCGCCGCTCGGGCTCGGCGGTATGCCCTTCGAGACCCTGGAGCTGGAGCTGGAGGAGGGCAGCCGGCTGGTGCTGTACACCGACGGACTGGTCGAGGACCGCGAGCGGGAGATCGACGAGGGGCTGGAGCTGCTGCGCCGCACCCTGGAGCGGTACGCGGGCGGCACGCCGGAGGAGACCTGCGCGGAGGTGCTGGGCGCGATGGTCCCCCAGCGGCCCCGCGACGACGTCGCGCTGCTCGTCGGCCGGACCCGGATCCTCGCCGCGGACCGCACGGCGTGGTGGGACGTGCCCCGGGACCCGGCGGCCGTGCGCGGGATCCGGGCCGCCGTGACCGAGCGGCTGGTCGCCTGGGGTCTGGGGGAGCTGGTGTTCTCCACGGAGCTGATCCTGAGCGAGCTGGTGACCAACGCGATCCGCTACGGCGAGGGCCCGATCGGGGTGCGCCTGATCCGTGACCGCTCGCTGATCTGCGAGGTGACCGACCGCAGCAGCACCTCCCCCCATCTGCGGCAGGCGGCCGGGACCGACGAGGGCGGGCGCGGGCTGTTCCTGGTGGCGCAGTTCGCGGAGCGGTGGGGCACCCGGTACACGGGGGGCGGCAAGGTGATCTGGGCGGAGCTGCCGTACGGCTCCGGCGAGGAGCCCGAGATCGACCTCGGTCTCGACCTGGACGGGCTGTGATCCGGTCCCGGGCGGGCGGCGGACGGCTCCGCGCGGGGTGGGCTGCGTGCTCACCGGGGGACAAGAACCGCGGCCGGGTTGCTGCGTGAGCGACAAGAAGGCCGGGCCGCCGCACCGGGCGCCCGAATCCGCCGGACCGGCCCTTGCCCAGAGGGTTACCCGTCCGTAACGTCATCGTCGCCGCGCAGGCCCACGGACCTGCGGCCCCCGGCGGTGTCGGCCGCCGGGACCGCGGGGCCGGCCCGCGCGGCCGGGGCGCGGCCGACCCGCTCCGGCCCGCCGGGCCGCGTCCGCACCCGCTCCCCCGCACCGCGCCACCAGCCGCCCGTGCGCGTCCTCGCGCACGCCCGCCACCTGGAGCCACGATGAAGCGTTCCCCGAGCACGCCGCCCGCCCGCAGGCGCCGCGGAGCACTGCGCGCCGCCGTCGCCCTCGCCGCCGGCCTCGGCCTGTTCGCGGCCGGGACCGGCCCGGCCGCCGCCGTGCCCGTCAGGCTGGACTACCCGCTCTCGGGCACCACCACCCTGGCGGGCACCGGCTCCGAACTGGCCCTGGGCCCGGGTGTGCTGAAGGTGACGGCGGACCTGAGGGCGGGCACCCTGACCGCGGACACCCGGCTGCCGCCCGCCCCGGGCCGGTTCGAGCTGATCGGGATCGTCCCGGTGAGTGTGACCACGGAGTTCGTCGAGGCCGAGCCCACCACGGGCACCATCGACCTGCGGACGGGGGAGCTCAGGACGCGGACCCTGCTGACCCTGCGGCTGAAGGACCTCAAGGTGGCGGGCATCCCCACCCCCGTGGGGAGCAACTGCCGCACCCGGGTCCCGGCGGAGCTGGCCCTGACCTCCGAGCCGGGGTTCAACGCGCTCAGGGGCGGGGTGCTCTCGGGCGAGTACACGATCCCCCGCTTCGAGCACTGCCTGCTGGCGACCCCGCTGATCAACCTGGTGATCCCGGGCGGGGGCAACACCGTGCGGCTGACGCTGGGGCAGCCGGCCCCGCCGTCCTCCTCCTGAGCGCGCCCGCGCCCCGTACGGCGTGCGGACGCGGACCGGACGGGGCGCCCCCGGGCGGGGCGGCTCCCGGGCCCGTCGCGAGCGGCCCTGCGGGCCCCGGGCGGCGCTACGCCGCCGCGCGCGGGCCGGTGACGTAGTAGACGTTGAGCGGGTCGCCCTCGACGGAGCGGATGTCCACCGGGCCGAAGCCCGCCTCGTCGAGCATCCGCAGCGCCGTCTGGCGGCCCCACACGGTGCCCAGGCCCGCACCTCCCGTGCCCAGGGAGGTGGTCATGCAGTAGAACACCGAGAAGCCGAAGAGCGCGGGGCCGAAGGGGTGGCCGATGTTCTCCTCCAGGTTGCTGGAGGCGTCCATGTCGCCCATCAGGAAGGTGCCGCCCTCGCGGAGCGACCGGGCCACCAGCGCCAGCGTGCCGGCGGGTTCGGCCAGGTCGTGGATCACGTCGAAGGCGGTCACCAGGTCGTAGCTCCCGGTGAACCCGGCGGAGTCGGCCACGGTGTAGCCGACGTTGCGCACACCGCGGCGCTCCGCCTCGGCGCGTGCGCGCGCCACGCCCTCCTCGGACCGGTCGATGCCGTGGAAGGTGCTCTCGGGGAACGCCTCGGCCAGGACCAGCGGGGCACGGCCGTGTCCGGTGCCGACGTCGAGCGCGCTGACCCCGGCGCGCAGGCGCTCCGTGAGTCCCGGCACCAGCGGGACGATCGTGTCCACCAGGGCCTCGTCGTAGACGCGTGCCGTCTCCGCCGCCTGGAGCGCCTGGAAGCGCGGGTAGCGGGAGTAGGGGACGCCCCCGCCCTCGCGGAAGCAGCGGACCACGTCCTGCTCGACCTCGCCGAGGAGGGCGATGTAGGGCATCAGCGCGGCGAGGTTGTCGGTGCCCGCCGCCTCCACCAGCGAGGCCGCGTGCTCGGGCGGCAGCGTGTAGTGCCCGCTGTCCGCGTCGTACTCGACGAAGCCGCCGACCACCATGCCGCCGAGCCACTCGCGCACATAGCGCTCGTGGAGTCCGGCGGCCTCGGCGATGTCCTCGCTGGAGGCGGGCGGCAGCGCCGCCATGGTGTCGAACAGGCGCGTCTGGTGGCCGACGCTGACCAGGAGGGCGAGCACCCCCTTGTTCAGCACGTCGACCACCTCGCCCGCGAACTCCTCCTGCCGGGCCGGGTCCACGGGGGCCTGCTGCTCTCGGGTACGCGTCATGGCCGCTCCCTTCCACCGGGCGGGACAGCGCGCCGGCGGGACCGGCCCGCTCTCTGCCACCCTACGCCCGCGGGCGCCGCCGGGCCCGGCGCGTCAGGGCGCCCCGCCGCTCCCGGCGGGCGCCGGGGAGAGGTCGAAGCGCAGTTCGGGGCGGTCCCAGGGCACCGAGGACGGGACGGCGCGCACGGTCCCGGTCCGCCGGGCCCCGACGCTGGTGTAAAAGCCCTCGGCCGGGGGGTGGGAGACCACGCGTACGTGGTCCAGCCCCGCCGCGCGGGCGCGCTCGACCATGTGGCCGGCGAGCAGCCGGCCGACGCCGAGGCCCTGGGCCGCGTCCGAGACGAACATCAGGTCGAGCTCCGGCGGGGAGAGGACGAGGGCGTAGAAGCCCAGCACCCGGCCGGCCGCGTCCTCCGCGAGGAAGACCTCGTGGGTCTCGACGTACCCCGGGCCCACGGTGTAGCCGGACACCATGGCGGCGTAGCGGCCCCGGTAGGCGCGGGAGTTCCGCACGAGGGAGGTGAGCCGCCGGGTGTCGGCGGCCGTGGCCCGCCGGACAGCGGGGTCCGGTGCGCCGCCCGGCTCGGGTCGGGCGGGCGGGGCGACGGGGACCGGGACGGCGTTCATCGCACGAGTATGACCGGGGTGCGCGGGTGCGTCGCCGCCGCCCCCGCGCACGCCGGTCAGGCGGCCCGCCAGTAGCCGAGGGCGTTGACCCGGTCCTTGGGGAAGGCGAGTTCCTTGCGGACGTAGGAGTTCAGCGCGCGGGTGGTGGCGGTGTCGCAGGCGATCCACACATAGGAGTGGGCGGCCGCCCCGGCCAGCTCGGGCAGCTCCGCGCGCACCTGCTCGACGAGGTGGGCACCTCCCTCCCGCCGCGGGACGCGCCGTACCTCGTGCCGCTGCGGGTCGGTGCGCAGCGGCAGGTCGGCGTCCGAGTCGTGGGCGGTCTCGAACCACACGGTGGCCGGGGTGTCGGGATGCGCGTCGAGCAGGGAGTTGACGGCGGGGAGGGAGGCCGGGTCGCCGACGACGAACAGGTGCGAGGGCGCGGGGTCGGGCGCGGCGAAGCCGGTGCCCTGGAGGGTCGCCTCGACGCTGTCGCCGGGGACCGCCTTGCGCGCCCAGTCGCTGGCGCATCCGTCGTGCAGCGCGAACTCCAGGCTGAAGGTGCCCTGCTGCGGATCGGGGTCGACCAGGGTGTAGGCGCGCTGGTGCGGCCTGCCCGCGTTGTCGAACCAGACGCGCACCCACATCGTGGGGTGCACCCCGCTCTGCGCCAGCATTCCGCCGTCGGTGAAGTGGACGCGCCGGAAGTGGTCGGTGACGTCCTCGGCACCGGTGACCGTGAACGTGAAGTCCTTGCCGCGCATCAGTTTGAGGACGACGCCCTCCCAGCCGTGACCCACTGCCGCTCCCCTCCCTCCGGCCGGAACGCTCCTGGCCGGAATTGTGTCTCGTAGCCCTCTGGATTAAGTTAGGCCAGCCTAACCTAAAAGTTTCGGGGAGAAGAGTGAACAGAGCGATCTTCCGGGATTCCTGGGGCGTTCCGCACCTGCGGGCCGGGGATCCGCGGCAACTGGCCCGCGCGCAGGGGCACAACGCCGCCGTCGACCGCGGGTGGCAGCTGGAGGTCGAGCGCCACCGGGCGCGCGGGTCCTCCGCCTCCTTCCTCGGAGCCGAGGCCGTGGCCTGGGACCGCTTCGCGCGGGCCGCCCGCATCGAGGACACCGCCCGGCGCTGCCACGCCGCCCTGGACGGCGCCACCGCGCGGTGGGTGGGGGCCTATGCCGACGGCGTCAACGAGGGCCTCGCCGAGGGCGCCCGGCGGGACGGGTCCTTCGCCCGGACGGGCCTCACCCCGGGGCGCTGGGAGCCCTGGACCCCGATCGCCGTCTGGCTGTCCACGCACATCCTCTTCGCCGGCTTCCCCACCAAGTTCTGGCGCGAGGAGGTGGCCCGGCGGCTGGGCGAGGACGCCGTGGAACTCTTCGCCACCGAGGGCCCCGGCACCTCCGGCAGCAACGGCTGGCTGGTGGCGGGTGAGCGCACCGCCTCGGGGGCACCCCTCATCGCGGGCGACCCCCACCGCTTCATCGAGGACCCCGGGGTGTACCAGCAGATCCGCCTCAGCTGCCCGGAGTTCGACGTGATCGGCCTCGCGGTGCCCGGAGTCCCGGGGATCGCGCACTTCGGCCACACCGGCCGGGTGGCCTGGGCCATCACCAACGCGATGGCCGACTACCAGGACCTGTACCGGGAGCGGCTGCGCCGCCGGGGCGGCCTGGTCGAGGCCCTCGGCCCCGAGGGGTGGCGCCCCGCCTCCGTGCACACCGAGACCGTCGAGGTCGCCGGCGGGGAGCCGGTGGAGGTCGAGGTCGTCGAGACGGACCGCGGGCCGCTGGTGGCCGGCGGGGTGGACTCCGGTGAGGGGGTCAGCCTGCGGTGCCCCGCCCGGGTGGCGGCGGACATCGGTTTCGCGGCGCTGCCCCGGCTGCTCGCTGCGCGGAGCGTCGAGGACGTCGACCGTGCGGTCGACCACTGGGTCGAGCCCGTCAACGTGCTGCTCGCCGCGGACACCTCCGGCGGCCTGCTGCACCGCGTGGCGGGGCGCGTCCCGCGCCGCGACCCCCGCAACCGGCTGCGCATCGTCCCCGCGTGGGAGCCGCGGTACTCCTGGGACGGCACCTGGGAGCCGACGCCGCGGGCCGAGGTCGGCGAGGTGGCCGTGATGGCCAACGAGCGGGGCCTGGCGGGGCCGCTCGGCGTCGAGTTCGCCCCCCGCCACCGGGCGGAGCGCATCCGCACCCTGCTCGGCGCCTCGTCCGCGTGGACCGCCGGGGACATGGCGGCCGTGCACACCGACACGCATGTCGGCTCGGCCGCGGCCCTGCTGGACGTCCTCGCCGGGCTCGGGGGGCTCGGCCCGGCGGCCGAGGGCCTGCGCGACCGGCTCCTCGCCTGGGACCGGCGGATGGACGCCGGCAGCGCGGACGCCGCCCTCTACGCGGCGGTGCGCTCGGCCGTGGTGCGGCGGCTGGCGGCGGCTCCGGTCCTCGACGGCCTCGGGACCACCGACGGGGTGCCCGAGGTGTTCCACCCCTGGCTGGCCCTGCTGCCCCGGGTGGCCTTCGCGCTGGAGCGGCTGCTCGCCCCGGGGGCGCCGGCGGGGCTGGACGGGCCCGCGGCGGTACGCGGGGCGCTGGAGGAGGTGGCGGCCCGGGGAGGCGCCGACGGGGTCTGGGGGGACACCCACCGGCTCGCCCCGTGGGCGGCCCTGCCCGAGGAGCCCGAGGGGGGCTGGCCCTCCGTGGCGGGCGACTTCGACTGCGTGCTGTCCACCTCCAGCCTGCCCGGGATCACGGACCTCAGCGCCCGCGGCCCGGCCGCCCGCTACGTGTGGGACCTCGGCCACCGCGAAGACAGCCTGTGGGTGGTGCCGCTCGGCGCCTCCGGTGTGCCCGGCGACCCGCACCGCCGCGACCAGCTGCCCCTGTGGCTGAGCGGCCGCCTGATCCCCGCCGACCCCGGCTCCGATGCCGCCGGCGACCACACCCCCGAGCCCGACCGCCTTCCGCGGCCGGCGAACGTCAAGGAGAGCGACGATGTCTGATTCCGTGGCCGAGGCCGCCCCCCGCACCCGGGAGGCCGTGCACGAGCACAGCGTGCCGGGCTTCGGCACCGTCCGTGTCGTGCCCCTGGACCCGGCGGCCGACGCGGAGCTGGTGCACCGGTGGGTGAGCGAGGAGCGCGCCCGCTTCTGGGGGATGCTCGGCCACACCGTCGAGCAGGTCCGGGAGATCTACGCCTACGTCGACTCCCTGACCACCCATCACGCCTACCTGGTCCACCGGGACTCGGTGCCCGTCGCGCTGTTCCAGACCTACGACCCCGCGGCCGACCCGGTGGGCGAGTGCTACCAGGTCGAGCCGGGCGACTTCGGCGCCCACCTCCTGCTGGGGCCCGCCGGGCAGGAGGGCCCCCAGGCGGGGTTCACCGCGGCCCTGCTGTCCGCGCTGCTGGGCTTCTGCTTCCGCGAGCCGGGCACCCGCCGCCTGGTCGTGGAGCCGGACGCGCGCAACCTCAAGGCCGTGCAGCGGATGCAGCAGGTCGGCTTCCTGCTCGGCCCGGTGGTCGACAAGCCCGAGAAGCGGGCCCAGCTCGCCTTCCTGCCGCGCACGGCGTACGAGCAGATGTTCTGACGGACGAACAGGTACGCCCCCCCGGACAGCACCCCCCTCCCTCCCCGGCAGCCGGTTCGCCCGGGGAGGGAGGAGCCCGCACGGGCGGACGGGACGACGCCCAGCCTCTGGCATATGCCTCAAGCACCACCGGATCGAGTGTCGCCAAACGGCCCACGGCACTTGGCCGCCTGTGCGACAGTCGTAGCCGGTCCCTGTTCCAGTCCTGGCCGTGGCCGCGCCTGTATCGGAGTACGAGATGCCGTCCCATCTGTCCGCGGACCGTCCCGCCCCACCGCCCGAGCCGGGCGGCGTCGACGCCCTGATCACGAGCACGCGCAGGCTGCGCGGGGACGTGGAAGCGGTGCGGCGGGACGCCGGGGCGGCGGACGACGACGCCCGCGGCCGCTGGCGGCGGGCGCTGTACGACCTGGCGGTCCATCACCTCGACGACCTCGGCAGCCATCTCGACCAGCTGCGGGAGGACCGCCCGGCCGACGCCCCGCTCCCCCGGGAGCCGGCCGAGGACCCCCTGGCGCCCCACGCGGCGGACCGTGCGGCGCGCCCCGGCTCGCTGCTGAGCCGGGTGGGCAGCGCCGAGTGGAACCTGCTCACCGACGAGGTCAGCTGGTCCGGGGAGCTCTTCGGCATCCTGGGCCGGTCGCCCTCGGACGGGCCGATGTCCCTCGACGAACTCCCCTCCGTGGTCGTCGACGAGGACCAGCCGCTGCTCACCGCCATGGTGACGGACTGCCTGGTCGACGGCCGCCCGATCGACGGGGAGTTCCGCGCGCTCCTGGCCGACGGCCGGGTGCGCACCCTGCACATGACCGGCGAGCCGGTCCTGGACGCCGACGGGTCGACCGCCGCCATGTGGGCCGTGCTGCGCGACGTCAGCGAACTGCGGCGCAGCCAGCGGGCGGTCGCCGAGAGCCGGGACACCCTGCGGCGCCGCCAGCACGCCGAACGCACCGAGCGCCGCCTCGCGGTCGAGATGCAGGAGGCCGTGCTCCCGCCGTGGCGGGGCCCCCGGCGCTTCCCCGAGGGGGGACCCGCCCGCGTGGACGTCGCGGCGCACTACCTGCCCGCCGCGGACGGCGGCCTCATCGGCGGCGACTGGTACGACGCCCTCCAACTCCCCGACGGGTCCTTACTCCTGAGCACCGGGGACCTGACCGGGCACGGGGCCGCGGCGACCTCCTCGATGGCGATGCTGCTGGGAGCGCTGCGGGGCATGGCCGTCGCCGGTCTCCGGCCCGGGCCGCTGCTGGGCCACCTCGACACCCTCCTGGGCGCCGCCACCCAGCCCGCCCTCGGCAGCGCCCTGTGCTGCCGCTACGAACCCGGCCCCCGCCGGCTGTCCTGGGCGCGGGCGGGCCACCCCGCCCCCCTGCTCTTCCGTGACGGGGCGTGCCGTCCCCTCACGGCCGCGGACGGCGTCCTGCTGGGTGCCACCGGCGGCGCGGCGTACCAGGAGGCCGGGACCGTGCTGGAGCCCGGCGACGTCCTGGTCCTGCACACCGAGGGCCTCTTCCCCGAAGCGCCGGGGGGCGGCCGGGGAGGGGTGCAGCGGCTCGCGGCCTCCGCGGCCGACGTCACCGCGGCCCGCGACGCGCAGGAGTGCGTCCGGCTCGTGGTGGAGACGGCCGGGCGGGGGGAGCACGAGGGCGACGCCGGTGTCCTCGTCGCCCGGGTCACGGCGTAGCGCGACCGCACGGACCGCCCCCGGCGGACCCGGCACGGGTGCGCCGGCGCACGCGTGCACGGCGCGGCGCTCGGGGGACCGAGCACGCCTCGCCTCCCCCGGTCACCCGGCGGGCACGGGCGCAGTCCTCGGCACCAGGGGCCCCCGGCGGGTTCATGCCTCCGCCGCCCCGGTCCGCGGGGCGGGGACGCCCGGCAGCGCGGACTGGATCTCCTCCCTCAGGTCCTCGATCTTCGCGTAGCCCGCGTACTGGCCGGTGAGCCGGTACATCTCGCGCAACCGGTCCCAGGTGCGGTGCGAGGAGGTCTCCCCCATCGACACCAGTGCCAGCCGGGCGTAGCGGTCGGCCTGCTCCGGGTCGTCCGCGATGAAGCAGGCAGAGGCGAGCGAGATGTAGTCGAAGATCTTGGAGCGCTGCCGTCCGCCCTCCCGCAGCTGCAGCGCCTGCCTGGCGTGGCTCTGGGCGATGCCCGCGACCGAGGGGTCGTGCTCGGCGAGGGTCCGGTAGGCGAGGGCCTGCATGCCGTGCATGTCCGCCTCGTCGAACATCTGCATCCAGCTCGGGGGCGGCACATCGCCCCGGTCGGAGACGAACAGGTCCTCCGCCTCGCCCAGGGTGCGGCGCATGGCCTGGCCCTGGCCCATCGACGCCTGGGCCCACGCCTCGATGGTGTGCAGCATGGCCTGCGTGCGGGGCAGGATCTCCTCCCCCGAACCGGACTTGGCGAGCTTCATCAGGTCCAGGGCGTCGTCGGGCCGCCCGAGGTGGACCATCTGCCGGGCGGCACGGGAGAGCGCCTCCCCGGCCCGGGGGCGGTCCCCGCCCTCGCGCGCCGCATGGGCGGCGATCACGAAGTACTTCTGCGCCGTGGGCTCCAGGCCCACGTCGTGCGACATCCACCCGGCGAGCACGGCCAGGTTCGCCGCGACGCCCCACAGCCGGCGCTGGAGGTGGTCGGGGTGGCGGTAGGCGAGCATGCCGCCGACCTCGTTCAGCTGGCCGACCACCGCCTTGCGCTGGAGGCCGCCGCCGCGGGCGGCGTCCCAGGCGCGGAACACCTCCACGGAGCGCTCCAGCGCCTCGATCTCCTGGGAGCCGATGGGCGCGGCCTCGTAGCGGTCGTAGCCGACGGGATCGGCGTGGAGCGGATCGGGGTGGCGGGCGGGGCCCTGGGGGGCGGGGGAGGTGGTGAGCCAGTCGTGCATGGCGCTGCTGAGTACGGAGCCCGCGGCGAGTGCCGCGCCCGCTCCCACCAGGCCGCGTCGGTTGAGCATGAGGTCCATTCCCGTGAATTCGGTGAGGACCGCCGCCGTACGGTCGGGCGCCCACGGCAGGCCGTCGGGGTTCTGCGTCCCCGGCGACTCCCGCCGTCTGCCTGCTCGCCCGCTCCGTGCGAACCCGAGGTCCTCGATGGTCACGACACGACCGAGCCGCTCGGTGAACAGGGCGGCCAGCACCTTCGGCACGGGATCACGGGGGGACTCCCCCATGTCGATCCACCGCCGCACCCGCGAGGTGTCGGTGGCCAGCTGGGGGTGGCCCATGGCCGCCGCCTGCCGGTTCACCAGTCTCGCGAGTTCGCCCTTGGACCATCCGGTCAGACCGAACAGGTCGCTCAGGCGGGTGTTGGGTTCCCTGCTCACGTCAAGCCCCCAGGTTCTCGGCTGAGTTGACAGTAACGGCCAGTCATGGGCCCCGCGACTATTCGCCAGGGTTCGCCAGGGTGCGCCAGATGGTGTGCCACCCGCGGCGGGGTGTCAGGTAGGAATGCGCCACCCCGCCCCGTCCGCCGGGGCACATTCCCCAGGGTGCTGTCTCTGGCATATGGGGCGGGGCGCGCACGCTACCTGCCGGCGCACGAAGGGATCTGTATCGCCCATGTACACAGCATCGTCCTCCGTGACCGCCCCGCCCCGGATCCGTCAGCGCACCGGCGCCCCGGTCGGCTCCGCCCCCTTCCTCGACCGCTCCCAGGCCGGACGGCCGCGCAGGCCCGAGGCCGCGGCGGCGGGCCGGTCCCTCAGCGGGCGGCTGGACCTCTCCGGCCCGCAGGGGGCGCAGCTGCGCAAGGCCGTCGCCTCCGTCCACCGCATCTGCCCGGAGTTCCAGCCGGTGCAGGTCCTGCGCCGCAGCGGGCGCTCGGTCCTGATCGTGGGCACGACCGGGCGGACGACCGCGGTCGCCAAGTGCTTACTGGACGACTCGCCGGCCTGGGCCGAGCGGCTGAGGCACGAAATAGCGTCATACCGGGCGTTCGTGCGGCACCGGCCTCCGGTCCGGGCGCCGCGTCTGATCGCCGCGGACCCGGAGAACTGCACCCTCGTCGTGGAGCGGATGCCCGGGCGCCCCGCCGCGCTCACCCGCCACCCGGTCGAGGCACCGCCGCGCGCCGACGTGCGCGCCGCACTGGGAGCGATCGTCCGGCTCAACTCCTGGCGGCCGCCCGCCGGGATGTTCGACGCGCCCCTCGACTACGGCTCGCGGATCGCGCGGTACCACGAGCTCGGTCTGTTCACCGACCGTGACCTCGGTGACCTGCAGAAGCTCCTCCACGGCCTGGCCCAGGCCGGAGGACGCCAGGGCATGGGGCAGTTCTGCCACGGGGACGCGCTGCTCTCCAACATGCTGCTCGCCCCGACCGGGCCGGTGCTGGTGGACTGGGAGCACGCCGGCTGGTACCTGCCCGGCTACGACCTGGCGACGCTGTGGGCGATCCTGGGCGACGCGCCGATGGCACGGCGCACGATCAGCCAGCTGGCGCACCGTCAGGGCCCGGCCGCCCGGGACGCCTTCCTGGTGAACCTGATGCTGGTGCTCACCCGGGAGATCCGGACGTACGAGACGGCCGTGCAGCGGACCATCCGCGAGGCCCCGCCGGTGACGACGGGCCGTCCGGCCGCGGCCGGGCCGACCTCGGGCGAGGAGCAGCGGCTGCTGCTGCGCCGGCTGCACGACGACTGCGCCCTGGCCCGCCAGGCCGTGCGGGCGGCGGTGGGCACCCGCTGACACGCCGGCGAAGCGCCGTGCTCCCGGTGCCGGCACACCGGGGGCGCGGCGCTTCGCCGTGCCCGGACGGACCGGGCCGGACGGCGGCGGGCCCCCGCCCCCGGACGGACCGGGTCCCGCCGCCGGCCGGAAGGTTCGACGCCTCCCCCCACCGGGTGACGCCAGACGGCTCCGTGGGGCCGGGCACGGCCCCTGCCCGGCCCCGTGGACCGCCGTTCATATGACTATGAGTCCTGATGCGTGCGCCGTCAGGGGGACGGGTAGGGCTCGGCCGACCACCAGGGCCCGCGCCGTCGTGCGCGGCCGTCGTCGAAAGGCGCTCAACTCCCATGGCACAGCCCTTCGTCCTGCCGGACTTCTACGTCCCCCATCCGGCACGCCTGAATCCGCACCTCGAGGAGGCCCGGCGGCACACGACCGGCTGGGCCCGGCGGACGGGCATGCTGGAGGGCTCGGGCATCTGGGAGGAGAGCGACCTCCAGGCGCACGACTACGCGCTGCTGTGCGCGTACACCCACCCGGACTGCGACGCGGAGGCCCTCAGTCTCGTCACCGACTGGTACGTGTGGGTCTTCTTCTTCGACGACCACTTCCTGGAGGTGTTCAAGCGCAGCCAGGACCGGGCGGGCGGCAAGGCGTACCTGGACCGGCTGCCGGCCTTCATGCCGCTGGACGACGGCGCCGGTGTGCCGGAGCCGCGGAACCCGGTGGAGGCGGGGCTGAAGGACCTCTGGGCACGGACGGTGCCGAGCATGTCCGCCGCGTGGCGAGCCCGGTTCGCGGAGGCGACGGAGCACCTCCTCAACGAGTCGATGTGGGAGCTGTCCAACATCAACGAGGGCCGGATCGCCAATCCGGTGGAGTACGTGGAGATGCGGCGGAAGGTCGGCGGCGCGCCCTGGTCGGCGGGGCTGGTGGAGTACGCGGCGCGGGCCGAGGTCCCGGCCTCGGTCGCCGCCTCGCGCCCGCTGCGGGTCCTGCGCGACACCTTCTCCGACGGGGTGCACCTGCGCAACGACCTGTTCTCCTACCAGCGGGAGGTGGAGGACGAGGGGGAGAACAGCAACGGCGTCCTGGTCCTGGAGACCTTCCTGGGCTGCACCACGCAGGAGGCGGCCGAGGCCGTGAACGACCTGCTGACCTCGCGTGTGCAGCAGTTCGAGACCACGGCGCTGACGGAGGTGCCCGCCCTCTGCGCGGAGCGGGGCCTGTCCCCCGCCGAGTGCGCGGCGGTCGCGGCCTACGCCAAGGGCCTCCAGGACTGGCAGTCCGGCGGCCACGAGTGGCACCTGCGCTCCGGCCGCTATATGAACGAGGGCCTCGACACCGGCCCGGCGCCGCTGCCCGGAGTGCTCGGCACCTCCGCCCTGGACATCCGCAACCTCCTCGGCCGGCCCGCCGCGGCGCGGCTGCGCTCCCACACCCACCGCCCGCGGCCGGTGGGCCCCTCGCCGCTGCCGGAGTTCCGGCTGCCGTTCCCGCTGTCGCTCAGCCCGCACCTGGAGCGGGCGCGGGCGGCCTCGGTCGCCTGGGCCGGGCGCATGGGGCTGCTCGCGGACATCTGGGACGAGAACAAGCTCAGGGGCTTCGACTTCGCGCTGTGCTCGGCCGGGCTCGACCCGGACGCGATGCCGGAGGAGCTGGAGCTGAGCGCCGAGTGGCTGACGTGGGGCACCTACGGCGACGACTACTACCCGGTCGTCTACGGCAGGAGCCGCGACCTGCCGGGGGCCAAGGCCGCCACCGAGCGGATGAAGCAGTGCATGACGCTGGAGGACCCGGAGGCGGGCGCGGCGCTGGCCGTGTCGCCGATGGAGCGCAGCCTGGCGGACCTGTGGGCACGGACCGCCGGGCCGATGGCGCCCCCGGCCAGGTCCGCCTTCCGCCGTGCGGTCGCGGTGATGCTCGACAGCTGGCTGTGGGAGCTGCACAACCAGGCCCTCCACCGCGTCCCCGACCCGGTGGACTACATCGAGATGCGCCGCTGCACCTTCGGCTCCGAGCTGACGATGTTCCTCGCGAGGCTGCGCCACGAGGGGGAGCTTCCGGCGCGGCTGTTCGCGAGCGGGCCGATGCAGAGCCTCGAACACGCGGCCATGGACTACGCCTGCCTGCTGAACGACCTGTTCTCCTACCGGAAGGAGATCGAGTACGAGGGCGAGATCCACAACGCGGTCCTCGTGGTGGGGACCTTCTTCGACTGCGACCACCCGACGGCCGCCGCGATGACGGCGGATCTGATGGACGCCCGTCTGCGCGAGTTCCTCCATGTGAAGGAGCACGAACTGCCCGTGCTGTGCGAGGACTTCGGCCTGGACGGTGACGCCCGGGCGGCGCTCGGCGCCTATGTGGGGGAGCTGGAGGACTGGCTGGCGGGCATCCTGAACTGGCACCGCAGGGCGCGCCGCTACCGCGAGGAGGACCTCGGGGTCGGAGCCGCCCCCTGGCGGCCGGGCGGGCCGACGGGGCTGGGCACCTCGGCGGTCCGGGCCCTGCTGCCCGAGCGGGGCGCGGGGGCGCGGGTGTAGCCGTGCGGACGGCGCCCGGGCGTCCCCGGGCGCCGTCACCCGAACCCGGGCGCCGTCACCCGAAAGGGGTCTCAGCCCTGCTGGAACAGCTCGGCCGGCAGCGGCTTCAGCAGCGCGTAGAGGTCGTCGGTGATCGGCCGGTCCCAGCTGGCGATGGTGACCAGCACCCCGTCGCTGCGGTCGAACTGCACGCAGGAGATACGGCTTTCGGAGAGCTTGATCCGCCGGACGATGAGCAGGTTGTCGCCCTGCATCACGGGCGTGTCCTCGACACCGGTCACCTGGACGGGCTCGTCGTTCTCCAGGGCGATCATCAGCTGGGCGACCTCGAAGGGGACCTCGCCCTCCCCCACCTCGCGCGCGGGCGAGCCCTCGGGAAGGTTGCCGATGATCATCGCGGGGCCGCGGCCGCCGAAGAGGTCGTAGCGCAGGAACACGCCCTGGCAGCTGCCGTCCGGGGCGGGGAGCAGACCGGCGCCCAGGTTGCCGGGCCAGTCGCCCGGGTCCATGGCCAGGACATCGAAGTCCGGGCCCGCGGGTGTGGCGGCGCTGCGGCGGCGGAGAAACGACATAACCGCCATGGTACGTGCACGGACCGGCCCGGCCGAGCCGGGGCGCCCCGCGCCGCGGGCTCCGTCGCCCCCGTGGGACGGGGGTCCCGGGGCCACCGCGGGAGGAGATGAACGCCGGCGGGCCGGCGGCCGTATCCCTGGACGCATCCGTGCCGTGTACGGACAGGTGTCCCCGGACCCGCCGGCCGGGGACGTGCCGTGCCGGGACGCCGTACCGACAGGTGAGGAACAGCCATGGACGACAGCGCCATCCCCGCGTTGCAGGCACTTCCCGACGGCGAGGCCGAGCTCCGCCTCACGGTCCGCCTGGGGTGGGAGGACCTGGCCGCCCTGGGACAGGAGGCCGGGCGGCTCTCCGCCCGGATGCAGCGGCCGGTGACCCTGGACGAGGCCGTGGCGCACCGGCTGCGGGGACGGGCCGCGGCCGGGCCGAAGACGGCCGGGGCCGCGGCGTCCGCCCCGGCCGTCACCGCGGAGCGGGGCCAGCAGCTGCCCCAGGCCCCGTCGCCGGTGTCCTCGCTCACGGCGCGCTCGCCCGGGGAGCACGCCCGCCAGGCCATCGAGAAGATCAGCACCACGGGGTCCGCGGGCCAGGACGCCCGCCCGACCTCCGCCTGACCGGCCGCCGGTGGACGGGGCGGGCCGGACGCCCGCCGTGCGGCCGTTCGGCCCGCGCCCGCGACCGCCTCTCGGGCGGGCGCGGGCGACCCTCCGCCCTCCGCTGCCGGGTCCGCGGCCGCGCGGCCCGACGGCGCCCGCGCTCCGCCCCCGGGGCGGCTCAGTCCTCGCCCAGGGCGCCGAGGATCTGCTCGCCGTCGAAGATCCCGAGGCGCTCGCGGTACAGCTCCAGGGGAACCCCGTTGGGGTCGCGGAGGTACAGGCTGTCCTCCACGCCCCGGTCCGGACCGGCGTAGTCGACCCCGGCGCGGTCGAGCGCCGCGCGGGCGGCGGCGAAGTGCTGCGCGTCCACCGAGAGGGCCAGGTGCTGCACCCCTCCGACCGTCTCGTGCGCCTCGGGGTGCTCGTGGCCGGGGAAGTCGAAGAAGCCGAGCAGGTTGCCGTGCCCGAGGTCGAAGAAGAAGTGGGTGGAGCCCCGGTAGTCGCGGTTCTCCACGATCTCGACCAGGGGGAAGCCCAGGAACTCCTGGTAGAAGCGGATGGTCTCCTCCACGTCGCGGCAGATGAAGGCGGCGTGGTGGATGCCGCGCGCGGTCGTGGCCGGACGCTCGGCGGGCGCGTGGAGGTAGCGCCGCCTCAGCTCCTCGCGCCGGGCGCGGACGGCATCGAGGGCGGCTCCCTGGGGCTGCGGCATGGCGGGCTCCTTCGGCGTACGGCGGGCGGTCCCGGTCGGCCGCCGGGCGTTCGGGAGGCCCGCACAGCCATCTGATTGAGTCGTCAACTTTCCTGGGCATTCTTCCCCAGGCCGGAGCGCCGCGCCCGCACTTCCGGGAGGCCCGCGCGCCGCGGGCCGGGGCCGGGCGGCCCCCTTGACGGACTCGCGGCCGGGCTGGGTTACTGGCCCGGGAGGACGACCGAATGATCGGTCGTCCGTTTCGGGACGGGAGCCGGCGGATGGCGGACCTGCTGGACGCGGGGGAGCGACTCGGACGCGAGGAACTGGCCGCCCTCCAGAGAGAGCGGCTGCGGACCACCCTGCGCCATGCGTACGAGAACGTCGCCTTCTACCGGAAGTCCTTCGACGACGCGGGGGTGCGCCCCGAGGACCTCCGCACACTGGAGGACCTCGCGCGCTTCCCGTTCACCACGAAGGCCGACCTCAGGGACAACTACCCGTTCGGGATGTTCGCCGTCGACCGCTCGGAGGTACGGCGCATCCACGCCTCCAGCGGGACGACGGGGCTCCCCACCGTGGTCGGCTACACCGAGCGCGACCTGGACACCTGGGCCGACGTGGTGGCCCGCGCCCTGCGCGCGGCGGGCGTCCGGCCCGGGCACACCGTCCATGTGGCCTACGGGTACGGGCTGTTCACCGGCGGGCTGGGCGCCCACTACGGAGCGGAGCGGCTCGGCTGCACGGTGGTCCCCGCCTCGGGCGGCATGACGGCGCGCCAGGTCCGGCTGATCCTCGACTTCCGCCCCGAGGCCATCATGGTCACCCCCTCCTACATGCTGACCCTGCTGGACGAGTTCGAACGGCAGGGGGTGGACCCGCGCAGCACCTCCCTGAAGGTGGGCGTCTTCGGCGCCGAGCCCTGGACGGAGGCCATGCGGCGGGAGATCGAGGACCGCTTCGCGCTGGACGCGGTGGACATCTACGGGCTGTCGGAGGTCATGGGCCCGGGCGTGGCCCAGGAGTGCGTGGAGACCAAGGACGGTCTCCACGTGTTCGAAGACCATTTCCTGCCCGAGATCGTGGACCCGGTCACCGGTGCCGTGCTGCCCGACGGCGAGCGGGGCGAGCTGGTCTTCACCTCGCTCACCAAGGAGGCGATGCCCGTGGTGCGCTACCGCACCCGCGACCTCTCCCGGCTGCTCCCGGGCACCGCGCGGGCCTTCCGGCGGATGGAGAAGGTGACCGGGCGCAGCGACGACATGGTGATCCTGCGCGGGGTGAACCTGTTCCCCACGCAGATCGAGGAGCTGGTCCTGCGCACGCCGTACGTGGCACCGCACTTCGAGCTGCGGCTCACCCGCGAGGGCCGGATGGACGCGCTGACGGTGCGGACCGAGGCGCGGGCCGGGACCACGGCCGACCAGCGCCAGGAGGCCGGCCGCGTGCTGGCGGACGCGGTCAAGGACGGGATCGGGCTCACGGTCGCGGTGGAGGTCGCCGCCCCCCACACCCTCGAACGCTCGGCCGGCAAGATCCGGCGCATCGTGGATCTGCGCGACGCGCCGGGGTCCTGAACACAAGGAGGCGGCGGCGGCCTGCCGATACTGGGGGCAGGTGGCCGCGGCGCGCGCTGCGTCGGCGGGGCCGGTCCGCGCCGCAGGCGGGCGGGCGGCGCCGTGCGCGGCCCGCAGCCGGCCGGGCGCGTCCGCCCGGCCCCGCCGAAGGAGGACCACGTGCCCGAGCAGCCGACCCACCCCGCGGTGGCCGCGTTCGTCGACGCGCTCAACGCCGGTGACCGCACCGCGTTCCGCGCCGCCCTGACGGACGACGCCACGATGGCGGACGACGGGACCGAGCGCGATCTGGAGGCCTGGACGGAGAAGGAGGTGTTCTCCTCCGACGGCCGTCTGGACGTGGAGAGCGTCTCCCCCGACGGGCTGTCGCTCACGGCGCGGTACACCAACTCCACCTGGGGCAGCATGCGCACCTCGTGGCGGTTCGCCGTGTCCGAGGGGAGGATCAGCCGCTTCGAGACCGGCCAGGCCTGACGCGCCCGGCCCGGCACGTCCGGCGGGCACCCCGCCCGGCGGCCACCCCGCCGGGCGGGCTCAGGGGCTGATGGCCAGGAAGACGAAGGCCGCCAGGATCGAGAGATGGACGCCCCCCTGGAGCAGGGTGGCCCGGCCGGGGACGACCGTCAGGGCGCCGGTGACCACCGTCAGCGCCAGCAGGACCATATGGGTGGCCGTCAGGCCGAGCACGAGGGGGCCGTCCAGCCAGACGGTCGCGACGGCGATGACGGGGATCGTCAGGCCGATACTGGCCATGGCGGACCCGAGCGCCAGGTTGAGGCTCTGCTGGACCCGTCCCCGCCGGGCGGCGCGGACGGCGGCCAGCGCCTCCGGGAGCAGCACCAGCAGCGCGATCACGATGCCGACCACGGCCTGGGGCAGGCCGGCGGAGGCCACGGCGGACTCGATCGTCGGCGACACGGCCTTGGCGTCGCCGACGACGGCCACCAGCGACACCACCAGCAGGGCCAGGCTGGCGGCGGCCGCCGAGCGCGAGGGGACGCCGGCGTGGCCCTCCTCCGCCTCCGCGCGGTCGGCGGCCTGCTGGCCCTCGCCGGCGACCGGAAGGAAGTGCTCGCGGTGGCGTACGGTCTGCATGGCGACGAAGAGGGCGTAGAGGGCCAGCGAGGAGACCGCGGCGAAGGCGAGCTGCCCGGTGGAGAACTCGGGCCCCGGCCTGCTGGTGGTGAAGGTCGGCAGCACCAGGCTGAGGGTGGCGAGGGTGGCGACCGTGGCGAGCGCGGCGCCGGAGCCCTCCGCGTTGAACACCGCGAGGCGCCTGCGCAGCGCGGCCGCGAGCAGGGACAGGCCGACGATCCCGTTGCAGGTGATCATGACCGCCGCGAAGACGGTGTCGCGGGCCAGCGTGGCACCCTTCGGGCCGCCGTCGACCATCAGGGTGACGATGAGCGCGACCTCGATGACGGTGACGGCGACGGCGAGCACCAGCGAGCCGAACGGCTCGCCGACGCGGTGCGCGACGACCTCGGCGTGGTGCACGGCCGCGAGCACCGCCCCGGCGAGGAACACCGCGACCACCGCGACGGCGGCACCGGGCAGGGTCCGGCCCCAGCTGAGCACGAGGGCGACCACCGCGAGCACCGGGACCCAGTCGGACCACCGGCGCACCGCCACCGTCCTGATCTTCGTCACGCCCATGCAGGCCAGGCTGCCAGCGCAGGGCCTCCGGCGCGCGCCGTGACCTCCTGCCGGGCCGTCCGGCCGCGGTGCCGCGCCGCCGCCTGCGCGGCGTGCGGCCGGGTGCCGGGCCGGGGCTCCGGTCCCCGACAGGGCGCCCGGCTCCCGGCGGGTGGTTGACAGTCCCGCCCGCCGGAAGGACAGTGCCACGTGTCGCGGCCCCCCGAGAGACTCCTTCCGGAAGGATTCCGTATGACCGCCGGCACACCGGACGCAGGGAGCAGCGCGATCGGCAGACGAGGAGTGGGGAGGGGGGCCCTCGCCCTGGGCGGCGCCCTGGCGCTCGCCTGCGCACCCTTCGCGGGAACGGCGGCAGGCGGCCCGGCGGGCGGTTCCGCCTCCGGTGCGTCCGGCCCGCCGCCCGCCTCCGGTGCCGCGCGCAGGCCGGTCCTGCGCCACGGGACACCCGGGCGGGCGGGACTGCTCGCGCCGCACCTCGCGCGGTTGGCCGAGGACGCCGAGCGGTTCCTGGGCCCCTCCCCCGACCATCCCTGGTACGCGGGGGCCGTCCTGCTCGCGGGCCGCGGCGGGACGGTGGCCCTGCACCGGGCCCTCGGCACGGCGGTGCGCTACGCGTCCTACGACGAGGTGACCGACACCGGTGTGGAGCTGCCGCCCGCGGAGCGGATCCCGATGCGCGAGGACACGGTCTTCGACCTGGCCTCGCTCACCAAGCTGTTCACCTCGGTCCTGGCCGTGCAGCAGATCGAGAGGGGTGCGCTGGGCCTGGAGGAGCGGGTCGCGCGGCGGCTGCCGGAGTTCGGGCGGTCCGGCAAGGAGGCCGTCACGGTGCGGCAGCTGCTCACGCACACCTCGGGGCTGCGGTCCTGGATCCCCTTCTACCGGGAGCCGACGCGGGAGGCCCGCCTCGAACTGCTGTGGCGGGAGGTCCCGGTCGGCGCGCCCGGGTCCCGCTACCTCTACTCCGATCTGAACCTCATCACGCTCCAGCTGCTGCTGGAGGAGGTCACCGGCCGCGGTCTCGAAGCACTGCTCCACGACGAGATCACCGCTCCGCTCGGGATGCACCGCACCCGGTTCAACCCGCCGGCCGCATGGCGGCCGCTGATCGCCGCGACGGAGGACGCCCGGCCGCCCTGGTCCGGTCTGGAGCGCGGCATGGTGTGGGGCGAGGTGCACGACGAGAACGCCTACGCCTTCGGCGGGGTGGCGGGCCACGCGGGGGTCTTCTCCACCGCCTGGGACCTCGCCGTGCTGGCCCGCACCCTGCTCAACGGCGGTGCCTACGGCCGCAGCCGGATCCTCGCCGACGCCTCGGTAGAGCTGATGTTCACGGACTTCAACACCGGCTTCCCCGGGGACGGGCACGGGCTGGGCTTCGAGCTCCACCAGCACTGGTACATGGGGGCGATGGCCACCCCGCGGACCGCGGGGCACACGGGCTTCACCGGCACGAGCATGGTGCTCGACGCGAGCACCGACTCCTTCCTGATCCTCCTCGGCAACTCCGTCCACCCGGTGCGCCGCTGGCGCTCGGGCAGCGCCCCGAGGGTCGCGGCGGCGGACGGCATGGCCCGGGCGGTCCCGGTACGCCCCGCCCGGGGCCGCACCGCGTACTTCGCGGGGATGGCGAGCGGCACGACGGCCACCCTCACCCTGCCCGCGCTCGGCCCGGGGGCGCGCACCCTGCGCTGCGCGCTGTGGTGGGACACCGAACCCGGCGCGGACGAGTGCTTCCTGGAGGCCTCCGCGGACGGCGGGGGCACCTGGGGCCCGGTCCCCTTCACCGCGGAGGCGCCGGACGGGGAGTGCCGCCCGTACCCCGGAGGCGCCGTCGGCGGGTGGTCGGGCCGCCGCTGGCACCGCCTGACGGCGGACCTGTCCGGGTGGGGCCGGGCACCGCTGGTGCTGCGCTGGCGCTGCACCACCGACGGGCGGTACGTGGGGCGGGGGGTGTACGTGGACGGCATCCGGGTGGACGGCGAGCGGGGGCGGCGCCTCTTCGACGCATCGCGCCCCCGGGACGCGGCGAGGATCGCCGCGGACGGCTGGACGGCGTCGCCGGACTGACGCCGCCTCGGATCCGCCGCCGGGTCGCAGCTCCCGTCCGGCGGCCGCCGGCGGGGGACGCCCCCCCCTCACCGGCCCGCCCGACCTCCCCTCGGCGCCGGTCCGCGGGGGCGGGTCAGCGGCCGAGGACCGCCATCGCCGCGTTGTGCCCCGGGACGCCGCTGACCCCGCCGCCCCGGACCGCGCCCGCCCCGCACAGCAGGATGTTGGGGTGCGCCGTCTCCACGCCCCACCGGCCGGCGTCCGCCTCGTCGGCCGCGTACGGCCAGGACAGGTCCCGGTGGAAGATGTGGCCGCCCGGCAGCCGCAGTTCGCGTTCGAGTTCCTGGGGGGTGCGGACCTCGATGCACGGCGCGCCGTCGGCGTCGCGGGCCAGGCAGTCGGCGAGCGGTTCGGCGAGGTGGCCGTCGAGTTCGGCGAGCGTGGCGGCCAGCAGGCGGTCCCGTACGGTGTCGTGGTCCTCGGCGAAGAGCCGGGCCGGGGTGTGCAGTCCGAACAGGGTCAGGGTGTGGTGGCCCTCGGCGGCGAGCCGGGGCCCCAGGATGGTCGGATCGGTCAGGGAGTGGCAGTAGATCTCCGACGGGGGCGCGGTGGGCGGCGTCCCCGAGGCCGCCTCGCGGTAGGCGGTGGCCAGTTGCCCGTACCCCTCGGAGACATGGAAGGTGCCGGCGAAGGCGTCCGTGCTCGCCACGGCGGTGTCGCGCAGCCGGGGCAGGCGCCTGAGCAGCATGTTGACCTTCAGCTGGGCCCCCTCGGGCCGCTGCCCGGGCGGAAGCGGCTCCTCGCCCAGCAGTCCGGCCAGTTCCTGGGGGGAGGCGCCCACCAGGACGTGCCGGGCCCCGACGCGGCCCTCGGCCTGCCCGGTGCGGAAGGCGACCTCGGCCCGGGTGCCGTCCGTGGCGATGCCCGTGGCCTCGTGCCCGGTGGCGAGCTCCGCACCGGCCGCCCGGGCGGCCCGGGCCAGGGCGTCGGTCAGGGCGCCCATCCCGCCCACGGGAACGTCCCAGTCCCCGGTTCCGCCGCCGATCACGTGGTAGAGGAAGCAGCGGTTCTGGCGCAGCAGGGGGTCGTGGGCGTCGGCGAAGGTGCCGATCAGGGCGTCCGTGAGGACCACCCCGCGCACCAGGTCGTGGCGGAAGCGCCGCTCGATCTCCACGCCGATCGGGTTCTCGAACAGGGCCGCCCACGCGGCGTCGTCGCCGATGCGGGCGCGCAGTGCCTTCGCGGTCGGCAGCGGCCGGGTGAGGGTGGGGAACACGGCCTCGGCGACCCTGCGGGTCATGCCGTGGAAGTCGCGCCAGGCGGTGTACTCGCGTGCGCCGCCGGTGAGGCGGGCGAAGGAGTCCGCGGTGCCGGGGCCGCCGACCAGGAGGCCTCCGCCGCCGTGGGGCGTGTAGGAGGAGACGGTCCGCTTGCGCACGGCGAAGGACAGCCCCAGGTCGCGGACGATGTGGGCGGGCAGCAGGGAGACCAGGTACGAGTAGCGGGAGAGCCGGGCGTCGACCCCGGCGAACGGGCGGGTCGAGACGGCGGCTCCGCCGGTGGTGCCGCGTCGTTCGAGCAGCAGGACCGAGCGTCCCGCGCGGGCGAGGTAGGCGGCGGCGACGAGGCCGTTGTGGCCGCCGCCGACGATGACGGCGTCGTACGAGGCGAGTGCGGGCATGGGCCGGACCCTAGCGGCTCGCGGCGGGCCCGGCGACGGTGCCGGGCGGCGCCGCTGTCCGGAATCCGGCGGCCCCGGACGGACCGGGCGCACCGGGCGCACCGCGAGCCGGGCACGGCGCCGGGGCGGAGTCAGCGCACCGCGCGCGGGGCGGGCGGAGTCAGCGGGCCGCGGGGCCGGAAGGCGCTCCGCGCAGGGCGGCCACCGTCCGGTAGACCTCGGCGGCCTCCGCGTGCCGTCCGAGCTGTTCGAGGCAGTGGGCCTCGTCGTTGCGGCTGGCGAGGGTGTCGGGGTGCCCGGCGCCCAGGACCCGCTCCCGGTCACCGGACACCTCCCGGTAGACGGCGTGCGCCTCGTGCCAGCGGCCCAGCCAGCCCAGGCCCACGGCCACCTCGCGGCGGCTGATCAGCGTGTCCGGGTGGTCGGGGCCCAGGACCCGCTCGCGCAGCGCGCACACCTCGCGCGCCTCGGCCAGGGCCTCCTCCCAGCGTGCGAGGCGGCCGAGGTTCACCCCGAGCGTGTGCCGGGCCCGCAGGGTCTCGGGGTGGGCCGCCCCGTCGACCCGGGTGCGGTCGGCGACGAGGACCCGGTAGGCGTCGAGCGCCTCGGCGCTGCGCCCGAGCCGCCCGAGGCTGATCCCGGCCTCGTAGCGGGCGGCGAGGGTGTCGGGGTGGTCCGGGCCGAGCACCCGGGCGCGGGCGGCGGCGACCTCGCGGTAGGTGCCCAGCGCCTCGTCCCAGCGGCCGAGGCGGCCGAGCGCGTGGGCGACCTCGTACCGGGTGACCAGGGTGTCGGGGTGTGTCGCGCCCAGGACGCGGGTGCGGGCCGCGGCGACCTCGTCGGCGGCCAGGTGGGACTCCTCGAGACGGCCCAGGCGGCCCAGGCTGAAGGCCAGGTTGTGGCGGCAGCGCAGGGTGTCGGGGTGCTCGGTGCCGAGCGTCCGCTCCCGGGCCGCGAGCACCCGGGCGTACAGCCGGTGGGCCTCCGGGTGGCGGCCCAGCTGGCCGAGGACGTAGGCGGTCTCCTGCCGGGCGGCCAGGGTGTCGGGGTGGTCCGGACCGAGCCTGCGCTCGCGCGCGGCGGCGACCTCGGTGTGGAGGGCCAGCGCCTCGGCGGCGCGCCCGCTGCGGCCGAGGCCGACGGCCGCCTCGAAGCGGCTGGCCAGGGTGTCGGGGTGCCCGGCGCCCAGCAGGGCGGCGCGCTCGGCCGCCACGGAGAGGTGCGCCCGTGCGGCCTCCTCCCAGCGCCCCTGGCGGCCGAGCCGCAGGGCGGCCGCGTGGCGGTCGGCCGTGGCGGCCGGGCTCCCGGGGGCCGGGAGGGCCGGGCCGTCGGGGGTGGCGGGCCCCGGCTGGTCGGGGACGCGCCCGAGGGCGGGCGGGCGGGTCCAGACCGCGGTGAGGGGCGAGGTGCGCCCAGACCCGGTCGCGCCGGGTCGGGGTCCGGCCTTCGGCCCGGGGCGCATGCGGCGCGCCCAGACCGGCAGCGCCGGGAGCGCGGCGGGGGCCTGGAGGCGCGACGGCGCGGTGGCGGCCCCGGTGGGGTGGGGTCGCTGGAGCACGGTGGTGCCGCCGAGCGGGTGGGGGTGCGGGTGGGCCGCCGGCCCGCCTGCGGCGAGGCGCAGGCTGCGCAGCAGTTCGCCCGCGTCGGCGGGCCGGTCCTCGGGGGCCTTGGCCAGCAGCGACAGCACGGCCCGTTCCAGAAACTCGGGGATCTCGGACCGGACCTCGCGCAGGGGGGCGGGAGCGGTGTCGCGGTGGCCGACGAGGACGGCCCAGGTGTCGTCGTGGTCGAACGGGGGCGCCCCGGTGGCCAGCTCGTACAGGACGCAGCCGAGGGAGTACAGGTCGCTGCGGTGGTCGACGGCACCGGCGCCGATCTGCTCCGGCGACATGTAGTGGGGGGTGCCCATGGCGATGCCGGTACCGGTGACACGGGAGCTGAAGCCGATGTCCGCACCGAGGCGCGCGATGCCGAAGTCGCAGATCTTCACGGCGCCGCCGGTGAGCCGCATGATGTTGGCGGGCTTCAGGTCCCGGTGGACGATGCCCTGGTCGTGGGTGTAGGCGAGGGCGTCGGCGACCTGGTCGGCGATGTCGACGACGTCGGTGACGGGCAGCGGCGCCTGCCGGCCCGCCTCCAGCAGCTGGCTGAGGTTGCGGCCGTCGAGGAGCTCCATCACGAGGTAGAGCACCCCGTCGTCGTCCCCGAAGTCGTGGACGACGGTGACCCCGCGGTGCTGGAGGGCGGCGGCGACGCGGGCCTCCCGGCGGAAGCGCTCCTTGAGCGCGTCGGCGAGGGGGCGGCCGGGCTGCGTGCCCAGCGGCTTGAGGCACTTGACGGCGACACGACGGCCCAGGGACTCATCCTGTGCACGCCACACCTCGCCCATGCCGCCGCGCCCGATGCGTTCGAGCAGCCGGTACCGGCCATGGATCAGCCTGGTCTCCGCCATCTCGTGAAGTCGCCCCCGTCGTCGTCGCTCGCCCTCCCCTGGCCGTCCAGTATGGCGGCCTGTCCTCGCAGTCTGTACGGGGCGGGGCCGCAGGTGGAGGGGTGGCGCGCCATCGCATTCGGAATGTGACGTCCAGCGCGCCGGCCGGGACGGGAGGGACCCGGCCCGGGCCGCCGCCTCCCGGCGTCCTCACGGTGCCCCGCCCCGGGGACGCGGCGGGGTCGCGGGGCTCCCTGCGCACGGGGCGCCCTGACGGTGGACCGGCTCGCCCCGGCCCCGCTGCACGGGAGCGGCGTCCGCCGTGGACGCGCCGTGCGCCCCCGGGGCCGCACGCGGCCCGTCGCGCCGGGCCGGACCGGGAGCCGGGCCGGACCGGGAGCCGGGCCGGACCGGGAGCCGGGCCGGACCGGGAGCCGGGCCGGACCGGGAGCCGGGCCGGACCGGGAGCCGGGCGGGGCCGGGGGCCGGGGGCCGTCATGCGGCGTCCCGGGCGGCCGGGGCGGCGCGCTCCACGGCGACGTCCGCGGCGGCGGTGGTGCCGCCCGCGGTGACGGCGAGGCGGACGGTGCCCGGGCGCAGGGCCGTGAGCAGCCCGGTGGCCGGGTCGTAGGCGGCCGTGTGGCGCGGCCGGGCGCCCTCGGGACTCCCGATGTGCAGGCGGGGCGATCCGGTCCAGTCGGCGCCGACGGGCCAGTCGACCGGGACCCTGCGGCCCGCCTGGACGATCTCCGCGCGGACCGGTGCGGCCTCGCCCGGGCGCAGCACGGCGGGGGCGGCCAGTTCCAGGGCGTCGGTGTGGGGGCGGGTCTGCACGGAGATCCAGTCCGGCCCGGGGCCCCACGGGGCGCGCCGCACCGCGGCCTGCTCGTCCCGGTCGACCCGGTCGACGCCCACCAGCGACCAGCCGGTGAACCCGCCCGCTCCCGCGGGGCCGGCCGGGCTCTTGGCGGAGTTGCCGTTCACCAGGTAGGGGACCCCGTCGACACGGGAGGCGTGGAAGACCCCGGCGTGGGCGCCCACCAGGGCGGCGCCCTTGCCGGTGGTGCGCCGGAAGGCGGAGAGCCAGTCCTCGACCATGGCGGCCTCCTTGCGGTCGGTCAGCCGGCTGGCCTGCTGGGGAGCGGGGTCCCTCGGGGGGACGTGCTGGACGACGACGACGGAGGAGACGTCCGGGTCCCCGGCGGCCGCGTCGAGCCCGTCGCGGAAGCTGCGGACCTGTTCCAGTCCTCCCCCTCGCAGGGTGAGGGAGGAGGTGTCCAGGGTGATGAAGCGGGTGCCCCGGTGGTCGAACACCCGGTGCGCGGGGCCGAACTCGGCGGTGAACGCCTCGATGCTGCCGCCCATGACCTCGTGGTTGCCGGGGACGTACGTCCAGGGGAGGGCGTCGCCGAGTTCCTCGGTGAGCACCCGGCGGGCGAGGGCCAGGTCCGCGGGGCCGCCCTCGTCGACGAGGTCTCCGGCGACGAGGAGGAGGTCGGGGCCCGCGGCCCTGATCTCGCGCAGCGTGCGCCGCGCCTGGCGTACCAGGGGTCCGTCGGGGTCCCGGGCGACGAACTGGGCGTCCGACATCACGGCGAAGCGCCAGTCGCGTGCGGCGGTGGCCGCCGGCCCGGCGACGAGCGGGTCGGTGACACGGGGCGGGTCGGGCAGCTCGACGGGCGGCGGCACCAGGGCGTCGAGGCCGTCGACGGCGACGCTGCCGGTGTACTGCCTGGCGGCGGAGGTCTCGGCCAGGTAGAAGCGGTGGACGGTGAGCGGGGCGGCCGCCGCGGCGGGCACGTCGAAGGACACCCGCCGCCAGCCGTTCCAGGTGATGTGCGGCCCGCGCAGCAGGTGGTCCGCTCCGGTGGCGTCCCTGAGGTGGAGGGTGGGCCAGGCGCCGTGGCCGTCGCCGCGGATCCACAGGCCGAGCCACCGGGGGTGTCCGGGCAGCGGCAGGGGGGAGGGGGGCGAGGCGTAGGCGGCACGGGTGGCGGTCGACCGGGTGAAGTCGTAGGCGAGTTCCAGGCCGGTGCCCTGGTGCCCGTGGGGCGTGGCGGTGACCGAACCGGTGGCGCGCGCCTGGCTGAACGTCCAGTCGGCGGCGTCGTCGAAGGTGCTGACCGGCCGTTCGGTGAGGCCGACGGTGACGCCGACGACGGCGGTGCGGCCGCCGGCGCGGGCGGTGACGGTGCCGGAGGTTCCGGTGCCCGCGCGGGCGGTGACGGTGAACGAGCCCTGCCCGTCGGGGCGCACGTCGAACAGGGCCCGGTCGTATTCCAGGTGGACGTCGGCCGGTTCCACGGGGGCGCTGCTGCCCTGGGCGTCGTGGCCGACGAGGCCGAAGGCGCCCGAGGCGGAGGCGCCGGCGAGGCCGAGGCGCCGGACGGTGGGGGTGATCCGGGCGAGCGGCCCGAGGACGGCCAGGCGGAGGCTGCCCCGGGCGGGGCCCAGCTCGGCGCGGACCTCGGTGGCGCCGGTGCGCAGGGCGTGGAAGACGCCGTCCGCGTCGACGCGTCCGATCCGGGTGTCGCCGGTGCGCCAGCGCGGCGTTCCCTCCGCGGGGCCGTAGGTCTCGTCGTACCCGGCGGCGGTGAGCGCACGGGTCAGTCCGGGGAACACCCGCTCCGGGTGGCCGCCGCGGACCGGGCCGGAGGCCGGGGCGGTGTCCGCGGGGGTCGCGGTGGCCACCCGGAAGCCGTGCAGGCGGCCGCTGCCGTCAGGGGCGGTGAGGGCCAGGCCGTTGGGGACGGGCCGCTCGACTCCGTCGGAGGGGCTGTTCTCGACGTGCAGCGCGTCGCTGCCGGGCAGCCGTGCCAGGAGCGTGGAGGAGCCGCCGCCGTCGAGGTTGAGCGCGTTGCGGGCGCCCGCCGCGCGCATCATCCGGCCGAGTCCGGTGAGGGTGACGCCGCCGCTGTCGGCCTGTCTGCCGTCGACGGTGAGGACGTGCATCCGGCGGCCGTCCGCGGAGAAGCCGACGGCGGTGCGCGGCGCGGGGGTGTTGTTGCCCGCGCCGTCGTGGTTCTGCGCGACGCCGTCGACGACCAGCAGTTCCCGTCCGCCGACGGCGGTGCGGGGCAGCGGCCCCTTGCCGGTGCGCGGCCGGAAGGCCACCGCGACCGGGTCGCCGGGGCGCAGTGCCCCGAGGACGGCGGCGCCGGCCTCGCGCCCGGTCAGGACGGTGGTCCCGGCGGGGACCGGGCCGCTGCCCGTGCCCTCGTGGACGGAGACGACCCTGCCGCCGCGGACGACGGCCTCGCGGGCCGGGGCGCCGTCGACGGTGAGTGCCCGGTCCGCGGTGCCCCAGGCCGGGGTGTAGGCGCCGATTCCTCCGGGGGGCACGTCGGCCGCGTTGTAGGCGCCCAGGGGGTGGGTGGATCCGTCGGGCAGGGTCAGTGTGCCCTCGAAGTACAGCTCCAGGACCCTTCCGGCGCCGCCGGGCCCGAAGCCGACCGCGCGGTGTGCGCCGGCGGCCGGTGAGTGCGTGGCCCGGCCGTCGCGGATGCCCGGTCCGAGCGGCGCGCCCGTCCCCGTGATGTCGAAGAAGTCCCCGTTGAGCGCGGCCACGGTGCGCCGCCCGGGGCCGGGGTCGTGGCGGGCGGCGAGTTCGCCGAGGGTGCCGCGGTCGGCGACCAGGCCGGAGGAGAGGTAGTCGGCCCGCACGGTGCCCGCGCCGAGGTCGACGGTGAGTTCGTCGACCCGCAGCCAGGCGGTGGCCTCGTAGCGGTCGTAGGAGGTGAGGCGGATCCCGGGGGCGACGGGGCGGACCGTGCGCGCGGTCTGCACCCCGCCGGGTTCCGCGACCGCTTCCGGGACGCCGCCGCCCGGGGCGGGGGGCGGGGCGAGGGGGCGGGCGGCGGCGGGCGGGGGCTGGGGCGGGTGGGGGGTGAGGGCCGAGGCGGGGGTGGCGGCCCCCGAGGCCAGGGCGGACAGGACCACGAGCGGCACGAGGCTGCGCCTCGCTCTGCCAGAGCCCACAACGTCTCCCGTGGATAGGCCGGTTGAGGACGTGGATAGCGCTGTCGGGACAGCATCCCGGCACGGCGGCGGGCGCGCCAGGGGCGGGCGGCGCCGGTGGGGGCGGTCGCCGCCGTCGGCGTGCCGGCGCTCTGGCATCCTGGCGGGCCCGGGCGCCGGGAGCGGGGCCCCACGCCGGGCACGGGCGGCGGTTCCGCCCGACGACGCAGCGGCGGGGTCCGGGCGCCCGGGACGCGGGTGCGGGGCGCGGGGCAGGTGCGGGACGCGGGGCGGCGGGAGCGGGGCGCGCGGTGGCACCGGGCCGCGGCCGGGCCGTGCCCCTGGCGGAGGGGAGCCGGCGGGCCGTGTCCGCGGCAGAGGGAAGCGGCCGGGCCGTGACGGCCCGGCCGCTCGTCCCGCTCGCCTCTCCGCCGCGGCGGGAGGGGGCGGGGAGGTGCTGTGGTCAGCTCTGGGTGCTGCGGCGCCTGCGGGAGGCCCACATGATGCCGGCACCGGCGGCGACGACCACGGCGGCGGCGCCCGCGATCAGCGGGGTGGAGCCGGAGGAGCCGGTCTCGGCCAGGCCGGGCTCCGAGGGGCTCGGCGCCGGGGTGGGGGCCTCGGTGCCCGGCGTCGCGCTGGGCGCCGGGCTGGACTCGCTCGGCGTCGGCGTCGGCGTCGGGGAGCTCTCGCTCGGAGTCGGCGTGGGCTCGCTCGGGCTGGGGGTGGGCTCCTCGCAGACCGGTGCGGTCTTGGTCTCGTCGCGCGAGAACTGCTCGCCGTCCTGGGCCACGACGACGAGGCGGACCGCCACCTCCTTGTCGTGCTCGGGCAGTTCGAGCACGCGCTCGAAGTCGTTGGCGAAGGTCTCGGTCGGCAGCAGGTCCTTGCCGTCCACCGTGACCGTCACCGTGTTCTCGGTGTGGTTGCCGTAGTTGGTCAGCTTGATGTCCACCTGCTCGCAGGTGACCGACCACGTCGGGGTGTGGGCCGCGGCGGGCACGGCCGTCAGGCCGACGCCGAGGGCCCCGGCCGCGGCCGCGGCGACGAGGGCCGCCGAGCGCCGCAACGCCCTGTTCTTCTCTCTCACTTGGTTCCTCCACGAAGACACGCCACCACTGCTGGCGGTCCGCGCACCCTACCGCCGTACGGGTGAGATGAAGCATCGGCCCCAAACATTCCCGGGGGGACGACGGCTGATTTCACGTCATGCGCGAAAGGGCCCGCGCGGGGGCGCCCCGCACCCCCGCTGCGCCTCCCGGCGGGCGGCCCCGGGCGGGGCGGTCCGGCTCCTCGGCCGCCCGGTCGCCGTTCCGGGGCTCAGCCGTCCCGGTCGCCGCGCTCCCGTGCCCGCAGCCACAGCGGCAGCACGAACCAGCACAGGACGAACCAGGCGACCATGGCCCCGACCAGCCACATCGCATCGGCGTCGGCCACGGCGACGCGCAGGATCAGCAGCAGTGCGCACGCCATGGTGCACAGCAGCAGCAGGAGCGCGACGACGGTCAGCCGGGAGGCCCAGTCCACCGTCTGCGGCTTCAGACGGCGGCCCGTCACCGTGCGGTGGAGGGCGACGGGGGCGACCAGGGCGCCCGTGGTGGCCGCTCCGAGCAGCACGGTGACGGTGTAGATGGCCCGGTCCGTACCGGAGAGTTCGGAGAAGCGTGGCTGAAAGGCCACGGTGAGCAGGAAGCCGAAGAGGATCTGCACGCCCGTCTGGGCGACGCGCAGCTCCTGCAGGAGGTCGATCCAGCGGCGGTCCGCCCGCTCCTCCTCGGTCTCGTGGCGGCCGCGCGGTCCGACCGGGTGCAGACCGCGCTCCGCTTCGGCCTCCCGGCCGGGCCAGGCGCCCTCGTGCGCGGGGCCCGTGCGGGCCGGGTCGCCGCCCCGTCCGGGCCGCTCCGGGCGGGCGCCCTCCGGGGAGCCGCCGTCCTGTGTCACCGCGCCACCTCCCGCGCCTGGTCCCCCGGCGGGCCGTCCCGCGGGGCGGCGCCGGGCCCGGGCGATGGTGCCGCCCGGGCCGCGGTCGCGGCGCCGGTCATGGACTCACCATCGCCTCCGCGACGAGCAGCCGCACGGCGGCGGCGATCGACTCGGCGTCGATCCCCACGGCGTGCAGCTGCTCGGCCCCGGTCGCCGAGGCCGGGACGCCGCGCACCCCGAGGCGCACCAGCCGGGGGGCGGGCCTGCCGTCGGAGAAGGCCTCGGCCACGGCGTCGCCGAGGCCGCCCTGCGGCCGGTGGTCCTCGGCGGTGAGCAGGCAGCCGGTGTCGTCGGCCGCCTGCTGGAGGGTGCGGGCGTCGACGGGTTTCACCGAGTAGGCGTCGACGACGCGCACGGCGATGCCCTCGCGGTCCAGCAGGCGCGCGGCTCCGAGCGCCTCGTGGACGGTCACGCCGGCGGCCACGATGCAGGCGCGGTCGCGATCGGAGGAGCGCAGCACGCGGGATCCGCCGATCGGGAACGCGTCCTCGGGTCCGTAGAGGACGGGGGTGGCCGAGCGGGTGGTGCGCAGGTAGGCGACGCCCGGTGCGTCGGCCATGGCGGCGACCAGCCGTGCGGTCTGGGGCGCGTCGCAGGGGTAGAGGACGGTGCTGCCGGGGACGGCCCGCATCATGGCCAGGTCCTCCAGGCCCATCTGGGAGGGGCCGTCCTCGCCGATGGAGACGCCCGCGTGCGATCCGACCAACCGGATCGGCGCATGGCTGACGGCGGCCATCCGGATGACGTCGTGGGCGCGGGTGAGGAAGGCGGCGAAGGTGGCGGCGAAGGGGTTCCAGCCGCGGGAGGCCATGCCGACGGCGGCGGCGACGAGCTGCTGCTCGGCGATGTGGAACTGGAAGGCGCGCCCGGGGTGCTCCCTGCCGAAGAACTCGGTGCGGGTGGAGTCGCCGACGTCGGCGTCGAGGGCGACGACGTCGCCGCGTACGGTTCCGAGCGCGGCCAGGGCCCGGCCGTAGGCATCGCGGGTGGCCGTCTGTCCGCCCCGGTCGAAGACGGGGGGCCGGTGCCCTTGCGCGGGCGGGCGGCGGCGGATCCGCACCTCGGGCGGGGGTGCGACGTCGACGCGCAGCTCGCTGCGTCCGCCGAGTTCGGCCACCGCCGCCTCCGCGTCGGGCAGGGGCCTGCCGTGCCGGCCCTCCCGGTCCTGGACCTCCGCCACGCCGTGTCCCTTGTCGGTCCCGGCGATGACGGCCGTGGGGCGTCCGGCGGTGGCGTCGGCGGCGGCGAGTGCGGCGTCCACGGCGGCGGTGTCGTGGCCGTCGACGCGCAGGGTGTGCCAGCCGAAGGCCTCCAGGCGGCGGGCGTAGGCACCCAGGTCCCTGCCGAGGCGGGTGGGTCCGCGCTGGCCGAGGCGGTTGACGTCGATCAGCAGGACGAGGTTGTCCAGCCGCTCCTGCCCCGCGTGCTCCACCGCCTCCCAGACCGAGCCTTCGGCCATCTCCCCGTCGCCGGAGAGGACCCAGACCCGGTAGGGGATCTGGTCCAGCGCCTTGCCCGCCAGGGCCATGCCGACGCCGATGGGCAGGCCCTGGCCCAGGGACCCGGTGGCCACGTCCACCCACGGCAGGCGGGGCGTGGGGTGGCCCTCCAGTCTGCTGTCGCGGGTGCGGAAGGTGAGCAGTTCGGCGTCGTCGACGGCGCCCGCGGCCTTGTACATGGCGTAGAGCAGCGGGGAGGCGTGCCCCTTGGAGAGGATCAGCCGGTCGTTGCCGGGGTGGTCCGGCCGGTCGAAGTCGTACCGCAGGTGGCGGGCGAGGAGCACCGCGGCGATGTCGGCGGCGGACATGGCCGAGGTGGGGTGCCCGGAGCCGGCGGCGTCCGCGGCGCGTACCGCGTCGACCCGCAGCTGCTGTCCGAGCCGGGCCAGGTGTGCGTCGTCGGGCGCTGCTGCTCGCATGTCTGCGCTCCTCGGTTCCTGTCGCGCGGCGGGCGGGCGCCGGGGACGGCCGCGCCGGTCGCAGCGCGGGCGGGGGGCGCGGGCCCCGGGGCGGTGTCCGGGTGCCCGTGGGCCGGGGCCTCAAACGCCCCGGCCCCCTTCGTGTCGTCCGGCCCCGTCCCCGTCCCCGGGCCGCCGGGCCCGGGGACGGGGCCCGGCGTCAGCGGGGGTGCCGGTCGGGGTGCTCCTCGACCACGGCGCCCTGCTGCGGCATCAGCACCCGCCGCCGCTTGGCGATGCTGGTGAAGGTCGCCACGCCGATCAGGCCCACGGCCATCAGGATGATCCCGACGACGTCGAGGTTGACCCCGTCGACCTGCCAGTCCGTGCCGAACGTGAGTATGGCTCCCGCGGCGATCAGGATGATGCATCCGCCGATCCCCATCTGGTCCACCTGCTTCCTTCTCCGCATGCGTCGTGCCGCCCGGCGGGCCCTGCCCGCAAGCGGCACCCGGTCCCTCCCGGAGCGCCGTCGTTCCCGGCGCGCCGTGCCCCCCCGGCTACCCGGCGAGGGCCTCCGCATGTCCCCGGCTCGCTGTCATGTCCACGGACTTCCGGATAGTGCACGCAGCGCGGTGGATCAAGTGCGGACCGAAGAGGGCAAGGTCACAGCCCTGTCCTCTCCGCTCCTTCGTGGCGCTGGCCTAGCATCTGAGCATGACGGTCCTCCCCGATGACGGGTTCTCTCTGGCCGCCGAGTTCCCGGATGCGACGCACGAGCAGTGGCAGCGCCTCGTGGAAGGCGTCCTCCGCAAGTCCGGCAAGGACGCACAGGGTTCGGCCGCCGAGGACGCCCTGTCCACGGCACTCGAGGACGGGATCACCACCCGTCCCCTCTACACCGCCGGCAGCGGCGCCGCGACGCCCGGGCTGCCCGGCTTCGCCCCCTACGTGCGCGGCGGGCGGGCCGAGGGCGGCGTGCTCTCCGGCTGGGACGTGCGCCAGCGGCACGACCGCCCCGACGCGGCACGCACCAACGAGGCGGTCCTCGCCGACCTGGAGAGCGGCGTGACCTCGCTCTGGCTCACGGTCGGCCCGGCGGGCGTGCCGGTCGAGGCGCTCGGCACGGCGCTGGACGGCGTCCTGCTGGACCTCGCACCGGTCGTCCTGGACGCGGGGCCCGGGTTCGAGGCGGCGGCACAGGCGCTGCTGGCGCTGTACGGGGAGCGGGGGATCGCCCCGGAGGCGGCGCTCGGGAACCTGGGCGCCGACCCCTACGGCCTCGCGGCCCGCACCGGGGACCACGGGGCGCTGGCCGAGGGCGTCGCCGCCGCGGCCGGGCTGGCCGCGCGCTGCGCCGCCCGCCACCCGCAGCTGCGGGCGGTCACCGTGGACGCGCTGCCGTACCACGAGGCGGGCGCGAGCACGGCCCAGGAGCTCGGCTGCGCCCTGGCCACGGGCGTCGCCTGGCTGCGTGAGCTGACCGCGGCCGGGCTGGAGCCGTCGGCCGCGGCGGGCCAGCTGGAGTTCCGCTACGCGGCGACCGCCGACCAGTTCCTCACCATCGCCAAGCTGCGCGCGGCGCGGCGGCTGTGGTCCCGGGTCGCGGAGGTCTCCGGCGTGGCGGGCGGCGGGGCCGCGCAGCGGCAGCACGCCGTCACCTCGCCGGTGATGATGTCCCGCCGCGACCCGTGGGTGAACATGCTGCGCACGACGGTCGCCTCGCTGGCCGCCGGGGTGGGCGGGGCGGACGCGGTCACCGTGCTCCCCTTCGACCACGCGCTCGGGCTGCCGGACGCCTTCGCCCGCCGGATCGCGCGCAACACCTCGACGATCCTGCTGGAGGAGTCCCACCTGGGCCGGGTCGTGGACCCGGCGGGAGGCTCCTGGTACGTGGAGCGGCTGACGGAGGAGGTCGCCCGGGCCGGCTGGGCGTGGTTCCAGGAGATCGAGCGTGCGGGCGGGCAGGCGGCCGCGCTCCGCGGCGGGCTGGTCGGCGAGCGGATCGCCGCGACCTGGGAGGCCCGCTCACGGCGGCTGGCGACCCGCCGGGAGCCGGTGACGGGCGTGAGCGAGTTCCCGCTGCTGTCCGAGGCGGCGGTGGAGCGCGACCCGGCGCCCGGGCGGCCCGCCGGGGGGCTGCCCGTGGTCCGCCGGGACGAGCGGTTCGAGGAGCTGCGCGCCCGGTCCGACGCCCATCTGGCGGCGACCGGTGCCCGCCCGAAGGTCTTCCTCGCGGCACTGGGCCCGGCGGCCGCGCACACCGCCCGGGCGACCTTCGCGGCCAACCTGTTCCAGGCGGGGGGCATCGAGCCGGTCCACGGGCCGATGCCCATGGAAGCGGCCGCGGCCGCGGCCGGGCGGGCGTTCGCCGCCAGCGGCGCCGCGGTCGCCTGCATCTGCTCCAGCGACGCCCTCTACGAGGAGGGCGCGGCCGGGGTGGCCGAGGCGCTGAAGGCGGCCGGCGCGGTGCGGGTGTTCCTCGCCGGGCGGCCCGGCGGGCTGCGGGAGACGTACGAGAAGGCCGGGGTCGACGAGTTCGTCGTCGCGGGCGGTGACGCGGTCGCCGTCCTGGGCTCCGTCCTCGACCGGATCGGAGTGGCGTGATGGGCATCCCTGACTTCACGGGGATCGAGCTGGGCCCCGCCGAGGCGGGCCGGGCGACCGAGCAGGACTGGCGGGCCGCCGTGGAGGCGTCCACCGGCAAGGACGCGGGCGAGCTGGTGTGGGAGACGCCCGAGGGCATCCCGGTCAAGCCGCTGTACACCGACCGGGACCTGGAGGGCGTCGACTTCCTGGCGACCTATCCGGGCGTCGCCCCCTTCCTGCGCGGGCCGTACCCGACGATGTACGTCAACCAGCCCTGGACCATCCGGCAGTACGCCGGGTTCTCCACCGCCGAGGAGTCCAACGCCTTCTACCGGCGCAACCTCGCGGCCGGGCAGAAGGGCCTGTCGGTCGCCTTCGACCTGCCCACCCACCGGGGGTACGACAGCGACCACCCCCGGGTGACCGGCGACGTCGGCATGGCGGGCGTGGCGATCGACTCGATCTACGACATGCGCCAGCTGTTCGACGGCATCCCGCTGGACCGCATGAGCGTGTCGATGACGATGAACGGCGCGGTGCTGCCCGTGCTGGCGCTGTACATCGTGGCCGCCGAGGAGCAGGGCGTACCGCCCGAGAAGCTGGCCGGGACCATCCAGAACGACATCCTCAAGGAGTTCATGGTCCGCAACACCTACATCTACCCGCCCGGCCCCTCGATGCGGATCATCTCCGACATCTTCGCGTACACCTCGCAGCGGATGCCGCGCTACAACTCGATCTCCATCTCCGGCTACCACATCCAGGAGGCCGGGGCCACGGCCGACCTGGAGCTCGCCTACACCCTCGCCGACGGCCTGGAGTACCTGCGCGCGGGCATCGGGGCCGGGCTGGACGTGGACGCGTTCGCCCCGCGGCTGTCGTTCTTCTGGGCGATCGGGATGAACTTCTTCATGGAGGTCGCCAAGCTGCGCGCCGCCCGGCTGCTGTGGGCGAAGCTGGTGAAGGGCTTCGACCCGAAGAACCCCAAGTCGCTCTCGCTGCGCACCCACTCGCAGACCTCGGGCTGGTCGCTGACCGCGCAGGACGTCTTCAACAACGTCACCCGCACCTGCGTCGAGGCGATGGCGGCCACCCAGGGCCACACCCAGTCCCTGCACACCAACGCCCTGGACGAGGCGCTGGCGCTGCCGACCGACTTCTCGGCGCGCATCGCCCGCAACACGCAGCTCCTGCTGCAGCAGGAGTCGGGGACCGGCCGGGTGATCGACCCCTGGGGCGGCAGCGCCTACGTGGAGCGGCTCACCCGCGACCTCGCCCACCGGGCCTGGCAGCACATCGAGGAGGTCGAGGCGGCGGGCGGCATGGCCGCGGCGATCGACGCGGGCATCCCGAAGCTGCGCGTGGAGGAGGCGGCGGCACGGACCCAGGCGCGGATCGACTCCGGCCGGCAGCCCGTGATCGGCGTCAACAAGTACCGGGTGGCCTCCGACGAGCAGATCGAGGTGCTCAAGGTCGAGAACTCGCAGGTGCGCGCCCAGCAGGTGGAGAAGCTGCGGCGGCTGCGGGCGGAGCGCGACGAGGCGGCCTGCCGGGCGGCACTGGCGGCGCTGACGCGGGCCGCGCAGGACGGGCCGTCGCGGGGCGACTCCCTGGAGGGGAACCTGCTGGCGCTCGCCGTGGACGCGGCCCGCGCCAAGGCGACCGTGGGCGAGATCTCCGACGCCCTGGAGCAGGTGTACGGCCGGCACGCCGGCCAGATCCGTACGATCTCCGGTGTGTACCGCAACGAGGCAGGGGAGTCGCCGTCCGTGGACCGCACCCGCGCCCTGGTGGACGCCTTCGAGGAGGCCGAGGGGCGCCGCCCGCGCATCCTGGTCGCCAAGATGGGCCAGGACGGGCACGACCGGGGCCAGAAGGTGATCGCGACCGCCTTCGCCGACCTGGGCTTCGACGTGGACGTCGGCCCGCTGTTCCAGACGCCCGCCGAGGTGGCGCGGCAGGCGGTCGAGGCGGACGTGCACATCGTGGGCGTCTCCTCGCTCGCCGCCGGGCACCTGACGCTGGTGCCGGCGCTGCGCGAGGAACTGGCGGCGGAGGGCCGCGAGGACATCATGATCGTCGTCGGCGGTGTGATCCCCCCGCAGGACGTCCAGGCGCTGCACGACGCGGGCGCCGCGGCCGTCTTCCCGCCGGGCACGGTGATCCCGGACGCCGCGCGGGACCTGGTGCACACCCTCGCCCGCTCGCTCGGCCACGACCTCTAGGAACCCATGCCGCCGACGATCGACCTCGATGCGTATGTGAAGGGCGTGCGGGAGGGCTCCCGGGCGTACACCGCCCGGGCCGTCACCCTGGTGGAGTCCACCCGGCCCGACCACCGGCCGCTCGCGCAGCGGCTGCTGACGGAGCTGCTGCCCTACAGCGGCGACGCCGCCCGGGTGGGTGTCAGCGGTGTCCCCGGCGTGGGCAAGTCGACCTTCATCGACGCGCTGGGCACGATGCTCACCGGCCGCGGGCACCGGGTGGCGGTGCTGGCGGTGGACCCGTCGTCCACCCGGACCGGCGGCTCGATCCTGGGCGACAAGACCCGGATGGAGCGCCTGTCGGTGGACCCGGCGGCCTTCGTGCGCCCCTCCCCGAGCGCGGGCACCCTCGGCGGGGTGGCCAAGGCGACCCGCGAGACGATGATCGTGATGGAGGCCGCGGGCTACGACGTGGTGCTGGTGGAGACGGTCGGCGTCGGCCAGTCGGAGACCGCGGTCGCCGACATGGTGGACTCCTTCCTGCTGCTCAGCCTCGCCCGGACCGGCGACCAGCTCCAGGGCATCAAGAAGGGCGTGCTGGAACTGGCCGACGTGATCGCCGTCAACAAGGCCGACGGTCCCCACGAACGCGAGGCCCGCACCGCCGCACGGGAGCTGGCGGGCGCCCTGCGCCTGATGCACCCCCACGGGCACGCCTCGGCGGGGCCCGGGGAAGGCGGTGCGGCCGAGGCCGCCTGGACCCCGCCCGTGCTGTCCTGCAGCGCCCGGGAGGGCACCGGACTCGACACCGTGTGGGAGCGGCTGGAGCAGCACCGGAGCCTGCTGCAGTCGACCGGGCGGCTCGCCGCGAAGCGGCGGGAGCAGCAGATCGGCTGGACCTGGTCGATGGTCCGCGACACGCTGATGGACCGCCTCCGGCGGCACCCGGAGGTGCGGGAGGTCGCCGCCCGGGTGGAGACCGAGGTGCGCGCGGGCAGGCTCACGGCCACGCTGGCGGCGGAGCGGATCCTGGAGGCGTTCGCCCGCCCGGCCGACTGAGGGGCCCGGTGGACCGGAGGGGGCGGGCACGCACGGGGCGGCTCGGGCCCGCCGGGCGGGCTCCCGGCCGCCTCCGGCCGCTCCCCCGCTGCCACGTGTCACTCCGCCCGCCGCGGGTACCCGGGGTCACCGCGGGCGGGAGCGCCCGCCCGGAGCGGGAAGCCCCCCGCGGAAGGGAGCCGGCCATGCGGATCGCGTTTCTCACCGCCCACGAGGGCGTGGAGCAGATCGAACTCACCGTGCCCTGGCAGGCCCTGCGGGGCGCCGGGCACGAGACCCGGCTCCTCGCCACCCGCCCGGGCACGGTGCGGGCCTTCCGTCGGCTGGAGGCGGCGGACGCCTTCCCGGTCGACGAGGTCGTCGCGGAGGCGTCCCCCGCGGACTACGGCGCCCTCGTACTGCCCGGAGGCGTCGCCAACCCCGACGCCCTGCGCACGGACGTGCGGGCGGTGGCCTTCGCCCGGGCCTTCATGGAGGACGGCAGGCCCGTGGCGGCCATCTGCCACGCCCCGTGGCTCCTGGTGGAGGCCGACGTGGTCCGGGGCCGCACGCTCACCTCGTGGCCGAGTCTGCGCACGGACATCACCAACGCGGGCGGCATCTGGCTGGACGAACCGGTGCGGGTCTGCAGCGCGGGCGCCGGGCCGCTGGTGACCAGCCGGCGGCCGGGAGACCTGGACGCCTTCCTCGGGGCCCTCACCGGGGTCCTCGATTCCGGCCGGTGACGGCGTCCCCCGGCGGCGCGGCCCGCGCGAGGGCCGGGGCCGCCGGGGAGCCGGGGCGCGTCCGCGCCCGCCCGGCCGGGGCGGCCGGGCGGGCGGTGCCGGGACCGGGGCGATGCCGAGGACCGGGGCGCTCAGGCCCCCCGGGCGCGGGCGCCTTCCCGGGTGCGGCCCGCGGCGGGCGCCCGGTCGCGGTGGCGCCTGAGGTACTCGGCCTCCAGGTCGCCCATCCGCGTGTCATGGGCCGCCAGCGCGGCGGCCGAACCGTGCAGCAGGGTGTCGTGGCGGCTGCGGTGGATGGCCTCCAGCTCCCGCAGCAGGTCCGGCTCGCTCAGCGTCGCGGGGTCCACCCCCCGGGGTCCGCCGCCGGTGCCCGGCTGCTCCTGCCCGTTGTCGGTCATGGGTCCCGTCCTTCCCTGAGTGCGGCTCCGGCCTCCGCGGGCCGTCCCCACTTCGAGGATCGCCGCCCGCGGCCCCCGGCGCAGGCCGGGACCGCGGGCGGCGCGGTCCCGGCCTGCGCCGGGCGGGAGCCGGGCCCGGTCGCCGGGGGAGCGCCTGAGCTGCCGCCTGTCCATGCCCGACCGGCCCTTGACGCCCCGCTTCCCGGCCTCCTGGTGGAGCTGGTCGTACGTGGGGCCCTCGGCTCCGGTACGGGAGCGCCTGCCCCCGCGGCGCGCGCAGGAGACATCCTCGGTGGGACGGCCTGCCCACGGTCCGCGACTCGCCCGAACGGGCCCGCTCCTTCGCGGCCTGCGCCCACGCGGCGGGAACGGCGCCCGGGGACCCGCGCCATCGGGGCGCCCGGCCCTCGGGAGCGCCGGAGCCTACTTCGCGTGCCGGCCGTGGTGGCGGCGGGCGGACCTGGCGCGCGCGGCCTCGGCCTCGGCCCGGCCCTGCTCGGCCATGCGCCGCCCCTCCCGCTTCCTGCGCTCGTCCTCCAGCACGATGCCGTCGGACTCCTCCATCCGGCCCCTGAGCTCCTTGGCCTTGGCCTTGAACCTTCCGAACATCGTGCGGTCCTCTCCGCGGTCGCCGACCGCCCGGTCGCGGGTGCTGCCCACGGGGCGCCTTCCGCTCTCCACTGTGGCACGCACCCCTGCGCCCGCCATCCGGAGCCGGAGCCGCCCGGCCGGGCGGGCTTCCCGGCAGGGGCTCAGCCGGGGAGGTCGACGGCGAACCACACCGCCTTGCCGTCGCCGCGGCGGGTCCAGCCCCACTCTGCGGCGAGCCGCTGGAGCAGGTACAGGCCGTGTCCCGAGGTCCGGTCGGCACGGTGCCGGGCGGGCGGGCGCGGGCGGGCGGTGCTCGCGTCGCCGACCCGGACCCACAGGCGGCCGGGGCCGCGGACCAGCTCCAGCTCCCGGGGCCCGCCGCCGTGGCGGTAGGCGTTGGTCACGACCTCGGAGACGAGGAGCAGCACGTCCCCGGCCGCCAGGGCGCCCTCGGGGCCCTGGAGCGCGTACCAGTCGCGCAGTGCCCGGCGGGTGAGGTCGCGGCAGTGCCCCACGGCACCCTGGCCCTGCTCCAGCAGGAAGCGCCTGCTCTCCGCGGAGCCGGGCGGATACCCCGTCCTCCGTGTCCTTCCCGGTGCGTGTCCCATGGCCCTGCGGTTTCCCCGGACCGGCGCTTCAACGCATCTGAACCGGAAAAGTTGCGAGAATAGGGATGAAACCGACGGTCCCGCTGCATCCGACAGCGCCGGCCCCCGCTCCGTCGAAGGAATCCGATGTCCAGCTCCCTCCCCGCACCCCCCGCCGGCCGGGCGGCAGCGTCCGGCGGCGGGCTTCCCCCGCGGGGCGCCGCCGGGAACGGCGTCGGCCCCGGCACCACCCTCGCGGCGCTGCCGCCCGTCCCCTCGTCCGTCGGCCCGGCGGACGCGCGGCCCCTCTCCGCGGTGCTCCTCACCCGGCTGGCCGCGCTGGAGGAGGGCACCGCCGAGTACGCCTACGTCCGCAACACGCTGGTGGAGCTGAACCTGAGCCTGGTGCGCTACGCCGCCGCGCGCTTCGCCCACCGCTCCGAGCCGATGGAGGACGTGGTCCAGGTCGGGACCGTCGGCCTGATCAAGGCGATCAACCGCTTCGACCCGTCGCACGGGGCGGGGTTCACCTCCTTCGCGCTGCCCACGATCACCGGCGAGATCAAGCGCTACTTCCGGGATTCGAGCTGGTCCGTGCGGGTGCCCCGGCGCCTCCAGGAGCTGCGCATCGGCCTGGCCAGGGCGATGGACGGCCTGGAGCAGGAGCTGGGCCACCGGCCGACGACCGCCGAGCTCGCCGACCGGCTGCACGTCAGCGAGGCCGAGGTGGTCGAGGGCGAGCTGGCGGCGAACGGCTACGCGGCGCAGTCGCTCGACGCCGCGGTGGGCGAGGACGAGGGGGAGGGCCCGGTCGCGCGGCGCCTGGGCACCGAGGACCCCGCCTTCGCCCTGGTGGAGGAGCTCCAGTCGCTGCGTCCGCTGATCGCCGCGCTCGACGAGCGCGACCGGGCGATCCTGACCCTGCGGTTCCGCGACGAACTCACCCAGGCGGAGATCGGCGAGCGGCTGGGGCTGTCCCAGATGCACGTCTCGCGGCTGCTCTCGGGGATCCTGGCGCGGCTGCGGGCCGGGATGTCGGACGGCCGCTGACGTCGCCGGCGGGGTGCCGCGCCGGGGTCAGGGCCCGGGCCGCAGGACCTCCGCCCAGACGACCTTGCCCGTCCCGCGGCGCTCGGCCCCCCAGCGCCCGGCCAGCCGCTCCAGGACCATCAGACCGTGGCCGCCCGGCTGGGCCGGGCCCGCGGTGGGCCGGCGGCGCGGGAGTTCCGGGCTGCCGTCGGCGACCTCGATCCGCAGGCGCAGCCCGCGCTGCTCCAGCGACAGCTCGCTCGGGCCCCCGGCGTGCAGGCAGGCGTTGGTGACGATCTCGGAGACGAGGAGCAGCACGTCCTCGGAGCACTCCCCCGCACCGTCCCCCCGGTCGGCGCCCGGCCCGGCGGGCCGCGGCCAGCCCCAGTCGTCGAGGGCCTCGTGGGTGAAGTCGCGGCACCGGCCCACGACCCCCCGGGTGCCGAACAGGGCGAGGCGGCGCCGCTGGACGCTCGGGTCGGGGCGAAGGCCGCTGCTCATCGGTCGGCTCCCGTGGACGGAGGGGTGCGTCTTCTCAGGCGGGGTGGCCTCCCGCCAGTGCCGCGTCGAGGTCGGCGTGGACACGGAAGACGCCGTGCGCCCCCGTGATCTCGAACATGCGGGCCACCGGCTGGCGCAGCGCCGCGACCTCGACGGTGCACCCCGCCTCCTGGGCCTCCAGCCGTGCGTGGAGCAGGACGTTCAGCCCGGTGGAGTCGCAGAATCCGAGTTCCCCGCAGTCGACGACGATCCGGGCGGGGCGCTGGGCCACCGCCTCCGCGAGTGCCTCCCGCAGGGGCTCGGCGGTGTCGTGGTCGAGTTCCCCGGAGAGGGCGAGGACGGCCACCTCGCCGCGCCACTCGCCGGTGACGGAGAACCGCCCGTCGGATGCCCCCGCTCCTGCCGAGTCCATCGGGTCCCGCCTCTCTGGCCGTGGGGTCCGCCTGCGGCGCCTGCCGCAGGCGGCGACTCCTCGACTATTGCCCGGCGCGCCGGACCCGGCCACCGGGTGCCGCGGAGCGGCCCGTCTGGCGGGTACCCGCACACGCCGCCGCTACGCGGTCCGGATGCGGACTGCGGGCCTCCCCTCCCCGACGCCCGGGGGAAACAGGGCGAAAGCGGGTGTTTCCGGGAGCCGCGGTCCGGGCAGGCGCGTCGTGTGCCCCGGAGCACACCGCCGCGGGGTCCGGGCCCGTGCCGGGGCACGCACACCCGGACCGCCGCCGCGGACGGCCGCCGCCCCGACCTGCTCGTTCGAGGTGCGCCATGGACCACCGCTCTTCGCGACCCGCCGCCCGGCGGCGCCGCCACCCCGACGCCCCGGACACCTCGGCCGCCTTCCGGGAGCTGGCCGGCCTCGCCGAGGGACCCGCGCGGCGGGAGCTGCGGGAGGAGATCGTGGCGGCCTGGCTGCCCATGGCCGAGCGCATCGCCGGGCGGTACCGCGACCGGGGCGAGTCGCTGGACGACCTCCGGCAGGTCGCCGCCCTCGGGCTGGTGAAGGCCGTGGACCGCTACGACCCGGAGCGTGGCGCCTTCGAGAGCTACGCGGTGCCCACCATCGTCGGCGAGGTCAAGCGCCACTTCCGGGACCACCTGTGGGCCCTGCACGTCCCGCGCCGGGTCCAGGACCTGCGCAACCGGGTGCGCACGGCCCGCGGCGAGCTGGCCCAGTCCGCCTCGGGCCGGTCCCCCACGGTCGCCGAGACCGCCGAGCGCGCCGGGCTCAGCGAGGAGGACACCCTGGTGGGCCTGGCCGCCCTCGACAGCTTCAGCGCCCTGTCGCTGGAGGCCGAGGCGCCGGGCGCGGACGACGGCCACGCGCTGGGCGACACGCTCGGCGCGAGCGATCCGGCCCTCGACGTCCTGGTGGACCGGGAGGCCGTCAAGCCCGGGCTGCGGCGCCTGCCCGAGCGCGAGCAGCGCATCCTCTACCTGAGGTTCTTCCGCGACATGACGCAGAGTTCCATCGCCCGGACCATGGGCATCTCCCAGATGCACGTCTCCCGGCTGATCAGCCGCTCCTGCGACCGCCTGCGCACCGAGGCGACGCAGGACGCCGCCTGACCCGGCCCCTCGCGGCAGGGCACCGCGCCGTCAGCGGCGCCCGCCGCCGCTGCCGGAGGCCGCGGGGCGGCGGGCGCCGTCGCCGCCCCCCGGCCTCCGCCCGGTCGCGCGGTCGCGCAGCGCGGACAGCCGGGGGCGCCGGGCCCGCTGCTCCCGGGTGTGGCGGTCCAGCTCCTCCATCAGGCGGCGGGAGCGGTGGTCGAGGTCCATCTCGTCGAGGATGCGGTCGATCTCCGTCAGCAGCGCCCCGTGCAGCTGCCACTGCCGCGGGGACCTCTGGACGCCTTCGAGCAGGAGGTCGGCCGCGGTGTCCCGGCTGGCGCGCGCCGCGGACAGGTCGCCGGCCAGCCGGGCCTCGGCTGCGTCGGCGTTCCCGCTGTCGCCGGAGGTGACCAGCACCGCGAAGCTGACCATGGCGTCCGCGACGTGCCCGAGGACGTCCTGGAGCGCCGAACCCACCCGGCGGGGGAAGAGGTCCTCGTCCCGGCGGTGCTTGGCCAGGTCCGTGACCGTGCGGGCGATGACCCGCAGGACCACGGCGCAGATCTCCAGGGTGTCCAGGCCCGTGCGCAGCACGATCCGGTTGAGCAGGCCCTCCTTGACCCGCGGGTTGAGCCGCAGGCTGTCCTCCGCCTGGCGCAGTGCCGCGTCGACCTCGGCCACGTCGTTGTCCAGGCGGCGGGCCTCGTGGAGCTTCTCGGCGGCCCGCTCGACGGGCGTGGTGCGGGTGAGCTCGTCCCCGATCCCCAGGAGCAGCCGGCGCATCCGGCGGGCGAGGTCCTCGATGGAGTCGCCCGCGGACGCCACCCAGACCGGCGGCACGAGCACCGTGTTGAAGAGCAGCCCGACGACGGCGCCGATGAGCGTCTCCAGCACCCGGTCCCATGCCGTGTCGGCGACCTGTGTGACGCCGAGGACCAGCATCGCGCTGATGGCCACCTCGGGCACGAACTCCTCGACCCGCGCCAGCCGCCCGACGACCAGGGCGGCGATGATGACGAGGCCGAGGCTCCACCAGCTCAGGCCCACGAGGACGCTGAAGCCGATGGCGATGAGCACCCCGACCACGACGGCGTTCACCCGGCGGATACCGGTGGTGAGCGTGGAGTAGAGCGTGACCTGGACGACCAGCAGCGCCGTCAGGGGGGCGGTCAGCGGCACCGGCTCGCTGCTCAGCTGCAGGGCGACGACATAGGAGAGGGTGGCCGCCGCGCTGGAGCGCAGGGTCTGGGCGACGACGGGGTCCCTGCGCCGCCGCAGGAGGCCGGCGACGGCCCCCGACCGCCGTGGGCGTGCGTCGGGCACCATGCTCCTTCCCGGCCCCCGGGCGGGGCCCTGCGTCCGCGCCCGTGCCCGGCGCGCACGGGGCGCGCCGGGCACGGGCGGGGGGCGTCAGCAGCCCTCGGCGGCCGTCCGCCCGGTCAGGTTCTGCGGGCCGGACGCCATCTGCAGGCGCACGTACCGCTCCGCGGCGAGGACCGCCTCCCGGGCCGTGCGCTCGCACATCAGCACGCACAGCGTGTAGGCGGTGTCCTCGAACGTCCGGCGGGCCTGCTCGTCGTGCGGGGCGTGGAGGAGCCGGTGCTCCTGGGCCCGGTAGCGTGCGACGAGCCTGCTGACGACGCTCGTGTCGGGCATCAGCATCGTGTGTCTCCCGGTTTCTGCGAACCCCCGGCACACGGCGGAACGACGTCCGTCCGGAGCCTCATTGTGGTCCGGTGCGACCCCGTCCGCCAGACGGAGCGTCACCGTCCGTCACCGCCGCCGCCCGGGGGCGGGTCCGGTGGGCGCCCCGCCGGGCGGCGCGGTCAGTGGACCAGCGGGTGGGGCAGGGCGGGCACCATGCCGTCGTAGGAGGAGACGGTGAAGATGGCGCCGTCGGGATCGCGCAGGCTCACCTCCGCCCCGGTCGACGTGGAGCGCTCGCCGAGCAGCGTCGCGCCGCACCGGCGGGCGGCGCTCGCGGTCTCCTCGACGTCCTTCACCGCGAAGTGGACGTGCCAGCGCGGATGCAGCAGGGGGTTGCCCGAGGTGGGGTCGGCGCCGGAGGTGAGGCGGGCGAGGACGCGCCCGTCGCGGTGGAGCAGCACCGCGCCCTCGGCGTAGGTCACCTCGCAGCAGCCCGCGCGGCCGCCGGCCCAGTCGAAGACCTCGCCGTAGAAGATGGCCGAGTCGAAGGCGTCGCGGGACAGCAGCCGGATCCAGGCGGGGGCGTGGTCGCGCCAGGCGGGCCAGTCGTGGACCAGTTCGCCCTCCCACACGCCGAACACGGCCCCGTCCCGGTCGGCGGCCAGCAGCCCGCGCCCGGTCGACAGGGAGATCGGCCCCACGGCCACGGTGCCGCTGCGCTCGCGGATCCGTGCCCCGGCGACGTCCGCGTCCTCGACGGCGAAGTAGGGCGTCCAGGCCACGGCGACGGTCAGCCTCGGTGCGAGCGCCCCGATCCCGGCGACGGGGACACCGTCGGCGAGGGCGATGGTGAAGTCGTCCCCGAGTCTGCCCTTGCGGAACTCCCAGCCGAGGACGGTGCCGTAGAAGTCCTGGGCGGCCCCGAGGTCGCGGGCCATCAGGCTGACCCAGCAGGGGGCGCCGTAGGCGGATTCGCTGGTCGGGGCGGTCACGGACCGGGTCGTCTTGTCGTTCATCACCACGTCCGGCTGTCGGGGCTCCGGTGAGCCGCTGCGCGCTGCAGCGCCGCTCGCCGTGTGCGAGGCGCCGCGTCTGCGGAACCCATGTTCCTCCGTGCGCCGCGAACAGGCTAGCCGGTCGTCACCCCCGGTGACGGGACGGCTCGCCTGTGTCGTCGCGGCGGGTCGGGGCGTCCCGGCGGGCCCGGCCGCTCGGCGCCGCCGCGCCGGGACGCGGCTGCGGGGCATCATGGAGGACGTCAGCCTTCCTGCGGAGGAGGGGGCCGGGAATGACGGGCCTCGACCTGCTGTGGACCTTCCTGGAGGTGTACCGGCGCGGCGTTGCTGCGGCGGCCGGGCGCCTCGGGCTGTCCCGGCAGGAGGTGGGCGAGCGGCTCGACCGCCTGGAGGAGGAGCTGGGGCAGCGGCTGTTCCTGCGCGGTGCGGCGGGCACGGCGCCCACGGCTCCGGCGGCGCGCCTCGCGGCGCGGGTGGGCGCCCCCCTGGACGAGCTGCGGGCGGCCCTGGACCCGGCGGCGGCCGGCGGCCCGCCCGCGGGGACGGTCCGGATCGGCGGCCCGGCGGAGCTGGTGGCCCTCCGGGTGCTGCCCCTGCTGGCGCCCGCCGCCGCGCGCGGCCTGCGGCTGCGGGTGTCCGCGGCGCCGGGCGCCGGGCTGCTGGAGCTGCTGGCCGCCGGGGAGGTGGACCTGGTGGTGTCCGAGGTGCGCCCGGCCGGGCGGGAGCTCGCTGCGACACCGGTGGCCCGGGAGGGGCCGGTCCTGGTGGGGCCGCCGTCGCTGGCGGCGACCGTCGAGCCCGGATGGCTGGCCGAGGACCCGGCCGCCGCCCTGGCCCATCTTCCCCTGGTGGGGTACGCGGCCGGTCTGCCGGGCGTCCGGGAGTACTGGCTGCGCGAGTTCGGCGCCCGCCCGGCGAATCCGGTGGCCGTGACGGTGCCCGACCTGAGGGCGGTGCTGGCCGCGGTGGTGGCGGGCGCGGGGGTGAGCGTCCTGCCCGGCTACGTGGCGGGGCCGGCGCTGTCGGCGGGCCTGGTGGAGCGGTTGCACACGCCCGCCGCGGCGCACCCGGAGACGCTGTTCCTCGCCGTACGCGGCGGAGCGCTGGTGTATCCGCCGCTCGCGTGGGTCCACGAGCGGCTGCGCACCCGCCTGCCCCGAGGGGGCGGCGGGTGACGCGGGGAACGGCCGCCCGTCCCGGCTCCGGCGGGAGCCGGGACGGGAGCGCCGTCAGTCGCGCGCCTCGACCCTCTCCCCGAGGGCGTCCGGCTCCGGGGCGACGGGCGGCGGGGGCGGGGGGGTGCGCCGGGCTGCCAGCCGGGCGGTCAGCCGCGTGCCGATCGGCTCGGTGAACCGCGCGGTCAGCGGCCCGAGGACCACCAGGATGAACACATAGGCCGTGGCCAGGGGCCCGAGGGCGGGCTGGATGCCCGCGGAGACCGCCAGGCCCGCGATCACGATGGAGAACTCGCCGCGCGCGACGAGGGTGCCGCCGGCCCGCCAGCGGCCCCTCGGCCCGATACCGGCGCGCCTGGCCGCCCAGTAGCCCGTGGCGACCTTGGTGAGCGCGGTGACGGCCGCCAGCGCCAGGGCGGGCAGCAGCACCGGGGGGATCTCCGCCGGGTCGGTGTGCAGGCCGAAGAAGACGAAGAAGACCGCGGCGAACAGGTCCCGCAGGGGGCTCAGCAGGGTGTGGGCGCCCTCGGCCACCTCGCCGGACAGCGCGATGCCGACGAGGAAGGCGCCCACCGCGGCGGACACCTGGAGCTGCTGGGCGATCCCTGCGACCAGCAGGGTCAGGCCGAGGACGACGAGCAGCAGCTTCTCGGGGTCGTCGCTGCTGACGAAGCGGGAGATGACGCGCCCGTAGCGCAGGGCGGCGAAGAGGACCAGCCCGGCGACGCCCAGGGCGATGGCGAGGGTGACGCTGCCCGCGGCCAGGCCCACGCCGGCGAGCAGCGCGGTGATGATCGGCAGGTAGACGGCCATGGCCAGGTCCTCCAGGACCAGGATGCTGAGGATCACCGGGGTCTCCCGGTTGCCGACCCGGCCGAGGTCGCCGAGGACCTTGGCGATGACGCCGGAGGAGGAGATCCAGGTCACGCCCGCGAGGACGACCGCGGCCACCGGGCCCCAGCCCATGAGGAGTGCCACGGCCGCGCCGGGCAGGGCGTTGAGGGTGAAGTCGACCAGGCCCGCCGGGTACTGGGACTTCAGGTTCGAGACCAGATCGCTGGCGGTGTACTCCAGGCCGAGCATCAGCAGCAGGAGGATCACGCCGATCTCGGCGCCGATGGCGACGAACTCCTCGCTCGCGCCGAGCGGCAGCAGGCCGCCCTCGCCGAAGGCCAGGCCGGCCAGCAGGTACAGCGGGATGGGCGAGAAGCGGAACCGCCCCGCGAGGCGCCCGAGCAGGCCGAGGCCGAGGATGATCGCGCCGAACTCGATCAGGAAGACAGCGGAGTGCACCGATCACTCCCTTCCGAGGATCCCGGCGGCGGCGTCGACGCCCTCGCGCGTGCCGACGACGATCAGCGTGTCCCCTCCGGCGAGGCGGTAGTCCGGCCCCGGCGAGGGGACGGCCTCGGCCCGGCGCAGCACCGCGACCACCGACACCCCCGTCTCCGTGCGCAGCCGCATGTCCCCCATCACCCTGCCGTTCCACACCGAGTGGGCGGACAGCTCGACGCGCTCCGCGACCAGCCCGAGGTCGGTGGTGTGCAGGACGTTGGGGTTGTGGTGGTCGGGCATCAGGGCGTCGATCAGCGAGGCCGTCTCGGCGCCGGTCAGGTGCAGCGACTGGGCGCAGGCGTCGGGGTCGTCGGACCGGTAGACGTTGACCGACCGGGTCCCGTCCCGGTGGGCGACCACCGACAGGTGCCGGTGCTCGCGCGTGGTGAGGTCGTACTGGACACCGATGCCGGGCAGCGGTGTCGTGCTCATCCGTGGAGCGGGCACGGCCCGTCCTCCTTGTGTGTGCGTTCGGCGTGTCCGCCCGCCCGGCTGGGCCGCCCGGCGGAGGTCACGGGCCGGTCGGCCGGTGGATCCGCGCCATCGTTTCATCCCGGTCGCCCCGGCCGGTAGCGGGTGCGGGCGCACCGGCTCGGGCGGGCCCGCCGCCGCTCCCGGTCACTGGTATGGACCAACTCCTTGCCGGGGCGGTCCCGCGACGCCAAGCTGCGTCCATGGAACTGGAGTTGCGGCATCTGAAGACGATCCGGGCCATCGCGGAGGCCGGCAGCCTGACCAAGGCGGCGACGGCTCTGGGGCTGGCCCAGCCGGCGCTCAGCGCGCAGCTGCGCAGGATCGAGCGGTCGCTCGGGGGCGCGCTGTTCGAGCGCGGCCGCAGCGGTGTGCGGGCCACGGCACTGGGTGAGCTGGTACTCGACCGCGCCCGGGTGGTCCTGCCCGCGGTGCACGAACTGCAGGAGGAGGCGGTGCGGTTCGCCCGCTCCCGGGAGGGCGGCCGGCAGGGCTTCCGGCTGGGCGGGACGCACGGCCCGCTGCTCGGCGGGCTGGTCGACCGGCTCGCGGCGGCGCAGCCGGAGGCGAACGTGGCCACGCACACCTCCTGGTCCGAGCGGGAGATCGCCGCGCAGGCCGTGGACGGCAGGCTGGACTACGCCCTGATCGGCACCTGCGGGGAGAGCGCCCCGCCCGAGGCCGGCCGGCTGGCGTGGACGGAGGTGGCCCGCGACCCGGTGTTCGCGATGCTCCCGACGGGGCACCCGCTCGCCGGCCGGGAGGAGGTGGCGCTGGAGGAGCTGGCGGGCGAGGCCTGGGCGGACGTCCCCGGCGACGGCTGCTTCGGCGACTGCTTCGCGGCCGCCTGCGTACGGGCGGGCTTCACCCCGGCGCGGGTGTACGAGACCGACACCGCCTCCTGTGTCCATCTGGTGCAGGTGGGGCGGGCGGTGGGGCTGTGCCGTGCCACGTTCCCCGCGACACCGGGGCTCGTCACCCGCGCTCTCGCGGGCACGCCCCTGGTCTGGCGCCACCTGCTGGGGTGGCACCCCGCGTCCCCGGCCGCGGCGGACGCGCCCGCGGTGATCACCCATGTGCGGCGGGCCCACACCGAGGCGGCACGGCGCAGCCCCAGCTACGCCCGCTGGCTGGACGCGGGCGGCCGCGCGGCGCTGCGCCTGCCCGTCGCGGGGCAGGACTCCGCGCGGGCCCCGGCCCCGCCGGGCCGGGAGCCCCGCGGGAGGAGCGGGGAGCCGCGCGCGGGGGGTCCGCCCCGCGGGAGCGGTCGGCCGCACGGGGGCGGGGCACGCCATAACGCCGTGCAGGGGGCCGGTTGACAGCTGACGCACCGCCAGGGCCGCTCCCTACGGTTTCGGCACACCTCAACCGAGACCGAGGGGACTCCCCATGTTCCACAGACAAGCCAGAGCGGCGTGTGCCGGCGCGGTCGCCGTCGGCGCGCTGGTGCTGGCCTCGCTCCAGGGCACCGCGGCGGCCCACCCGACCGCCGCGGACCCGGCGGTGGACACCGCCGCGGCCACGCTCGCCGTGGACGCCGCCCAGCCGGAGCTGCTGCGCGCCATGGAGCGCGACCTGGGCCTGACCCGGACGCAGGCCGAACGCCGGCTGGTCAACGAGGCGGAGGCCGGCGCCGCCGCCGCCGTGCTCCGCCAGAAGCTGGGCGGCTCCTTCGCGGGTGCCTGGGTGTCCGGCGCCGAGTCGGGCACGCTGACGGTGGCCACCTCGCGGAGCTCGGACCGCGCGGCGATCCGCGCCGCGGGGGCCGAGGCGGAGGTCGTGCCCCACACCCTCGGCGAACTCGACCGCGCCAAGGGCGCCCTGGACCGGGCCGCCGGGCGGCACGGCTCCACCGCCGTCCCCGTCTGGTACGTGGACGTGCGGGCGAACACCGTCGTGGTGCGGGCCGCCGACACCGCCGCGGCCGAGGCCCTGATCACCGCCAGCGGGGCCGACCGCGACCGGATACGCGTCGAGGCCACCGCCGAGCAGCCGCGCCCGCTGTACGACATCCGCGGCGGCGACGCCTACTACATGGGCAGCGGCGGCCGCTGCTCGGTCGGCTTCGCGGTCACCCGCGGCACCCAGCAGGGCTTCGCCACCGCCGGGCACTGCGGCCGTGCGGGCACCTCGACGAGCGGCTACAACCGGGTCTCCCAGGGCTCCTTCCAGGCGTCCACCTTCCCCGGCCGGGACACCGCCTGGGTGCTGACGAACAGCCAGTGGACGGCGACCCCGTACGTCAAGGGCGCGGGCGGGGCGAACGTGCAGGTGACCGGGTCCGTGCAGCAGCCGGTCGGCGCCTCGGTGTGCCGCTCCGGCTCCACCACCGGCTGGCACTGCGGCACGATCCAGCAGCACAACACCAGCGTCACCTACCCCGAGGGCACCATCACCGGTGTGACCCGGACCTCCGTCTGCGCCGAGCCGGGCGACTCGGGTGGCTCCTACATCTCGGGCAGCCAGGCGCAGGGGGTCACCTCCGGCGGCTCGGGCGACTGCCGCACCGGCGGCACCACGTACCACCAGCCGATCAACCCGCTGCTCCAGGGGTACGGGCTGACCCTGAGGACCACGACCGACCCGGGACCCGGCGATCCGCCGGACGAGCCCGGCGGGACCTGGGCCGCAGGGACGGTCTACGCGGCGGGTGCCCAGGTCACCTACGGTGGCGCGACCTACCGCTGCATCCAGGGCCACCAGGCCCAGAGCGGCTGGGAGCCCCCGAACGTCCCCGCGCTGTGGCAGCGCCTGTGACGGGGTGACCGACCCGGGTGCGCCGCGGGCTGAGGGGCCGCGGCGCACCCGGCGGTGCCCGGCCGGGGTCGTGGACCCGGGAGGGCATGCGTCCGGCCGGGCGGCGGGGGCCGCCCGGCCGGTCAGCCCGTGGCGCGGGCGATGAGCAGGGCGACGTCGTCGGGGGTGTCGGGGCGGCGCAGCGACCGCAGCAGCCGGTCGCAGGTGTCGGCGAGCGAGTCGTCGGCGGTCTGCAGCAGCGCGGTCAGCGAGCGCAGGCGGATGTCGATGTCCTGGTCCCGGGTCTCGACGAGCCCGTCCGTGTACAGGACGAGGACGTCGCCGGGGTCGAGGCCCACCGTGATGCTGCGCAGGGCGACCCCGCCGACGCCGCCGACGCCGAGCGGTGTGCCGGTGGGCAGGTCGAGCAGGCGCGGGGCGCAGCCGCGGCGCACCAGGACGGGGGGAAGGTGCCCGGCGTTGGCGAGGCAGACCTGGGCGCGGTGCGGGTCGTAGACGGCGTAGATGCAGGTCGCGATGTACGGGTCGAGGCCCGCGGTGATCTCGTCCAGGTGCCGCAGCACCACGGCCGGGTCGAGCGCGAGCCGGGAGAGGGTCTGCGTCGCGGTGCGCAGCCGCCCCATGGCGGTGGCGGCGTTGATGCCGCTGCCCATCACGTCGCCGACGACCAGCGCGGTGCGCTCGCGGTCCATGGGGACGACGTCGAACCAGTCGCCGCCGATCTCGCTGCCGGCCCGGGCGGGCTGGTAGCGGGAGGCGGCCTCCAGGCCCACCAGGCGCTGCGGCATCTCCGGGAGCATGCTCCGCTGCAGGGTGAGTGCGGTCTCGCGCTGCTGCCGGTACCAGCGGGCGTTGTCGATGCAGACCGCGGCGCGGGAGGCCAGCTCGGTGGCGAGCAGCACGTCGTCCTCGGTGAACGGCTCCTCGTTGCGGGCCCGCTTGAGGTCCAGCGCGCCGAGCACCTGGCCGCGGGCGGTGAGCGGGACCGCCAGGTAGGAGTGGACTCCGGCGCGGGCGAGCAGGCCCGCGGCGTGCTCGTCGCGGGCGATGTCCCGCAGGTGGCCCTCCTCGACCCGCGGGACCAGCACCGGGCGGCCGGTCCGCACGCACCGGGTGACGAGCCGGCCCGCGACGTAGCGGGCGATCTCGCCCGGCGGGTCGGCCGCCCGGACGGCGACGGTCGGGTAGGCGGCGGCCACGGCGAGGGCCCTGATCAGGGCGGGGCCGTCGTCCCCCTCCGGGGTGGGACGGGCACCGGGGTCGGTGAGGATGCGGTCGAGGACGTCGACGGCCGCCACGTCCGCCAGCGCGGGCACGGCGACCTCGGCGAGCTCCCGGGCCGTCTGCTCCAGGTCCAGGGTGGTGCCGATGCGCACGGAGGCGTCGGCGACGAGCGTCAGCCGGCGGCGGGCCCGTTCGGCCTCGGTCGCCGCCCGGTGCCGGTCGGTGACGTCGATGACGGACACGGCCAGCCCGAGGACCCTGCCCCCGGGGTCGTCCAGGCGGTGCAGGGACACCGACCAGGCGTGCTCCCCGTCCTCGGCCCCCGGCGGGCGGCCGAGCACATGGCGGTCGACCAGTGGCCGGCCGCTGGCCAGCACCCCGCGCATGGCGGCCTCCAGCCTGTCGGCGTCGCCGAAGGGGAGCGTCTCGCGGATCGGGTGCCCCACGAGTTCGCCCGCGGGCCGGCCGCCGATGCGCTCCAGGGCGGGGTTGACGGCCACGCAGCGCAGGTCGGTGCCGAGGACCAGCACACCGATCGGGGACTGGTCGACGAGGCGGACGGAGAGCGCCAGGTCCCTCTCCACCCGGCGCAGGGTCGCCTGGTCGGTGGCGAGGCCGAGGGCGTAGTACCCCCCGAGGTCGTCCTGGAGGCGCATGTTGCGCCACTCCAGCGGCAGTGTCGTGCCGTCCTTGCGGCGGACCCGGAAGACCCCCTCCCAGCCCTCCCCGCTCTCCATGACCTCGCGGAACAGGTTGAGCACGAGGTCCAGGTGCTCCTCGGCGACCAGCAGCCGGGCCGCGTACTGGCCGAGGGCCTCCTGGGCGGAGTAGCCGAGCAGCTGCTCCGCCTGCGGGCTCCACAGCACGACCCGGCCCTGGGCGTCGAGGACGACGGCGGCGACGCCGAGCACGTCCATCAGCCCTCCGGGCGGCGACAGCGCGGCATCCGTGGTGCCGTCGTCGGCGAGACCGGCACGGAACAGGTCGGCGCTGCCCACCGTCGCTCCTTCCCCTGTCGCGGTGCGCGGGGGCCTGCGACGGCTCGCAGCTCCCCGCACCGGGATGACGGGTACCCCCATACTCCCTCCGCCGCGGCCGGTGCCGCAGCCCCCGGGGCCGGACGGGTTCCCGCCCAGGCACCCGGGTCCGGGCGGAGGGCGCCCGCCCGGCGCCGCCGCCGCCCCGCACGGGGGCGGCGGGGCCGGCGCTCAGGGGGCGCTCAGGGGACTGTCGTGGGACTGGTAGGCGGCAAGCGCCCAGATGACGAAGACGTCGATGGCGATCATGATCACCGACCAGATCGGCGCGTACGGCAGGAAGAGGAACTGGGCGATGAGGGAGAGCGAGGCGAGCACGATGGCGGTGTAGCGGGCCCACGGCGCTCCCTTGAGGACCCAGGCGCCGACGAGGACCACCAGGAGGCCCATGATCAGGTGGATCCAGCCCCATCCGGTGAGGTTGATGCGGTACACGTAGTCGCCGACGCGGCCGTACCAGTCGTCCTCGGCGATCGCGGCGATCCCCTGCAGTGCGGCGAGGACGCCGCCGCAGATCATCAGGATCCCGGCGAAGACCACTCCGCCGGTGACCCAGCCGCTCCGGGGATCGGGGACCGGCGGCCGTGCTCCCGCCGGCGGTGTCTGCTGGCTCATGGACATGCTCCTTCTGCGGCCCGTGCCGTGTCGCGCGGGGCTTCGAGCGTCCCGGGCGGGCGGGGATCCCACCCGCCGGCGGGGGCCGAACGGGTGGTCGCGCCCCCCTTCGCGGGACGCGCGGCGGTGCGGTGCGTCACCCGGACCGGTCAGTCCGCCGGGCGCGGTGCCCGCGCTCCGGCGTTGACTGGGGCGGACGGCGACTGCGGGAGGGCCGATGGCCGAAGCGACCGGTCTGCGCGAGATGCTCCACAACCGGGGCTACGCGCGGCTGCTGGTGGCGTCCGCGGTCATCGGCGTCCCGATCGCGCTGGCCTGCTTCTTCTTCGTCAGTGCCCAGCACCAGCTCCAGCACTGGGTGTGGGAGACCCTTCCCAGGAAGGCCGGGTACGACCAGGCGCCCTGGTGGTGGCCGCTGCCCGCGCTGCTGCTGGCCGGACTGATCCTGGCGCCGATCGTCACCCGGATGCCCGGCCGCGGGGGGCATGTGCCGGTGCACGGACTGGGCGGACCTGTGCTGGGCCCCCGGGCCCTGCCCGGCGTGGTGCTGGCGGCCGTGGCGACCCTGCCGCTGGGCGTGGTGCTCGGCCCCGAGGCCCCGCTGATGGCCGTCGGCAGCGGGCTGGCGCTGCTGGTGCTGCGGCCCGCCCAGCGGGAGGCCGAGCCGCAGGCGGCGATGGTGCTGGGCACGGCCGGGTCCACGGCCGCCATCTCCACCATCCTGGGCGGCCCGGTGGTCGCCGCCGTGCTGATGCTGGAGGCCGCGGGGCTCGCGGCCCCCCGGATGGTGATCCTCCTGCTGCCGTGCCTGCTGGCCAGCGGGGTCGGGGCGCTGGTCTTCACCGGCTTCGGCAACTGGACGGGGCTGTCCATCGGCGCACTGTCGCTTCCCGAGGTCCCGCCGCCCGCCTCGCCCGACGCGGGGGACTTCCTGTGGGGCGTGCCGCTGGCGGTGGTCCTGGCCTTCGTCGTCACCTCGATGCACCGCGTCGGACGGGTGACCGCCGCCTGGACCGGCCGCCGCACGGCCCTGCGCACCGTGCTGTGCGCCGCCGCCGTCGGGGTGCTGCTGGCCGCGTACGCGCTGCTGACGGGCCGCAGTCCCACGGAGGCGGCGCTGTCCGGGCAGGCGGGGCTCGCCGAGCTGGCGGCCCACCCCCACTCCTGGTCGGTCGGGGCCCTGCTGGTGCTGATGCTGTGCAAGGGCCTGGCCTGGGGCGTGTGCCTGGGCAGCCTGCGTGGGGGGCCGATCTTCCCGGCGGTGCTGATCGGGGCGGCGGGCGGCGTCGCGGTGTCCGGGCTGCCGGGGCTGGGCACCACGCCGGCGCTGGCCGTGGGCCTGGTCACGGCGGCCGCCGCGATCACCCGGCTGCCGGTGACCAGCGCGGTGCTGGCGATGCTGCTGCTGGGCCCGGACGCCCAGCAGCAGATGCCGCTGATCACGGTGTGCGCGGTGGTCGGCTTCGTGACCGCCGAGCTGCTGGAGCGCCCGCCGGGCGAGCCCGCCGCCGGGGACGGTGCCGGGGACGGCGCGCCGGGCGTCCCCGGGGCGGGGCCGACCGGCGTCGCCGCGCAGGGCGCGGACGGCGCCGGGGGCGCCGGGCGAGGGCCCGGTGCGGGCGGCGGAGGGGCCCCGAAGGGGGACCCCCGGGCCGAGGGCGGCAGGCCGTGAGGCGCCCGCGCCCCCTGCGCCGCCTGCGCGACGCGGATCCCGCGGTGCGGTGGTCGGCGGCGACGGCGGCCGTCGCGCTGATGGCGGTGGCCTACTTCCTGCTGCCCATCAACCACCTGGGGCCGGAGCGGCCGACGCTCAGCTGGGTGGTGTTCTGCGTGGCGCTGGTGTCGATCGCCCTGCTGCTGCTGCACCAGATCCGCAACGTCATCCTGGACCGGCCCCACGCCCGCCCCGCGCTCGCGATCATGCTGCTCGTCAGCATGTCGGTGGTGGTCTTCGCGGGCGCCTACCAGGCACTGGCCCAGAAGCCGGGCGAGTTCGAGGGACTGAGCACGCGGGTGGACGCGCTCTACTTCACGGTGGTGACCCTGGCGACGGTGGGGTACGGCGACATCGTGCCCACCGGGCAGACCGCCCGGGTGGTGGCCGTGGTGCAGATCCTCTACAACGTGGTCTTCCTGACCGCCGCGACGACCACCGTCTCCCGCCGGGTGCGCAGCCAGGTCAGCCGCAAGCTCGGCCGCCAGGCCGGACCGGCGGAGGAGGAGGGGTGAGGCCCCCGACCTCGGTGCCGGGACCTTCGGGCCGCGGTCGCGCCGGGTGCCGCCGTTGCGGCCGCGGCCCGTCCCGGGGATCCTGGCACCCGTCGGCGGTGCCCCGCCGGGCCGGCGTCCGCACCGCGGCGCGAGCGCCCGCGGCACCCGCCGGCGCGCAGGGCGCCGGAGTTCGTTCCGCCTCCCCGCACGGGGCACCGCCCCGGCGGGGAGCACATCGGCGAGGCCGCCAGGAGGAATGCGTTGAGGATGCTCATCAATGTGCCGGAGACGGTGGTCCCGGACGCCCTCAGGGGGATGGCCGCCGCCCACCCCGAGCTCGCCGTCGACGTGGACAACCGGGTGATCGTGCGCGGCGACGCCCCGGTGGCGGGGAAGGTCGCCCTGGTCTCCGGCGGGGGCTCGGGCCACGAGCCGCTGCACGGGGGCTTCGTGGGGCCGGGGATGCTCGACGCCGCCTGCCCCGGCGAGGTCTTCACCAGCCCCGTTCCGGACCAGATGGTGCGGGCCGCCGCCGCGGTCGACAGCGGCGAGGGCGTGCTGTTCGTCGTCAAGAACTACACGGGCGACGTGCTGAACTTCGCGATGGCCGCCGAACTGGCCGAGGACGAGGGGGTGCGGCTGGCGACGGTCCTCGTCGACGACGACGTGGCCGTGACCGACAGCCTCTACACCGCCGGGCGCCGGGGCACCGGCGCCACGCTGCTGGTGGAGAAGATCGCCGGGGCGCTGGCCGAGGAGGGCGCCCCGCTGGAGCGGGTGGAGGCGGTGGCCCGGAAGGTCAACTCCTCGTCCCGCAGCTTCGGGGTGGCGCTCAGCGCCTGCAGCACGCCCGCCAAGGGCGGCCCCACCTTCGACCTCCCGGCGGGCGAGCTGGAGCTGGGCGTCGGCATCCACGGCGAACCGGGCCGCGAGCGGCGGCCGATGATGACCTCCGGGGAGATCGCGGACTTCGCGGTGGAGGCCGTCCTGGACGACCTGCAGCCCACCGGTCCGGTGCTGGCGCTGGTCAACGGCATGGGCGCCACCCCCCTGCTGGAGCTGTACGGCTTCAACGCGGAGGTGCAGCGGGTGCTGGGCAGCCGCGGGGTGCCCGCCGTCCGCACCCTCGTCGGCAGCTATGTGACCTCGCTGGACATGGCGGGCTGCTCGGTGACGCTCTGCCAGGCGGACGAGGAGCTGCTGCGCCTGTGGGACGCCCCGGTGGCCACCCCGGCCCTGCGCTGGGGCCGCTGACGCCCCGCCGGGCCCGCCCGGCACCTGGAACCGCCCCGCACACAGCGGACCGACCACCCGGACACCCATGAGCCCGAACCCCGAGGGAGCGCCCGTGCTCGACACCGAGTTCTTCCGCCGCTGGCTGTCGGCAGCCGCCGCGGCCGTGGACCGCGAGGCCGACCGGCTGACCGAGCTGGACGCGGCGATCGGGGACGCGGACCACGGCACCAACCTCAGACGCGGCTTCGCCGCGGTGACCGCGGCCCTTCAGGAGGCGGCACCCGCGACCCCGGGCGCGGTGCTGGTACTGGCGGGAGGCCGGCTGATCTCCTCCGTCGGCGGGGCCTCGGGCCCGCTGTACGGGACGCTGCTGCGCAGCGCGGGCAAGTCGCTGGGCCCGGCGGGCGAGGTCTCCCCCGAGCAGTTCGCGAAGGCGCTGCAGGAGGGGGTCGCGGCCGTGTCCCGCCTGGGGGGCGCGGTGCCCGGGGACAAGACGATGATCGACGCGCTGGAGCCCGCCGCGCAGGCGCTGGCCGAGGACCCCGAGGGGTTCGCCTCGGCGGGTTCCGCGGCGGCCGGCGGCGCCCTGGCGACGGTGCCGCTGAGGGCCCGCAAGGGGCGGGCGAGCTATCTGGGCGAGCGGAGCATCGGCCACCAGGACCCCGGGGCGACATCGTCGGCGCTGCTGGTCGCGGCGCTGGCCGAGACCGCCGCCCGGGGGGCGTCGTGAACGGCGGGACGGCCGCGGGCGGCGGCACCGCGCGGGTGGGCGTCGTGCTCGTCTCGCACAGCGCCCGGGTCGCGGAGTCGGTGGCGGAACTGGCCTCGGAGCTGGCGGGCGGCGGGGCGCAGGGCGCTCCCGTCGCCGCGGCGGGCGGCGGGCCCGACGGCGGCACCGGCACCAGCGCCGAGCTGATCGCCGCCGCGGCCCGCTCGGTCGACGCGGGGGCGGGCGTGGCGGTCCTGGCCGACCTGGGCAGTGCCGTGCTCACGGTCAAGGCCCTGCTCGCCGAGGGCGGCGAACTGCCCCCCGGCACCCGCCTGGTGGACGCGCCGTTCGTGGAGGGCGCGGTGGCGGCCGTGGTCACCGCCTCGGCCGGAGGCGACCTGGACGCGGTGGCGGCGGCGGCCGGGGAGGCGTACGGCTACCGCAAGGAGTGAGGGCGCGGGCGGGGGTCCGCGCGCCGGTGGGTGCACCGGTGCGTGCCTTGTGGTGGCGGCGGCCGGGGGACTAGTGTCACGGGGCCTTGGTGTACGGGAAACCGGTGCGGTACCGGTGCGGCCCTCGCCACTGTGATCGGGAGTCCGGCTCCACCCCCTTCGGGGAGCCACTGGGCGCCGCGGGAGACCGCGGTGCCTGGGAAGGCGGAGCCGGGCGGTTCGCCGTGCCCGGAAGAGTCCTTCCGGGCACCTTCCCGTCAGCCAGGAGACCGGCCAGGGCGCGTTGTCCATCCACGAGGTGCTGGAGAGGGTCTCCCAACCATGCATATAGCCGAGGGGTATCTCCCCCCGCTGCACGCCGTCGCCTGGGGCGCGGCGTCCGCGCCCTTCGTCGTCCACGGCGTCCGCGCACTGTCCCGCGAGGTCAGGGCCCACCCCGAGTCGACCCTGCTGCTCGGGGCGTCCGGTGCGTTCACCTTCGTCCTGTCCGCGCTGAAGATCCCTTCCGTGACGGGCAGTTGCTCCCATCCCACCGGAACGGGCCTGGGCGCGATCCTGTTCAGACCACCGGTGATGGCGGTCCTCGGAACGATCACCCTGCTGTTCCAGGCGCTGCTGCTGGCGCACGGCGGGCTCACCACGCTCGGCGCCAACGTCTTCTCCATGGCGGTGGTCGGGCCCTGGGCCGGGTACGCGGTGTTCCGGCTGCTGCGGCGCTGGGACGTGCCGCTGATGGTGAGCGTGTTCTTCGCCGCCTTCGTCGCCGACCTGTCCACGTACTGCGTCACCTCCGTGCAGCTGGCGCTGGCCTTCCCGGACCCGGGCACCGGAGTCGCCGGCTCGCTGGCCAAGTTCGCGGGCATCTTCGCCGTCACGCAGCTCCCGCTGGCGGTCAGCGAGGGCCTGCTCACGGTGCTGGTGATGCGGCTGCTCGTGAAGTCCAGCAAGGGCGATCTGACCCGGCTCGGCGTGCTGGTGTCCGGCGGCCGTGCAGCACACAAGGAGGCCGCGGCCCGATGAACCGGAACACGAAGATCAACGCGCTGCTCGTCCTCGCCGTGCTGGCGCTCGCGGTGCTCCCCCTCGCCCTGGGCCTCGGGGACCACAAGGAGGAGCCGTTCGCCGGTGCGGACGGCCAGGCCGAGGCCGCCATCACCGAGCTGGAGCCGGACTACGAACCCTGGTTCTCCCCGCTGTACGAGCCGCCCTCCGGGGAGATCGAGTCGGGGCTCTTCTCGCTCCAGGCCGCCCTCGGCGCCGGTGTCCTCGCCTACTACTTCGGCGTCCACCGCGGCCGCCGCCAGGGCGAGGCCAGGGCACGGGCGGCGCAGCCCTCCGACGACGCCGCCGGGACCGCAGAGAGCGGCTGAGACGTGCTGCCGATCGACGCTGCGGCGCACAGCAGCCGCTGGCGCCGCCGCCATCCGGCCGAGAAGGCCCTGCTCGGCCTGGGGTTGACCGTCTCGGCGGTGTGCCTGCCGCCCTGGCCCGGCGCCGTGCTGGTGGCGGGTGCCACGCTCGCCGTGCTCCTCGGACCCGCGGGCGTGCCCCCGCGTCAGCTGTGGCGGGCGTTCCGCATCCCGCTGGGCTTCTGCGTCACCGGGGCGGTCCCGCTGCTGTTCGCCGTGGGCGGGCCGGCCGGGCTGGTGTCCCTGGCGCCGGAGGGACCCGCCGACGCGGGCAGGCTGCTGCTGCGGACCTCGGCGGCCTCCCTCGGGGTGCTGCTGTTCGCGTTCACCACCCCGCTGTCGGACGTCCTGCCCCGGCTGGTGCGGGCGGGCGTCCCGGCGCCCGTCGTGGACGTGGCCCTGGTGATGTACCGGATCAGCTTCCTGCTGCTGGACGCGGTGCACCAGGTGAGGCAGGCCCAGGCGGCGCGGCTGGGGCACACCAGCCGCGCCGCCGTGTGGCGGTCGCTCGCCGGACTGGGCGCGACCGCGTTCGTCCGGGCCTTCGACCGCGCCGAGCGGCTCCAGAACGGGCTCGCCGGCCGCGGCTACGACGGCACACTGCGGGTGCTGGTGCCGGGCGCCGCTCCCTCCCGGCCCTTCCTCTGCGGGGTGGCCGCGCTGCTCGCGGGCATCGTGCTCGCGACCCTCCTGCTCGAAAGGTACGCCCTGTGATCGTCCGGCTCCATGACGCCCGCTTCGCCTACCAGGACGGGCCCCCGGTCCTCGACGGCGTGTCGCTCGCGCTGCCCGAGGGCAGGGCCACGGCCCTGCTCGGGCGCAACGGAGGCGGCAAGACCACCCTGCTGCGGCTGCTGAGCGGCGGACTGCGGCCGACGGCCGGCCGGCTGCTGCTCCGCGGCGAGCCGGTCGCCTACGACCGGGCGGGGCTGACGCGGCTGCGCACCACGGTGCAACTGGTCGTGCAGGACCCGGACGACCAGCTGTTCGCCGCCTCGGTCGAGCAGGACGTCTCCTTCGGGCCGATGAACCTCGGGCTTCCCGAGGACGCCGTCCGCGCCCGGGTGGACGAGGCGCTTCAGGCCCTGGACATCACGGGCCTGCGCGACCGGCCGACCCATCTGCTCTCGTACGGGCAGCGCAAGCGGGCCGCGATCGCGGGCGCGGTCGCGATGCGCCCGAGCGTGCTGGTGCTCGACGAGCCGACGGCCGGGCTCGACCCGCACGGGCAGGAACGGCTGCTGGACCTCCTCGGCCGCCTCCGGGACGGCGGGACGACGGTGGTGATGGCCACCCACGACGTCGACCTGGCGCTGCGCTGGGCCGACGACGCGGCCGTCCTCGCCCCGGACGGGCTGCACACCGGTCCCGCGGCCCGGCTGCTGACCGACCAGGGCCTGCTGGACGCGGCACGGCTGCGGCGGCCGTGGGGCGCGGCGGTGAGCGCGGTGCTGCGGGCCCACGGCCTCCTGGCGGAGGGCGACCCCGGTCCGCGGACCGCCGAGGACCTGGCGCGCTGGCTTCCGGCCGCGACCTGAGGCCGTGCCGCCGCACGGCGGCACGGTGTCGGCGCACGGCGGCACGGTGTCGGCGGCGTGTCGGCGGCGCGCAGGAGGCGGGTGCGACGGTGGGGCCTTCCGCGGCGGACCGGCCGCCGCGCAGGACGCCCGAGGAGGGCCCGTGTCCCCGTCGACGCCCGTCAGGTACATCCGTGTCGCCGCCGCCCGGCGGCTCACCCCGCACATGCGGCGCGTCACCTTCCACGCCCCGTCGCTCGGCGAGCTGCCGGCCCCCGGCCCCGACCGGCAGGTGAAGCTGTTCTTCCCGCGCGCGGGGCGCGGAACGCCCGTCCTGCCCGAGGCCCCCGCGGACGGCGACGTGATGCGCTGGTACGCGGCGTACACGGCCCTGCCCGAGGAGGAGCGCCCCTGGATGCGCAGCTACACCCTGCGCGCCCACCGGCCGGGGGCGCGGGAGATCGACGTCGACTTCGTGCTGCACCGGGACGCCGGACCCGCGACACGCTGGGCGGCGGCAGCGGGCGCCGGGGACACCCTCGGGATGGTCGGCCCCTCGGAGCTCTTCGCCGTGCCCCGTCCGGCCGGGGAGGCCCGGCGGCTGCTGTTCGCCTGCGACGAGTCGGGGCTCCCGGCGCTCGGCACCCTGCTGGAAGCCCTGCCGCCCACGGCGCAGGCGGTGGTCTACACCGAGATCGAGGACGCCCGGGAGATCGCCACGGCGGCGGCGGTGCGCATCCACTGGCTGCCCCGCTCCCCCACCGGCGCCGCGCACGGCGCCGAACTCCTGCGGGCGGTGCGGGCCGCCCGCCTCCCGGACGGGCCGCCGGAGCGGGCGTGGCTGGCGGGCGAGGCGTCCACGGTCCGGGCGCTCCGGCGGCACCTGCTCCGGGACCGGGGCATGGCCCGCTCCGCGGTGGAGTTCGCGGGCTACTGGCGGGCGGCGCTCAGCCAGGACGACGCACCGACCGAGGCGGACCTCGCGGAGGCGCGGGAGAGGCTGGCGGAGCGGGGCGAGGGCTGACCGGGCCCGGGCGCTCGGGGGCCGCAGGGCCCGGGCCCTCGGCGCGCGGCCCCGGGACCGCGGGCCCGGTTCCGTCGACGGCGCAGCAGCGGGACCGGCCCGGGGACCTCAGTCCGCGCCGTCCAGCAGGTCCGCGGCCGCGGCGACGGACAGGGCGCGCCCCCGGGCGTGGAGCGCGGAATAGCGCTCCCCCAGTTCCCGGCGCAGCTCCCGCTCGGCCGTGCGGCGCACCGCCTGCCCGTCGGGCAGGGGGCAGAACCCGGTGGCGGCCCGGGGGGCGGGGTGGGCGTCGTAGGCGCCGAGCAGCCGGGCGCCGTCGGCGGCCCGGCCGGTCCGGGCCAGCGCCCATGCCGCACAGGGCAGCTGGCCGGCCGTCAGACCGGGGGCGATCCGGTCGGCCAGCGGACGCAGCCGCCGGACGGCGTCGGCGAGGTGGGCCAGTGCGCGGGTGAACTCGCCGTCCTGGCAGTCGAGCCAGGCCCGGGTGCCGGCGACCGCGCCGAGGAAGGGTGCGGGTCCGGCGAAGGCGAGCAGTTCCCCGGCCCGGTCCAGTTCCCCGCGCGCCGCCGCTCCCCTCCCGGTCGCCCCGTAGTGCAGGGCCAGCAGCATCCGTGCGGTGAACGCCGCCTCGGGGGTGCACCGGTCGGCCTCCGCGGCGGCGCCGGCCAGCTCCTCCTCGGCGGCCTCGGCCGCCGGGCCCGCGGGGCCGGCCCGCAGCAGGGCGGCGGCCCTCCGCGCCCGGAACAGCGGCACGGGGGAGCCGGCCCCGGAGCGGGCGGCGGCATCGGCGGCGCGCCCGAAGTCCGAAGCGGCCCGGACGTGGCGTCCGGCCGCCTCGTGGGCGGCGCCGCGGGCCGCGTGGCACTCGGCGACGCCCCAGGGGTCGCCCGCGGCCTCGAACAGCAGCAGGGCGCGCTCGCCGTCCCGGACGGCGCGGTCGGGGGCGCCGGAGCCGGAGGTGAGCCGGGCGCGGACGAGGAGGGCGAGGGCCAGGTCCCAGCCGCCCTCCTCGCCGTCGAAGGCGGCGACGACCGCGTCCGCGGCCTCGGCGAGCGAGCCGGTGCCGCCGGTCATCAGGCGCACGAAGAACCACATCGAGGCGGGCTGGGAGCGCAGTTGGGGCAGCCCGGGCCGGTAGGCCGCGGCGATCGCGCGCAGCCGTTCCGGGCCGCCGCCCTCCGCCCCACCGGCCGCGAGGGCGATCAGGTGGACGCCCCTGCGGGCCTCCCGGAGCACTTCCCCGCGCCACGGCGGGGCGGTGGCCGGTGCGGGGCGGGGCACCGGACCCGCCGGGCGCACCCGGGGCCCGGCCGCGCCCGGTGCCCCCTCGGGCGGGGGTGCCGGGGCGAAGGGGTCGGGACCGAGTGCGGCGGCCGCGGGCGCCCAGGTGCGGGCGTCGCCCTGGTGTCCGGACTGCTGCCAGAACCAGCTGAGCGCGAGCACCAGGCAGAGGGCCTCCTGCTCGTCCTCCTCCCGGACGGCCGTGCGCAGCGCCGTCCCGAGGTTGCCGTGCTCCGTCTCCAGGCGCCGCAGCCAGTCGGCGCGCCGGGGTCCGCGGAGCCCGGCGTCGCCCGCGCGGGCGAGCTCGCGGTAGGAGCGCAGGTGGCGGCGGCGCGCGTCGGCGCCGTCACCGGCCGCTTCGAGCTGCTCCGCGGCGTACTCGGCGATGGTCTCCAGCAGCCCGTAGCGCATGCCGTCCGCTCCGGCGGGGGTGGCCGTCACGAGGGACTTGGCGACCAGGGAGGCGAGGAGGTCGAGGGTGCCGGGCCCGCAGACGTCCTCCGCGGCGGCGAGGCCGAAGCCTCCGGTGAACACGGACGCCCGCCTCAGCACCCGGCGCTCGTCCGGGGTGAGCGGGTCCCAGGACCAGTCGACGACGGCGCGCAGGGTCCGGCGGCGGGGTGGTGCGGTACGGTCTCCGCCGGTCAGCAGCCGGAAGCGGTCGTCCAGCCGGTCGGCGATCTGGCGGGGTGTGAGGGCGGTCAGCCGGGCGGCCGCCAGTTCCACGGCCAGCGGCAGTCCGTCGAGGCGGCGGCAGATCTCGGCGCAGGCGTGCGGGTCCTGGGCGGCCGAGAACCCGGCGCGCACCGCGGCGCCCCGGTCCTCCAGCAGGCGCAGTGCCTCCGGCCGGGTCAGCGGGCCCACGGCGTGGACGCGTTCGCCGGTCACGCCGAGCGGTTCCCGGCCGGTGGCGAGGATCGTGAGGCGGGGGCAGGCGGTGAGCAGGGTCTCCGCGAGCCGGGCCGCCGCGTCCAGCACGTGCTCGCAGTTGTCGAGGACCAGCAGGGCGTCGCGGTGGGCGCACTCCTCGACGAGCACGGTCAGCGGGTCGCGGGGGGCGCCGCCCGCGGAGGGGCCCGCGGAGGGGCCGAGGGGGCGGGCACCGATCGCGGCGAGCACGGCCCCGGGGACGTCGTGCCCCTCGTGCACGGCCCCGAGCTCGACCAGGTGGGCGGCGCGGGCGGCGGCCCGGGCGGCCTCCAGGGCGAGGCGGGTCTTCCCCGCGCCGCCCGGGCCGGTCAGGGTGACGAGCCGGTGGCCCTCCAAGGCCGCGGCGAGGGCGGCCAGTTCCCGCTCGCGGCCGATGAAGCGGGTGAGCGGCCGGGGCAGCGGGGCGGGCACGGGGCGGTGGTCCCCGGCCAGCAGCTCGGCGTGGAGCCGCCGCAGTTCGGGGCCGGGGTCGGTGCCGAGGCGCTCGGCCAGCCGCGTGCGGAGGTCCTCGTACTCCTGGAGGGCCCGGGCGGGGTGCCCGGCCGAGCGCAGTGCGCGCAGCAGGAGGGCGTGCAGCGGCTCGTCCAGCGGTGCGGCGGAGGCGAGGTCTGCCAGGTCGGGCAGGGCGCCCTCGGCCCGGCCGAGGGCCACCTCGGCCGCGAGGCGGTCGCGGTGGGCCGCGGCCCGGCGCCGTTCGGCCCGGGCCGCGATCGGGTCGGCCTCCCGGGCGGGGAGGTCGGCGAGGGCGGGCCCCCGCCACAGGGCGAGGGCCCTGCCGAGCAGTTCGGCCGCGCGCCGGGGGGCTCCGGTGTCGAGGGCCGTCCGGCCCTCGGCGGCGAGGCGCTCGAAGCGGAAGAGGTCGATCTCGTCCGGGTCCGCGGTGAGCCGGTAGCCGCCCGGCGCGGTGGCGACGGCCCCCGGGCCGAGCGCCCGGCGCAACCGCCCGACCAGTGCCTGGAGGGCGGCGGGGGCGTCCGTCGGGTGGGGGACGTCGGGGGGCCAGACGTCGCCGGCGAGGTCCGCGGCGGCGACGGGCCGTCCCCCGGCGGCGGCGAGGGCGGTGAGCAGGGCGCGCAGGCGGGCACCGCTGAGGGGGGCGGGGCCGCCGTCCGCGCGCCGGGCCCGGGCCGGGCCGAGCACGAGGTAGCGGAGGGTCACCGGTCCATTGTCCCGTCCCGGGCGGCCTGCCGGGAGCACGGTGCGGACGGCGACCGTCCTGCGGCGGCGCTCCTCCGGCGGTGCCCCGGCGGGTGCGCCGCCGGGGCGGCGGTCCGGGAGGCCCGGCCGGCCCCTCGCACCGCTCCGGGCGGCTGCCGTCCGCCCCCGGGCGGGCCGGGTCGGGGCGGCACGCGGCCCCGGGTGCCCGCCAGGTGGACCGGGCGAGACAGGAGGCCGCCCCAGCAGGTAGATTGGTCTAAACCACTGCTGCGCTTTCCAGAGACAGGGATCCTCGTGGAAGTTGTCATCGTCCCGGACTCCGCCGCGGGCGGCGAACTCATCGCCGAAGCCATGGCCGACCTGCTACGACGCAAGCCCGACGCCCTGCTCGGCGTCGCCACGGGCTCGACTCCCCTCCCGGTCTACCAGGCCCTCGCGGCCAAGGTCCGGGCCGGGCAGGTGAACGCCTCCGGCGCCCGCGTCTGCCAGCTCGACGAGTACGTCGGCCTGCCCGCCGGGCACCCCGAGTCGTACCGCTCCGTCGTCCTGCGCGAGGTGGTGGAGCCGCTCGGGCTGGACCGGGAGGCCTTCATGGGCCCGGACGGCACCGCCGAGGACGTGCCGGCCGCCTGCCGCACGTACGACCGGGCACTCGCCGAGGCGGGCGGCGTCGACCTCCAGCTCCTGGGCATCGGCACCGACGGGCACATCGGCTTCAACGAGCCCTGCTCCTCGCTGGCCTCGCGCACGCGCATCAAGACGCTCACCGAGCAGACCCGGGTGGACAACGCGCGCTTCTTCGACGGCGACATCGAGCAGGTGCCCCACCACGTCATCACCCAGGGCATCGGCACCATCCTGGAGGCCCGCCACCTGGTGCTGCTCGCCACGGGCGAGGCGAAGGCCGACGCGGTGGCCCTCGCCGTCGAGGGGCCGCTCTCGGCGCTGGTGCCCGCCTCGGCGCTCCAGCTCCACCCGCACGCGACCGTGGTCGCCGACGAGGCGGCCGCGTCCCGCCTGAAGCTGGGCGACTACTTCCGGGCCACCTACGCGGCGAAGCCGCAGTGGCAGGGACTCTGAGCGCACCGGAGCACCGGGCGGGCGGCGGACCGGCGGGTCCGCCGCCCGCCGCGTTCCGGAGGCGCGGCGCCCCTGCGGCGCACCCCGGGAAGCGCGCGCCCCGGGGGCGCGACCGCCTCGTGCGCGGGAGGGCGTGCCGCGCCGCCCGGCACCGCGGCGCGACGCCGGGCGCACCAGGCGCCCGGCAGACGCCCCGGCCCCCACCGGGGCGCTCCGAGGGCGCCCGGAACCCGCACACGCGCCCGCGCCGCACCACCTGACGCTCCCTCACCTCCCGTGCTCCCGGGTGTGTTCCGGGGACCGTTCGCGGCACAGGGGACACAGTCGCCCCAACGGGTCTTGGCCGGATTCCGCTTCTGCTCCGGCGACGTCGGCGGAAGGGCCCGTGCGGGCGGCGGACTTGAGACGGCTTCACCCGGTTCGACCACGCCGCACAACGGGCAAGACGACCGGGAGGGCGGCCCGAGAGCCGTCGGGCGCCCGTGGAAGGAGCACCTCCATGGCAACTCCGCTTTCCGCCGACAGATTACTCAGCGCCCTCCGCGACGAAGGTCTGCGCGTCGTCGAGTACCGGAGCTGGCGGACCCACAACCGCAACCACAAGGGCCCCTGGGGGCCGGTGCACGGCGTGATGGTCCACCACACCGTCACCTCGGGCACCGAGGGCTCCGTGGCGCTCTGCTACGACGGGTACGCCGCCCTCCCCGGGCCGCTGTGCCACGGCGTGATCGCCAAGGACGGCACGGTGCACCTCGTCGGCAACGGCCGCGCCAACCACGCGGGGCTGGGCGACGACGACGTGCTGCGCGCCGTGATAGCGGAAGCCCCCACGCTTCCGCCGGACAACGAGGCCAACACCGACGGCAACGCCCGCTTCTACGGCTTCGAGGCGATCAACCTGGGCGACGGCCAGGACCCGTGGCCCGCGGCCCAGCTGGACGCGATCGAGAAGGCGGCCGCCGCCGTCTGCCGCGCCCACGGCTGGACGCACCGCTCGGTCATCGGGCACCTGGAATGGCAGCCGGGCAAGCCGGATCCCCGCGGCTTCACCATGGCCTCGATGCGCTCACGGATCGAGCGGCGGCTCGCCCGCGCCCCCGAGGGCCCGGCCGGCCCGCGGTACGAGCCCTACCCGGGCGCCGCGTTCTTCACCACCGGGAGGCGCAGCGCCGTCATCACGGCGATGGGCAGGCGCCTGGTCGCCGAGGGGTGCAGCCGGTACCGGATCGGTCCCGGCCCGGTGTGGTCGGACGCCGACCGGGCCTCCTACGCCGCCTGGCAGCGCAAGCTCGGCTACTCGGGCGGCGACGCGGACGGCATCCCGGGCCGCTCCAGCTGGGACGCCCTGCGGGTGCCCAACGTCTGAGGGGCCGCCGGTGCCGCCCGGCCGGCCCCCGCACGGCACGGGCGCGCCGGGCGGTGAGCCAGCGGGTGCGCCCTCGGGACGCTCCCGGGGGCGGGAGCGGGTGCGCCCTCGGGACGCTCCCGGCGGCCGGACGGACGGCGGCCCGCGGGGGGCCGCGGGGGGGGCCGCTCAGCCGGGCCCGTGCCACAGGGTGGTGATGTTGCAGAACTCCCGGATGCCGTGCCCGGACAGCTCCCGGCCGTAGCCCGAGCGCTTGACCCCGCCGAACGGCAGGGCGGGGTGGGAGACGGTCATGCCGTTGAAGAACACGCCGCCCGCCTGGAGGTCCCGGGACAGGCGCTCGACCTCGGCCGGGTCCCGGGTCCAGGCGTTCGAACCCAGCCCGAAGGAGGTGCCGTTGGCGAGGGCGATCGCCTCGTCCAGGTCCCCGGCGCGGTAGAGGGTGGCCACCGGTCCGAACACCTCCTCGCGGTGGACGCGCATCCCCTCCTCGATCCCGGTCAGCACGGTGGGCTCGTAGTACCAGCCGGCGGCGAGGCCCGGGGGGCGGCGGCCGCCGCAGGTGGCGGCGGCACCCTGCGCGAGGGCGTCGTCGACGAGTTCCTCCAGGTCCGCGCGCCCCTGCTCGGTGGCGAGCGGACCGACGTCCACGGCCTCGTCCATCGGGTCGCCGACGGCGAGCGCCGCCATGGCCGCGGTGAAGCGGTCGCGGAAGGCGTCGTGGACCTCGGAGTGGACGATGAAGCGCTTGGCGGCGATGCAGGACTGCCCGTTGTTCTGGACGCGCGCGGGGACCGCGGTCGCGACGGCCGCGTCGAGGTCCGCGGAGGGCATCACCAGGTAGGGGTCGCTGCCGCCGAGTTCCAGCACCGTCTTCTTGACCTCGTCGCCGGCCACGGAGGCGACCGCCCGTCCGGCGCCCTCGCTGCCGGTGAGCGTGGCGGCGGCGACCCGCGGATCGCGCAGCACCCCCTCCACCGCCGCGGAGCCGATGAGCAGGGTCTGGAAGCAGCCCTCGGGGTAGCCGGCGCGGCGGAACAGGTCCTCCAGGTAGAGCGCGGTGCGGGGCACGTTCGAGGCGTGCTTGAGCAGCCCGGTGTTGCCGGCCATCAGTGCGGGAGCGGCGAAGCGCACCACCTGCCAGAGCGGGAAGTTCCAGGGCATCACGGCGAGGACGACGCCGAGGGGACGGTAGCGGACGACGGCGCGGACGGCGCCCGAGTCCGCCACGTCGCTCCCGGCGGGATGCTCGTCGGCGAGGAGCCCGGCCGCGCGGTCCGCGTACCAGCGCATGGTCCTGGCGCACTTGGCGGCCTCGGCCCGCGCGGCGGCCACGGGCTTGCCCATCTCGGTGGTCATGGTGCGCGCGATCTCCTGCCGGTCGGCGTCCAGCAGGTCGGCGGCGCGGTGCAGCAGGGCCGCGCGCTCCGCGAAGGTGGTGGTGCGGTGGTGGTCGAAGGCGGCCGCGGCGGCGGCGATCCTGCGCTCGACCTCCTCGCCGCCGTACGCCTCGAAGGTCTCCAGTGTCGCTCCGGTGGCGGGGTTGACGGTGGCGATGGGCATGGTTCCTCCTCGGTCCGGGTGGGGGCGCCGCGGCTGCGGCACGGGGCGCCCGGCGCCCCGCCGTGTGCGGTCCCCCGGCGGCCCGGGAGCGGCGCCGCGGGTGCCGGGGCCGCCGGGCCGGTCCGCCGCCTTCAGGGGCGTACGCCGCTCTCCAGGTGCAGTTGGACGTCCTTCTCCTGGTCGCCCGCGTCCATGCCCTCCTGGCGGACGTCGAAGCTGGTGGCCAGGGCCGCGGCCATCCGGTCGACGGCCCAGTAGCCGCCCTGGAGCTCCGCCGTGACGGGCGCGGCGAGGCGCACCGGCTCCGGGGTGCCGCGGGGGTGGGCCACGTCGAAGGTCGTGGTCCACACCGTGGCGTGGCCCTCGGAGACGTACCGGGGGGTCTCGTGCGCCGCCCGGTCGGAGCTGTACGAGCGGCCGAGGGCGCGGAAGACGGCGTCCGCGTCCTCGCTGGAGCAGCCGGTGAGCGTCACCACGACCGGCTCCTCGCGCTCCTGTGCAGTGTTCACCGTGATCCGCCTTCCGTGTTCACCGTGATCCGCCTTCCGTCGGGTGGCCGGTCGGGTACCGCCTCCGCTTCCAGCCTCACCCGGCGGGCGCACTCGGGCGACCCGGCCGGTCACCCGCTCCGGCGGGCGGTGCACCGCGCAGTGCCCGCAGCAGGAGCAGGAGGCTGCACACCGCGGCGGCGGCGCACCAGGTGGAGACGAAGGCCGTCCGCCACAGCACGGCGCTCAGGGCCGCGGCGGCCCCGGTCAGGAGGCCGAGGAGGCGCAGCGCCCGGTCCGGGGAGAGCAGCAGCGAGCCGACGGTCGCGGCCAGGTAGCCGGCCAGGAACCAGCCCGCACCGGGCAGCCCGACGGCGTAGCCGACCGTGTGGTCCCGGATCTCGGCGCTCACGGGGCGGGTGGCGAGGACGGCCGCGAGGCCCGCGGCCGTGGCCGCGCCCAGGACCGCCGGGGCGAGGAGCCGGGTGCGGGCGGTGCGGGGCGCGGCGAGGAGGACGGCGAGCGGGACCCACACCGCGAGGACCGGGAGGGCGACGACCGCCCACGCGGTGGTCGCGGGGCCCGTGCCGCCGCCCGCGCGCCAGACCGCGGCCTCGGTGATCTGGTGGGCGCCGAGGAGCAGGGGGAGTGCGGCGAGCGGCAGTTCGCGCGGCCGCCGCCGGTGGAGCGTCACGGCGCACGCGGCGGCTCCGGCGGCGCAGATCACCGTTCCGGCCGCGAGGTCGGCCGTGGCGCTCCAGCACATGGGCTCACGGTACGACGGGCGGGATCCGGACACAGAAGGAAAGCGGGCCGAAGCGGCCCGATCCCGGCATTCGGGCGCCGCTGCGCCGTGGAACGGCGGGGCCCGGGGGACGGCCCCCGGGACCGCGGCAGCCGGGCCCGGACGACGGACGCGGGCGGGCCGCGGCGGGCGCGACCGGCGGGTGCCGCAGCGGGCACGACGGCGCCGGGGCGCCCCCGGTGGGGGCGGCGTCCACCGCCGAACTGCCGGGACGGCACCTTCCGTTCCGGTGCGGGCCGCACCCTCCGCCCCCGTCCCCGCCCTTGCCGCGCGGGGGCGGGCGAGCAGCCGCGGGACACCCCCGGCCCGGGCGGCGCCGCCGGCGCGCGCCGGGAGGGGGCCCCGGGCGGGGGGCCGCGCGCGCGTCCCCGAACCGGCCGAAAGGGGATCTTGTGGCCGCCCCCCGCGGGCGCACAGGATTCCCCCACCGCGATTGTCAGGCACATGGCGATGAGCAGAGCCGTGCGCAGGACGAGCGCGCTTCCACGGGCCCGCCCACCCAGCGGGCCCGGTTCCCCCCACCGGAGGATCACGTGAACATCAAGCGCCTGTCCCTCCTCGGCGGCGCCGCGAAGGGAGCACGGCTGATCGCCGTCGCCTCCGCCCTCGCGGCCGCCACCGCGCTCGCGGCCCCCTCGGCCGCCGCGGGCACGCCCCCGGCCGAGGCGACCCCCGCCCAGCTCGCCCGGGCCGGGGCCGCCGTGCTCGACGCGGACGTCCCCGGCACGGCCTGGTACACCGACGAGGCCACCGGGAAGGTCGTCGTGACGGTGGACTCCACCGTCACCCCCGCAGAGATCGCCACCATCAGGAAGACGGCCGGCGACCGGGCCGGCGACCTGCGGATCAACCGCACCGACGGCACCTTCAGCAAGCTGATCGCCGGCGGCCAGGCCATCTACGCGGGCGGCGGGCGCTGCTCGCTCGGGTTCAACGTCCGCAGCGGCAGCACCTACTACGCCCTGACCGCCGGGCACTGCACCGACTTCGCGAGCACCTGGTACACCAACTCGTCCAACACCAACCTGCTCGGCAGCCGGGTCGCCTCCAGCTTCCCGGTCAACGACTACGGTCTGATCCGGCACGCCAACGCCTCCGCCGCGGACGGCCGCGTCTACCTCTACAACGGCGGCTACCGCGACATCACCTCGGCGGGCAACGCCGCCGTCGGCCAGCGCGTCCAGCGCAGCGGCTCCACCACGGGCCTGCACAGCGGCACGGTGACCGGCCTGAACGCGACCGTCAACTACGGCGGCGGCGACATCGTCTACGGGCTCATCCAGACCAACGTCTGCGCCGAGCCCGGCGACAGCGGCGGCCCGCTCTTCGCCGGCTCCACCGCCCTCGGCCTCACCTCGGGCGGCAGCGGCAACTGCTCCTCGGGCGGCACGACCTTCTTCCAGCCGGTGACCGAGGCCCTGAGCGCCTACGGCGTCAGCGTCTTCTAGCGGCACCGGCCCGGCAGGGCCGCACACAGGCCGGTGCACCGCCCCCGTGGCGGTGCACCGGCCCCGCCGCGCGCGCGGGCCGCGGCGCCAGTGTCAGTGGGGGGCGCGATGCTTGACGGTCCGACACCCGAAGGAGGGGACGACCGCGATGACCGAACCCGAACTCGCCGCCGCCCGGGCGTACCTGCGGCTGCTGAAGACCGCCAGGGCCGCGCTGGCCGACCCGCAGCGGGAGCCGGCAGCGCTGCCGCTGCTGACCGCACCGATGGCCGAGACGGACGCGGCCCTGGCCGCCCTCGGAATGGCCGGCAACGAGGCGGAGTTCTTCCGCCTGGTGGCCGCCCTCCGCCCGGCCCGCTCCCCCGCCGACCGCGGCGCCGCCTGAACGGGGGGCGAGGACCGCCCGGCACGCGCACCCGGCGGAGCCCCGGCCCGGCCGGGGCGGCCTCAGCCGGCCGGGGCGAGGTCCGGCAGCACGGCGCCGGCCTCCCCCGCCGCGCCGGGCAGCGGGCGGAACTCGACGGCGGGCACCCGGGGCCGGCCCGGGCCGCGCAGCACCCGCTCCGCCTCCCTCACCCTCCTGCTGAACCAGACGACCTTGCCCTCCTCGGTCGCGCAGGTTCCCCAGCTGTCGCTCAGGCGGGCGACCCTGGCGAGGCCCCCGCGCACGGGGGAGGAACTGCGCACCGGGGGCAGCCGCCGGTCGCGGTCGGACACCGCGACGACGAGCCTGCAGCCCGTCGACCGCAGCTCGACGACGCAGGTCTTGTCGCCGTCGACATGGCGTACGACGTTGTCGACGAGTTCCTCGACAGCGCGGCAGACCGGCAGGACGTGGGGCGCGAGGCCCCAGTACCGCAGGTGCGCGGCGACGATCCGCCGGACCTGCGGGATGCGCTCCGGGGAGGCGGGCACCTCGACGATGTAGTGGCATGCGGCAACGGGGGCGTTCATGACCGTGGCTCCTCACCGCGACGGCCCGATCATTCGCTGGACGGAACCCCGAGTACGAAGAGTGAGACCGTGTCGCTTCTGGGTCACCACGAGGATGGACCGGGGCGGGGCGGCGCGCAACCCGCACGGTCCGCGCCCGGTCGGCGCAACCGGCCCGCGGCGCGGGACGCCCCGCCGGCCCGTGGGCCGTCGGGCGAGGGCCTCCCCCGATCGTTAGAATTCGGACATGGCAGAGCGTTCCGTCTCACCGGCGGCGCCCGAACTCCTCGTGGAGACCGATGCGGGCTCCACGCTGCTGAGTCCGAGCCGGGACTACCACGTCGGCCGCGACCCCCTGAGCGACATCGTCATCGACGACGACCGGGTCTCCTGGCACCACGCGGTCCTCCACGCCGAGGACGGCCGCTGGAGCGTCCACGACGAGGACAGCACCAACGGCACCTACGCGGAGGGGCACCGGGTCCACGACCAGACCGTGGGCGCCGGCAGCGTGATCCGCTTCGGCAGCGCCGCGGACGGGCCCGCCGCCACCCTCGTCGGCCGGGCGCCGGTGCGCCCCGCCCGGGGCGCACCCGCCCGCCCCTCCTCCGTCTCCCTGCCGTCGGCGACCGGCACCTTCCGGCAGCCCACCAGCATCCGCCGGATCCCCGAGCGCACGCTGAGGATCGGCCGCTCCCCGGACAACGAGCTGGTCGTGGACGACCTGATCGTCTCGCGGCGCCACGCCGAACTGCGGATCCTGCCGGACGGCGGGCACGAGATCGTCGACCTCGGCAGCCACAACGGCACCTTCCTCAACGGCCGGCCGGTCGGCCGGGCACCCGTCGGGCCGGGTGACGTGGTGGGCATCGGCCACTCCTCGTTCTGCCTGGTCGGAGACCAGCTCCAGGAGTTCGTGGACACCGGCGAGGTGTCCCTGGACGTACAGGGCGTCGCCGTGGCCGTCGACGGCGGGCGCCGCACGCTGCTGGACCACGTGTCCTTCCCCGTCGGGGAGAAGTGCCTGCTCGCGGTGGTGGGGCCGAGCGGCGCGGGCAAGTCCACGCTGCTGAACGCCCTCACGGGCCTGCGCCCCGCGGACCACGGCACCGTGCTCTACGACGGCCGCGACCTCTACCGCGACTACGCCGAACTGCGCAGCCGCATCGGCCTCGTCCCCCAGGACGACATCCTGCACACCCAGCTGACCGTGCGCAGGGCGCTCGGGTACGCGGCGGAGCTGCGCTTCCCCCAGGACACCGACCGCGCCGAGCGCCGCGCGCGGGTCGCCGAGGTGATCCGCGAACTCGGGCTGGAGCAGCGGGCGGACCAGCCGATCCACAGCCTCTCCGGCGGGCAGCGCAAACGGGTCAGCGTGGCGCTGGAGCTGCTGACCAAGCCGTCCCTGCTCTTCCTCGACGAGCCGACCTCCGGCCTCGACCCGGGCATGGACCGCTCGGTGATGCACATGCTGCGCGGGCTCGCCGACGACGGGCGGACCGTCGTCGTGGTCACCCACAGCGTGCTCAGCCTCGATGTGTGCGACCGGCTGCTGGTGCTGGCGCCGGGCGGCCGGATCGCCTACTACGGGCCGCCCGACGACGCCCTGGCCTTCTTCGGCTTCGAGGAGTGGCCCGAGGCCTTCGAGGCATTCGAGAACCAGCGGGACCGCGACTGGGCGGGGACGTACCGGGGTTCGCCCTTCAGCGAGCGCTACATCGAGGGCGCCACCCGGCAGCCGCTCGCCCCGCCGTCGCCGGCCAGGCCGGTCGCCCCGCCCCCGAAGGCCCAGAGCTGGGGCGCCCAGCTGCGCACCCTCGTGCGCCGCTACGCGGCGGCACTGGGCGCCGACCGGACCTTCCTGGTCATCATGATCGCGCTGCCGTTCGTGATGGGCGCCATGGCCCGGGCCCTGGCGGGCAGCGCCCTCACCGGCGAGACCGCCATGAACGCCCTGCTCATCCTGTGCGTCGGCGGCGTGCTCACCGGTGCCGCCAACGCGGTGCGGGAGCTGGTCAAGGAGCGCACCATCTACCGGCGCGAACGCGCGGTCGGCCTGTCCAGATCCGCCTATCTGATGTCGAAGATCGTGGTCCTCGGGACGGTGACCGTCGTGCAGGCGGTGGTGCTCACCCTGGTCGCCCTGGCCGGTGTCGACCTGGGTGCGCCCGGCGGCGAGGGCGTGCTCACGGTGCCGCTGGTGGAGATCACGCTGGCGGTGGCGCTGCTGGCGTTCACGGCCATGATGCTGGGCCTGCTGGTCTCGGCTCTGGTGAGCAAGGAGGAGGTCACCATGCCGCTGCTGGTCCTCCTCGCGATCGTCCAGGTCGTCTTCTGCGGTGCGCTGCTGCAACTGGACGGTGTGCCGGTGGTGGAGCAGCTCTCCTGGCTCGTCCCCTCGCGGTGGGCCCTGGCCGCCATGGCCGGGACGATCGACCTCGGGGAGATCGTGCCCGGAGAGCTCACCCAGGACCCGCTGTTCGCCCACTCGGCCGGGGTGTGGCTGCTGGACATGGGCATGCTGGTGGTGCTCTCCGTGCTGTTCGGATTCGCCGTCGCACGGCTGCTGCGGCGCCACGAGCCCGCGATCATGCGGAAGTAGGCGCCTGTGACGAGCTGGGACTTCGCCCCCACCCATGTGGTCCCCGGGTCCGGCCTTCCGGCCTGGGAGAGCCCGGACGTGTCGCGGCCCACCGTCCCGCTCGACCCGCTGCTCCCGGTGCAGTTGCTGGAGCGGCGCGGCGACTGGTCGCGGGTCCTGTGCGCCAACGGCTGGTCGGCCTGGGTGGACGGCAGGCTGCTCGTCACGGTGCCGGCGGAGCCGCCGGCGGCCGAGCGGCCCATGGGCGCGACCGGCGACCCCCGGCCCCTGCTGGCCCGGGTCGAGGACTCGCTCGGGCGCTACCGGCGGGCGGCCGAGGACTTGGCGGGCGGCCGCACCGACGGGGAGGGCTTCCGCCGCCGCACCCGGGGGCTGCGGGTGGGCATGGTGGTCGACGGCGAGTCGGTCTGGCTGTACGACGCCGAGCACGAGCGCTGGGTGCACTGCGACGGGGCCGGGCTGACGACCCTGGCGGCCTCGTCCCCGCCGTCCCTCGGAGGGGTCGCCGAGGCGGGAGCCCCGGACGCGCCCGGGCCCGTCCCCCAGGGCGGCGCTCCGCCCGAGGGGCCCGGCGGAACGCGCCTGGTCGACCCCGACTCCCTGCCGCCCTACGCCGAGCCGCCGCACGCCGAGGAGGAGGCCGCGGACCGGGCCGGGGCCGCGGACGGGGCGGAACCGCTGGCCGCGGGGCCCGGGGAGCCTCCCGCCGCACCGGAGCCCACACGGCTGGTGGCCCCGGTCGGGCAGGGGCCCCCGGCCGGCTCCGGGGGAGAGCCGCGGGAGGCTCCCCGGGCCGCCGAGGCGTCCGCCCCGGCGGACGGCACGGCCGAGGACTCCCCCGCGGCGCCGCCCCCCACCCGCCTCGCCGGGGCCCCCGCGGAGCCCGGCCGCCCCGCGGACTCCCCGCCCCCGGGCCCCGACACCGGCACCGGCACCGGCACCGGCCCGGAGGCCGGGGAGGCCGAGGCCTCTCGGGAGCGCGGAGAGGCCGAGGCGACCCGGGTGGTCCCGGAGCGGGCCGCCTCCCCGCGGACGGGCGGTGAGGGCTGATGCCCGCCGACCGGGAGCTTCCGCAGGGACGGCCCTCGGAGCTGGTGGGCCGCCGGATCGCCGGCTACCGCGTCGAGCGGGAGATCGGCCGCGGCGGCATGGCCGTCGTCTACCGTGCCCGCGACCTGCGGCTGGACCGCACGGTCGCGCTGAAGCTGCTCGCCCCCGAACTCGCCCGCAACGACCTCTTCCGGCAGCGCTTCAGCCACGAGTCGAGGGTGGCCGCGGCCATCGACCACCCCAACATCGTTCCGGTCTTCGAGGCGGGCGAGACGGAGGGCCTGCTCTACATCGCGATGCGCTATGTGCCCGGGCAGGACCTCCGGGTGCTGCTGGACCGGCAGGGGCCGCTGCCGTTCCCCGCCGCGGGCCGGATCGCCGCCCAGATCGCCTCGGCGCTGGACGCCGCCCACGCCCACGAACTGGTGCACCGCGATGTGAAGCCGGGCAACGTGCTGGTGGCCGAGGGCACCGACAGCGACCACCCCGAGCACGTGTACCTGACGGACTTCGGCCTGACGAAGAAGTCGCTGTCGCTGACCGGCTTCACCACCGCGGGCCAGTTCGTGGGGACCCTGGACTACGTGGCGCCCGAGCAGATCTCGGGCCGCCCGGTCGACGGGCGCTGCGACGTCTACAGTCTCGGCTGCGTGGTCTTCGAGACCCTGACGGGCGCTCCGCCGTTCCGCCGCGAGGACGACATGGCGCTGCTCTGGGCGCACCAGTACGATCCCGCCCCTCCGCTGACGGAGCAGCGGCCCGACCTGCCGGAGGCCGTGGACGAGGTGTTCCGCACGGCGCTGGCCAAGACGCCGGAGGACCGCTTCGCCAGCTGCGCCCAGTTCGTGGCGGCCCTGCGCACGGCGGCCGCCCCCGCCCGCCGGACCCCGACGCAGGTGGCGGGGGCCGGCCCCCAGGCCCCGCCCGGTCCGCCCGAGCCGCCCGGGTGGGCCCGGCCGGTGTTCCGCCGCGCCGAATGAGCCCGGCGTCGCGCCGGACGAGCCGGGCCGCGGCCCCGGGCGGCAGCGCCGTCCGGGGGCCGACCGCGGCGCACGCCGCCGGGACCCGCACACACGGGGCCCGTTCAGGGCGGCGGAGGGACCTCGCCGTGGTGGCGGAACCGGGTGGCGAGCAGACCGCCGGCGAAGCCCGCGACGAGCCCCCACCCCGCACCGAGCGCCACCCCCGGCCACAGCCGGGGCTGCAGGGACACCTCGCCCCCGAGATCGCCCCCGAGATCGCCGATGCCGAGGAGCGACAGACCGTAGTGGGCGGAGACGCGGGCGAGCAGCGAGACGCACAGGACCGTGACCGCGAGGGCGACGGCCAGGTGCAGGGCGTGCTGCCAGGGGCGGACGCGGGCGGGTGAGCGGACCGCGGCCAGGAAGCCGGCCGCGAGCACCAGGACGGCGGCGCCCACCAGCAGCCACCACGCCCGGCCGTCGCGCTCGGTCAGCGTCCCCAGGTCCAGGGTGGCGAGGTCGCCCGTGCGCAGCACCTCGTCCAGCAGCTGCGGCATCGGCAGTCCGAACGGGCCCTCCACCGTGCCTTCCCAGGACCCGCCGAGGCCGATCGTCAGCGCCAGCCACATCAGGTTCGGCAGGCCCAGCAGGAGCACGGCGAAGGTCTCGGCCGGATGGCCGCGGGTGGCCGCGACGACCAGTCCGATGACCACGCCGACGGCGACGGCGGCCAGCAGCAGCGCGACCATGGCGTAGGCCGTGGGGCGCACGGCCTCCTGGTAGCGCAGCAGCCGCGCGGGGAGCGGGGCCCCGCGGGAGACCATCAGCGCGAGGACGGCCACCCCCGCGAGCCACAGCAGGCCGATGACCAGGGTCTGGGGCACCTCGGTGGCGAAGCCCACCCGGGGCTCCACCCCGAAGAGGTCGCCGATCAGGCCGCCCGTGGGGTCCTCGAAGGCGAAGGAGAAGGTGTGCCGCGCCAGCGCCCCGAGGCCGGCCAGCCCCAGCAGCCAGAGCACGGCGATCCGAAGGGCCCAGCCGGCCAGCTCGGGGGCGCCGGCCACGGCGCGGTGGCGCAGCGGCCGGAGGAAGGCCGCCCCCACGACCAGGGCTCCGACCACGGTGACCGACAGGGGCAGCGCGGTCAGCGCGGCGTCCGACTCGGCGAGGGCCCCGGCGTCCCCGGTGATCTCCACGGAGCCGCCGACGGCGAGGACCACCACGGCCGCGAGCACCTTCGGGAACGCCCCCTCGGGGAGGTCCCCCGCCCCGGCGGCCCACAGGCCGAGGGCTGCGGTCGCGCCCATGGCGAGGAAGCCGGCGAGGACGGTGAGCAGTGCCTGGGGCCAGCCGTGGGCGCGGGGCGCCCCCGCTGCGGGGGGCGTCGGGGAGTGCGGGCTCACACGGCCACGCTAGCCAGGCTCGGCACGGCGCGCGCCCCGAGCGTGGCGACCGCGTCGGCTTGCGGGGCCCTGGGACCCGGGGCACACAATGGCCAGTGGGGGGAGTCCGGTGGACGGTGCACCGCGTCCGCCCCGCCGCTCTGGGAAGAAGTGCCCATGAGTTCCGAAACTCCGTCGTCCGGCCGTCCCACGGGGCCGCCCTCGGGTCCGCTCTCCGGGCCCTCCCAGCCCGGCGCACCGCCGCCGGGCCCGCCGTCCGGCGGGTCCGGGGCCGGGTCCGGGGCCGGGGCCGGGTCCGGGGCCGGGGCCGGGTCCGCCGGCGGGGCCGGTGGCCCGTCCGGCGGGGCCGGTGGCGGCACGGGCGGACCGGGGCCGGGGCGGCCGTGGTGGCGTTCGGCTCCGCGGATCGCCGTGCTGGCGTGCGTGGTGGTGGCCGCCGTGGTGCTGGCGGTCGTGCTGACCCGGCCCGGCGGCGGAGGCGACGGCGAGAGCGAGGTCTTCCTCCAGGCCGCTTCCACCAGCGGCCCGGACCCCTTCACCGAGTCGACCGCCGAGGACGCCTCCCCCGAGCCGGCGGCCTCCCCCGGTGGGGCGGACCCCTCGGCCTCGGGCGGGACGCGCGCGGTGCGCGGTTCGGCGCCGGGGCTGTACGGCGGCACCCGGGACGTCGCCAGCTGCGACGTGGAACGGCAGATCACCGCGCTGACCGGGGACGCGGCCAAGAACCGGGCGTTCGCCGACGCCCAGGACATCGCACCGGACACGGTGCCGCAGTACCTGCGCTCGCTGACCCCCGTGCAGCTGCGGATGGACACCCGGGTCACCAACCACGGCTACCGGGACGGCGCGGCCACCCCCTACCAGGCCGTGCTCCAGTCGGGCACCGCGGTGCTGGTGGACGACCGGGGCGTACCGCGGGTGCGCTGCGCCTGCGGCAACCCGCTGGCCCCGCCGGTCGCCCAGGACAGCGCCCCGAAGCCGGTCGGCACGGCCTGGCCGGGCTACCGCGCCTCGCAGGTGGTGGTCGTGGAGCCGTCGGTGACCGTGGTCAACGTCTTCGTGCTGTACGACGCCGAGACGGACGGGTGGATCGCGCGCCCGGCGGGTGACACCGGCGGGACGGACGAGCCGACCGCGCCGCCCGAGGAGGGCGTCTCGCCCTCCCCCTCGGACGGCACCTCCCCGCCCGCCTCGGAGTCGCCGGGTACCGGGGAGCCCTCCTCGGAGCCCCCGGCGCAGGAGTCGCCCTCCGGGGAGCCCCCGGCCGAGGAGCCCCCGTCCGAAGCCCCGCCGCCGGAGCCGCCCGCGGAGGAGTCGCCCCAGGCCCCGGACCAGTCCGCACCGGCTCCCGACGCACCCCGGGAGCCGGCCTCCCCGGCCTGAGGGCCGGGGCGCGGATCCCCCGTTGGGACGACCATGTCCACAGCGGCAGAAATCACCAGTGAAGTGGGTAACCGGTACATATGACCGCATTCCTCACGTCCCGCCAGCACACCGCCGCCGACCTGGCCGCCGACGGCGCCCCGGCCGTCATCGTCTTCCTCCTCATCGTGGTCGGGCTGCTCGTCCTGCTCGTGTACGTCGTCTGGCAGGTCGGGGCACGCCGCCGCAGGGACACCGCACCCACCCGCGAGGAGCTGCCCACCCCGCCCGAGCACCAGTCCCATGTGGAGTCGCGCTTCGAGCCGGACGAGGTGGACGGCACCCAGGGCCACGTGGTCCCCGGCCGCCTGACGCCGCACGAGCTCCACGGGTACGGCAACATGGGCGGCCGCCCCTCGGCCGAGGAGCCGCCCGCACCGCCCCGCGAACCCGGCGACGACCGGGGTGCGCGCGGCGGCAGCGGCGCCTGAGGCGGGACGGGAGGCGCCATGGAGCCCACCGCCGGATCCGGCGACCCGGCAGACGCGGCCGGGGCGACCGCCTCCGTGGTCACCCTCCACGTGAACGGGGTGGCCCGCACCCTCGCCGTGGACCACCGCACCACCCTGCTGGACGCACTGCGGGAGCGGCTGTCGGTCACCGGCCCGAAGAAGGGCTGCGACCACGGCCAGTGCGGTGCCTGCACGGTGCTCGTGGACGGCCGGCGGATGCTCGCGTGCCTGCTCCCGGCGGTGGCCTGGGACGGTGCGCGGGTGGTGACCGCGGAGGGGCTCGCAAAGGACGGCCGGCTCCACCCCGTACAGGCCGCCTTCGTGGCGCGGGACGCCCTCCAGTGCGGGTACTGCACCCCCGGGCAGGTCTGCTCGGCCGTCGGGGTGCTCGCCGAGGCGGCCGAGGGACACCCCTCCCTCGTCACGCCGGCCGGACCGGCGCGCACCGGGGGCGGGCCGCCGCCCCCGGTGCGGCTGACGCCCGAGGAGATCCGGGAGCGCATGAGCGGGAACCTGTGCCGCTGCGGGGCGTACGCGCAGATCGCGGCCGCCGTCGGGGACGTGGCCCCGTGAGGCCCCACGGGTACGTGCGCGCCCGCAGCGTCGCCGACGCCCTCGCCGCCCACGCCGCGCACCCCGGGGCCCGGTACCTCGCGGGGGGCACCAACCTGGTGGACCTGATGAAGCTCGGCGTCGTGCGGCCCACGGTCCTGATCGACGTGCGCCGCCTGCCGCTGGACCGGGTCGAGGAGACGGCGGGCGGAGGGCTGCTCGTGGGCGCCACGGTCCGCAACAGCGACCTGGCCGCCCACCCGCTGGTGCGCTCGCGCTACCCCGCCCTGTCGCAGGCGCTGCTCTCCGGGGCCTCCGGTCAGCTGCGCAACGCCGCGACGACCGCGGGCAACCTGCTCCAGCGCACCCGCTGCGGCTACTTCCAGGACGTGTCCAAGCCCTGCAACAAGCGCGAGCCGGGCAGCGGCTGCCCCGCCGTGGAGGGCTCCCACCGGGAACTCGCCGTACTCGGCCACTCCCCCCACTGCGTGGCCACCCACCCCTCGGACATGGCGGTGGCGCTGACCGCGCTCGACGCGAGCGTGCACCTGCGGGGCGTCTCGGGGACGCGGACGCTGCCGGTGCCGGAGTTCCACCGGCTGCCCGGCGACCGGCCGGAGCTGGACACCCGGCTGCACCCGGGCGAACTGGTCGTCGGGGTGGAGCTGCCGCCCGTGCCCCCCGGGGCGCGCTGCGCCTACCGCAAGGTCCGCGACCGCGCCTCCTACGCCTTCGCCCTGGTCTCGGTCGCCGCCCGGCTGGCCGTGGAGAACGGCCGGATCGTCCATGCGGCGCTCGCCTTCGGCGGTCTGGCGCACCGGCCCTGGCGGGCCTGGACGGCCGAGGAGCGCCTGGTGGGCGCCCCGGCGACCGCCGCGTCCTTCGCCCGGGCCGCCGAGGCCGAGCTGGAGGCCGCGGAGCCGCTGCGGGACAACGCCTTCAAGGTGCGGCTCGCCGGGGACCTCGCGGTGCAGGTGCTCGGCACCCTGGCCGGGGAGGGGGCGTGACGGGGGCCGGGCGGGCAGCCGGCGGCCCGGAGCGCCGCGAGGCCCGGGAGAAGGTCGCCGGCCGGGCCCGGTACGCGGCCGAGTACCGGCCCGAGGGCCGCCTCCACGGACGGCCCGTCCCGGCGGTGGTGGCCCGCGGCAGGATCGCCTCCGTCGACGTCTCGCGGGCCCTGGCGGTGCGGGGGGTCGTCGCCGTCCTCACCCACGAGAACGCGCCGCGCCTGGCCGCCCCGCAGGACCCCACCCTGGCGGTGCTCCGGGACGACCGGGTCCCGCACCGCGGCTGGTACGTGGCGCTGGTGGTCGCCGAGACGCCGGAGGACGCGCGGGAGGGCGCGGCGGCCGTGGAGGTCGTCTACGAGACCGAGGAGCACGACGTCGTGCTCCGGCCCGACCACCCGGGCCTCTACACGCCCGAGGAGGCCTACGGCGGGTACCCGGCGGTGCGCGAGCGCGGGGACCCCGGCGCGGCCCTCGCCGCGGCGCCGGTGCTGGTGGAGGCGGACTACCGGCTGGGCGCGCTGCACAACCACCCCATGGAGCCCCATGCCGCGACGGCCGAGTGGCGCGACGGCGGGCTGACGCTCCACGACTCCACCCAGGGCGGCAACGCGGTGCGCGAGGTGCTGGCCGGGATGTTCGGCGTCCACCGGCGGCAGGTGACGGTGGTCGCCGAGCACGTGGGCGGCGGCTTCGGATCGAAGGGCACGGCGCGGCCCCATGCCGTGCTGGCGGCCATGGCGGCCCTGCACACCGGGCGCCCGGTGACGGTGGCCCTGCCCCGGCGGGACCTGGCGGCCGTGGTGGGACACCGGGCGCCGACGCTGCACCGGGTCAGACTCGGGGCGGGCCCCGACGGGGTGCTCACCGCGGTGGAGCACGAGGTGGTCACCCGCACCTCGCGGGTGCGGGAGTTCGTCGAGCAGGCCGCCGTCCCCGCCCGTGTCATGTACGGCTGCGCGCACAGCCGCACCGCGCACCGCGTCGTGGCCCTGGACGTGCCGACCCCGTCGTGGATGCGCGCACCCGGGGAGGCGCCGGGCATGTACGCCCTGGAGTCCGCGATGGACGAGCTGGCGTCGGCGACCGGGGTGGACCCGGTGGAGCTGCGGTTGCGCAACGACACCGACCGCGAGCCCGACAGCGGGCGGCCCTTCAGCAGCCGGGGGCTGGCCGCCTGCCTGCGCGAGGGGGCGCGGCGCTTCGGCTGGGAGGGGCGCGACCCGCAGCCCGGTGTCCGCCGTGCGGGCGGGGTGCTCACCGGGACGGGTGTGGCCTCGGCGACCTACCCGGTGCTGGCGGCCCCCTCCCGGGCGAGCGCCCGGGCCGAGCCGGACGGCGGATTCCGGGTCGCCGTCAACGCGACCGACATCGGGACGGGGGCGCGCACGGTGCTGGCGCAGATCGCGGCCGAGGCGCTGGGGGTGCCGCCGGAGTCGGTGCGCATGGAGATCGGCAGCACCGCGCTGCCCGCCGCGCCCCTCGCGGGGGGCAGCGCGGGGACGGCGTCCTGGGGCTGGGCGGTGCACCGGGCCTGCACCCGGCTGGCGGAGCGCCTCGCGGGCGCGGGCGGCCGGGTTCCGCCGGAGGGCATGGCCGTGGACGCGGACACCCGGGGGGAGGCGGACGCGGAGGTCCCCTGGGCCCGGCACGCCTTCGGTGCCGTGTTCGCCGAGGTACGGGCCGACGCCGTCACGGGCGAGGTGCGGCTGGCCCGGCTGCTGGGGGTGTTCGCGGCCGGCCGGATCCTCAACGCCCGCACCGCACGCGCCCAGTTCACCGGCGGGATGGTCATGGGCGCGGGCATGGCGCTGACCGAGCACAGCTCCATCGACGTGCGCTTCGGGGACTTCACCGAACGCGACCTGGCCGCCTACCACGTCCCGGTCAGCGCGGACGTGCCGGACGTGCGGGCGTACTGGATCGAGGAGGAGGACCCGCACCTGAACCCGATGGGGTCCAAGGGGATCGGCGAGATCGGGATCACGGGCGCCCCGGCGGCGATCGGCAACGCGCTCCACCACGCCCTGGGGGCCCGCCTGCGGGAGCCTCCGTTCACCCCGGACAAGGTCCTGGCGGTGCTCCGCCGCACGCCGCCCGGCTGAGTCCCGGCGGCCGCCCCGGAGCGGGCGTTCAGGGGGTGCCCGCGGCCTCCCCGTTCCCCCCGGCCCCCGGCGGGTGGACCCAGCGGGAGGCGAGGAGCAGGGCGATGTCGTCGGGCCGGTCGGCGTGCTGGCGGGCCTCGTTGATGAGGTGGTCGGCGGTGTCCGGGAGCGGTGCGCCGCCCTGTTCGGCCAGGGTGCGGCGCAAACGCTCGATCCCGATGTCGATGTCGATGCCGGGCTGCTCGACGAGCCCGTCGGTGAACAGGGCGAGGACGGCCCCGGGTTCGAGGTGGAGCGGGGCGACCGGGTAGGAGGCGTCGGCGTCGATGCCGAGCACGACCCCGCCCGGGAGGTCGAGCACCTCGGTCCGCCCGTCGGGGCTGCGCAGCAGCGGCTGGAGGTGCCCGGCGCGGACGGCCTGGGCACGTCCGGTCTCCGGGTCCAGCATGACGTAGCAGCAGCTGGCGAACTGCCCGGGGTCGAGGTCGATCAGCAGCCGGTTGGTGCCGGTCATCACCTCCTCGGGGCTGTGCCCGCTCACCGCCAGGGCCCGGACCGCGCTGCGCAGCTGACCCATCGTGGCGGCGGCCGACACGCCGTGCCCCTGCACGTCCCCGATGGCGATGGCCAGGCCGCTGCCCGTCTCGACCACGTCGTACCAGTCGCCGCCGACGTCCATGCCCTGGGTGCCGGGCAGATAGCGGGCCACGGTCTCCAGCCGGTCCACGACGGGGAGGCGGTGCGGCAGGAGCCCGTCCTGGAGTCCGCGGGCCAGGGCGGCCTCGGAGTCGTAGCGCCGGGCGCGCTCCAGCGCCTGGGCGATGAGACCGGCGAGCGCGGTGAGCACGGTGCGCTCCTCCGGGCTGAAGCCGCGGGGCTGGTCGAAGCCGAGGATGCACGAGCCGACGGGGCGCCCGGAGGCGATCAGCGGCAGGAAGGCCCGCGCCCCGACATGGGCGTCCAGCGGGATGCCGGGGTAGGCGCGGGCGAGGTGCTGCATGGACTCGAAGAACAGCGGGCGGCCGGTGGTCAGGGTCTCCACCCCGGGGAGCTTGGCGTCCAGTCCTACGCCGTCGAAGCGGTTGAGGAAGCCGCGGGGGAAGCCCGTCTCCCACGACAGGTGCAGATGGCGTTCGCTGAGCAGGTAGATGGCGAGCTGGCGGCCGCCGAACGCGGGGAGCAGTTCCTCGGTGACGACGGCGGACACCTGGCGGGCCGTCACGGCCTCGGTGAGGGCGATGGCCAGGGCCACCGGCCGGTAGAGGGCGACGGCCCGGTCGGCGGGCGATCCGACCCCGGTGCCGGGGGCGACGACGGACCCGGGTGCGTAGGCGGGCCGGTCGCCGGGGCTGAGGGTGACGGTCAGCCCGTCGTAGCCGGAGAACAGGGAGACCGACAGCCAGCCCTCCTGCCGGGGGACCAGGAAGTGCACCGGGTCCGGGGACAGGAGCGCCGAGCGGTAGTGGTCCTCGTAGGCGACCTGCCCCAGCCAGGGGACCGCCTCCCACAGGACCCTCCCGATGAGCTCGGAGCGCGGCTTGCCGAGCAGCGTCTCGGCGTTCCGGTTGGCGTAGCCGACCCGGCCCAGGCGGTCCACCGAGCACACCCCGTGGGGCAGCCGGTCGGCGGACTCCGCCACCACCGGCCCCGCCCCGAGGTCGACCAGGAACCCCGTCAGATGGGGCCGGGAGACTCCCCCCTCCGGTCCGGCCCGCTGCCCGGAGATCTCCACCAGGTGCGGGCGGCCGTCGGACGCCTGGAGCCGCAGCCGCCGGGTGACGGGGTGGTCGGAGGAGGCCGCCTGGCCCGCCACGGACCACAGCCCGTAGGCGTCCTCGGGCTCGATACGGGCGGCGAGCTCCTCCACGGTGACGGGGAGCCGCTCGCGGCGGGTGCCGAGGATCGCGCACCAGCCGTCGTCGCCGGAGACGGTTCCGGCCTCCAGGTCCCAGTCGAAGGAGCCGAACCTGACCGGCGGCGCGGACACCGACGGGAGGGTGACCGCCAGCGGGTCGCCGTTCCACTCGATGCGGCCCTCCTCGGTGGGCATCGCGGCCAGCGCGGCGCCGAGCCGGGCGGCGACGGCCGCGATCCTGCGGCGGTCGGCCTCGTCGACCGGCTGCCCGGGTGTGGCCGGCCGGAGCACGCCGATGATCCCGAAGGTCTCGCGGCCGTGGCGGACGGGCACGTACAGCGAGCCGAAGGGGAAGGGCAGCCCGGCCATGAGCTGCGGGTAGCGGCGCATGGCCTCCTCGGCGTCGCCCAGGTAGACGGGCTGGCCGGTGCGGTAGGCCTCCGAGTGGGGAAAGGGCCGGTTGACGTGCATCCGCCACCAGTGGCGGAACATGTCGGAGGGCAGGCCGGCGATGACGGCGAGCAGGAGCAGCTGCGGCTCGCGGCTGCGCATGTACAGGCCCCCGGCGAACCCCCCCACGGCCTCGACGGCCTCGGCCTCCGCCTGGGCGAGGACCATCCCCAGACCGTTCGGCAACGGGCCGTGCGCAGGCGGCGCCGCGGCTTCGGGCCGCTCGGCGTCGGGGTGCGGGCGTCGGCCAGCGCCGTACCGGGTCATCTTGTCAGCATGCTCCCGTGCCCCGGTGCTCCGCATCTTCGTGATCTCGGCCCCCGGCCCCCGTGCGCGGGCCGGGGGCCGGGCACCGGAGGCCGGGCGGCCGCTCCGGATACGGGGGTGTTTGAGCTAGATTTGAGCACGGTCCGCACGACGAGGAGACATCAGGTGGCATCAGGGCAGCAGGCACGCGCTCAGGCCGCCGCGATCACGCGCGGCCGCCAGGAGCCCTTCGGCGACCCGGCTCCGGCCGACCGGGTGAGGGCGCTCTTCGGCAGTCGCCGCCTGTCCCCGGGGCAGCGCAGGATCGCCACGTACATCATCGACCACCTGACCGAGGCGGCGTTCCTGTCGATCACGGACCTGGCGGAGCGGGTGGGTGTCAGCCAGCCGTCGGTGACGCGGTTCGCCACCTCGCTCGGCTACAGCGGCTTCCCGGCCCTGAGGGAGGCGCTGCAGCCGATCGCGCTCAGCGCGGTCGCCGGAGCCCAGGAGACCCGGGAGCAGATCCGCCGCAACGAGCTCCAGGCGGCCGTCGACGCGGAGATCGAGAACCTGGAGAGCCTGCGCCGCGTGTTCGCCGACACCGACAAGGTCCTCGACGTGGGCCGGGAGCTCGCCCGCTCGGTCCCGCTGACGGTGGTGGGGCTGCGGATCTCGGTGTCGCTCGCCGAGTACTTCGCCTACGCCGCCCGCCGTATCCACCCCGACGTGCGGCTGGTGACCCGCGGCGGGTCCGTCGCCTACGACGCGCTCCTGCAGTCGCGGGAGGCGGGAGGCAGCTGGGTGCTGGCCTACGCGATGCCGCGGCACGCCAACGAGACGCTGGCGGCCCTGCGGGCGGCCCGCAGCACCGGTCTGCGGGTCGCGCTGATCACCGACCTGACGCTGGGGCCGCTGGTCGAGGAGGCGGACGTGGCGCTGTCGGCGGGGACCGGCTCACGGCTGGTGTTCGACTCGTACTCGGCCCCCGGGGTGCTGTCGGCGGCCGTGCTGCAGGCGATGGCGGACGCGGACCCGGAGCGGACGCAGTCGCGTCTGGAAGGGTACGAGCAGGTCGCCGACCAGCACGACTTCTTCATCGCGGACTGATTCCCGCCCCCGTGTCCTGCCGCGCGGACCGCTGCGCGCCCGCTGCGGCGGGGCCCGGCCCGGGTCCCGGCCGCTCCGGGAGGGCGGCCGGGACGGACGGCCCGGGTCTGCGGACGCGGTGAACCGAGGCGCGGGCAGCCGGGGCCGCCGGGCCCCGCGCCCGGGGTCCGCGGGGCCCACGGTGACACCCGCGAGGACCGGCGGCCCAGGGCTCCGGGCGGCAGTGATCTTCCCGTGTTTCCCGCCGGTTACCGGGGCATTTCCACCGTTCGACCTGCATGAAATTTTTCATGCGCTTGCTTACTCGACGGTATATATATTTACTACTCCTGGCAGCCGGTCCTCCCGCCCCTCAGCGCGGAGGGGCCGCGCTCCCCAGAACACACGGGGTCGGCGCTCCCTCCTCGCGTCCGCCTCCGGTGTTCCACCCGGGCAACTCCGTCGTACCACGGATTGTCCCTTGGCGGTCCCGGTCAACCCCTGGGCCGGGGCCGCCGCAAGCCTCCTCACCGGAGTACCCCGCACCACCGGAAGCGACGACGATGCACCCGATCCACTCTGCCGTCGGCCCCGACTGGCCCTGCCAGGTGAAGTCGCCCGGCACGCACGACTGGGAGCGCACGGCCGCCCGGTGGCTGCGGGACCTGCTGCCGGCGAGGTACGCCGCCTACTCCCCGCTGACCCGCCACCATCTGATCCTCGCCCGCCACGCCCGCATCCAGCTGGAGCACGAGATCCGGGCCGTGCGGGTGGCCCTGCAGACCTGCCGGGCGGAACTTCCCCCGCTGGGCGTCGCCGAGGCGGTCATCGAGAACACCATCCGCATGTACGCCGCCGAGCTGGAGCAGCTCGGGCGCCTGGCGCGCAGCGTCCGCCTGGTCACCGAGGCCCTCCTCGCGGAGGCGGGGCCGAGCGTGCCGCGCCGGCGGGCGCCCGCGCAGCGGGCCTCCTGACGGCGGAGCCCCGCCGCCCCCGGGCCGACCGGGTCAGGCCGCGCCCTCCGGCGCCGCGGGCGGCGCCACCACCTCGGCGTGCAGCGCGGCCCGGTAGGCCTCGTCCGGATCGAGCCGGCGCAGCTCCTCCGCGATCAGTTCGGCGGTGGTGCGCACCTTCAGCGCCAGCACCCGGTCGGGCTGACCGGGGATGGCCAGCCGGGCCACCGGGCCCTCGGGGCGGTCGATGTGGATCTCCCCTTCGGCGGTCCGCAGCCGCACCGCGGTCACCACGGGCCCGGCCGTGACGACCTGCTCGACGGGCACCCGCAGACGGGCGGCGAACCAGCGGGCGAGGAGTTCGGCGCTGGGGTTCTCGGCCTCGCTCTCCACGACGGCCGACAGCACCTGGACGCGGGCCTGGTCGAGCGCCGCGGCCAGCATCGAGCGCCAGGGCGTGAGGCGGGTCCAGGCGAGGTCGGTGTCCCCCGGCTCGTACCCTTCGGCGCGGGCCGCGAGTTCACGCAGCGGGTCCTCCACCGCGTAGGCGTCGGTGATGCGCCGCTGGGCCAGGGCGCCGAGGGCGTCCTTCGCCGGGACCGCGGGGGCGTCGACCGGCCACCAGACCACCACGGGGGCGTCCGGCAGCAGCAGGGGCAGGACCACGGAGTCCGCCCGGTCGACGAGTTCGCCGTGCAGCCGCAGCAGGACGGTCTCCCCCGCGCCCGCGTCGCCGCCGAGGCGGACCTCCGCGTCGAGCCGGGCGTCGTGCCGGTCGCGGGGCGAGCGGGAGACGCGCTTGATGACCACCAGGGTGCGCGAGGGGTGCTCGCGGGAGGCGTCGCCCGCGGCCCTGATGGCGTCGTAGGCGTTCTCCTCGTCGGTGACGATGACGAGGGTGAGGACCATGCCGACGGCCGGGGTGCCGATCGCCCGGCGCCCCCGTACCAGCGCCTTGTTGATCTTTCCGGCCGTGGTGTCCGTGAGGTCGATCTTCATGGCCTGCGCCAGCTCCGTCCGTCGCGTGCGAGCATCTCGTCGGCCTCCACCGGCCCCCAGGTACCGGCAGCGTACTGCGCGGGGCGCCCGTGCCGGGCCCAGAACTCCTCGACGGGGTCGAGGATCTTCCAGGACTGCTCGACCTCCTCGGTGCGCGGGAAGAGGTTGGAGTCGCCGAGCAGGACGTCCAGGATGAGGCGTTCGTAGGCCTCCGGGCTGGACTCGGTGAAGGACTCGCCGTAGGCGAAGTCCATCGACACGTCCCGTACCTCCATGGAGGTGCCCGGCACCTTGGAGCCGAAGCGCAGGGTGACGCCCTCGTCCGGCTGGACGCGGATGACCAGGGCGTTCCGGCCCAGTTCCTCGGTCGCGGTGGAGTCGAACGGCGAGTGCGGGGCGCGCTGGAAGACCACCGCGATCTCCGTCACCCGGCGCCCGAGGCGCTTGCCGGTGCGCAGGTAGAACGGGACCCCGGCCCACCGGCGGTTGTCGATCCCCAGTTTGACCGCGGCATAGGTGCCGGTCGTCGACCCGGCTGCGATGCCCTCCTCCTGGAGGTAGCCGACGGCCTTCTCCCCGCCCTGCCACCCGGCGGTGTACTGGGCCCGCACGGTGCTCGCCGCCAGGTCCCGGGGGAGCTTCACGGCACCGAGGACCTTGGTCTTCTCCGCGGCCAGTGCGTCGGCGTCGAAGGAGGCGGGCTCCTCCATCGCGGTGAGGGCGAGGAGCTGGAGCAGGTGGTTCTGGATGACGTCCCGGGCCGCGCCGATGCCGTCGTAGTAGCCCGCCCGGCCGCCGATGCCGATGTCCTCGGCCATCGTGATCTGCACATGGTCGACGTAGGACCGGTTCCAGACCGGCTCGAAGAGGGTGTTGGCGAAGCGCAGCGCCAGGATGTTCTGGACGGTCTCCTTGCCGAGGTAGTGGTCGATCCGGAAGACCTCGTCCGAGAGGAAGACCTCGTGCACCACCCGGCCCAGCTGCTGCGCGGACCCCAGGTCGTGCCCGAAGGGCTTCTCGATGACCGCACGGCGCCAGGAACCCGCGGGCGGGTCGGCCAGCCCGTGCTTCCTGAGCTGCCGGACGACCTCGGGGAAGAACTTCGGCGGCACCGACAGGTAGAAGGCGAAGTTGCCGCCGGTGCCCTGCGCGGCGTCCAACTGCGCCACGGTCGTGCGCAGTCGCTCGAAGGCGGCGTCGTCGTCGAAGGTGCCCTGCACGAAGCGCATCCCCTGGATGAGCTGGTGCCAGACCTCCTCGCGGAAGGGGGTGCGCGCGTGCTCCTCGACCGCGTCGTGGACCTCCCGGGCGAAGTCCTCGTCCTGCCACTCGCGGCGGGCGAAACCGACCAGGGAGAAGCCCGGCGGCAGCAGACCCCGGTTGGCGAGGTCGTAGACCGCGGGCATCAGCTTCTTACGGGACAGGTCGCCCGTGACGCCGAAGATGACCAGGCCCGACGGCCCCGCGATCCGCGGCAGTCTCCGGTCGAGCGCGTCCCGCAGGGGGTTGGCCCGGTCGCTGTCGTCCGGCATGGGGTCAGCCCTCCTGCAGCGAGCGGATGGGAACGGCCACGCACCGAGCATCGCACCCCCGGCCGCGCGCGGCCGTTCGAGCCTCCCGCCGGGGCGGCGGCGGAGGGCTCCGGGCCGCCGCCCGCGCGGTAACCCGGTCGGCGCAGCGGCCGGGTTCCCGGATGGCGCAACGCGATCGCGTACGCACTAGTAGGAGTCAAGTGCGCACGCGAAGGCGCGCACAGCCGAAACACGGTGGACGCCTCGCGGCGTCCGCGAACGGAGCCCGCGACATGACCCGCGACCCCTTCAGTACAGACACCGCCGACGACCACATACCCCCGACCGGCCCCACGGCGACCGCGGCGGACGCCGCGGCGACCGTCCGCTCCGCCGCGCCCTCCGCCTCCCTTCCCGACGGCCGCACCGGGGCCGCCGACCCCGACGGGGAGACGCGGCACCGCTCCGGCGCCCTCGCCGTCGCGCCCTGCGAGGCGGACGGCTCGGACTCCGCAGCGGCGCCGGACCCGTTCCCCGACCCCGCGGGCGGCGGCGACACCGCCGGCGGACGGGCCGCGGAACCCCCGGAAGGCGCGGAGGGTGCCGCGCAGGACGTCGCGCCCCCGGAGGAGGGTCCCGAGGACGAGCCGATCCGCACCGTGCTGTGGACGGCCGCCACGGAGCGCCCGCTCGACGAGGTCGCGGCCCTGGTCGCCCGCCTCCAGCGGACGGGGGAGGTCTCCAGCCCGGCGGACGTCGCCCTGAGGGCCGCCGCCGTCTCCCGTCCCGTGGACGAGGTGCGGCAGCTGGTCGCCCTGCTGAAGGAGTCCGGACACGACCTCCGCCAGGCCGACACGGCGCTGCGCGCCGCCGCCGTCGGACGTCCCGTGGACGACGTCGTCCGTCTGGTGAGCATCCTCGGCACCGACGGCACCGACGGCACCGACGGAGGCGACCGGCCGGACGGGGCGGCGGGCGGCGCGGCGGGCGGACGGCGCGCGCGGCCCTCGCGCGCGGAGCGGGCCCGGCAGAAGGCGGCGGCCACCTGGTCGCGCTCCGTGCTGGACACCGCGCTCGCCTCGGGGCCCCGCGGCCAGACGGTCTCCCCCGCGCTGCGCTCCGCGCTGCGCTGGCCGGCGGCGCTGACCCTGTTCGTCTGCGGGGCCATCCACCTGCCGACGGACCTCGCGGCGCTCCGCTCCGGCGGCTACGCCGAGATCCTGTCCCTCGCCGTCCTGGCCCTGTGCACGGTGTGCGCCGTGTGGCTGGCGGTGCGCGACACGTTCGTGGTGTGGGCGGCCTCCGCCGGACTGGCCGTGGGCGTCGTCGCCCTCCACGCGCTCGCCGGGGCGGGCGCGGTCGGCCTGCTCGACAGCGGTCTCGGCTCCGCGGTCACCTGGGCCGAGGCGGCCGCCGTGCTCGGTGCGGCGGCGACGGTCGGTCTCGCCTGCACGGCCATGGTGCGCTCGCGCGGGCGGTCCGGCGGGACCGCCGGCGCCTGAGCTCCGGTGCCCGGGCGGGCGGCGGCCGCCCGGGCACCGGGCCGTTCCGCCCCCGCGGTGCACCAGGGGGCGGCGGACGCCCCGGAAGGCCCTTGTGTTGCGGCGGCGCTGCGGGGTACGGGTCCGGAAAGGCACGAATGTACCGAGGAGGTGCTCCATGGAACACGGCAGCAACCGGGTGAGCCCGCACAAGGACGACGCGATGAAGCACGAGGTGGAGGGATACCTGCGCGCCCGGCAGCAGCACACGCGCCCGGAGCAGGCGGGGGACCCCGAGCCCGGGGCCGACGACGCCGTCCCCGAGGGGCCGGGCGCCCGGCGGTCCCGTTCCGGCGGGTGACCGTCCCGGTCGCCGCGGTGCCGCGCGCCGAGGGGCGCGCGGCACCGCCGTCCGTGCGGGGGCCGGGGGCACCGCGAACACCGGGGTGGCGCCCCACCGGCCGGCGGCGGCACCGGTGAGCGGGCGGCTCCGCGGAGCGGTGCCCGGGCCGGTCTCGCGGGGCCGGGGTGACGGTCACCGGGGGCGCGGCGCGGGGGCTAGGCGCTCCGCGCGCAGGGCCGCCTCGTCCGCCCGCGCGCGTGCCTCCGCCGCGTCCGTGGCGGCGGCGCGGGCACGGTCGCGGGCCTCCTCCGCCGTCGTCCGCCTGGCTCTCAGGGTCTCCCGGGCACGCGCCAGCTGATCGGCCAGGGAGTCCGCGCGGGCCTCGGCGTCCCGGACGGCCTCCTGGGCCCGCTCCGCCGCGAGGGCGGCGGCCTGCTGCTCGCGGGCGCTGCGCCGGGCGGTGCGCAGGGCCGCCTCCGCCGCCCGGAGGGCGGCCTCCCCCGCCGCGCGCTCCGCGGCACTCTCCCGGGGCTCGGCCGGGCCCGGGCGCCGGGCCCGGGAACCGGCCGCCTCGGCCCCCCGCCCGGAGGGCGGCCGCCGGGCCGGCGCCGCGGCGAGGTCCACGGTGGCGGCGGTGAACCCGACGGGCTCCGTGAGGGGGCGTGCCAGGTGCCCGTCGGCCCACTCCCGGGCGGCCTCGGGGTCGGCGAGCACGACGTGGACGGTCGCCTCGATCTCGTGCAGGGCCGCGTCGCCGAGGGGGTGGCCCCGCTCCGCCGCCAGGTCCGCCGCGCGGCGCGCGAGGGCGGCCACCACCTGGTGCCGGCGGCTGCCCAGCTCCCTCAGCCGGACCGCGTCAAGGGTGCGGTGGGCCTCGCGCAGCGCCTCCCCCAGGTGGAGCACGGCCTGCACGGCCTCGGCGTCGTACCGGACCAGGAGGTTGCCCGCCCAGGCGGAGAGCGTGGGCCGGCGCAGCGTCCTGATCCGGTCGGCGGCGTCCCGGTGCCCGGCCTCCCGGGCGGCGGTCGCCGCCGCGTTGCGGGCCTCGGTGAAGTCCTGCGGTGCGAGCTCGTACAGCTCGTCGAGGACACCGTGCAGATCCACCGCTCCTCCTCGGGTGCTGCCGCCCCGGCTACCCCGTCCAGCATGGCGCACCGCGCCCCCGGCGACACCCGGGGGCGGGCGCCCCCGCGCGGTCCGGGGCACGCGGGGGCGCCGGGCACGGCGGGTCAGGCCGCGTCGGCCGCCGCCCGCAGGGCCGCCACGTCCAGTTTGGACATCCCCAGCATCGCGGCCATCGCGCGCTGCGCCCGGGCCGGGTCGGGGTCGGCGAGGAGTTCCCCGAGGGCGGCCGGGACGATCTGCCAGGAGAGCCCGTACCGGTCCTTCACCCAGCCGCAGGGCCCCTCCCTGCCGCCGCCCTCCGAAAGCCTGGACCAGTAGTAGTCCACCTCGGCCTGGTCGGCCCAGTCCACGAGGAAGGACACGGCCTCGTCGAAGGTGAACTCCGGGCCGCCGTTGATGGCGGTGAACGGCTTGCCGTCGAGTTCGAAGTCCACGGTGAGCACCGTCCCCGCCGCCCGCGGGCCGGCCTCGCCGTAGTGGGAGACGTGCGTGATCCTCGAGTTCGGGAAGACCGAGACGTAGAACTCGGCGGCTTCCTTCCCCCGGGTGTCGAACCAGAGGTTGGGTGTGATGGCGGGCATGGTGCGCTCCTTGCCTCGTCTGTCGTCCGGACGTCCGCGGGCGCCCGGACGCCTGCCGGCGACGCCCCAGCAGGCCCGCGGGCGGCGGGTGCGGCCCCGAAGCCCCACGGTAGGAGGACCGCGGCGGGGGCGGGAAGTCATCGGGCGCGTCCGGACTCCTCGGGGCGGCCCGCGTGCGGGGCGGGGGCGGAGCGACCAGGATGGAAGCGATGACCGGATCGGCGACCTTCATGAACGAGAACCCGGAGGACCCGTTCTCACCGCGCCGGGCCGTCTCCGCGGTACTCGACCCGCACGGCCGGATCACCGGCTGGAGCGAGCGGGCGGAGGCCGTGCTGGGACGTTCGGCCCGCGAGGTGCTGGGCCGCGTGGCAGCCGGACTGCTGGTCGCACCCGAGGACCGGACCGCGGTGGACGAGGCGGCCGCCGCGTGCCGGAAGCAGGGCGGCTGGTCCGGGGTCCTGCCGCTGCGGGTGGGGGACGGGCGCAGGAGGCGGTTCGCTCTGCGGGTCCGGCCGCTGGAGCGGTCCGGCGGGCTGACCGAGTGGCTGGTCGCGGGCGCCCCGGCCGCCGAGGCCGGGCAGTGGGAGATCGACCGCTCGGTGGTCGACGGCCTGTTCAGCCGCTCCCCCATCGGTCTTGCGGTGCACGCCCCGGACCTGAGCATCCTGCGGATCAACCGCGCCCTCGCCGGCATCGGGGGGATCCGCGCCGAGGACGCCCGGGGCGCCCGGATCGGGGACTTCCTGGTCGCCGGTGACGCGGAGACCATCGAGGCGAGGCTGCGGCAGGTGCTGGAGACCGGGGAGCCGCTGATCTTCACCGAGCAGCCCTGCCGCCTGCTGACCGAGCCGTCCAGGGAGCGTCTGGTCGCCGTGTCGGCCTTCCGGATGGAGGACGCGGACGGCCGGGTGCTCGGAGTGACGCAGCTGGTGGAGGACGTCACCGACCGCCACCGGGCCCGGCGCAGGCTGGCGCTGCTGAGCGCGGCCGGGACGGGCATCGGCACGACGCTCGATGTGGCGACGACCGCGGACGAGCTGGCCTCCGCCGCCGTGCCGGGTGTCGCGGACCACGCGTCGGTGGACCTGCTGGAGCAGGTGAGCCGGGGGGAGGAGCCGGTCGCCGACGGGGGCGGCGGGCCGGTGCGCAGAACGGCGCTGCACGGCGTGCGGCCGGCGCCGGACCGGTCGGCCCTGCGGATCGGCGCCCTGAACACCTTTCCTCCCGACTCGCCGCAGGGGCGCTGCCTGGCGACGGGCCGCGCGGTGCTGGAGCCGGTGGTCGGCGCAAGCGGCCCGCCGGGGGCGGACCGGGGGCTGCCCCGGGGCGCGCACTCGCTGGTGGTGGTCCCGCTCACCGCGCGGGGCCTGGTGCTCGGCTGCATGAGCCTGTGGCGGTCCCGGCTGCCGGAGCCCTTCGAGGAGGACGACCTGACGCTCGCGGGGGAGCTCGCGGCCCGGGCGGCCGTGTCGATCGACAACGCGCGCCGCTTCACCCAGCAGCGCCGCACCGCCCGGGCGCTCCAGCGGCGGCTGCTGCCCCGGGAGTTCCCCGCGCACCCCGCGGTGGCCGTGGCCCACCGCTATGTGCCCGCCGGAGGGGCGGCCGGGGTCGGCGGCGACTGGTTCGACGTGATCCCGCTCTCGGGGGCGAGGGTCGCCCTCGTCGTCGGGGACGTGGTCGGCCACGGCATCGACGCCGCGGCCACCATGGGGCGGCTGCGCACCGCGGTGCACACACTGGCCGACCTGGATCTGGAGCCGGACGAGGTGCTGTCCCACCTGGACGACCTCGTGACGCGGCTCGCGGGCGAGCAGGAGGCCGACGGGGAGGGGCCCGGTGAGGAGGTGGTGGGCGCCACCTGCCTGTACGCGGTCTACGACCCGGTGACCCGGCAGCTGTGCGCGGCGAGGGCGGGGCATCCCCCGCCGGTGGTGGTCGCCCCCGGTGGAGCGGTGGAACTGCCCGAGCTGCCCGCGGGCCCGCCGCTCGGTCTCGGCGGGCTGCCCTTCGAGGCCGCGGAGACGGCCCTGCCGGAGGGCAGCCTCCTCGCGCTGTACACCAACGGGCTGGTGGACGGCGACCACCACGACGTGGACGACGGCATCGCCCGGCTGTGCCGCACCGTCGCACGGCCGGGGCGGAGTCTGGAGCAGACCGCCCAGGAGGTCCTCGACGCGCTGCTGCCGGCCCGTCCCTCCGACGACGTGGCACTGCTGCTGGCCCGGACCAGGACGCTCGCCCCGGAGCTGGTGGCCACCTGGGAGCTGGCGGCCGAGGCCACGGCCCCCTCACGGGCCCGGCAGCTGACCGCCGAGCGGCTCGCCGCGTGGGGCCTGGAGGAGCTCGCCTTCACCACGGAGCTGATCGTGAGCGAGCTGGTCACCAACGCCTACCGGTACGCGGGAGGGCCGGTGACCCTGCGGCTGATCCACCACCACCGGCTGATCTGCGAGGTCGGCGACCCGAGCAGCACCTCGCCCCATCTGCGGCGCGCCCGCACCACCGACGAGGGCGGGCGCGGGCTGCTGCTGGTGGCGCAGTTGGCGGAGCGCTGGGGGACGCGCCACTCCCGCGGCGGCAAGACGGTCTGGACCGAGCAGCTCCTCCCGGGCCACCGGGACTGACCCGGCCCGGACGCCCGGCGGCCGACCGGAGGGGGCGGGGCAGCGGGGGCCGGCCCGTCACACCGGTGCCGCCACCCCGGCCACCCCGGCGACCGCCTCCTCCCGGCATGCGAGGACGCGCAGTCCGGTGCCGTCCGTGCCGGCCTCCAGCAGGCGCCGGGTGGCGCGCTCGGCCGCGACCAGGGACAGGGGCACCCGCCCCTGCTCGCACAGCCGGTGCGCCCGCAGTACCGCGCTGAGCGCCGCCGCGCTGACGACCGGGGTCCGCAGCTCGATCACCACCGCGCGCGGCAGGTACATGCGCACGAGGTCCGCGAAGCCCTGCGACACCGCGGCCCGGTCGCCGATCACGACATCGCCGTGGAGGGTGACGACCAGGACACCGCGGTCGAGCATGTGGGTGAACACCATGAACCATCCGATCACGGGGTTGATTTCGGGATTTGCCTCATTTAGGGGCTCGGCTGCCGCCGCCGCAACACGCCACACCACGGGACCCGCGAACAGCCCGGTCCCCGCAGGTGGGGGGCGGTGCCGCAGCGTGTCCCGGACGTATCCGGAACGTGATGCTCAATTTCAGCTCAGATCTGGTGACGATGCGACACGGCGGTCCCTAAGGTGCTCGGAATCGGGGGCGGCGCAGCAGGGGGAGCCGTGCGCCCGGACTCGCAGCAGCTCTCGGGGGACCACAAGTCCCCGCTGCTCACCCGCACGTTCGGAACGAAGGAAGTCGCACCATGAAGCCCTGCAAGTCGGCCGCGTACGCGACGGTCGCCGCGCTTGCGGTCACCCTCACCGCCACCTCGTGCAGCTCGGACACCGCGTCCGAGAGCAGCGGCCCCTCGGCCAGCAGCGCTCCCTCCGTGGACCGCCCCCGGCTGCCCTCCTACAAGGTGGCCACCGGGGTGTCGATCGACTCCCCCACGCTGACCAGGGCGCAGAAGGCCGGGAAGCTGGTGGTCGGCGTCAAGAACGACCAGCCGTACCTGGGCTTCCAGGACGACACCGGGAACCGGTCCGGCTTCGACATCGAGATCGCCAAGATGGTCGCGGCGGACCTCGGGTTCCCCGCCCGGATGATCGAGTTCAAGACCATCGACACCAGCAGCCGCGAGGCGGCCATCGCCGCCGGCGAGGTGGACCTGTACGTCGGCACGTACACGATCAACGACGAGCGGAAGAAGAAGGTCGGCTTCTCCGGCCCGTACTACATGGCCGGAGCGGACCTGCTGGTGCGCAAGGACGACCGCACGATCGGCGGCCCCTACTCCCTCCGGGGCAAGACCGTCTGCTCGGTGAAGGGCGCGACCGCGCTGCGGGAGATCCAGCGCGAGGAGTACCGCACCACGACGGTGGAGACCGAGAAGTACTCGCAGTGCGTGCAGAAGCTGCTGGACGGCGAGGTGGACGCGGTGACCACCGACGACGCCATCCTCAAGGGCTACGCGGCCCAGACGCCGGACCGGCTCAAGGTGGTGGGCAACCCCTTCACCGAGGAGCCCTACGGCATCGGCATGGACCGCGGGGACGAGGCCCTGCGCGATGCGGTCAACGACGCGCTGGAGGAGCACGACGCGAACGGGGACCAGGAGAAGGCGTACGACGCGACCCTCGGGCTCTCCGGGTCGAAGTACGAGGGTGCTCCCCTCGTCGACCGCTACTGAGCACCCACCGCGCGGGCCCCGCGCGGGAGGGAGCCGTCCGGACGGGCGGCGGCCCTCCCGCGCGGGGCCCGTCCGCGTGCCGGGGGCGACGGGCGCACCGGCCCGGGCGCGGCACCCGGACGCCCCGGGCGCGCCGTCCGCCCCCGGCCGGGCGGGCCGGCCGGGGGCGGCGGTGCCTCAGGCCAGCGAGGCGATGGCCTGGTTCAGCGTCGCGGACGGACGCATCACGGCGGCGGCCTTGGCGGCGTCCGGCTGGTAGTAGCCGCCGATGTCGGCCGGGGAGCCCTGGACGGCGACCAGCTCGCCGACGATGGCCTCCTCCTGCTCGGCCAGCGTCTTGGCGAGCGCGTCGAAGGACTGGGCCAGCTGCACGTCGTCGGTCTGCGCGGCCAGCTCCTGCGCCCAGTACAGGGCCAGGTAGTAGTGGCTGCCGCGGTTGTCGATCCCGCCCAGGCGGCGGCTCGGGGACTTGTCCTCGTTGAGGAAGGTGCCCGTGGCGCGGTCCAGGGTGTCGGCGAGGACCTGCGCACGGGCGTTGCCCGTGGTGGTGGCGAGGTGCTCGAAGCTGACGGCCAGGGCGAGGAACTCGCCGAGGCTGTCCCAGCGGAGGTAGTTCTCCTTGACGAGCTGCTGGACGTGCTTCGGGGCGGAGCCGCCGGCGCCGGTCTCGAACAGGCCGCCGCCGTTCATCAGCGGGACGACCGACAGCATCTTGGCGCTGGTGCCCAGCTCCAGGATGGGGAAGAGGTCGGTCAGGTAGTCGCGCAGCACGTTGCCGGTGACGGAGATGGTGTTCTCGCCGCGGCGGATGCGCTCCACGGACAGCCTGGCGGCCTCGACCGGGGCGAGGATGCGGATGTCCAGGCCCTCGGTGTCGTGCTCCGGGAGGTACTGCTCGACCTTGGCGATGAGCCGGGCGTCGTGCGCGCGCTCGGCGTCCAGCCAGAACACGGCCGGGTCGCCGGAGGCGCGGGCGCGGGTCACGGCCAGCTTGACCCAGTCGCGGATGGGCGCGTCCTTGGTCTGGCAGGCGCGGAAGATGTCGCCGGCGGAGACGGTCTGCTCCAGGACGGCGTTGCCGGCCTGGTCGACGAGGCGGACGGTGCCGGTGACCGGGATCTCGAAGGTCTTGTCGTGGCTGCCGTACTCCTCGGCCTTCTGCGCCATCAGACCCACGTTGGGGACGGTGCCCATGGTGGCGGGGTCGTAGGCGCCGTGGGCCCGGCAGTCCTCGATGACGGCCTGGTAGACGCCCGCGTAGCTGCTGTCCGGCAGGACGGCGAGGGTGTCGGCCTCCTGGCCGTCGGGGCCCCACATGTGGCCCGAGGTGCGGATCATCGCGGGCATGGAGGCGTCGACGATGACGTCGCTGGGCACGTGCAGGTTGGTGATGCCCCGGTCGGAGTCGACCATGGCGAGCGCCGGGCCGCCGGCGAGCTCCGCGTCGAAGGAGGCCCTGATCTCGGCGCCCTCGGGCAGGGACTCCAGGCCCTTGTAGATGCCGCCGAGGCCGTCGTTGGGGGTGAGCCCGGCCTTGGCCAGGGCCTCGCCGTGGCGGGCGAAGGTCTCGGGGAAGAAGGCGCGCACGACATGGCCGAAGACGATCGGGTCGGAGACCTTCATCATGGTGGCCTTGAGGTGCACGGAGAACAGCACGCCCTCGGCCTTGGCGCGGGCGACCTGGGCGGTGAGGAACTCGCGCAGGGCGGCGACGCGCATGACGGAGGCGTCCACGACCTCGCCCGCGAGCACCGGTACCGACTCGCGGAGCACGGTGGTGGAGCCGTCGTCGCCCTTGAGCTCGATGCGCAGGGAGCCGTCCTCGGCGATGACCGCGGACTTCTCGGTGGCGCGGAAGTCGTCGGCGCCCATGGTGGCGACGTTGGTCCGGGAGTCCGCGCTCCAGGCGCCCATGCGGTGGGGGTGCGCCTTGGCGTAGTTCTTGACCGAGGCGGGGGCGCGGCGGTCGGAGTTGCCCTCGCGCAGGACCGGGTTGACGGCGCTGCCCTTGACCTTGTCGTAGCGGGCGCGGATCTCGCGCTCCTCGTCGGTCTTCGGGTCGTCCGGGTAGGCGGGCAGCGCGTAGCCCTGCTCCTGGAGCTCGGCGACCGCGGCCTTCAGCTGCGGGATGGAGGCCGAGATGTTGGGCAGCTTGATGATGTTCGCGGCCGGCGTCCTGGCCAGCTCGCCGAGCTCGGCGAGGGCGTCCGGGATGCGCTGGTCCTCCTGGAGGTACTCCGGGAACTGCGAGATGATCCGCCCCGCGAGCGAGATGTCCCGGGTCTCCACGGTGACACCGGCCGTCGACGCGTACGCCTGGATCACAGGGAGGAACGAGTGCGTCGCCAGGGCGGGCGCCTCGTCGGTGTGCGTATAGATGATGGTCGAGTCAGTCACCTGGTGCTCCGCTCTCCACGTCTGCAACATTGCTCGACATCAAGATATCTCGTGGCGGTGCCGTGTTCGAACGCGGCCCGCCCCCGTGGTGCGGGCCGCGTCCGGGGCGCCCGGGCTACTTCACCGACCCGGCCATGACGCCCTGCACGAAGTGGCGCTGGAAGGCGAAGAAGACCACCAGCGGCACCACGAGCGAGAGGAAGGCACCGGGGGCCAGCACACCGATGTTGCTCCCGAACTGGCGCATCTGGGACTGCAGCGCGACGGTCAGCGGCTGGGCGGAGCTGTCGGCGAACAGCAGGGCGACCAGCATGTCGTTCCACACCCACAGGAACTGGAAGATGGCCAGGCTGGCGAGGGCGGGACGGCCGAGCGGGAGCACCAGCCGGGTGAAGATCCGCCACTCGCCCCCGCCGTCCATCCGCGCCGCCTCCAGCATCTCGCGGGGGATCTCCGCGAAGTAGTTCCGCAGCAGGAACACCGCGAACGGCAGGCCGTAGGCCACGTGGAACAGCACCACCCCGGTCACCGTGCCGAACAGGCCGACCGCGCCGAAGAGCTTCGCCACGGGGAGCAGGCCGATCTGCACGGGGACCACCAGCAGCCCGACGACCACGAGGAAGATCGCGTCCCGGCCGGGGAAGTCCAGCCAGGCGAAGGCGTAGCCGGCGAGCGCGGCGATGCCGACGACGAGCACGGTGGTGGGGACGGAGATCAGCACCGTGTTCCAGAAGGCGTCCACCAGCCCCCCGTCGGCGAACAGGGCCGTGTAGTTCTCCAGCGACAGCCGCGACGGGTCGCTGAAGGCGGTCCACCAGCCGGTGGAGGCGTTGTCGCCCTCCGGGCGCAGCGAGGACAGGAACAGTCCGGCGAGCGGGGTGATCCACACCAGGGCGGTGAGGACCAGCACGCACTGCACCGCGGTGCGTCCGAGCAGGCGGGACGCCCGGCGGGTGCGCGGCGGGCGGCCGCGGCGCGGGGCGGCGGCGGGGCGGGGCCCGGCGGTCGGCGCGCCGGGGGCGGCGGTGGTGGGGGCGCTCATCCTCGGCTCCTTCTGAATCGGCGGACGTTGACGACCATGGCGGGGATCACCAGCAGCAGGAGCAGGACGCTCAGCGCGCTGCCGAGCCCCTGGTCGTTGCCGCCGCCGAAGGAGACCAGCCACATCCGGGTGGCGAGGACTCCGGCCTCCTCCTGGACGGGCCCGGGCGCGATGATCCACACGAGGTCGAAGACCTTCATCACGTTGATCACCAGGGTGACGAAGACCACGGTCAGCACGGGGGCGAGCAGCGGCACGGTGATCTTGCGGAAGATCTGGCCCTCGCTCGCCCCGTCCATCCGCGCCGCCTCCAGGGCGTCCCGGGGGATCGCGGCGAGCCCGGCGCCGATCAGCACCATGGCGAAGCCGGTCCACACCCACAGGTAGGCGCCGATGATCGCCGGGGTGACCAGTGCGGGGCCGAGCCAGTCGACGCCCTGGTAGGGGGCGGCGAAGTTCGCGGCGGGCAGCCGCAGGGTGTAGGAGCCCTCGGTGAGGTCCGGGAAGCGGAAGGAGCCGTCGGGCCCGGTCACCGCGGTGGCGACCGCGGAGCCGCCGGCGACGGCCTCGACCCTCACTCCGGGCAGCCCCTTCTCTCCCGGGTCGATCCTGCCCTGCTCCCCTGCCCCGCCGGGGGCGAAGTCCAGCCACACGGTGCCCCCGACCTCGCCGGGGCCGGGCGGGGGCGCCGCCGAGGCGTCCCGGGCGTCGGCGGGCAGGGCGCCGGGGGCCACGCCCACGAGTCCGAGGAGGGCGCCCTCCCCCGCCCCGTGGGCGCGGTCGGTGGTGTACGGGCCGCCGACCGGGCCGCTGACTCCCTGGCCGGTACGGGCCCGTGCCGTGGGGTAGGGGGCGGGTTCCTCGAGGGCGCCGTGGACGCCGGTGACGACGGCGTTGAGCACGCCGCGGTCCGGGTCCTGCTCGTAGGCGAGGCGGAAGATGATCCCGGCGGCCAGGAAGGAGACGGCCATCGGGAGGAAGAGGACCAGCTTGAACGCGGTGGCCCAGCGGACCTTCTCGGTGAGGACGGCGAGGACCAGTCCGATGCCGGTGAGCAGCAGCGGGGCCACCACCACCCAGACGGTGCTGTTGCGCAGCGCGGTGAGGGTGGCGGGATCGCGGAAGATCTCGGCGTAGTTGGCGGCTCCGACGAAGCGGTCGCCGTCGGCGTCGAAGAGGCTGCGGCCGACGGAGAAGACGACCGGGTAGACGACGAGGGCCCCGAGCAGGAGCAGGGCGGGCAGGACGAAGGCGACGGCGAGCAGCCGGCGCCGGCGCCGGGCGCGGAGCCGGGGGTTCGCCCCCGCGGCGCCCCGCCGCGCGGTGGCGGCGGGGCGGGTGTGGGTGTGGGCCATGGCGCGGGTGCCTCAGTCCTTGTACGCCTTGGCGGCTGCCGCCTCCAGCGAGGCGGCCGTGGCGGCCGGGTCGGAGGGGTCGCGCAGGAAGTCCTGGAGGATCTTCCACTCCCCCGCGCCCTTGGTGCCGCCGAAGGCGGCCGGGGCCTGGTCCGACATGTCGAAGCGGACGGTGTCGCCCGCGGCGACCAGGGACTCGGCGGTCTGGCGGGCCGTCTCGTCGGCGTAGGCCCCGAGGCCGACCTCCTTGTGGGGCGACAGGAAGCCGCCGGCCTCGGCCCACACCTCGGCGGCCTCGGGGGTGGCGAGGAACTCCAGGAGCTTCATCCCCGCGTCGGCGTTCTTGCCCTCCTTCAGCACCACGGCCGCGTCCCCGCCGCTGACCACGGGGGCCTTGCCGCCGTCGACGGCGGGGAAGGGGAAGAAGAGGGCGTCCTCGCCGGGCGACCGTCCGAACTCGTCGCGGGCGACGCCTCCGACGAAGTCGCCCTCGTACACCATGCCCGCGCCGGGACGGGGGCCGAAGACCTGCTCGACGGAGCCCGGGAAGTCGGTGCGCAGGGCGCCCTGGGCGCCGCCCGCGACCAGCTGCTCGTCGCCGAAGACCTCGCCCAGGGTGGTCAGGGCCCGCACGACGCTCTCGTCGGTCCAGGGGATCTCGTGCCGGGCCAGCCGGTCGTACTTCTCCGGGCCGGCCTGGGAGAGGTAGATGTTCTCGAACCAGTCGGTGAGCGTCCAGCCGTCCTGGCCCGCTATCGCGAAGGCGGGGCGGCCGGAGTCGGCGAGGGTGCGCCCGGTGCGGAGCAGCTCCTCGAAACTGGTGGGCTCGGAGACGCCGGCCTGGGTGAAGGCCTCGGGGTCGTACCAGACCGTCGACTTGTGGGCGGCCTTGAAGTAGAGGCCGTAGTAGGTGCCCCCGACGGTGCCGTAGTCCTTCCAGACCGGGGCGAAGCCGGAGTCCGCGGCCTGCTCCGTCTTCTCGGACAGCGGCAGGAGCCAGCCCTGCTCGGCGAACTGCTTCAGCACGCCGACCTGGGGGACCATCACCACGTCCGGGGCGTTGCCGCCCTCGATCTTGCTGCCGACGAAGGTGGAGACGTTGTCGCCGGAGGGCACGAAGACGGTCTTGGCCCCGGTCTTCTCGCTGAAGGCGTCGAGCACCTTGGTGAAGTTCTTCTGCTCGCTGCCGGTCCACACGCCGGCGACCGTGACGGTCGTGCCGCCGAGTTCGCCGCCGGAGGCGGGAGTCGCCTCGCCGCCGCAGGCGGTGGCGGTGAGGGCCAGGGTGAGGGCTGCCGCGGACGCCGCGGCGGCGCGGCGGGGTGTGGCGGAGGGTCGTCGCATGATGGGTCCTTCCGGGGTGCTGTCGGGTGGTCGCTCTCGGGGCGGGTCGGGGTCCGGGCGGGGGTCGGGGTCCGGGCGGGACCGGGTCGTCAGGAGTGGTCGGCGGCCCACCAGGCGGCGGTGGAGCCGGGCAGGGTGCCGTCGGGGCAGGGCCCGCTGGACAGCAGGGGGGTCCCGGCGGCGGGGGCGGGTACGGGCTCGGTGCCGAAGTTGACGGCGCAGACCAGGCCGTCGCCCCGGGTCATGGCGAGGACCCCCGGCGGGGCGTCCAGCCAGCGGAGCGTGCCTTCGCCGAGCTGCGGCAGGCAGCGGCGCAACTGGAGTCCCTCGCGGTAGAGGTGCCAGAAGGAGCGGGTGTCGGCCAGGGCGCGGTCGGTGGCGTGCGCGGCGAACCACTCGGGCTGCGGCAGCCAGGGCCTCGCTCCGGCCTCGCCCTGGCTGAAGCCGAACGGGGACGCGTGGCCGGACCAGGGCAGCGGGACGCGGCATCCGTCGCGGATGTGCTTGCGGCTGCCGGTGCGCCGGAAGATCGGGTCGGTGAGGACCTCGTCGGGCAGGTCGAGCACCTCCGGCAGGCCGAGTTCCTCGCCCTGGTAGACGTAGGCGGCGCCGGGCAGGGCCAGCATCAGCAGGGCCGCCGCGCGGGCCCGTGCGGAGCCCAGGCCGCTCGCCTCGACACCGGGCTCCCCGGCGTAGCGGGTGACGGTGCGCACCTGGTCGTGGTTGTTGAGGACCCAGGTGACGGTGGAGCCGGTGCCGGCGATGTCGCGGACGGCCTCGTCGATGACGCCCCGGAAGGCGGCGGCGTCCCAGGGGGCGCTGAGCAGGTCGAAGAAGAAGGCCTGGTGGAGCTCGTCGGCGCGGACGTAGTCGGCGTGCTCGCGGGCGGTGGGGACGGAGACCTCGCCGACCAGCAGCCGCTCGTGTCCGTCGCGGGCGGTGTACTCCTCGCACACGGCGCGCCAGCGGCGCCAGACCCCGTGGACCTCGGGCTGGTTCCAGGCGAGGGGGTTGACGGAGTCCCGGGTGCGCTCGTCGGCCCCGGGGTCGTCGGAGTCCGGCAGCCCGGGGTGCTTGAACAGTCCGGCGGCCACGTCGATGCGGAAGCCGTCGGCACCGCGGTCGAGCCAGAAGCGCAGCACCTCCTCGAAGTCGTCGCCGACGCGCGGGTCGCGCCAGTTGAGGTCGGGCTGCTCGGGGGTGAACAGGTGCAGGTACCACTCCCCGGCGCCGCCGTCGGCCGCGGTGGTGCGGCTCCAGGCCGGGCCGCCGAACATGGCCCGCCAGTTGTTGGGGGGCTCGGCGCCGTCGGGGCCGCGTCCGGGGGCGAAGTGGAAACGGGAGCGCGCGGGGCTGCCGGGGGGCGAGGCGAGTGCCTCGCGGAACCAGGGGTGCTCGCTGGAGCAGTGGTTCGGGACGATGTCGAGCAGGACCTTCAGGCCGAGGCGGTGGGCGTCGGCGACCAGGCGGTCGAACTCGGCGAGGTCGCCGTAGAGGGGGTCGACGCCGCAGTAGTCGGCGACGTCGTAGCCGTGGTCGTGCTGGGGCGAGGGGTAGAACGGGCTGAGCCAGATGCCGTCGACGCCGAGCTTCCGGAGGTAGGGCAGTCCGGCGCGGACGCCGGCCAGATCGCCGATGCCGTCCCCGGTGCTGTCGAGGAAGCTGCGGACGTAGACCTGGTAGATGACCGCGTCGCGCCACCAGCTGCCGGAGCCGGGCGCGGTCGGGGAGGGGCGGCCTGCGGCCGCAAGGGTGGTGAGCATCTCGCGTCGACCTGTTTCTGCTGGATGCGAGGGCGCCTCGATCAGGCGCGGCGTTATGCATGCATGTTAAGTAGCCATGACGTGAAGGTGTCAACGATGTGTGCAGAATCAGGGGGAACACTGGGCGATTTACCCTGGTATGGGATGCCCACAGGAGGGGAGAAATAAAGAAGTCGCTACTTAACATGTAAGTAGCGACTGGGAGAGAGGAGCGGTGATGGGCTCAGCTTCCCCTGGAGATCGCGGCAAGCTCGCGCACCAGTCTCGGCACCGCCTCGCCGGAGGTCTGCCGCAGGGCCAGGACGTCCTGCACCACGGCCTGGACCGCCAGGCTCACCTGGTCGTACCGCGGGCTCTTGGGCCGCGGCACGGCCGAGAGCACGCTCTGGCGCAGTGTCGGCAGATAGGGGTGGTCGCGGACGAGGGCGGGATCACGGTAGAGCGCCGCGCGCACCGGCGGCAGACCCCCCTCGGTCAGGACCCGGCGCTGGACCTCCTCGCCGGTGAGGTGCGCGATCAGGTCGGCGGCGGAGGCCGGGTACCGGGAGTGGGAGCTCACCGCCAGGTTCGACCCGCCGAGCACGCTGGTGCCCGGGCCGCCGGGACCCGGCAGCGGGACGGCGCCGAAGCGGCCCGCCACCGCGGAGCCCGGCGCGGCCGCCTCGCGGTACACATAGGGCCAGTTGCGCAGGAACAGCAGCCGCCCCTCCTGGAAGGCCCGGCGGGACTCCTCCTCCTTCCAGCCGAGGGACTCCCGCGGTATCCAGCCCTCGCGCACTCCCCCGGCCAGGAAGTCCAGCGCCCGGCGGGCCTCGCGCGAGCCGACGCTCACCCGCTCCCCGTCGTCCCGCAGGATCGAGCCGCCCGCGGAGTGCACCGCCTCGACGGCGTTGACGGTGAGCCCCTCGTAGGGCAGGAACTGCCCGGCGTAGCCGCCCAGCCCGTGGCGGGGTGCGACGGTGCGCGCCTGGTGTTCGAGCTCGGCCCAGGTCCGGGGCGGTTCGAGCCCCTCGCGCCGCAGCACGTCGCTGCGGTAGTACAGCAGCCCGGCGTTGGTCACATAGGGCACGGCGTAGAGCCGGCCGTCGAAGGTCGCGGTGTCCACGACGGGGCTCAGGAAGGAGTCCAGCGGGAAGCGCCCGCGTTCCAGCGGTGCTATCCATCCGGCCGCGGCGAACTCCGAGGTCCAGGCGACGTCGATGTTGAGCACGTCGAAACGGTCGCTGCCCGCGCGGAGTTCGCTGATCATCTGGGCGCGGGTCTCGTCGGCGGACTCGGGCAGCTCGACCAGCGTGACCTTCTCGGCGGGGTGCTCCTCGTTCCACTCCCGCAGCAGCGGGGGGAGGTAGCCCGTCAGGTCTCCGGCCGTCACCAGCGTCATCGGGCCGCGCCCCGCGGCCTGCGCCGGCTCCCGCCCGGGGCCGGGGGCACCCGCGTGTGCCGCCAGCACGAGGGCCGCGACCAGGAGGCCCCTACCCGCGGCACGCATCCACCGCATAGGTTCCTCCCTGTGCACGACCCGGCTGCACCGCCGGCCGTCGCGGCCCGTCCACGCCCGCCGGGCATGGGCGATACTAGACGCCCGGTACCGGGGGCCGGCGGCCCGTGGACCGAGCTGTTGCCGGACCGATACGCAAGCGACGGAGCGGGAGAGAGGGGGCGGGCGTGCGGCTGCCGCTCCTGGCGCTCCTCACCCGCGGGCCGGCGCACGGCTACGAGCTGAAGCAGGACCTTGAGAAGCTGCTGGGCGCCGCGTACCCTCAGCCGAACATCGGCCAGGTCTATGTGACGCTCGGCCGTCTGGAGAAGAGCGGCCTGATCGACGGCGTGGACGTCGAGCAGTCGGGCCGCCCGAACAAGCGCACCTACCGGCTCACCGACGCCGGGCGCGAGGCCGTGCTGGCCTGGTTCGAGGAGACCGCCGACGAACCCCGGGTCCGCGACGAGTTCTTCATGAAGCTCGCCCTCGCACCGGAGTCCGGGCTGGCCGACCCGATCGCGCTGATCAACCGGCAGCGGAGGCAGTACCTGAACACCATGCGGGAGCTGTCCAGGCTCGCGGCCTCCGAGGACCGGGACAACAAGGTCTCCCAGCTCCTGATCGAGGGCGCCATGCTGCACCTTCAGGCGGATCTGGACTGGCTCGAACGCTGTCAGGAGGAGCTGGAATGAGCGAGAGGGCGCCCTCCGGCGAGGGCCGGACCGGCCGGTGGGCGCGCGCCCGCGCGGCCCTGCGCACCCCCTCCGCCCCCGGCGGCGCGCAGGGGGCCGCCGGGCAGGCCCCCGGCCCGCTGGTGCGGGCGGAGCAGCTCGTCAAGACGCACCGCGGCGAGGGCACCGCCCCGGTGCACGCGGTGCGCGGGGTCGACCTGAGCGTGCAGCCCGGGGAGTTCGTCGCCGTGACCGGGCCCTCCGGCGCCGGCAAATCCACCCTGCTGCACCTCGTCGGCGGACTCCAGCGGCCCGACTCGGGCGGGCTGTGGCTGGACGGCGAGCGGGTGGACGCCTACGGGGAGGCGCGCTGGGCCCTGCTGCGCCGCCGCCGCATCGGCATCGTCTTCCAGTTCTTCAACCTGGTCTCCAACCTCACGGTCGCCGACAACGTGGAACTCCCGGCGCTCCTCGCCGGGGTGCCCGCCGCCGACGCCCGGGCCTCGCGGGCCGAGCTGCTGGCCGAGCTGGGCCTGGAGGGCCGCGAGCGCTCCATGCCGGGCGAGCTGTCGGGCGGCGAGCAGCAGCGCGTCGCCCTGGCCCGGGCCCTCGTCAACCATCCCGCGCTGCTGCTGGCCGACGAGCCGGCCGGCAGCCTCGACAGCAAGGGCACCCGGGAGGTGCTGCGCCTGCTCGGCCGGTTCCACGAGCGCGGCCAGACGATCCTCATGGTGACCCACGACGCGCGCACGGCCAGTGCGGCGGACCGCGTGATCAGCTTCTTCGACGGGCAGATCGCCGACGACGCCCCCCTCGGCGGCTCCCGCCGAGGGGGCCGCGGCGGGGTGTCCGGTGTGCTCGAACTGAAGGAGTGAGGGTGCGGGCGACACTGCGCTGGGCGCGCGCCGACGTCCGCGCGCACCGCGGCGAGGCGCTCTTCGCCGTGCTCGCGAGCGCCGGGATCATCGCCTCGCTGCTGCTGGCCGGGGCGCTGCTCGGCTATGCGGCGAACCCCTGGCAGCGGGTGTTCAACGAGTCGCGCGGGGCCCATGTCTGGCTGCACACCCGCGGTGGCGCCGAGGTCGGGGCCCTGTCGGGGCTGGACGGGGTGGAGTCGGTGTCGGGCCCGTACCGGACGGCCGGGGCGACGGCCGAGGCGCGCGGCGCCCGGGCGGCCCTCGAACTGCGGGCTGCCGGGTCCGGCCCGCCGGCGACCGCCCGCCCCCTGGTCTTCGAGGGCTCCTGGCTCGGCGCGGGGGGCGCGGCGGACGAGATCGTCCTGGAGGCCGCTCTCGCCCGCGCGCTGTGGGCCTCCCCCGGCGACACCCTGACCGTGACCGGGCCCGGCGGGACCGCTCTCGCGCTCCGCGTCGCGGGCGTCGCGGACACCGCGGAGCGGCGCTACCGGCCCGGGGGCGAACCGGGCATCGGCTGGGTGCCGCCCGCGCTGCTGGAGCGGATCGCGCCCGGGGCACGGGACGAGGCCGTCGGGCTGAGGCTCGCGGACCCCGGGGACACCGACTTCACCGTCCAGCGGGCGGTCACCCTGCTGGGAGCCGACCGGGTCTCCCAGGTGGCCAAGTGGCAGCAGGCCCGGGCGGAGGCGGGGGGCGACGACCGGCTGCTCGGGCAGCTCTTCGCGGTGTTCGGAGTCGGTGCACTGCTGGCCGCGGCGCTGGCCGCCTCCGGGGCCGTCGCCGCCCGGGTACGCGCCCAGCTCAGGGACATCGCCATCGTCAAGGCGGTCGGCTTCACGCCGGGGCAGGTGGTCCGGGCCTTCCTCGTCCAGCACCTGGCCTTCGCCCTGCTCGGCGTCGCCCTCGGCACCGCGGCGATCGCGCTCGCCGGGTCGCGGATACCGGGGCGGATCGGCGAGGCGGTCTCGGCCTGGCAGGGACTGCCCGGGTACGCCGCGGTGATGGCGGGCGTACCCGCAGGCGCCGTCCTGCTGATCGCCGCGGCGACGGCGCTGGCCGCCTGGCGGGCGGGCCGGGTGCCGCCGGTGCCGGTGGCCCGGGCGGCGCTGCCCACCGCGGCCCCGATGACCGCCCTCGGACGGCGTGCCCTCGGGCTCGGGGTGCCGCCCGCGCTGGTCCTCGGGTGGCGTGCCGCCTTCCCCCGCCGGGCCCGCACCCTGCTGCCGGTGGCCCGGCTGGCCCTGCCGCTGGCCCTGGTCACCGTGGGGCTGGTCGCGTGGTCCACGCTGGACGGCTTCCGGGACCGTCCGGAGCGCGTCGGGCTGCCCGCGGCGCTGACCGTCCGGGCGGCGCAGCCCGGGGGGCCCTCGGGGGCCGAGCTGGACCGGCTGCTCGCGTCGGTCCCCCAGATCGCCGCCGCCTACCCGGGGGCGGAGCTGGCCGCCCTGGTGCCCGGGCAGACCGGGACCATCGCCCTGCGCGGCCTGGGGACCGCGGCCGCCCCGTTCCCCTCGGCCGTCGCCGAAGGACGGCTGCCCGAGGGCCCCGACGAGGCCGTGGCCGGACAGGGCCTGCTGGATCTGCTGGGCATCCGGGTCGGCGACTGGGTGCGGATGACGGTCGACGGGCGGCCCCAGCTGCTGCACGTCGTCGGGCGCAGCATCGAGCCGGACGCCGCGGGCCGGGTGGTGACCACGACGGTGGACACGCTGCGCGAACGGGACGGCTCCCTGCGCCCGGAGTTCCATGCGCTGGTGCTGCACGCGGACGCGGACCGGCGGGAGGTCGCGGAGCGCCTGGGCGCGGCGTCGGGCGGCGTGCTGGAGGTCCGGGAGACGCCGGACCCCTCGCAGGGCCTGGAACCGGCCCGGGTCGTGATCACCGCGCTGATCGCGGTACTGGCCCTGATCGGCTTCATCGAACTGCTCACCCTGATCGGCACGGGCGTGCGCGACCGGGGGCGGGACCTGCTGGCGCTGAAGGCCATCGGGCTGACACCCCGGCAGATCGGCGGGGTGATCGTGACCGCGGCGGCGTGGACGGCACTGGCCTCCGCGGCGGTGGGCACGGCCGCGGGCGCGCTCGCCGGGCGGTGGCTGGTGGACGCGCAGGCACGCAGCAGCGGCATCGGCGCGGGCATCGCCCAGGTGCCGCCGGTTCCGGTGCTGGCCGCGGTCGCGGCGGCGGCCGTCCTGGGGGCCGCGGCGGCCGCGGTGGTCCCGGCGACGCGGACGGCGCGCAGGCGGCTGGCGGACTCGCTGGGCGAGACGCTCTGACGGGCGGGGCGGCGCGGCCCCGCCCTCCCCGGCGGGGCCGCGGCACCCCGGGGGCGGACGGAAGCGCGCCCGGCGCCCGGCCCCCTTCGCGGGGGCGGGCGCCGGGCCGGGGCGCGGAGTCCCTGCCGGTCAGGCCACCGGGGCCGGGTAGGTCGGGTACTCCACCCCGGAGACGTGCTGGACGACCCGGATGACCTGGCACGAGTAGCCGAACTCGTTGTCGTACCAGAGGTAGAGGATGGCGCTGTCGCCGTCGACCTTGGTGGCGCCCGCGTCGACGATCGAGGCGTGGCGGGAGCCGATGAAGTCGCTGGAGACGGCGTCGGGGGCGCTGATGAAGTCGATCTGGCGCTTGAGCGGCGAGGTGAGCGAGACCTTGCGCAGGTGGTCGAGGACCTCCTCGCGGGTCGTCTCGCGTCCGAGCCGCAGGCTGAGGATGGCGATCGAGACGTCCGGCACCGGGACGCGGATGGAGCTGCCGGTGATCGGGGCCTTCAGCTCGGGCAGCGCCTTGGCGACGGCGGAGGCGGCACCGGTCTCGGTGATGACCATGTTCAGGGGCGCGGAGCGGCCGCGGCGGTCGGCCTTGTGGTAGTTGTCCAGCAGGTTCTGGTCGTTGGTGAACGAGTGCACGGTCTCCACGTGGCCGCGCAGCACCCCGAACTCGTCGTCCATCGCCTTCAGCGGCGGGACGATGGCGTTGGTGGTGCAGGAGGCGCAGGACAGGACCCGGTCGTCGGGCTTGATCGTGTCGTGGTTGACCCCGTGCACGATGTTCGGCACGTCGCCCTTGCCGGGGGCGGTGAGGACGACCTTGTCGATGCCCGGGCGCAGGTGCTGCGACAGGCCCTCGCGGTCGCGCCACCGGCCCGTGTTGTCGATGAGGATGGCGTCCTTGATGCCGTGGTCCGTGTAGTCCAGCTCGGAGGGGTCGCCGGCGTAGATCACCTTGATCTCGTTGCCGTTGGCGATGATCGTGCTGTTCGCCTCGTCGACGGTGATGGTGCCCTGGAACTGGCCGTGGATGGAGTCGCGGCGCAGCAGGGAGGCGCGCTTGACGATGTCCTGTTCGCCGCCGCGGCGCACGACGATGGCCCGCAGCCGCAGGCCGTTGCCGGAGCCGGCCTTCTCGATCAGCAGGCGGGCGACGAGGCGGCCGATGCGGCCGAAGCCGTAGAGCACGACGTCGCGGGCGTCGCGGCGCTCGATCTTGTTCTCGCCCGTGGCACCGGCGACGGCCTCCGCGGTGAACTCCTCGACGCTCAGACCGCGCCCGTCGGCGCGGTAGGTGGCCGCCAGCATGCCGATGTCGATCTGGGAGGGGCCCAGGTCGAGCGTGGTGAGCGCCCTGAGGAAGGGCATGGTCTCGGTGACCGACAGCTCCTCGCCGGCGATCTGCCGGGCGAAGCGGTGGGTCTTGAGGATGCTCACCACCGACTTGTTCACCAGGGAGCGGCTGTGGACCAGGACGGTGACGTCCTGTTCGCGGTGCAGCTTCCCGATGATCGGGATCATCGACTCCGCGATCTCCTCGCGGTGCATCCAGTTGGTGAACGAGTCGTCGTTGACAGTCACAGGTCTTCTCTTTCGAGCTAGGTGGCGCTCATATGCTAACCCGCGTGGCGGCGGGGGCGTCCAGTGCCCCCGTGTTGCCGGGCTCAGGGCTCTGACCAGCGGCGGAGCCCATCGGGCACGGCGTTCAGGGGGCGCACGCCCCTGCGGGCCGGGGTGGCCGGGGCGGCCCGCCGCGAGGGGGCGCCGGGAGGGCGTGCGGGGCGGCACCGGGGCCCGCCGGTGACGGCGGAGACGGCAGCGGGGCGGGGGCGCACGCCCCTGCGGGCCGGGGTGGCCGGGGCGGCCCGCCGCGAGGGGGTGCCGGGAGGGCCTCCGGGGCGGCACCGGGGCCCGCCGGTGACGGCGGAGACGGCAGCGGGGCGGGGGCGCGCGGCCGGGGCCGGGGAGCGCCGCGGGGCGGCGGCCGGGTCGCGAGGGCGCGCAAACCCCTGGAGCGGGCCCGCCCGCACGTGCTTGCATGGCGCCATGCCGTCCAGTGACCGCGTCCTCGCCTTCGCCGCCGTGTCCTTGGTGCTGATCGCGATCCCGGGCCCCAGCGTGCTGTTCGTGGTGGGGCGGGCGCTGGCGCTCGGCCGTCGTGCGGCGCTGACCACGGTCGCCGGCAACACCCTCGGGGTGTGCGTGCCGGTGCTGGCGGTGGCGCTGGGAGTCGGTTCCGTGGTGGAGCGCTCCGCGGCCCTCTACACGGTGCTGCGCCTGGCCGGTGCGGCCTACCTGGTCCACCTCGGCATCCGGGCCTGGCGGGAGCGGGGCCGGATCCGGGCCGCCGTCCCGGGGGCGCAGGCGACCGCACGCGGGCGGCGCACCTTCTGGGAGGGCTTCACGGTCGGGGCGACCAACCCCAAGACCATCGTCTTCTTCGCGGCCGTCCTGCCGCAGTTCGTCGACCGCGGCCAGGGGCACGCCGCCGGGCAGATGCTGCTGCTCGGCCTGGTCTTCACCGTCATCGCGGCCGTCTGCGACGGCGCCTGGGGTCTGGCGGCGGGGACGGCGCGGTCCTGGTTCGCCCGTTCGCCCCGGAGACTGGCGCTGCTCGGCGGCACCGGCGGGCTGGCCATGATCGGGCTGGGCGTGGGGATGGCGGCCACGGGCCGCGCGGACTGACACCCGGCGCCCGGGCCGGGCGGGACGGGGCGGGGCTCCAGGGAGCCCCGCCCGGCCCGGGAGCCGGTCAGTGCCCGGCGGCGAGTTCCCCGCTGAGGCGGTCGTGGAGCCGGGCGCTGGGGTCGTTGAGGCCCGTGATCTCGACGGTCTTGCCGCGCTGGGCGTACTTGGTCTCGATGGCGTCCAGGGCGGCCACGGAGGAGGCGTCCCAGATGTGCGCGGCGGACAGGTCGATGATGACCTTGCCGGGGTCGGTGGCGTAGCCGAACTGGCCGACGAGGTCGTTGGAGGAGGCGAAGAACAGCTCGCCGGTGACCCGGTAGACCACCGTGCTGCCGTCGGGGTCGAGCACGGCGGTGACCTCGGCGAGGTGGGCCACCCTCTTGGCGAAGACGACCATGGCGGTGAGGGAGCCCACCACGACACCGATCGCGAGGTTGTGGGTGGCGACCACACAGGCGACCGTGATCACCATGACGGCGATCTCACCGGCGGGCATCCGCCTGAGGGTCCCCGGCGCGACGGAGTGCCAGTCGAAGGTGGCGAAGGACACCATGACCATCACGGCCACCAGTGCGGCCATGGGGATGTCGGAGACCACGGGTCCGAAGACGACGCACAGGACCATCAGGAAGGCGCCGGCCAGGAACGTCGACAGCCGGGTGCGTGCTCCGGAGACCTTCACGTTGATCATCGTCTGGCCGATCATGGCGCAGCCGCCCATGCCGCCGAAGAAGCCGGTGACGATGTTGGCGATGCCCTGACCCACGGACTCGCGGGTCTTGCTGGAGTGGGTGTCGGTGATCTCGTCCACCAGCTTGGCCGTCATCAGGGACTCCATCAGGCCCACCAGCGCCATGGCGAAGGCGTACGGCGCGATGGTCGTCAGGGTGTCCATGGTGAACGGCACGTCGGGCAGGCCCGGCACCGGCAGCGAGGAGGGGAGTTCGCCCTTGTCCCCGACGGTCGGGACGGCGATCGCCGCCCCCACGGTGATCACGGTGAGGATGACGATCGAGACGAGCGGCGCCGGGACCACGGTGGTGATCTTCGGGAAGAACACCATCAGGGCGAGGCCGCCGACGACCAGCGGGTACACCGCCCAGGGGACGTCGGTCAGCTCGGGGATCTGCGCCATGAAGATCAGGATGGCGAGGGAGTTGACGAAGCCGACCATCACCGAGCGCGGGATGAACCGCATGAGCCTGGCCACGCCCAGTGCTCCGAGGACCACCTGGAAGACGCCGGCCAGGATGACCGCGGCGACCAGGTACCCGAGTCCGTGCTCGCGGTTGAGCGGGGCGATCACCAGGGCGACGGCCCCGGTGGCCGCGGAGATCATGGCCCGCCGGCCGCCGACGACCGCGATGGTGACCGCCATCGTGAAGGAGGCGAACAGACCGATCGCCGGGTCCACGCCGGCGATGATCGAGAAGGAGATCGCCTCCGGTATCAGGGCGAGGGCGACCACCAGACCGGCCAGCACCTCGGTGCGCCACACCTTGGGGTCGCGCAGCCAGTCGGGGGCGCGCAGCCGCCCGGCCGGGGAGACAGCGGAAGCGGAAGAGGACACGGGAGGGCGTTCCTGTCGTGCTCGGGCGCTCCGCTCGGCTGACGGGCGCGCGGGGGACGCGGAGGGCCGGGCCGGCACCTCGCGGAGGGCCCCGGGGAGGGGCCGGTGCTCAGGAGGGGGACGGGGCGCCCTCGGGCGCCGTGCGTCGCGGCCGCGGGGTCACGGCGGGCAGGCGCCGGCGCCGGGCGTCATGGACTCGCGCACGGCTCTCCTGCGGGGTTTCGGGGGCGTCACCGGGGGCGGCGTCGGCCCCGACTCGGAAGGGGCGGGGCACACGGCGACCAGGGCCGCACCCGCCGACGGCAACTCTACCCTAACGTTAGGGTAGGGACCGGTCGGGTCGCGCACGGCGGTCCGGCACAGGCGGCGGACTCGGGGAGCAGGCGCGTGGACGGCAGGCAGCGGATGCAGATCGGCGAGGTCGCCGCACGTACGGGGCTGTCGCTGCGCACCATCCGCCACTACGAGGACGCCGCGCTGGTGGTGCCCTCGGCCCGCTCGCAGGGCGGCTTCCGCCTCTACACGGAGACCGACGTGGCGCGGCTCATGGTCATCCGCCGCATGAAGCCCCTGGGCTTCACCCTCGACCAGATGCGCGAGCTGCTCGACGCCACCGACCGCCTCGACGCGGAGGACGGCGCCGCCCCCGACGAGCGCGCGGCGCTGCTGGCCCGGGTACGCGGCTACGAGCGGGCGGCCGCCGAGCAGGTCGACCGGCTCCGGGTGCAGCTGTCCCGGGCCGAGGAGTTCGCCGGGGACCTGCGCGCGCGCCTGGAGCGGGAGTCCGCGCGCACCGCCTGAGCCCCCTCCCCGGCGGCCGCTCCCCCGCCTGCCGGGCCCGCCGCGCGGCGGGCGGACCCCTTCCGGCGGCGGGCCCCCGCGCCCTCAGCGGCGGCTGCGCACCAGCAGATGGAGGAAGTACGGCGTGCCGATGACCGCGGTCATCAGGCCCGCCCCCAGCTGCGCCGGGGCGATGACGGTGCGGCCCACCAGGTCGGCCGTGCAGACGAGCACGGCGCCGAGGAGCACGGCGACCGGCAGGACCCGGGCGTGGCGGCGGCCGACCAGGGCCCGCGCGGCATGGGGCGCGACGAGGCCGACGAAGCCGATGGTGCCGGCCGCCGCGACGGCGGTCGCGCTGAGCAGCACGGCGAGGACCAGGAAGCCCAGGCGGGCCCGTGAGAGGCCGAGCCCGAGGAGCCTCGGGGTGTCCTCGTCGAGGGAGACCAGGTCGAGTTCGGTGCGCCGCACGGCGGCGAGGGCCAGGCCGACGGCCAGGACCACCGCGAGCGGCACCGCGTCCGGCAGGCTGCGCCCGTAGGTGGAGCCGGAAAGCCAGGTCAGCGCCTTCGTGGCGTTGAACGGGTCGGTGAGCACGATCAGCAGCCCGATCAGTGCGGCGCTGCCGGTGGCGGCGCCGAAGCCGACGAGGACGAGGCGGTTCTGCCGGAAACCTCCCCGCGCCGCGAGACCGAAGACCAGCAGCGAGCTGGCGGCGGCACCCGCGAACGCGGCCCCGGCGATGCTCCACGACCCGGCCAGCGGCACGGTGGTGACGAGGAGTACGGCTCCGAGCGCGGCACCGCCCGAGACGCCCAGGACGCCGGGTTCGGCGAGCGGGTTGCGTGTGACGGCCTGGACGAGCGTGCCCGCGAGGGCGAGGGCGGCACCGGCCAGGAGGGCGGCCACCACCCGAGGCACCCGGGTGTCGAGGACGAAGCCGACCGCGCGGCCCGCCCGTCCCTGGGCCCAGTTGGCCACGTCCCCCAGCAGCAGCTTGCTGTCGCCCAGCAGGACCGCGGCGACGGCGACGGCGGCCAGCAGGGCCACGAGGACGGCCGTGGCGGCCAGGAACGCGGTCCTGCTCCGGATGCGCAGCCGGTCCTCCGCGGCGGTCCGCCCGGCGTCCCGCACCCGGGTGGCCAGCACGACGAGGAAGACGGCACCGGCGAGCGAGGTGGCCACCCCCGTGGGCACGGCGACGGCGACGTCCGGGGGCACGGCGGCGCGCAGGGCGACGTCGGAGCCGAGGACCAGCACCGCGCCGGCGAGGCCGGCGAGGGGGAGCCCCGCCCGCGCCCGGGCGAAGGGGCGGATCCGGCGGGCCAGGGGCCGTACCAGGGCGGGGGCGCACAGACCGACGAAGCCGATGGGGCCGGCGAGGGTCACGGCCGCCGCGGAGAGCAGTGCGGCGAGGGCCACGGAGGCGACGCGGGTGGCGCGCACCGGCACCCCGAGGCCGCGGGCGGCCTCGTCCCCGAGGGCGAGGGTGTCGATGCGCCGGGACAGCAGGAGCAGGCCGGCGAGGCCGATCACGGCGAGCGGGAGGACCGAGAGCACTCCGCCGAAGCCGTTCTGCGCGATGCTGCCCTGGTTCCACTGGTAGAGCCCCTCGGTCTGCTCCGGGAACAGCAGCAGGAGCCCCTCGGTGACGGCGGTCAGACCGAGGGTCAGGGCGCTGCCGGCGAGCACGAGCCGGACGGTCCCGGCGCCGAGCCCGGACAGGCCGAGGACGACGGCCGCGGCCGTGACGCCCCCGGCGAAGGCGATGCCCGAGGAGGCGAGCAGCGGCAGGGAGACGCCGGTCACGGCGGCGAGGCCGAGGGCGAGATAGGACCCGGCGTTCACGGCCAGGGTGTCGGGTGAGGCGAGGACGTTGCGGCTGACGGCCTGCAGGGCGGCCCCGGCGATGCCGAGCACGGCGCCGACGAGCAGCCCCGCGGCCATCCGGGGCAGGCGCGAGGCGACGACGACGGAGGCGTCGGAGGGCTCGGCGCGCCCGGTGAGCGCCTTGAGGACCTCCGGGGCGCCGACGGCGGCGGTGCCCTGGGTGATGTCGGCGGCGGCGAGGGCGGCGAGCAGCAGCAGGAGCGCGGCCGTCACCGCGGCCGCGCCCGTACGGGACGCGACCGCCGGTGGACGGGGGGCGGAGGGCGGGGCGGTGACGGCCACGTGGTTACTTCGTCAGGGCCGCGACGAGGGCGTCGACGTAGGCTCCCATGGACCCGGGGCCGCCGAACATCCAGATGCCGTCGGGCAGCCGGTGGACGTTCCCGTCCTTGACGAAGGGCAGCGAGGTCCACACCGGGTCGTCCTTCAGCACCCCGGTGAAGGGCGTGCTGTTGGCGTCCCCCGCGCTGCCGATGTAGGCGAAGTGCACGTCCTCGCCCAGGGAGGTCAGCCCCTCGACGTCGGTGGTGCCGAGGCCGTAGTTCTCGTCGCCCTCGACGGTCCAGGCGTTCTTCAGGCCCAGCTCCTCGTTGACGCCGCCGATCAGCGAACCGCCGGTGTAGGGGCGGATGGAGACCTGGTTGGAGACGACGTAGCCGTCGGCGAAGGCGAGGCGGGCGTCGGCGAGCCCGGCGTCGGCGAGGGCCTTGCGTCCCGCCTCGGTCTTCGCCTCGAACTCCTCCTTCAGCTCCTCGGCCCGGTCGGTGGTACCGGTGGCCTGGGCGATGAGGTCGAGGTTCTGCGTCATCCGCCCGATCGGGTCGGAGGCGTCGGCGGCCCGCACCTCCAGCACGGGTGCGATCTTGCGCAGCTGCTGCACGGCCGCGGCGGGCAGGTCGCTGGTGGCGATGACGAGGTCCGGCGCGAGCCCGGCGATGGCGTCCATGCTCGGCTCGCCGCGGGTACCGATGTCCTCGGGGTCGTTGGTGAGCGGGACGGCGGTGTCCCAGGTCTTGTAGCCCTTGACGTCGGCGACGCCCACGGGGTCGACGCCGAGGGACACCAGGCTCTCCACGACGTTCCACTCGGTGCCGACGACCTTCTCGGCGGGGCCGTCGAGTTCCACCTTCGTGCCGGTGGCGTCGGTGAGGACGAGGGGTTCGGCGCCCTTCGGGGCGGCCGCGTCGTCGGCGGCCGGCTCGGTGGTGCCGCAGGCGCTGAGGGCGAGGGCGGCGGCGGTGGCGGTGGCGGCCAGGAGGAGTCGTCTCATGAGGTGGTGCTGAGCCTTTCGCTTCGGGTGTGGTGGCGGCCGATCGCGCGGGTGCGCAGCCGGCCCGTCAGGGGGTCGGTGTCGACCTCGATGCGGATGCCGTAGGCGCCGGTCAGCCGCTCGGGGGTGAGGACGGCCTCGGGTGTGCCGTCGGCGACGGTGCGCCCGTCGTGCAGCAGCACGATCCGGTCGGCCACCGCGGCGGCCTGGTCGAGGTCGTGCAGGACGGCGCCGACGGCGATGCCGTGGTCGTCCGCCAGGTCGCGCAGCAGGTCGAGGAGTTCGACCTGGTAGCGCAGGTCCAGATAGGTGGTGGGTTCGTCGAGGAGGAGCACGCCGGTCTCCTGGGCGAGGCAGCCCGCCAGCCAGACGCGCTGGAGCTGGCCGCCGGAGAGCTGCTCGGCGCCCCGCCCGGCCAGGTCGGTGACGCCGGTCATGGCGAGCGCCCGGTCCACGGCGGCGGGGCCGCCCGGGTCGCTCCCGCCCCACCGGCCGCGGTGGGGGTAGCGGCCGAACTCCACGAGGTCCCGCACGGTCAGGCCGCTGGGCGTGGAGCGCTTCTGGGCCAGGAGGGCCACATGGCGGGAGAACTCACGGGGGGTCAGGGCGAGCCCGTCGGTGTCGCCGTCGATGAGGAGCCGCGCGGTCCTCGGGCGCTGGAGCCGGGCGAGCGTGCGCAGCAGGGTGGACTTGCCGCTCCCGTTGGGTCCCACCAGCACGGTGACCTCGCCGGGGAGCAGCGACAGGGCCGCGTCGTGCACGACATCGGTCCCGTCGTAGGCCACGGTCACGTCCGCGGCCGACAGGTGGTGGCCGCGGGGTGCCGCGGCAGCGGTGTTCTCTGCGCCGTCCTTCACGAAAGTCAGGTTAGCCTAACCTAATGACTGCTCGACGCCGGGGGTACGGGCGGAATCCTCCGCTCCGCCCCCGGTCCGCCGACGGCCCGCCCAGCACCGCAGCGGCGCCCGCCCGGCCCCGGCGGCCCCGGGCGGACCGGGCCGGGGCGGGCCTGCCGCCTCAGCGGAGGCGTGCCGCCCGGGGCCCCGGCGGCCGCGCGGCCGGGCGCGCCGGCCTCGCCCCGGCCAGGGCTTCCCGGGCCGGGATCCGCTCCAGCACGCCCCCCGCGAAGACGTCGTACAGCGGCAGCGACTCCAGGTGCACATAGCCGATGTGGCAGTCGCAGACGGCCAGCGGGCAGGCGCGCGGACGCAGTGCCTCGCGGTAGCTGCCGTCGTAGAGGTTGCCGAGGGCGGCGGGGACGAAGTGGCAGCGCCGGACGGTGCCCTCGCCGTCCACGGAGACCACCGACTCGCCGGTCCGGCAGGGCAGTCCGGCGCTGCGGTGCGGGTGGCGGCTGAACGCGAAGAGCGGGTCGAGCGCCTCCCAGTCGGCCGCCTCGGCGTCGGTGTACGTGTGCCCCTCCGCGGCGTTGACCCACAGGTAGACGTGCTCGGGCAGCGCCTCGCGCAGCCGGCGGGCGTGCCCGAGGTGCTCGGGGAGGCCGACGACGCCGACGCTGTGGCGCACCCCGGACTGCGCCAGCTCCCGGCACCGGCCGAGGAACCGGTCGTAGGGCGTCTGGCCCGGGTGGTAGGTGCACCACAGGGCCAGGCTGTCCCGGTCCGCGTCGGCGATCCAGCCCGTCCGGCAGGAGAGGTTGGTCTGGATCGCCACCCTCCGCACGTGCGGCAGGCGGGAGAGGTCCACGAGCGCCCGCCGGTACCAGGAGCGCACCAGGCCCTCTCCCCACGGGGTGAACAGCAGCGAGAGCCGGTCGCCGGCGGCCTCGGCGGCCCAGCCGGAGAAGCGCTCCAGGGCTCTGCGGTCCTGCTCCAAGGCGGCCCGGCTGTCGCGGCGCTTGGCGAAGGGGCAGTAGGGGCAGTCGTAGTCGCAGGAGGCCAGCGGCCCCCGGTACAGCAGGGTCAGGTCCATGCCGGTCCCCTTCACTTGCGCGCGTAGCCGGCCATCGCGGACCGGACGGCGGATGAGAAGAGCGCCGGTCCGACCGCGTCGGAGTGGGCCAGCCCCTCGGGGGTGAGGCGCAGCCGCGCCTCCCCGGCACCGCCCTCGGCCAGCCAGCCCGCCTCCGCGAACCGCCGCAGCTCGACGGGGAAGTCCTCGAAGGGCCCGGTGCCGAACCGTGCCCGGTAGTCGGCCACGGCCATGCCCTCGGCCTGGAGCAGCGACTGCAGCAGGTGGCGGCGGCGGGCCTCGCCGTCGTCCATCCGGCGGCCGTACTCGGCGCGGGCGAAGTCCCGGCCCGGCCGGGCCACGTAGTCGTCCACGATGGCCCGGATCTGCCGCATGTCGACGGCGTAGTCGAAGGAGTAGTGCAGTGCGGGGGTGTAGGACCGGGCCCCGCAGCCCAGGCCGACCATGCCGTCCGTCTGGCAGGAGTGGTCCGCGGGCACGGCGGTGGGTGCGCCGGGCCTGCGGAACATCCGCATCGAGACCTGCTCGTACCCGGCGGACAGGAGTGTGTCGCGGCCCTGGCGGTACAGGCGCAGGCGCTGTGCGTCCCAGGCGGCCTCCGCGAGCGGGCCGGACGCCTCGCCGCGACGCCCGAGGCCCGTCAGCGGCCGCACATAGAGCGGGTAGAGGTACAGCTCCTCGGGCCGCCAGGCCAGTGCCGCCGCGAGCGACCGGCTCCAGGTGGCCCCGGTCTGGCCGTCGATGCCGTAGATGAGGTCGATGTTGAGGACCGGGAGGGCGGCGGCGCGGATGCGGCCGAGAGCGGCCTCGACGTCCGCGCGCCGCTGGGGGCGGGCGGCCGAGCGGACCTCGCTGTCCACGAAGCTCTGCACACCGAGGCTCAGGCGGGTGGTGCCCCGCTCGGCGAGGACGGCGAGCCGGTCCGCGGTCGCGGTGGACGGGGACGCCTCCACCGACAGCGGCACCGCCCGCAGGTCGGCTCCCGCGGTGTGCTCCGCGATGTCGCACAGCCGGGAGAGTTCCGCGGCGGTCAGGAACGTCGGGGTGCCTCCTCCGAACGCGGCGGCGGCGAAGCGGACGGGACCGCCGTCGGCGCCGAGCGCCTCGCGGACCGTGCGCGCCTGCCGTTCCAGCGCGTCGAGATACGCGCCCGTGAGGCCGTCCGGGGCGCCGATGCGGGTGAACAGGTTGCAGAAGCCGCAGCGGACCTCGCAGAAGGGGATGTGCAGGTACAGCGAGAGGGCGTCCTTGGCCCGGCCCGCCCACACCCGTGCGAGTTCGGGCCGGTCCGGGAGGGCGCGGTAGGCGGTCTTGTGCGGGTAGGCGTACACGTAGCTCTCGTACGGGCGGACCCCGGAGGCGGGCGGCGGCGCGGCGGCGGGCCCGGCGCGACCGGGCCCCGCCGGGGAGGGCACGGCTGCGGAGGACGCGGTGGAGGGTGTGGTGGTCATCGCGGGCCTCCTGCGGCGGCGGACGGGAGAGGGCCGTCGGGTTCCAGGAAGAAGTGGGCGTAGGGCACCGTCCACACCGCCTCGTGGGCGAGGCGGTGCCCGGTGTACCCCCCGTCGCCGTAGGCCGTGCCGTGGTCCGAGCAGACCACTGCGAAGCAGCGCCGGCGGCTCCGCATCGCGTCGAAGAGGCGCCCGATGTGCCGGTCCACGTACGCCAGCGCCGCGGCGTGCGTCTCCCGCGTGTCGCCGTCCTCCCGGCGGGCGCCCTCGGCGTGGAACCAGTTCGGCTGGTGCATCGCGGAGACGTTCACGAAGAGGAACAGCCGCTGCTCCGCGGGCAGCCCGGCCACCACCCGCTCCGCGCAGGCCACCTGCTCCTCGAAGGAGTTCGGGGAGGCGACCCCGAACGACGGCTCCCAGTGGGCCTCCTGGAAGAGGTCCGGCAGCACCGACCCGAGCGCGCCGCGCCGGTTGAAGAAGCCGACGCCTCCGATGCAGACGGTGCGGTACCCGGCGCCGGCCAGCCCGGAGACCAGGTCGGGGGTGTCGAACACCCAGGTGCGCCCGGCGGTGGACTCGCTGCCGGCGAAGCGCGCGGCGAAGAGCCGCGGGTGCGGCCCCGGTGCCGCGGGGGTGGGCAGGAAGCCCGCGAAGATCGCCTGGTGGGAGGCGTAGGTGAAGCTGCCCGGCGCATGGCGGCGCTCCCAGCGGCCGCCCGGCAGCCGGCCGGCGAGCCGGGGGGTGCGCCCCCGGGCCGCCGCCTCGGCGGCGACGTCGTGGCGGAGGGTGTCCAGCGTGACGAGCAGCAGGTCGTCCCGGCCGACGACCTCGTTCATGTCGGGTGTGTCGGGCCCGGGCGCCTGCCCGGGTGCGGTGCCGGTTCCGGGGGCGTCGCGCAGGGCGGAGCCCGGCGGGAAGGGGTGCATGGGTGGTTCCTGTCGTTCGGTCAGGGGCGGGCGCCCGCGAGGGCCGCGGACGCGCGGCCGCGGTGCGGTGCACGAGGGGCACCGGGGTTCCAGGGCGGGGAGGCCACTTGCGCGGCGTAGGTGTCGAGGCCCTCGGCGGGGCCGCCCTCGAAGCCCGTGAGCCCGGGCAGCAGGTCGCCGAAGGCGTTCACCTCGGCGACGGCGAAGCGGCGCCAGTGGACGGCCGGAAGCACGTCGACACCGACGCACGGGGTGCCCGGGAAGACGGCCGCGGCGCCTTCGGCGACCGCCAGCAGGCCGGGCCAGCCCGCCCCGGGCGCGGCGGCGAGGGCCTCCCGCACCGCGGCGAGGTCGCCCCGGGAGCCGCCGAGGTGGAGGTTGGTCAGCGGCCCCGCGGAGGTGCGGACCACGGCGTGGGTGGCACGGCCGGCGGTGGCCACGACCCTCAGGTCCGCGGCGCGCCCGTGCTGCGAGGCCTTGGGCAGCCAGCGCTCGATGTGCAGTCCGTCGGGGGCGAGGGCGTCGACCAGGGCGCCGACGGTCCGCTCGTCCTCGTAGCGGCGCACCCGCAGGGAGTTGTGGAGCGCCCCCGACGGGGTGAGCTCCACGGAGGTGGTGGCCCGCACCCGGCCTCCCGTGCCGCTCTCGACGGCCAGCACCCCCGAGGCGGAGGAGCCGTGGGCCGGTTTGGCGAACACGCGGCGCAGCCCGGGGCGGGCGAGGAGTGCGCGCAGGTCCGGCCAGCCGCGCACCGGTGGTGCGCCGGGGCCGGAGGTGGGCGAGGGCGGGACCGGCACCCCCGCCGCGGCGAGCCCGGCATGGCAGAGCCGCTTGTCGAACAGGACGGCCAGCTCCCCCGGATCGGCGAGCAGGGTGCCCCCGGCCGCGCGCACCCCGTCCGCGACATGCTGCACGGCGTCCAGGAACCCCCGGTACCAGCGGGCGCCGCCCTCCACCCGGGTGGGGTCCGCCGTTCCGCGCAGCAGCCGGTCGGCCAGCGGGTCCTGGCCGGGCGAGTCGAGGCGCACCAGCTCCCCGGGCCGGAAGCGGGCCGTGCCGGAGAGCACGTCGGTCCAGGGGACGACGCGCGCGGGGGCGCGTCCGGCCTTGCGCAGGGCGGTCTGCAGGAGCGCCGTGCGCCGTCCCTCGGGGTGTCCCACGACCGCGGCGGCCGGGTGCGCGGCCGTGGCGGGCGTCATTCCGCCACCGCGGTGTAGCGCTCCTCGCGTCCGCCGCGCTCCTCTATGCCGTCCGAGAGGTCGACCTCCACCCCGTACGGCTCCAGCGCCGACCGCAGCCTGCCCGCGACCTCGGGGCTGAGGAAGTGGTGGTGGAGGTCGAGCCGGGCCAGATGGGTGAGCGGCTGGCCTTCGAGCAGCGCCGCCGCGCCCTCGTCCCCGAAGGTGCCCATGGACAGGTCGAGTTCGCTCAGGCGCGCGACCACGGGGGCCCCGGCGAGCGCGGCGGCTATCTCGCTCTGGATCTCGCTGTTGCGCAGGGCGAGGCGGCGCAGCGACGGCAGGCGCGCACCGCTCAGGAAGGGCTCCAGGTCGGCCACCTCGGCGTCGGCGCCGTACCAGGAGGTGCCGAGCCAGAGGTCGAGGTCCTCCAGGACCGGGAGTTCGCTGGCGGCGACGCCGCGGACGACCTCCTTCGACAGGCCGCCGGTCTCGATGCGCAGCCTGCGCAGGGCGGAGTGCGCCAGGGGCGGGAAGGCCAGCCCCTCGCCGCCGCGGACGCCGAACTCCTCCAGCCGGGGGTAGGCGCGCAGCAGCGGCCCCATGTCGGACTGGTGGATCCAGGAGATCTCGCACTCCTCGTAGGTGACGTCGCCGACGAACAGGGCGCGCAGCGCGGGGAGCCGGTCCGCGGCGGCCGCCAGGAGCTCCACGAGCTCGGTGTTGGCGGTGTCGCAGTCCTCGGTCCACCACCCGCCGACCACCAGGGCCCGCACCCGGGAGGCGTCGACCGACCGGAGGAACCTGGCGAACGACTCCGGCCAGCTCTCCTCGCCGTCGTACACGTCGGCGGAGATCCGCCAGGCGACGGCGCCCGCCTCGGGGAGCGGGGCGGCCGGCTGCGCGCCGGGGCCGGCGAAGTCGGCGACCGGAAGGCCGCCCCACTCCTTCATGTGGTCACCGATGGTCATCTGGACGGCTCCTGCGTCTGGCGGTCGGTCATGGCAGGTCAGTTCTACCAAGGGCCGCCGACATCCCGCCCGCCCGTTCCCCGGCGCCCGTCACGGCGGGCGCGGCGCGCCCGCCGTGACGCGCCCTCGGCCCTGCGGGCGCGGGCGCCGTCCGCCGCTCTCCGCTCCGTTCTCCGTCCGCGGCGGGCGTTGTCGGACCCCCGCCCTAGCGTGGCCACATGAACGGGCGGTCCGCAGGGGGCCGCCGGGAGGGAGAGCCGTGTACCGGCAGGGGGACGTCCTGATCATGCCCGTGGCCGAGGAGGCGGTGCCGGAGCGCGCCCGGGAGGGCGAGGGCGAGGCGCGGGACGGGCGCGGGCGCCTGGTGCTGGCGCTGGGCGAGGTCACCGGTCACGCCCATGCGGTCCCCGGCCCGGGGCGGCTGGTGCGCCAGGGAGGGGAGTTCGGGCCGATGCTGCTCCATCTCCCGCAGGGCGGACGCGTGGTGCACGAGGAGCACGCGGCGATCCCGCTCCCCCGGGGCTGGTTCCGGGTGGTGCGCCAGCGGGAGTACGTCCCGGGCGCCGTGCGCATCGTGGCCGACTGACGGCCCACCGCCCCCGCGGTTCAGGGCGCTCCGCACCGCCACCGCCCGGTCCCCGCGACCGCCTCCGCACCGCCCCGACGGCTCCGCGACCGACCACAGGACGAGGACACCATGACCGACATCTCCGCCACTGCCGCCCCCCTCCCCGCCGACGCCCGGCCCGGGGGCGCGCGGCCCGTCCCCGGGCCGGGTGCCGCCGGGCCCGCCGAGGACGCCGCCCGCTGGCGCGCGGTGGCCGCGGCCACCGGCCCGGCCGACCGGGAGGCCGCCGAGGCGGGCGTCCGCCTCGCCTACCGCTCGGCGGGGCTGCCCGGACCGCGCCGGGTGCTCTGGGCCGGCTCGCCCCGCGCCGCCGTGGCCCTGCTGCGGGCGGGCGGCGGCTTCGGCCGCAGTGTGCGCGAGGAGGTCCGCACCCGCCCCTGGGAGGCCGAACGGGCCCGCGTCCACCGGGAGCTGGGGGCCGCGGGGTACGCAGCGCTCTGGGCGTCCACGGGGGCGAGGCTGTGGGAGCCGGTCCGGGCCCTGGCCGACCGGATCCGGGCGGGGGTCGCCGAGGAGGCGGGCGGCGGGCCCGAGGTGCGGCTGCTGCTGCTGGACGCGGTCCTCGGCCAGCACGACGCGGCCTGGCTCGCGGCTCTCGCCGGGCGGGGAACCGCGCTGGACGGCCTCGCCGCGGTGGCCCGGAGCGCGGGCTGGTGGTGGCCGTACGAGGACGCCGCGGTGGTCTGCGAACGGCCGGTGGAGTTGCACCGGGACGAGGCGGGCCGGCTGGACCGGGGCGACGGCCCCGCCCTGGCCTTCCCCGACGGCTTCGCCCTGCACGCCTGGCGGGGCATGGCGGTGCGGGCGGACTTCCTCGCGGGGCTCGGGGACCTCACCCCCGGGCGCATACGCGCCGAGGACAACGCCGAGCTGCGCCGCGTGATGCTGGAGTCCTACGGCTACGAGCGCTATCTGGCGGACTCGGGCGCCGAACCCGTGCACCGGGACGCGACGGGGGTGCTGTGGCGGATCGCGCTCGCCGACGACGAGGACGTGGCGATGGTCGAGGTGGTCAACTCCACTCCGGAGCCCGACGGCACGTCCCGGACGTACTGGCTGCGGGTGCCGCCCGCCACCCGCACGGCGCGTGAGGGCGTCGCCTGGACCTTCGGGCTGGCGGAGGAGGAGTACGCCCCGCTGCAGCAGACCTGAGCGCCTCTGACGGGCGGGCGCTCAGTGGTCCTGGTGGCCCGCGCCCGCTCCCCCGCCGCTCCCGGTCTCCGGGCGGCCCTCCGGGTGGTCGGCGTGGTGCGCGGGTTCCACTCCGGCCACCACCGGGTCGAACGCGGCGCCCGCGCCCCACGCCGCGCCGAACACCGCGGTGAGCAGGACCGCGAAGGCGGCGACCTTGAGACCGGCGTTCATGAGGGACCTCCCGTGTCCGAGGGCCGCCGGGTGCGGCCTGGGACGATGATACCCCCTGGGGGTATCAATACCCCCAGGGGGTACGGCAGCCCGGCCTACTCCAGGATGCCGAGTTCGGCGTCGGCCCGGCAGTGGGAGCACGCTTCGACCCCCTCCGCGACGGCGCGGGCGGCGGCCTCCCGGGAGACGGGGTACCGGCGCCCGCCGGCGAGATGGCAGTCGCCGGTGTGCACGTACAGCGGTCTGCGGCCCTGGCCGATGCCCCGTTCGACGACCCAGTCCGGCGCCGGCGGCCGCCCGGCCTCGCCCGCGCGGCGCTCGGCCTCGCGCCGCTCCGCGTCCGCGATCCGCGCCCGCACGCGCTCCAGGGCCAGCACCAGCCAGGTCTCCAGGGTGCGCAGACGGGGCAGGTCGGGCGGCAGGTCGGACACGGGAGGGCCCCTTTCGGTCAGGCGGCGGGGGTGACGTCCGGGGCGGGCACCGCCGCGGGACGGGTGGCGGCCTTCAGCTCCGTCCGGGCCGCGACGACGTCCTCACGGGCGACCTCCGCCCAGTACGGGTGCGTGGCGACGGCCTCGGAGAGGGCCAGACACTCCGCGCGGAGGCGGTCCACGGCGGCCTTCTCCCGCTCGCTCCAGCCCGGGCTGGACGGCCGCCCGCCCGCGGTCCGCCCGGTGTGCGGGTGCTCGGCTCCGGGCCACCCCTCGTGGGGCTCCACCGACCAGGGCAGGGACCGCACCAGCCCGGCCAGCTCGGCGGTCGCCTGGTGCAGGCGGAGCTGGGCGGCGCGCAGATCCTCGGGGAAGGTGTTCTCAGCCATGACCGAATCATACTCGTGTTCGATTTACCGGGCCGGATTCGCCCGCCGCCGGTGAGCCGTGCCACACCCGGAGCCCCGGGATGCACCCGACGGGCGCGGGGCGCGCCGGGCCGCGCACCCGGGCTCCCGCGGCGCCGAGCCCCGGCCGTCCGGGCGCCCGCGCCGCCCGGCCCCCTCGCCGGGCCCGCCGACCGGGTCCCGGCGTACCGCCGGAGGGCGACGCACCCGGACCCTTGTTGCACATATATTGCAGGTGCTGACAGCGTGCAAAAGGAGTGGGCAGTGGGTGGACCGGTCGTCCTGGGAATCGAGTCGTCGTGCGACGAGACCGGCGCGGGGATCGTGCGGGACGGGGAACTCCTCGCGCACGTGGTGGCGTCGAGCATGGACGAGCACGCCCGGTTCGGCGGAGTCGTGCCCGAGATCGCCGCCCGGGCGCACCTGCAGTCGTTCAACCCGGTCGTACGTGAGGCGCTCGGGCGGGCGGGGCTGCGGCCGGGTCGGATCGACGCCGTCGCCGTCACCACGGGCCCCGGCCTCTCCGGGGCACTCCAGGTCGGGCTGGCCGGGGCCAAGAGCCTCGCCTACGCGGCCGGGGTACCGCTGTACGGGGTGCACCACCTGGCCGGGCACGTCGCCGCCGACACCCTGGAGCACGGTCCCCTGCCCAGCCCCTGCGTGGTGCTGATCGTCTCCGGCGGCCACACCTCCCTCCTCCTCGTACGGGACCTGGTCCGCGAGCCGATCCTGCACCTGGGGGACACCCTCGACGACGCGGCCGGCGAGTGCTTCGACAAGGTCGCCCGCATCCTCGGCCTCCCCTATCCGGGCGGGCCGGCGATCGACCGGGCCGCCCGGGACGGCGATTCGCGCGCCGTGGACTTCCCGCGTCCGCTGACCCGGGGCGGTGACGCCCCGTACGCCTTCTCCTTCTCCGGGCTCAAGACCGCCGCGGCCCGCTGGGTCGAGAAGCACCGCCTCCGGGGCGTCGAGGTACCCGTGGCGGACGGCGCCGCCGCGCTCCAGGAGGCCGTGGCCGACGTACTGAGCCGCAAGGCGCTCGCGGCCTGCGAGGCGTACGGCGTCAGGACGCTGGTCGTGGTCGGCGGCGTGGCCGCGAACTCCCGGGTCCGGGCCCTCACCGAGCAGCGGTGCGCCGCCGCCGGCGTCGGGCTGCGCGTGCCGCCGACGACGCTGTGCACCGACAACGGCGCCATGATCGCTGCCGTCGGCGACCTCCTCGTCCGCTCCGGCGCCGAGCCCGCCCCGCTGGACGTCTCCATCGACCCGTCCGCACCGCTGGAGTACGCCTCCCTGAACCCGCTCCCCGCCCCGGCCGCGAGAGCCGCCTGATGACCCCCGCCGTCCGGGCGGTCCCCGGCGACCGGCTGCTCGCGCACGCGGACGGCGTGCGTGCCGTCTACGCGGACGCGTTCGGCGGTCCGCCCTGGCGCGAAGCGCCTGAGCGCGCCGACGCCTACCTGGAGCGGCTGGCGGACGACGTGCACCGGCCGGGCTTCACCGCCGCGCTCGCGCTCGACGGGGACACCGTCCTGGGCTGGGCGGCCGCCTGGACCACCCCGGACCCGTTCCCCGCCTCCCGCCGCCACCCGCAGGTCTCCGCCGCCCTCGGTGCGGAGCGGACGGGCGACTGGCTGTGCGGCGCCCGGGAAGTGGACGAGCTGGCCGTCGCCGGGCACGCGCGCGGCACCGGCCTGGGCGGATGGCTCCTCGGAGCGGTGACGGCCGGACGGGCCGACGGCCGCTGCTGGCTGATGACCTCGGTCGCCGCATGCGCAGCCCTCGCCTTCTACCAGCGCGAGGGCTGGAGGCAGGTCACCCATCCCGCGCCCGGGGGAGCCGGCCACGCCGCCTTCCTCGGCCCCCGGCATCCGGCCCGCACGGCCGCCCCCGGCCCCTGGTGCCCCTCGGGGCGGAGCCGTGAGAACCGCGGCCTGCGAACGGGCGGGCACCGCCGCACCGGCCCGTGAGGACGGGGTCCCAGGGGGGCGGCGGGAGCCACGTCGAGTGCTCCGGTCAACTGGTGGGCGACCTGGACGGGGACACCGTGACGGTGCGTCATGACGGCAGGCAAGGGGAGGTGGTGCCCGCCGCCAGGACACCGTGGGGAACCCCCGAGGCGGTGGACACGCGTCTCACGTCGTGGGGGACGGCGCTTCTGTCTCCGCTGCCGCCTCCCGGAGCTGCGGCGTTGACGGCCTATGGCGCCGTGAGGTCCGGCCGCCGCGGAAAGAGGCAGACGGCATCCGGCGTGTCGTGAGGGCCGGGACCCGGGGAGAAGGACGTGTGGGTCCTCGCCCCCCGGCCGCCGCCGGATCCGCCCCCGGTGGACGTGCCGCGAGGGGCCGGGAGCGCGGCGTCACAGTCCGGGCGCCCCCCACACCGGGAACCAGCGGCCGAGGTCGGCCTCGATGCGCAGGTCGTCCTTGAGCACCGCCCTGACCTGGAGTTCGAGCGGGTTGTCGCGCTTCTGCCCCTCCAGCGGGGCGAAGGGGTAGAAGGTGCCGCGCTTGTAGAGGTAGACGAGGGCCAGCCGCCGGTCCTCGGGGTCCCGGAAGGCCACCAGGGAGCACAGCAGCTGCGGGCCGAAGCCGCTGTCCTGCAGGGTCGAGTTCACCGCGTGCAGGTCGCTCACCAGAGCCGGCAGGCCGTCCTCGCCCCGGCGCCGGGACAGCAGCCAGGCGTACCCGTAGGCGTCGCGGCTGAACTCGACCCGCTCCCCCTGCCGCTCGGAGTCGGCGTCCAGCAGCTGCTGCACCTCGCGGCGGACCCGGTCGAAGGCGCCGCCCTCGGTGGCGGAGAAGCACACCGAGCCGGCGCCCGTGGGCGCGAAGCCGGCGGCCGCGCGCAGCGTCACGGCCGCGGACGGCAGGGCGAAGAGCCGGTCCAGGTCGGGCCGGACCGGTTCGGACCGGCCGAGCAGGGTGCTCCAGAAGCCCACGGGCCTCTCCTCTCAGGGTGTCTCGTCGCCCAGCTGCGCGGAGATCTGCGCCAGCGCCTCCAGGCGCCGCTCCAGGGGCGGGTGGGTCGAGAACAGCCGGGCGGCGGTGGACCCGGGCCGCAGCGCGGGCGTGAAGAAGAAGGCGTTGAACGCCTGGGCGGTGCGCAGGTCCCGGGTCGGGATGCGGGCGATCTCCCCGTCCACCTTGGTCAGCGCGGCGGCCAGGGCGGAGGGCTTGCCCGTGAGCAGCGCGGCCGCCCGGTCGGCGGCCAGCTCCCGGTAGCGGGACAGGGCCCGGATGAGCAGGAAGCTGAGCGCGTAGACGGCCGCCGAGACGCCCATCACGGCCGCGAAGGCGACCGCGGTGTTCTGGTCCCGCCTGCCTCCGCCGAAGAGCTGCGAGTAGAAGGCGAAGCGCACGGTGAGTCCGGCGATCACACCCAGGAACGAGGCGATGGTGATCACCGCCACGTCCCGGTGGGCGACATGGGACAGCTCGTGGGCCAGCACGCCCTCCAGTTCCTCCGTCTCCAGCCGCCGCTGGAGTCCGGTGGTGACGCAGACCACCGCGTGGTCGGCGTTGCGGCCGGTGGCGAAGGCGTTGGGCAGGTCCATCCGCGAGACGGCCACCCGGGGCTTGGGCATGTCGGCGGAGGCGCACAGCCGGTCGACGATGCCGTGCAGCACCGGCTCCTCCTCCGGGCCGACCAGCCGGCCCCGCATGGCGTACAGGGCGATCCGGTCGGAGAACCAGAACTGCGCCACCAGCAGCCCCCCGGCGATCACCACGATCAGGACCACGGACTTGAGCAGGACGATGAGCGCCGCGACGAACCCCACGTAGAGGAGCCCGAGGAGGAACATGGTGAGCACCATGCGCGCGGTCAGCTGCCGGTCCGGTTCGAATCGACTACGCACCGTCATCACCTCGGTTCCCGGACCGCCGCGCGGTCCCTGCCGCGCCCGGCCGGGCGCGGTCGCCCGGCGACCGGCTCCCGGGGCCCCTGCCGTGGGGGTCCGGCCGCCCGCGGCCGCCCGGCCCGCGGCATGCTGCCCGGTGCCGGCGGCCGACCGCGTCCCGCGCCGCGGCGCGGGTCGCACGTTCAGTGTTGACCCTGGCGCACCGCACCGCCAAGCGCGGGGCCCGGCGCGCGGCGCGGGCCCGGCCCGGACGGCCCCCGGCTACGCCTGCTCGACGTCCAGGCGCAGGAAGTGGGCGGAGCAGGAGATGCAGGGGTCGTGGTTGCGGATGGCGCGCTCGCACACCCGGGTGAGCGCCTCGGTGTCGAGGTCCGGGCCGCCGCGCCGGAGCTCGCCGTGCACCAGGCGCCGGAGGTCGTCCTCGATGGCTCCCTGGTTCTGCGCCGTCGGGGGCACCAGCACGGCGTCGGTGACCGTGCCGTCGCCGTCGAGGGTGTAGCGGTGGTACAGCAGCCCGCGGGGGGCCTCGGTGGCCCCGTGGCCGGTGCCCGCCCGGGCGGGCACCTCGGCCGACGGACGGTCGGGCGGCTGGTAGGCGTCGATCAGGCGGACGGCCTCGTCGGCGGCGTACAGCACCTCCAGGGCGCGGACCACGATGCTGCGGAACGGGTTGCGGCAGACCTCCCCGCCGTCCCCCGGTGCCGCCATGTCCGCCTCCCGCGCCGCCTCGCGGGCGAGGGGGGACATCAGGTGGCCGCTGATGGCGTAGCGGGCGAGGGAGCCGGTGAGGTGGCGGCGGCCGTCCAGCCGGGACTGCAGGGCGGTGGAGTGCGGCACCTGCTGCTCCACGACGTGCCGGCCGAAGTCGCGGACGGCGAAGGAGCCCGAGGGTGCGGCGGCACCGGCCGCGAGGACGGTCGGGGTCCCCGAGTCGATCGCGTAGGCACCGGGTTCGGCGAGGGCGAGGAGGTCGGCGTCGACCGCCGCGTCCGGGAAGTCGAAGCCCGCCACCCAGCGCACGGTCTCCCGGGCGTCGTCGCGGGCGCGCAGCAGGCGCTCGCGCAGGGGCCGCAGCTCCGCGCGGGCGGGCACCCGGTGGAAGCCGCCGACCCGGACGTTCACCGGGTGGATGGCACGGCCCCCCAGGACCTCCATGAGGAGGTTGCCGGCCTGCTTCAGCCTCAGCCCCCGCTCGACCTGCGGCCGGTGGGTGCGGGCGAGGTCGACGGCGCTGTCCCGGCCGAGGAAGTCGGGGGCGTGCAGCAGGTGGACGTGCAGGGTCTGGCTCTCGATCCACTCCCCGCAGTACAGCAGCCGCCGCAGGTCGGCGAGCGGACCGTCGACCTCGACCCCGCAGGCGTCCTCGATCGCACGGCAGGCGCTCATCTGGTAGGCGACCGGGCAGATGCCGCACACCCGGGAGGTGATGTCCGGCGGCTCGGTGTGGCCCCGTCCGCGCAGGAACGCCTCGAAGAAGCGCGGCGGTTCGTAGATCTCCAGGCGGGCCTCGGTGACCTCGCCCTCGCGGATGCGGACGTGCAGGGCGCCCTCGCCCTCGACACGGCTGAGGGCGCCGACGCGCAGGACCCGGGTCTCGCGGTGGGTCACGGCCGGGACTCCCGCACGGAGGGCTCCTCGAAGGCGGCGGCGTTGTACGTGCGCAGGAAGCGCGTCACGTCCCGGTCGTCCATGCCGTCGCGGCGCAGCACGGGGATGTAGGCGGGCAGGTTGGTGGACCGGGCGGGGCCGAAGCAGCCGTAGCAGCCGCGTCCGAAGGCGGGGCAGATCGCGCCGCAGCCGGCATGGGTCACGGGGCCGAGGCAGGGGGTCCCGTGGGCGACGGTCACGCACACCGTGCCGCGGCGCTTGCACGCGAAGCAGACGCTGTGGTCGGGGATGTCGGGCCGGCGGCCGCCGAGGTAGGCGGTGACGACCTCCAGCAGCTGGCCCCGGTCGATGGGGCAGCCGCGGAGCTCGAAGTCGACCGGGACATGGGCGGAGACGGGGGTGGAGGTGGCGAGGGTGGAGATGTACTCGGGGGTGGCGTAGACGGTGCGGGTGAACTCCTCCACGTCGGCGAAGTTCCGCAGGGCCTGGACGCCGCCGGCGGTGGCACAGGCGCCGATGGTGACCAGGTGGCGGGAGTCGGCGCGCACCTGGCGGATGCGCCGGGCGTCCTCCGGGGTGGTGATCGAGCCCTCGACGAGGGAGAGGTCGTAGGGGCCCGGTGCGACGGCGCCGGAGGCCTCCAGGAAGTGGCTGATCTCCACCTCGTCGGCGAGTGGCAGGAGTTCGTCCTCGCAGTCGAGGAGGGTCAGCTGGCACCCGTCGCAGGAGGCGAACTTGAACACGCCGAGCCGGGGGCGCGGGCGGGGTTCCTCGTCGGTCATGGCGTCACAGCTCCCGGTACATCGGCAGTCACAGCTCCCGGTACGTCAGCAGGGGTCCCGCACGGTCGTAGTCGGCCACGGGCCCGTCGCGGCACACCAGCAGCGGGCCGAGCTGGCAGTGGCCGCAGTGGCCGGTGCCGCAGTGCATGGTGCGTTCCAGCGACACCTGGACGCGGTCCTCGGCGACCCCGCGGTGGGCGAGGTCGCGGGCCGCGGCCCGCATCATCGCCTCCGGGCCGCACACGAAGGCCGCCGTGCGGGCCGGGGTGAACGGGGCGCGCTCCAGCAGCGCGGTCACCACGCCGACCTCGCCCGTCCACCGCGGGCCGGGCCGGTCCACGGTGACCGCCACATGCGTCCCGGGGCGGGCCGACCAGGCCTCGACATCGTCCGCGAAGGGCAGTTCGCCGGGGCTGCGCGCTCCGACCAGGACGCCGAGCCGGCCGCCGGGGCGGCCCGGGGACCGGTCCCGGAGCAGGGCCTGCACCAGCGGGCGCAGTGGGGCGAGGCCGATGCCGCCGGCGATGACGAGGACGTCGCGGTCCCGTGCGCGGGCGAGGTCCCAGGCGGTGCCGAAGGGGCCGCGCAGGGCGATCTGGGTGCCCGGCGCGCTGTCGTGGAGGGCGGCGGAGACGGCGCCGACCGCGCGGACGGTGTGCTCCAGGGTCCGGCCGTCCTCGCCGATGCCGCTGGCGGACAGGGGGATCTCGCCCCGCCCGAAGGCGTAGGCCATCGCGAACTGCCCGGGTGCGAAGCGCGGCAGGGCCCGGTCAACCGGTTCCACGACGAGCGTGGCGGTGTCCGGGGTCTGCCGGGTCCTGCGCACCACGCGGTAGGGGACCGGCACGGTGGCGCCGGGGCCCGAGGCGCCGGTGGCGCCGAGGACGCTCACGGCAGGCGTCCGGGGTGCGCCGCCCCGGGCGGCGGGGCGTACAGGTCGAGCAGCCGGGCCCGGGTGGCCTCCAGGCGCCTGCCGACGACCTCGGCGACGCGCAGGGTGAGCACCCGGCCCAGCTCCGGTTCCCGGGTGCACAGGTCCCTGACCTCGGCGGCCGGGAACTCGGCGGCCCGCACGGCGGTGGCCGCCGTCGCGGCGAGCCGCCACAGGTGCGGCGGGACCAGCCAGGACCAGCCGACCAGTTCACCGGCCCCGACCGTCTCCACCACCGCCTCGGGCCGTCCGGGGACGCGGGTGGAGAGGGTGACGGTGCCCTGGTGCAGGACCCAGAAGCGGTCGGCGGGGCGGCCCTCCTCGAACAGCCGGGTCCCGGCGGTGAGGGCGACGTCCTCGCCGAGTGCGAGGAGCGCCGCGGCCCCGTCCTCGGGCAGCCGGGCGAGGAAGCCGCCGCGGGGTGCGGTCCCGCCGGTCACGGGCCGGCCGTCCGTCCGTCCGGGCGGCCCCGGGCGTCGGCGGGCTCCGCGGGGGCGGTCGGGGGAAGGGTGCGTGCCGACCACTCGCGGTCCAGGGCGGCGGCCTCCTCGGTGATGTCGATGCCGACGGGGCACCAGACGATGCAGCGCCCGCAGCCGACGCAGCCGGAGCTGCCGAACTGGTCGTGCCAGGTGCCGAGTTTGTGGGTGAGCCACTGGCGGTAGCGGCTGCGGCCGGAGGAGCGGACGGGGCCGCCCGGCAGATGGGAGAAGTCGAGGTCGAAACAGGACTCCCAGCGCCGCCAGCGCTCCGCGTGGTCGCCGGTGAGGTCGCCGACGTCCTCGGTGGAGGTGCAGAAGCAGGTGGGGCAGACCATGGTGCAGTTGCCGCAGGTCAGGCAGCGGGAGGCGACGTCGTCCCAGCGGTCGGCCTCCAGGGTGCCGGCCATCAGCGCGTGCAGGTCGGTCTCGGGCATGGTCCGCCCCATCCGGGTGGCGGCACCGGCGACGGCCTCCCGGGCGGCCTCGGCCGTCGCCTCGTCGGCCGGGCGCCGCGGGAGGGCGGCCAGCACCTCGGCTCCCGCGGGGCTCCCGGCCCGTACGAGGAAGCGGTGGCCGCCGTCGTCGACGACCTCGGTGAGCGCCAGGTCGTAGGCGGCGTCCCCGGGCGCCCCCGGTCCGGTGCCCATGGACACGCAGAAGCAGGTGGCGCCGGGCTCGGTGCACTCGGCCACGACGAGGAAGGCGCCCGCGCGGCGGCTGCGGTAGCCCTCGTCCGTATAGGCCCCGCCGCCGAGCACGCGGTCCTGGACGGCGATGGCGCGCAGGTCGCAGGGCTGCACCCCGAGGAAGGCGTAGGAGACGCGCGCGGGTTCCTCGGCGCGCACGGTGATCTGGCCGTCGGCCTCGCGGTCGGCGGTCCACTCGCGCAGGCGCTGCGGGTGCAGGTACGCCTTCCACGACTGCGGGCCCGCGCTGTGCGCGAACGCCGCCCCGTCCTCCCGGGGCCGCAGGCGGTACCGGCCGGCCTCGTGCTCGACGCCCCAGCCGAAGGGCAGCCGGTCGGCGCTGTCGAGCTCGTCGAGGACGACGGCCCCGTCCCGCACGGTGGGCCCGACGACGGTGTGCCCCCGGGCGCGCAGCTCCCGCACCAGGGCGCCGAGGCCCTCGCGGTCGAGCACCGCGCGCTCGGTGCCGGGGCTGTCGGTCATCGCATCCCACCTCCGGGCCGCCGTACCGCTCCTGCTACCTCTCAAGGGTGCGGCGGGGCGGCGCGGGGGGCGAGTCCTGGGGGCCCGCCGGGGCGGGTGCGGGCGGGCGGGGCGGGTCGGGCGGGACAGGTCTCACGTCGGGTGGGGCACCGGTCCGCCCGGCGCCTCCTGGTGGAAGCGGCGGATCTCCTCCTCGATCCGCTCCGCCAGCGGGGCGACGGCGGCCTCCACGGCGGCGGTGAGGCCGGGGCCGAGGGAGGTGTCGGCGGTCTCGACCGCGTAGACACGCAGCCGGGAGGGGAGTCTGCCGAGCACGGCGGCGAGTTCGGCGGCCTGGCCGAAGCCGAGGCCGTGGGAGGTGACGGGGCCGGGGCCGCACAGCTCCACCTCGGCGGCGTCCAGCCGGTGCACCCGCCCGGGGACGGCGGGGTCGGTGTGCACGGCGTCCACCACCACCGTCAGCCCGGTGCCCTCCCAGTGGCCGATCAGCCCGCTCGGCTCGCCGTCGGACAGGGCGAGCAGCGTGCCCGGGGGCAGCGGGCGCCGGGTCGCGCGCTCCTCCATGCGGCGCAGCACCGCCCACCCCACTCCGTCGTCCCGGCGGAACTCGTTGCCCACGCCGATCACCACCGCGGTGGGGGCGGGCCGCGGTGTCCGCTCGTCCTGGTACCGGTCGCCGTTCATCGTGGTGCGCTGTTCCCGCAGGTGGGGCCGTGCTCCCTCCCGTCGCCGGCCATCCGCCCGATCGGCGCAGCGGGCGGGGTCCCGCGAGGCGGGCCCGGCGGGCTACGAGGGGCTCGCGCCGCGGGGCGGCGGGTGGGGGAAGTGCTGGACCCGGGCGTCCGGGCCGGGGAACACCAGGGTGATCCGGCCGGTGTCGGACCAGCGGACGTCGTAGGGCGGGGTGCCGTCCCGGTGGTGGAGCGCGACGATCTCCCCGTCGCGCCCCCCGTCCCCGACGGTGGCGCCCGAGACGACCAGCCGGTCCCCCACGCGTGCCCACAGACCGGCGCGGGGCGGGGGTGCGTCGCGGTCTGTCCCGGTCCTGGCCATGGCGTGCTCCTTCCGGCGCGGGACGCGGGTGCCGCTGCGCCGCGGGCCGCGCCCCGTCCTCACGGTGCGCCCGCCCGCGGCACGGGCTCAAGGGGCCGACAGGCCCCCTCGGGGGTCCTGCCGGCCCCCTTCCGCAGCGGGCTCACCCCCCGGGGACGGTGATCACCGGGCTGGTGGCGCGGTGCAGCAGGCCGCGCACGACGGAGCCGACGCGCATCCCGGAGTACCCGCCCCTGCCCCGGCGGCCGACGACGACGGCGAGGGCGTGTTCCCCGGCCCGTGCCAGCACCTCGACGGGGGAGCCGATCTGCACGTCGTGGTGGACGGGGACGTCGGGGTACCGGTCGGACAGCCCGCTGGTGGCCTCGGCGAGCAGCCGCCGCTCGGCCGGGAAGAGGGTGTCGCCCGGTTCCAGGGAGAAGGCGGGCGGCTGCCACGCGGCCACGGCCCGCACCAGGCAGCCCCGCAGGTCCGCCTCCTCGAAGGCGAACTCCACGGCGGCACGGGAGGTGGCGCTGCCGTCGACGCCCACCACCAGGTACGGGGAGTCCTGGGTGGTGTGCTCGGCCTCCCCCACGACGGCGACCGGGCAGTGTGCCTGGGCGGTCACCGGGACGGCCAGGGAACCGGCGCTGAGGAACTCCTCGATGCCCCCGAGGTGCCGGGAGCCGAGGACCACCATCTCCGCGCCCCTGGACTGCTCGACCAGCACGGCGGCCGCGGGGCCGTCCGCGACCAGGGGGGCGGTGTCGACCTCCGGCTGCCGTGCCCGTGCCAGCTCCACCGCCTGGCGCAGGGCGTCGTCGGCGGCCCGGGTGCGCGCCGTGTGGCGCAGGGCCTCGGCCGCGCGGCGCGTCGACTGCCGCGGGGGGACGGCGACCACCAGGCGCAGCCTGCGGCCCCGGTGGCGCGCCTCGTCGGCGCCCCAGGCGACGGCCAGGCGCCAGTTCCTGACGGGGTCGACGCCCACGACGATGTCGCGGGGGTCGGAGGTGCCGGTCATGGTGTGCTCCCCTTCGGCTGGCGTACCGGTGGCGGGTGCCGCCGGGCGGGCGGAGCGGCACCGGCCGCTCCGCGGGTCCTTCCGGCCGCGGTGCCGCCGGGCCGGCCGGCACCCGTGCCGCCGGGGCCGGTGCGGGGCCCGCGCGGCGGACGGCGGCCCGCTTGCGGGGAGCGCCGTTGTCCGCGGTCCCCCTCGTCCTCGAAGCCTCCCCCGGGTGCCGGGGCCGGGATCAGGGCTGTCAGGGGCCGGACAGGGGGCCGAAGGTCCCGAGGGGGTGCGGGCGTGCGGCGGCCGGCGCCCCGGCGGTGCTCCGGCCGCCGCACCCGGCTCCGGGGCGGTGCCGGCGCGCTCGTCCGCTCCCGGTGCTCAGGAGGGGGCCGCCTCGGGTCCGGGGCCCGGGGCCCGGGTGGCGGTGAACCGGGTGAGCAGCGGCCCCGCGACGGCGAGCAGCAGGACGTAGGCGGCCACCAGTGCGCCGAGCCTGTCGTGGCGGACCCCGGCGAGGCCGATGATCACGATGGAGAACTCGCCGCGGGCGATGAGCGCGGTGCCCGCGCGCAGCCGGCCCCGGCGGCCCGCTCCCTCGCGCCGCGCCGCGTACCACCCGGAGGCCAGTTTGGTGCCGGCGGTGACCAGGGCGAGCAGCAGGGCGGCGGGCAGCACCGGGATCAGCGCGCCGGGGCTGACGGTCAGTCCGACGGCCAGGAAGAACACCGCGGCGAACAGGTCCCGCAGCGGCCCGAGGACGGCCCGCGCCCGGTCGGCCGCCTCCCCGGTGAGCGAGAGCCCGACGAGGAAGGCGCCGACGGCGGCCGAGACGTGGACGCTCTCGGCCAGGGCGGCGACGATCAGGGTCACCCCCAGCACCCGCAGCACCAGTTGCTCGGGGTCCGGCTCGCGGTGCAGCAGCAGGCGCCCCAGGTGGTGCCCCCACCAGTAGGACACGGTGAAGGCGACCAGCACCGCCGCGAGCGCCACCAGCAGCCCCAGCAGGGCCTGCCGCCAGGTGCCCCCGGCGGCCAGCACGGCGAGCAGCGGGAGGTACGCGGCCATCGCGAAGTCCTCCAGCACCAGGACGGACAGCACCGCGGGGGTCTCCCGGTTGCCGAGCCGGCGCAGGTCGACCAGGAGCCGCGCGATGATGCCCGAGGAGGAGATGTAGGTGACCCCCGCGAGGGCCAGCACCCCTCCGGCGTCCAGTCCGAGCAGCCATCCCATGACGGCCCCGGGGGTGGCGTTGAGCACGAGGTCGACCCAGGCGGAGGGCAGGTGGCGGCGCAGGCTGACGGTGAACTCGGCGACGGTGAACTCCAGTCCGAGCGTCAGCAGCAGCAGGACCACGCCGATGCCCGCCCCGGCCTCCACGAAGGTCCCCGAGGCGGGCACCGGTGCGATGCCGCCCTCGCCGAGCGCGAGACCGGCGAGCAGGTAGAGCGGGATCGGGGACAGCGCGAAGCGCCGTGCCAGCGCCCCCAGGAGGCTCAGCGCGGTGAGGATGACGCCCAGTTCGAGCAGCAGGGCCGCCGAGAGTTCCACCGGTCAGCCGCCCCGGATGAGCCGTTCCACCGCGGCGATGCCGTCGTGGGTGCCGATGACGACCAGCACGTCCCCCGGAAGAAGTACCCGGCCGGGCCCCGGGGAGGGGGTCACCTCCTCGCCCCGGACGATCGCGACGACGGAGGCGCCGGTGCGGGTGCGGGCGCGGGTCTCGCCCAGGCGCCGGCCCGCGTAGGGGCCCTCGGTCTCCACCTCGACCTGCGCGGCCCGCAGGCCCGGCACCTCCTTGGAGAGGTCGGCGAAGCGCTCGGCGATCCGCGGGGCCCCGAGCATCTCGGCGAGCGCGTCGGCCTCCTCCGCGGTCAGCCGCAGCACCGTGCGCGCCTCGTCGTCGGGGTCGGGGCCCTCGTAGACGATCAGTTCGACGCCCCCGGTGCGCCGGACCACGACGCCGACGCGCTCGCCCTCCTCGTTGACGAACTCGTAGCGCAGCCCCACTCCGGGCAGCAGAACCTCGTTGACGTCCATGGGCCCATCATCACGTGTCAACCCGACACCGCCCCGGGGCGCGCACCGGGTCATTCGAGCGTTCTTGGCCCGGGCCGGCGGGGTGCCCGGGCGGGTGCCTCACCCGGTCGGCGGCGTGCGCAGCAGCAGCAGCGCGATGTCGTCCGTGTGGTGGCCCGTGGGGCGGGCGTGGGCCAGGAGGCTGTCGATGAGGGGGTCGAGCTCCCGGGCGGCGTGCCGGGCGAGGTGGCGGGCGAGTTCCCCGGCGGCCTCCTCCGGATCGGTGCCGGGGGTCTCGACCAGTCCGTCGGTGTACAGGGCCAGGGTCGTCCCCGGTGCGAGGGGCACGGTGTCGACGGGGAAGGCCAGCGAGGGGTCGACGCCGAGCAGCGGCCCGGGGTCGAGGGCGAGGGCCCCGCAGCGCAGGCCGGGGGCGTGGAGCAGCGGCGGCGGGTGGCCGGCGCTGGCCAGGAGGGCCTCGCGGGCCGCGAGGTCGATGTGCAGGTACAGGCAGGAGACCAGGAGGTCGGTCTCCAGGTCCGCGAGGACGCGGTTGGTGCGCATCAGGACCTGGTCGGGCGGGGCGCCGGCGGTGGCGTGGATGGCGGTGCGGACCTGGCCCATGAGCGCGGCGGCGGCGACGTTGTGGCCCTGCACGTCGCCGATGACGGCCGCGGCGGTGGTCGGGTCGAGCCGGATGACGTCGTAGAAGTCTCCGCCGACGTCCATGCCGTGACTGGCGGGCAGGTAGCGGGCGGCCACCTCCAGGCCGGGCAGGGCGGGCAGGGTGCGCGGCAGGAGGGCCTCCTGCAGGCCGCGCGCGAGGGCCCGGGTGGTGTCGTAGAGGCGGGCCCGGTCCAGGGCCTGGGCGACGAGTCCGGCGAGCGAGGTCAGCACGGCCCGTTCCTCGGCGCTGAAGGTCCGGGGCCGGTCGTAGGAGAGGATGCAGCAGCCGACGGGGCGGCCGGAGACGATCAGGGGGAGGAAGGCCCAGGCCTGCTTGCCGCTGATACGCGGTGCGTCGGGGTAGCGGCGGGCCATCTCGCCGGGGCTCGCGAAGAAGGAGGGCCGTCCGTCGGCGAGCACCTGCCCGGCGGGGGTGAGCACGGTGTCCAGGGGCAGGCCGTCGAGGCGTTCGATGGTCTCCCGGGGGTAGCCGTGGTACCCGGTGATCCTCAGGCGGCCCGCGTCGGTGGCGGACAGCACCAGGCCGTCGGCGCCGAAGGCCGGGAGCACCTGGTCGGCGAGGAGGTCGACGACGTCGCGGACGGCGACCGTCTCCGTCAGGGCGGCCGCCAGGTGGACCAGCTGGTACAGGCGTCCGGTGGGCGCGGCGCCGGGCAGGAGGGCGCCGGACGTCCCGGCCGCGCGGTCGGTCGCCCGCCGGCCGGTGCCGGAGGCCGGGGCGCGGGTGATGCGGACGCTGATGCCGGAGGTGTCCGGGTGGAGTTCGAAGCGCAGCCGCTCCCGGGGCGGCCGCAGGACGGTGAAGCTCACCGGGGCGCGGCTGACGACCGCCGTGCGGTAGTGGTCCTCGACCACCGCGGTCTCCAGCCAGGGCAGCGACTGCCAGGGGCGGGTGCCGAGCAGGCGCCGGGCGTCGAGGCCGAGGAGTTCGGCCGCCTCGCCGCTCACCAGGGTGATCCTCCCCTCCAGGTCCAGGGCGAGGGCGCCTTCGGGCAGGCGCTCGACGTAGTCGACCGCGGCCTGCTGGGCGCCCTGGGGGCTCGGGGCGGGGGTGGAGGCGACCGGGCGCGGGGGGTCCGGCAGGACGGGCGCCGATGGGCAGTCGTCCAGGGCCCGGGCGACGCGCCGGGCCGCGGCCGCGACGGCGCCCCGCTCGCGCCGGGTGGCGGTCTCCGGGTGCTGCTCGGGCCACATCAGCAGCAGCGCGCCCCAGTCCCGGTCGGCGGCGTGCAGCGGGGCGGCGGCGAGGGCGAGGTGGTCGGGCAGGTGGGGGGTGCCGCCCGGGGAGGCGCGGGCGGTGTCGTCCTCGGGGCCCACCCAGACCACGCGGTCCTCGCGGACGGCCTCGCCGACGGCGAGCGGGGCGGACAGGGGCACCCGCCGCCACGGCCCGGTCGACTCCACGGGTACGCCGGAGACGGCCACCAGGCGCAGCGCGGGCGCGCCGTCCTCGCGCAGGTACACGCCCCCGGCGCAGGCGCCGGTGCGGTGGACGGCGTCGACCAGCGCCGCGTCCACCCGGTCCGCGTCGCGGGGCTCCTCACCGCGGGCGGACACCACTCGCCTCCGGGCGACGGGCCCGGGCGCGGCCCGGGGCCGACGCCCGCGCCGGGGGCGCCGTGCGCGGGGGGCCGGGGGGCCGGGGGGCAGGCCGGCGGAGCGGGCGGGGGGCGGGGACCGGGCGGAGCGGGGCGCCACGGGGGCTCCTCCGCCGTGCACCACACCCGTCGCCCGCGATCCGTCCGGACATGCTTCCGACCATACGCCGGTTCCCCGCCGCTACGCCCCTGCCCGCGCCGCGCCCGTGCGGACGGCGGCCCGCCCGCCCTCACGGAGGGTCGGCGGCCGGGCACCCGGACGGCGCGATGCGGGCGCCGGCACGCGCCGTGCCGCCCCCCGCATCGCGCCGGAGCGGTGCCATGGTGTGGGATGGGGCGGCAGCGGGAGTCGGCGCACCGCGGGATCCGCGGTGCGGGCGCACGTCCCGGGCACGGCAGAGCGGGAGCAGTCCCGAGCACAGCAAAGGGGGAACAGTGGCACGAACACAGAACCTGCGGGAGGCCGCACGGGCCATCGCGGGGGGTGCCGCACCGCGCGAGGTCGCCGAGCGGGAACTGCGCCGCAGGGCCGGCGTCGGCGGCGGGCAGCAGCAGGCGCCTCAGGGCACCGGGCCGGCGGCCGGAGCGCCGCAGGACGAGGGCATGGACCCGACGGACTTCCCGGCCGCCCGGGAGCAGGGCGGCTCCATGGCGACGGTCATGGTGCAGCGGACCGTCCCGCTGGACGAGGCGGGTGAGGCGCTCAACCGCAGCGAGCAGCAGCGGGAGGGCGGGGAGCCGGTCCATCTCATCTGCCCGATGGTGATGCCGCGCGGCCGCTCCTTCCTCAGCATGCTCCCGGTGGTGCTGCTGCTGGTCCTCGGGGCCGTGGGCAGCGGCGTCGTGGCGGCGGTGGGCGGCGGGGTGCTGACCCATCCGCTGTTCGGCGTCCACTACTGGGTGGTCTCGCTCCTCGCGGTGGCCTTCGTCTGGGCGCGCCAGGGGATGGTGATGGTCCCGGACGGCAGCCAGGCGCTGATCACCCGCTTCGGCAAGCTGGAGAAGGTGGTGGGTCCGGGCCGGGTGATCCTGCTGAGCCCCTGGAAGCGGGTGTCGTACATCGTCAACACCACCCGCGAGTACCCGTTCAACGCCCCGGTGCGGGAGGCCCCGACCAAGGGCGGGGTGAAGGCGTCGATCGACCTGTTCATCCAGTTCCGCATCAGCGACCCCACGGAGTTCGTCTACACGCTCGGCGCGGTCCGGGGCTTCGAGGAGAAGCTGTCCAACGCGGTCAGCGAGACGATCCGCAGCCTGATCTACGAGCAGGAGGCGGCCGGGATCTACGACATGGTCGGCGAGGACACCGGGCGGCTGCTCGACCAGCTCAACCAGCAGTTCCGTCCGGCCGTCGAGCTGACCAACGCCAACATCACCCACGCCGAGCCCTCCGACCGCGGCTACCGCATGGACCTGGCCGCCCCGGAGATGGTGCGCGTGGCCAAGGAGGCGTACACCCACGAGTACGCGCTCCAGCTGCGCAAGGAGCAGGACGAGGGCGACCTGACCAAGGAGCTGGCCACCCGCCAGGAGACGCTCTCGGCGATCCACGCGGACATCGCGCAGTACCAGGCGCAGATGGACACGGCGGTGGAGCGGGAGACCAACCGGGCCGAGGCACTGGCCCGGCAGCGGTACGTGCAGGCGGAGTCCGAGGCGAAGGCGAACGCCGCGCTGCTGGAGGCGCAGGCGCTGGACATCCGGGCGGTGACCGCGGCGGAGGCCCCGGAGATCCTGGAGTACCGCTACCAGCAGCAGGTGCTGGAGACCCTGGAGCAGGTGGCGGGCCATCTGCCGCGGCTGGTGCGCATCGGCGGTCCCGGCGAGGCGGGCGAGGCCGGGGGCGTCGACTTCCTCGCGCTGGCGCGCGAGCTGATCGGCGAGCACGGAGCGGAGCTGTTCACCGAGGGGGACATGTCCGCGATGCGCGCCCGGCTGGCCGAGGTGGCCGGGCGGATCGCCGGGCGGGAGTCGGAGATCGCCGCCCTGCTGGAGGCCGACCGCCCGGTGGTCCCGGCGGCCGTGGACGGCCGGGCGGTCGACGGCCGGGCGGTCGACGGCCGGGCGGTGGACGGAGCGGACGCGGGCCCCGGGCGGGGCCCTGACGCGTCCTCGGAAGGCGAGCCGCCCGCGGACGCGGGACGGCTCGGGAACGGCATCGGGACCGGGAGGGACGCGCAGTGAGCGGCGCAGGCGTGAATCGAAGGTCGGTCATCTCCGAGGCGGTCGCTCCGTGGAGCGAGATCGCCCAGCTGCTGCGCGGTGGTGAGGCCGGCACCCTGGTCCCGGTCATCATCCCGCGCCACCGCCGCAGGCTGTGGTGGATGCTGCCGCTGTGGGCGGGCGTCTTCGCCCTGCTGTCCGGGGTGATGCTGACGCTGCGCGGGGCGGACGCGGACGGTGCGGCGGACCTCGCCTACGGCGCGCTCGCCGCGGTCGCCTACACCTCGGGCGTCCTGCTGCTGGTGGTCGGCGGGCTGTGGTGGTGGCGTTCGTCGATCGTGGAGATCGAGCAGGGCACCAACGGCGTCCTGACCCGCTACGGCGCGGTCACCGACACCCTCCAGGCGGGCCGGCACTACCTGTGGCACCCGTGGTCGCGGGTCGACTTCGTGGTGGACACGGCCACCGAGATCCCGTACTCGGCACCGGTGATGGCCTGCCCCACGCAGGAGAACGTGCCGCTGCGCTCCATCGAGTTCTTCCTGAAGTTCAGGATCACGGACGCGGTGCTGTTCGTCCGCACGATCGGCGCGGGCAACTTCGACCTGGTGCTCTCCAGCGCCGTCCAGGACGCGATCCGCCAGCGCGCCCGCAGGATGCGCACCGAGCGCGCCTACGACCTGCGCGGCTCGGACGTCGCCGACATGCAGGAGCTGCTGAACCGCCAGCTGTCCCGGTACGGCGTGCGGATCACCGGCTGCAACATCCCGGACGTGCAGCTGCCGGCCCAGTACCAGCAGCACCTGGCCACGCGGGAGCGGGTGGCGAAGGAGCGCACCGCCTACGAGCAGGAGTGGGGCCTGACCCGCAAGCGCCGTATCGACAGCCTCGGCATGGACATCGAGCGGGCCAAGAAGGTGCGCGACGCGCGGATCGTCGAGGTGAAGGCCGCCCTCAACCGCGCCCGGGAGGCTGTGGCGCAGCTCCTGGAGGAGCAGGAGACGAACGCGCAGCGGGTGCGCTTCGAGATCGAGACGCGCGGGCGCAGCGGGCTGATCTCCGCCGAGAACGAGGCCCGGGCGCAGCGGGCGCTGGCCAAGGCCTACCGCGACAACCGGGCGGTGCTCCAGTACGAGCTGGCGCGCCGCCGCCTGGAGGTCGGTGCCTCGCTGGCCGTGAACGCCCCGCAGCCGGTGGTGGTGCGGACCGACGGCCCCGGCGCGGGCGGGGACACCTCCGCGCTGTCCACCCTGGTCGCGGCGCAGTTGCTGCCGCGGCTGAACGCGGCGCTTCCCTCGGGCGGGGAGCTGCCGCTGCCCGGCCGCCGGGACGGGGAGTAGCCGGGGCGCCGGGCGGGTCCGCCCGCCCGGCGCGGCACGGCCGCGGGCCGGGCGGGCCCGGCCCGCGGCCGGTCAGTCCCCGAAGCTCCAGTCGGCCACCTCCGGGAGGTCGACGCCGTGTGCGCGGATGTGGGTGTGGTGGCGCAGCCGGACGTCCTCCATGTGCTGGCGGACCGCCGCGGCGCGCACGGCCAGGCCGGGCACGCGGTCGATGACGTCCATGACCAGCCGGTAGCGGTCCATGTCGTTGCCGACCACCATGTCGAAGGGCGTGGTGGTGGTGCCGATCTCCTTGTAGCCGCGCACGTGCAGGTGCGGATGGCCGGTGCGCCGGTAGGCCAGGCGGTGGATCAGCCAGGGGTAGCCGTGGTAGGCGAAGACGACGGGCTTGTCGGTGGTGAACAGGCCGTCGTAGTCGAAGTCGCTCATGCCGTGCGGGTGCTCGGCGGCGGGCATCAGCCGGGCGATGTCCACGACGTTGACCACCCGCACCGACAGGTCCGGCAGATGGCGGCGGAGCAGCCGGGAGGCGGCGAGCACCTCCTGGGTCGGCACGTCCCCCGCGCAGGCGAGGACGACGTCCGGTTCGCGGCCGGCGACCTCGGTGCCGGCCCAGTCCCAGATGCCCGCGCCGCGGGCGCAGTGCACGCGCGCCTCCTCCAGGGACAGCCAGTCGAAGCAGGGCTGCTTCCCGGCCACGATCACGTTGACGTAGTCCCGGCTGCGCAGGGCGTGGTCGGCCACGGCCAGCAGTGTGTTGGCGTCCGGCGGCAGGTAGACCCGCACGGCCTCGGGGCTCTTGTTGAGGACGTGGTCGACGAAGCCGGGGTCCTGGTGGGAGAAGCCGTTGTGGTCCTGGCGCCAGACGTGCGAGGTGAGCAGGTAGTTCAGCGAGGCGACGGGGGCGCGCCACGGCAGCCGGCGGCTCACCCTGAGCCATTTGAGGTGCTGGTTGACCATCGAGTCGACGATGTGGACGAAGGCCTCGTAGCAGGAGAAGAGCCCGTGCCGGCCGGTGAGCAGATAGCCCTCCAGCCACCCCTGGCAGGTGTGCTCGGAGAGGATCTCCATCACCCGGCCGTGCCGGTCGAGGTGCTCGTCCACCGGCAGCGTGCGCTCCTGCCATGCCTTGCCGCTGGCGGCGTAGACGGCCTGGAGGCGGTTGGAGGCCGTCTCGTCGGGGCCGACGAGGCGGAAGTCCCGCCGGTCGGCGGTGGCGGCCATGACGTCGCGGAGCAGGTCCCCGAGGACGCGGGTGGGTTCGTGGAGGGTGGTGCCGGGCTTGTCCACGGCCACCGCGTACCGCTCCAGCGGGGGCAGCGGCAGCTCCCTCAGCAGCAGCCCGCCGTTGGCGTAGGGCGTGGCCCCGAGCCGCCGGTTCCCGGCGGGTACGGCGCCGAGGACGACCGGCCGGGGGGCGCCCCGTTCGTCGAACAGCTCCTCGGGCCGGTAGGAGCGCATCCACTGCTCCAGCTGCCGCAGGTGCTCGGGGTTGTCGCGGACCCCGGACAGCGGCACCTGGTGGGCACGCCAGGTACCGGCGACGGGGACCCCGTCGACCTCGGCGGGACCGGTCCAGCCCTTCGGGGTGCGCAGCACGATCACCGGCCAGCGGGGCCGTTCGGCGGCCCCCTCCCGGCGGGCGGCCCGCTGGACGGCGGCGATGCGGTCGAGCGCGGTGTCCATCGCCGCGGCCATCGCGCGGTGGACGGCCTGCGGGTCGTCGCCCTCGACGTGGAGCGGTTCGTGGCCGTGGCCGTGGAAGAAGGCGTCGAGTTCCGCCCGGTCCATCCTGGCCAGCACCGTCGGGTTGGCGATCTTGTACCCGTTGAGGTGGAGGATCGGCAGGACCGCACCGTCGTGGACGGGGTCGAGGAAGGCGGTGGAGTGCCAGGAGGTCGCCAGCGGCCCGGTCTCCGCCTCTCCGTCGCCGACGACGCAGGCGACCAGCAGTTCGGGGTGGTCGAAGGCGGCGCCGTAGGCGTGTGCGAGGGAGTAGCCCAGTTCGCCGCCCTCGTGGATGGAGCCGGGGGTCTCGGGGGCGACATGGCTCGGCACCCCGCCCGGGAAGGAGAACTGCCGGAAGAGCCGGGCCATCCCGGCCGCGTCGCGGGTGACGTCCGGATAGGTCTCGGTGTACGAGCCCTCCAGCCAGGAGTTGGCCAGGACGGCCGGGCCGCCGTGGCCGGGGCCCCAGACGCACAGGGCGTCGAGCGCGCGGCGCGCGATCACCCGGTTGAGGTGGGTGTGGACCAGGTTGAGGCCCGGAGAGGTGCCCCAGTGGCCCAGCAGCCGCGGCTTGATGTGCTCCGGGCGCAGGGGCTCGGTCAGCAGGGGGTTCGCCATCAGGTAGATCTGGCCGACGGAGAGGTAGTTCGCGGCGCGCCAGTGGGCGTCCAGGGCGGTGAGCTCCTCGTCCGTGAGCCCCGTGGGAGCCGGCTGCGGGTCGGGGGACATCGTGGGTCCTTTCCGGGTGGGGCGGCGGTGGACGGGACCCGGTGCCGCGGCGGTGCCGGGGCGCCGGGGCGCACGCCACCACCCTGCGCGACGGGGGCGGTTCGCCGACAGGGCCGTTCGGGGCACGTCGGCCGGCATCCGCCGCAGCCGCTCCGGGACGGGGCGGCGGACACCGGTCGGGGGCATGCGCCGGAGCACCTATCCTGGTCGCCGCGGCAGGCGTCGCGGCACCGGTTCCCGGGCAGGCATGCGGGTGCGGTGCACGGCCGGGCCGTCCGTGTCGCGGGCGTGTCCGTGCCGCCTCGCCTCCTGCCCCCGGCCGGCTCGCACGGAGCCGCGGAAGAGGACTGACGTGTTCCGGACCTATCTGCTGCCCGTCGAGGCCGCGGTGACCTGGTTCCCGCTGCTGGTCGCCGTCATCATGGTGCCCGTCGCGGTCCACGGGTACCGCCACCGCGGCAGGGCCGGCGGGTGGCCCGTCCTGGTCCTCTACAGCTTCGTGTTCTACCTGCTCGCCGCGCTGCTCCAGACGGTGATGCCGCTGCCCGCCGACACCGACGCGCACTGCACCCTCGTGCGCTACGCGGAGAGCCCGCAGCTGGAGCCCTTCGCCTTCCAGGCCAGGATCTCCCATGCGACCGGCGGCGACTGGTCCCCGCGCACCCTGGCGGGGACGCATTCGGCGTGGACCGCGGGCCTCAACGCGGTGCTGCTGCTGCCGCTGGGCGTCTATCTGCGCTACTACCTGCGCCGGGGGCCGGTGTCCTCGGCCGTGGTGGCCTTCGCCACCTCCCTGTTCTTCGAGGCCACCCAGTACACGGGCCTGTGGTTCGTCTACGCCTGCCCGTACCGCCAGTTCAACGTCGACGACCTGGTGCTCAACACGGCCGGTGCGGTGTGCGGCTGGCTGCTCGCCGGCCCGCTGCGCCGGGTGCTGCCCGCCAACGACCCCGACGGCGAGCGCACCCGCTACGGCGGCCGGGTGACGCTGACCCGCCGGGCGCTGGCCTTCCTCACCGACCTGGCCGGATGGCTCGTCGCCTGGACGCTGCTGACGGGCGGGACGGCCCTGGCCACCGACTGGACCACCGGACGCCGCTACGCCCTTCCGGCGGGGGCGGTCCTCGGCCTGGTGTGGTTCTGGCTGGTGCCGCTGCTCTTCCGGGCGACTCCGGGCAAGCGCGCGGTGCTGCTGCGGCTCGCCCGCCCGGACGGCCGGGCTCCGGGGCCGCTGCGCCTGACGGTGCGCACCGTGCTGCTCTGCTCCCCGCTCGCCCTGGCCTGGCTCGCGGTGGCCCACCGCACGGGCACCGTGGAGCTGCCCGGCTCCGCGGGCCCGGCGCTGCCGTACGCGGCCGCGCTCGCGGCCCTGGTGATGTGGGGGTCCCCTCCCGTGGCGCAGCTCGTCCGGCGGGACGGCCGCGCACCCCACGAGCGCTGGTCGGGCACCGTCAACCTGGCGGTGCCCCCGCCGGACGCCCCGCCGGCCCCGCCGGCCCCGCGGCGCGAGGACGCCCTCCCCGCGGCCCGCGGCTAGGACACCCGGCGGAGGGGAGGGTCACGGTCCCGCCACCCGCCCGAGCGCGAGCAGGTAGGGGGCGTCCAGCACGAGCCGGCCGTCGGTGGACCGGTCGTGGCGCCGGAACAGCTCCGCGAGGGCTCCGCGCGCCTCGTCCCAGCGGCCGGCGGCCTGCAGGGCGCGCCGGTAGGCCCGCAGCGGCCCGGGCTTCTCCTCGAAGACGCGGACGGCGTGCCCGAGCGAGGCGTAGGCGACCCGGACGTGCAGCAGCCTCGTGCGCACCTCCACCGGGAGCGGGGCGAACAGTTCCGCCACGTACGCGGCCTCGCCCCAGCGGGTGGGCACCGGCTCCCCGGGTGCGGCGCCGAGGGGCGACAGGACCGTCGGTGCGATGCGGCCCATCACGCCGTCGGGGGTCCAGGACGCGACGGCGAGCACGCCGCCGGGGCGGCAGACCCGGACCAGTTCGGCGGCGGTGCGGCGCGGCTGCGGGGCGAACATGGCGCCGAAGGTCGAGACGACGAGGTCGAAGGCGCCCGCGGCGAAGGGCAGTGACAGGGCGTCCGCCGCGAGGAAGGAGGTCCGCTCGGCGAGACCGGCGGCGCGGGCCCGCTCCGCCGCCACGCCCAGCAGCCCGGGGTGGGTGTCGATCCCGACGACCCGCGGGACGCCCGCGCGGGCCAGGGCGAGTGCGGCGGGGCCGGAGCCGGTCGCGACGTCGAGCGCCGAGGCGGCCGGGGTGCGGGCCGGGGGGTGCGCCTCCCGCAGGGCGAGTGCGGTCACATGGTCGGCGGCGTGCGCCCAGGCGTCCCCGGCGGCGGGGTAGCCGCCGCCCTCCCAGGGGCCGCTCACGGGTGCGTCCCGGGGGCGGAGCCCCAGAGGGCGATGCCCTGGCCGGCCAGCCGTTCGGGGAGGTCGGCCAGGGCGGGGAGCTGCTCGATGTGGTGCACGCCGGGCGGTACGCGCCCGGCCAGGACCTCCCGCGCGGTGTGGGCGGCGACCAGGCCCGTCGTGCGGCTCTGGCCGCTGCCGGTGAGGGCCCGGGCCGCCCGGTGGGGGCCGCGGACGGCCTCCGCGCACACGGCGAACCGCTCTCCTCCGAGGTGGACGCGGCCGAGCACGCGGGTGAGCAGGTCGGTGCGCCGGGCGAGGCGCGAATGGCGCAGGGCGGCGAGCAGGGCGGTGAGCGGGCGGGAGTCGAGGCAGAGGCGGGTGGTGACCTCCGGCACGCCGAGCGTCCGGGGCAGGGTGAACTGGTCGGAGAAGGGGAAGGGGTGCGCGGTCCGCGGGCCGTGGCCGGGCAGGGCGGTCCGCCGGGAGCGGGCGGCGGAGGGCACGCTCAGACCGGCGACGGTCCAGCGCACGGCGTCGCGTCCGTGGCGCTCGCCGGTGCCCAGCAGGACGGTCAGGTCGATGCGCTCCGCTCCCCCGACGTCGTGGTGGGCCCGCAGGGCCAGCAGGTTGCTCAGCCCGGGCGCGACCCCGACGCTCAGGACCGCCGCGGCCCCGGTGCGCTCGGCCTCCCCGGCGGCCCGCTCGACGCCGTCGAGGAGCCGGTGGCTGGCGCCGACGTCGACCAGGTGGATGCCGCGTGCCAGGCAGAGCGCCGCCGTCCGGGCGTCCGGCGGCTCGACGCAGAGCACCACGGCGGCGATGTCGCCCAGTTCGTCCAGTACCCGCCCGAAGCCCTCCGGGTCCGCCACGTCGACGCGCACCCCGCCGGGGGGTGCCGACCGGCCCCCGGCCAGGACGCGCCCCGGGTACCAGCCGGACAGGGTGCCGACCACCACCCGCCCGACCGCACCGTGGCCGCCGACGACGAGCAGTCTGCCCGCACCCGCCCCATTCGCTGTAGTCATACTCCAGTGAATAACACTGTAGTCTCACTACAGTCAAACTTCCGTACGGACGAAGGCGAAGGCGGCGAGCACGGTGACCCCACCCCCCACACGGGCCGAGAAGGCGCGGCTGACCCGCGGGCGCATGGTCGAGGCGGCGACCGGCCTGTTCACCGAACGGGGATGGGCGCGGACCACGGTCGAGGACATCGCCCGCACCGCGGGGGTCGGTGTGCAGACGGTCTACTTCACCTTCGGCACCAAGCGCGCCCTGCTGAAGGAGGTCCTCGACACCGCCGTCGCGGGCGACGGGGACCCCCTCGCCACCCTCGACCGCCCCTGGGCGCGCGCGGTCCTCGCCGAACCCGACCCGGCCGCCCAGCTCGCCCTCCAGGCGGGCGGCGCGCGGCGCATCCTGCAGCGCGCGGCGCCCGTCCTGGAAGTGGTCCGCGGCGCGGCCGCCGCCGACCCGGAGCTCGCCGGGCTCTGGCGCGCCAACCTGCGCCAGCGGCACGCCGTCCAGGAGCGGTTCGCCCGCGCGCTGGTGGACAAGGCGCCCTCCGGGCTGCGGGAGGGCCACGACGCACGGTCCGCCGCCGATGTCGCCACCGCCCTGCTCGGGCCGGAGAGCTGGGGCCTGATGGTCGGGGAGCTGGAATGGTCCGCACGGCGCTGGGAGGACTGGGCCGCGGACGGCCTGGTGCGCCAGCTCCTGCCGTGAGCGGCCCCGCCGGGCGGGGCGGCGTTCGCGCAGGACCGCCCGCGGCTGCCGGGGACGGCGGGGCGCGGACTGGCCTTAGGCTGGGCGGCGACAGGTGAAGAGGAGTACTGCCGCCATGAGTTCGAGGACGCCCACCGGATGAGCCCGAAGCAGCAGCGGGGCGAGGCCACGGTCGGGCAGGTGCTGGACGCGGCGATGCGCCTGTACGCGGCGTCCGGGGAGGCCGGGCTCACGGTCAGCGCCCTCACCACCGCCAGCGGCGTCAGCACCGGCAGCGTCTACCACCACTTCGGCAGCCTCGACGGCGTGGTGAACGCCCTCGCGCTGCGCTCGCTGGAGCGGCTGCTGACCCGCCTGGGGACCGCCCTCCTCCAGGCGACCGACGCCCGCTCCGGTATCGGGGCCGTGGTCCTGGCCTATCTGGACCACGCCCGAAGCAGTCCGGAGGAGGCCCGGCTGCTGCACTCCGTGGCGGCGGACCGCGAGGGGATGGCCCGCGCGGGGGCGATCCGCGACTCCCAGGAGGCCCGGCTGGAGCCGATCGCCGCGTGGATCCACGCCCACCAGGAGTCCGGCGAACTCCTCGCCGGCCTCTCGGCGCCGCTGATCGAGTCCCTGGTCCTCGGGCCGGTCGTCGGCGTCGTCCGCCGGTGGCTCACCATGGGCGACATCGATCTGGAGGAGGCCGCGCGCGTGCTGCCCGACCGGATCTGGCGCTCCGTCGGGCGCGACTGAGACCGTCCGCCGCCCCGGCGGAAGCGCCCCCCGGGCACCGCCTCCGGGCGGGGCACGGGTGCGTGCCCCGCCCGGACGGCGTGGTCAGGCGGCCGGTGCGGCCAGGGCCCACAGGCGGTGGTCCCAGCCGATGTCCGTGCGCGCCGCCACCCGGAGTCCCGCCCGCGAGACCAGCTCCGCCACCTGCTCCTGGTCCCGGACGCCCGAGCCGAAGGCGCACTTGAGGCGGAGGTGGTGCAGGACGGCGTCCACGTCGTCCGGGTCGGCGGCGGTCACCTGCTCCACCAGCAGCAGTGTGCGGCCGGGCCCGAGGGCGTCCGCGGTCTCCTTCAGCAGGTGGACGGCGTCCTCGTCGGGCAGCCATTCGAGCTGACGGCACATCAGCCGCACGTCGGAGTCGTCCGCGGGTGCACCGCCCCCGGCGCTCGGCAGCAGGTCCACACGGGGCAGCACGTCGGTGTCCAGGACCTCCTCCCGCAGCACCCGCAGCGCGGAGGGCATGGCGGCGATCGTGGCCCGCAGCCCGGGGTGCTCCTTGACGAGGGCGTTGACGACGGTGGCGCAGCCGTGCCCGGTCGCGGTGACGGAGCCGACCGCGGACCAGTCGTGGGCGCCGAGGACGCCGGGGGCGATCCACCGGGCCTCGTCCTCGACCGCGGCACGGGCCGTTCCGGCGAGGCGGGCGTCCGCGGCCATCGCCTCCGTCAGCCGCTCGCCGCCCGGGGTGCGGTAGCCGGCCGTTCCGGTGCGCAGGGTGTGCAGCAGCCCGCCGAGCGAGGCGTCGAGGGCGGCCTGGGCGCCGCCCAGGTGGTACTCGTCGGCGGAGTGGTCGTCCTCGACGATTTCCTCGCCGATCGGGGCGAGGCGGTAGCGGCCGTCGTCGTCCGTACCGAGCACGTCGAGGGAGACCAGGTAGGTGAGGAGGGCGGCCAGGGTGGACCGGTCGGCCCCGGTGCGCTCCCCAAGCGCGTCCAGCTCGCGGACGCCGCCGTCGACGAGGTCGAGGAGGCCGAGGGTGACGGCGGCGCGGATGGCGTGGCCGGGCGCCGGGTCCATCAGCCCGTGCAGGCGCTCGTGCGCGTCCCCGGCCTCCTCGCCCTCCGCGTCCTCCCCGCTCGGCGCACCGGCGGGCAGCGGCCCGGTGCGCCTCCAGTAGCCGGTGATGTGGGTGAACTCCCGGGGCACCTGCCGTTCCGTGACGAGGTGGCGGCGGATGCCCTTGAGGGCGACGGCCTCGCCGGCGACCCAGGCGAAGACCGTGCCGGGCAGCCACTCGGCCGAGCGCACCGCCTGCTCCAGCAGGTCGCCGGTGCCGGCGGGGGCGCCGTCGCGGGACAGCCACACGATGTCGGCGTCCGCCCGGGTGGGCAGCGGCTGGCGGTGGCTCTCGTCGCCGATCTCGATGAAGACCTTGGCCCGGGTTTCCTCCGGCATCTCGGCCAGCCACCGTCCGATGGCGGGCAGGGCGGTCTCGTCGCCGGCGACCAGGATCCAGTCGGCGCCCTCGGGGTGGCCGTGGGACATCTTGGGCCCGGCGATCCAGGCGCTGTCCCCGGGCCGGACCCGCTCGGCCCAGGTGGAGGCGACACCGCCCTCGTGGCGCACGAAGTCGAAGTCGATCTCGCCGGACTCGGGGTCGTGGCGGACGGGTGTGTAGTCCTTCGCCACGGGCCGCCCCTCGGCCGGCCAGTCGAGGCTGCTGACGTTCTGCCGGGGCAGGACCAGGCGGCCGCCGTCGTCGGGGAAGAAGAACTTGACGTGGTCGTCGAAGCCGTCCGTGCGCAGGGCCGGTAGGTCCAGTCCGTCCTTGTGGAAGGCCCGGAGCTGGTCGCCGCCGAGGGTGAGGCGGCGCATCCCCGGGGTGATGTTCCGCGCACGCAGCACCGTCAGCTCCCTGATGACGATGGGGAAGGTGGCGACCGGACGGGGGCTGCGGGTGGGCATGGTGATGCTCCTTCGTACGACGTGGGTTCCCGGGGCCGGGCGGGGAGGCGGCCCGGCGGACGCCGGTCCGGCCGGACGCGGGGTGCGCGTCCGGCCGCAGCGGTGCGGCGGTCTACTCGCCGGCGACGGCCTTCGCCAGCAGCGGCGTCAGCTGCTCGACGATCCAGGGCGCGCTCAGCGCGTCCGGGTAGGCGACGGCGGAGGCGAGGGTGTTCTCCGAGGGCACGACGGCGTAGTGCTTGTTCCTGACGACGTCCAGGGACTGGAAGACCTTGTTGCTCTCCAGGTCCGAGGCGGAGAGCAGGCCGTTGTCACCGAAGGGGTACGTCATCAGCAGGACGTCGGCCTCCAGCTGGTCCAGGTTCTCCAGGCTGACGGCGTTCTTCTCCGCGTCGTAGTCCCCGGCCTTGTCCGTCTTGCTCAGACCGAGGTCCTCGAACACGCCGGGGTCCTGGTCCGCGTGGGACATGAAGGTGATCTGCTCGGGGTGGACGACCGCGTAGGTGTACGTCCTGCCCTTGAACTCGGAGTGTTCCGCGGCGGCGTCGGCGACGGCCTTGTCGTTGGCGGCGACGACCTTCTCCGCCTCCTCGGTCATGCCGAGGGCCTTGGCGGCCGTGGTCAGGCGCTCCTGCCAGGTGAGGGTGTCGGCGTGGGCCTTGTCCGTGTAGGTGACGACGGGCGCGATGGGCTCCAGCTTGGCGTAGTCGGTGTCCATCGACCAGGTGTTCATGCCGAGGATGACGTCCGGCTGCGCGGCGGCGAGGGCCTCGTAGTCGGTGCCGTCGGTGTCGTCGTAGGTCTTCAGCTCGCCCGCGCCGAGCTTGTCGATGGCGCGCTGCTTGTACTCGGGGACGGGCCCCCCGTCCTCGGCGTCGGGGGTGAGGACCGGAACCAGACCGAGGGCGAGGGCGATGCTGGTGTCGCCGTCGGAGACGGTCGCGACCTTGACGGGCTTCTTCTCGACCGTCGTCTTCCCCCAGGCGTTGGCCAGGGTCACGGGGAAGGCCTCCGCCCCGGCGGCGGCCGGCTTCTTCTCCGACGTCTGCGAGGCGGTGTCCCCGGACCCGCCGGAGCAGCCGGTGGCGAGCGCGAGGCAGGTGGCCGCCGCGAGGAGGACGCGCGCGGCTCCGCGGCGTCCGGCCGGTCGTGCGAGGTGGTTCATGGTGTCAGTTCTCCTGCGTGGTGTGGCGGCGGCCCAGGGGGAAGATCTGGGGCCGGTCCGTGCGGGGGTGGGGGACGACGACGCAGTCCAGGCCGAAGACCTCGGCCACGGTCCGTTCGTCGAGCACCTCGTGCGGCGGCCCGTGGCGCACGATGCGGCCGTCGCGCATGGCGACGATCGTCGAGGCGTACAGGGCGGCCTGGTTCAGGTCGTGCGAGACGAGCACGATGGTCTTGCCTGCCCGCTCGTTGAGGTCGGCGAGCAGGTCCATCACCTCGATCTGGTGGGCGATGTCCAGATAGGTGGTCGGTTCGTCGAGCAGCAGCGTCGGGGTGTCCTGGGCGAGGGCGAGGGCGATCCACACGCGCTGGCGCTGGCCTCCGGAGAGCTGGTCGACCGGCCGGTCGACGAGTTCGGCGGTGTCGGTGGCCACCAGCGCCTCGGCCACCAGCCGCTCGTCGGCCCCGGTCGTGCGCTGCCCGAAGGAGCCGTGGGGGTGGCGCCCCCGCCTGACGAGGTCCCCGGCGGTGATGCTCTCCGGGGCGAGCGGCGACTGCGGCAGGATGCCGAGCCTGCGGGCCACCTGGCGGGTCGGCATCCGGTGGATGTCGGCTCCTTCCAGCAGCACCGAGCCGGCGGCGACGGGCAGCAGCCGGGCGACGGACTTCAGCAGCGTGGACTTGCCGCAGGCGTTCGGGCCGACGAGTGCGGTGATCCCGCCCGCCGGGACGGTCAGCGACAGCTCCTCGATGACGGTGGTGTCGCCGTAGCGGGCGCTGATGGCCCGGGCCTCCAGCGGCGAGGGGGTGGTGAGGGCCTGTGGGTTCACGATTCGGCTCCCTGCCTGCGCCGAAGGATCAGCCAGACGAAGTAGGGCGCTCCGAGCAGCGCGGTGAGGACCCCGGTGGGCACCGGGCTGATCAGGGGGGCGTTCTGGGCGAGCACGTCGGCGCCGATGACGAGCACGGCTCCCACCAGCGGGGAGAGCGCCACGGACCGGTCGCCGCCCACGAGGCGGACCGCGATGGGGCCGCTGACCAGGGAGACGAAGGCGATGGGGCCGACCACGCTGGTGGCCAGGGCGGCCGCGGCGGCACCGAGCAGCAGCGCGAGGACCCGCGTCCGGCCGACCTTCGTCCCGAGACCGGTGGCGGTCGGGTCGCCGAGGGCCATGGTCATCAGCGCGCGGTGCAGCACGGCGGTCAGGACCAGGCAGCAGGCCAGCCCCACGGCCAGGGTGCCCACCCCGTCCCAGTCGGCACCGTTGACGGTGCCGACGAGCCAGCGCATGGCGACGGCGATGCTGCTCTGGTCGGCCATGGCGAGCAGGTAGTTGGTGTAGGCCGCGCACACCGCCCCCAGGCCGATGCCCACGAGTACCAGCCGGTAGGTGTCGATGCCGCGGTGCCAGCTGAGGGCGTGGACGGCACCCACCAGGACGAAGGAGCCGAGCACGGCGGCGAGCGGTGCCGCGGCGAGGAAGGACGGCGCGAGGACCATCACCGTGACGGCGCCCGCGCCGGCGCCCGCGGACACGCCCACGATGTCGGGGGTGGCCAGCGGGTTGCGCACCAGGCGCTGGTACAGGGCTCCGGCGAGGCCGAAGAGCGCTCCGGCGAGCACCGCGGTGAGGGCACGCGGCATGCGGAGCTGGAAGATCAGGTAGTCGGCCAGTCCGGCGCCCTGCCCGAACATCGCGGGCAGCACCTCGCGGGGTGCGACCTCGCCGACACCGCCGAGGAGGACGGACGCCGCCGTGAGGGCGAGCAGCAGGGCGGCCAGGACGCCGGTGACGGTGGCCGTGCGCACGGCCCGGGCGCGGCGCGCGGCGCGCAGGCGCCCCAGCGTGCGCTCGGCGGCCCCGGACGGGACGGCGGCGGTCGTGGTGGTGCGCGGGGTACCCGCGCCGGTCAGGGTCGTCATCACATCCTCACCAGGTCGCGGCGGCGGGCGAGCCACACGAAGAAGGGCGTGCCGAACAGCGCGGTCATGACGCCGACCTGGACCTCCCCGCGGTCGAGGACCAGCCGCCCGAGGGTGTCGGCACCGGTGAGCAGCACCGCGCCGACGGCCATGGACAGCGGCAGCGACCAGCGGTGGTCGGGTCCGACGAGCATCCGCGCGCAGTGCGCCCCCACCAGGCCCACGAAGGCGACCGGGCCGATCCCGGCGGTCGCGGCGGCGCAGAGCAGCACGGCGACCGCGGCGGCGGTCAGGCGTGCGCGCTCCACGTGGACGCCGAGACCGCGGGCCGTCTCCTCGCCGAGGGCCAGGATGTTGAGGCTCCGCCCGAGCGGCAGCGCCAGCAGCAGACCGGCGACGAGGAAGGGCAGGACCTCGTCCAGCAGGGAGGCGCGCCCCGTGAGCTGCCCGACCGACCAGGAGCGCAGATGGGCGTAGACCTCCTTGTCGCGCACGACCATCAGGGTGACCAGCGAGGACATCACGGCCGCGAGGGCGACTCCGGCCAGCACCAGGCCGACGGTGGAACTGCCCGCGTTGGTACGGGTCCCGATGAGGTGGACGAGGGCGGCGCTGACGGCGGAGCCGATGAGGGCCATCCAGAAGTAGCCCTGGGGCGTGGCCACTCCGAGATGCAGGATGCCGAGCACCACGAACAGGGCCGCGCCCTGCTGGACCCCGAGGATGCCCGGATCGGACAGCGGGTTGAGCGTGAGGGCCTGCATCACCAGGCCGGACGCGCCGAGCGCGGCGCCGACGAGGAGCCCCAGGAAGGTCCGGGGGATGCGCTCGGTCCACAGGACGTGGGAGTTGTAGGCCTCCCCTCCCGGGTGCAGCAGGATGCGGACGATCTCGGTTGCCGAGATGTCCCGGGTGCCGAGGCCGATGCCGGCGACCAGCGTCGCCGCCGTGGCGGCGAGGGCCAGTGCCAGCAGGACGGCACCGCGCGGGATCGGGGTCCTGGCCGGTGCCGCGGGTGGGCTCACCGGCGTGGACGTGGGTGTCATGGTGTGCAGGGCTCCTCACGGGTCGTACAGGAAGTTAGGTTACCCTTACCTCACCTGGGGGCATCCAAGCCGGAGTCCAGGGGATCCACTTCAGCGGCCGGGACACGGCACCGGCGCCACCTTCCGGGGGGAAGTCATGCAGCACACGACCACCCAGCCGCGCCGCGCGCCGGGCGGGGAGCGCCCGCCGGCGCACCGGAACGCCCCCGCCCCGGCCCCTCAGCCCGCGGCGACCGGGGCGCCCGCACCCGGGGAGGAGCCCTCTGCCCACGGCCACCCCGTCCACCGCCACGCCTTCCACCAGTTCCTCTATGTACCGCTCGGGCACATCACGGTGACGGCCGAGGGCCGGGACCACCGCCTGAGCCCCTCGGTGGCCCTGTGGGTACCGGCCGGACTGCCGCACTCGGCCCGGTTCGACCCCGACTCCCTGGTGCTGAGCGAGGACTTCGAGCCGGCGGCCCACCCCCTGCCCTATCGCGGCGCGACGGCGGTCGACGTCGACGAGCGCCTGCGCCGGATGCTGCTCGCCCGGATGCGCGCACCCGAGCCGGGGGACGGCGGCGACGCCCTGTTCGCCGCGCTGACCGCCACCCGGGAGCGCTGCCTGGCACTGCCCCGGCCGACGAGCGAACCGGCCCGCACGGTCGCGGAGGAACTCCGAAAGCGACCGGACCACCCCTATACGGCGGTGCAGTGGGCGGAGCGGATGTTCACCAGTGCGACGAGCCTGCGGCGCGCCTTCCGCATGGACACCGGGCTCGCCTTCTCCGAGTGGCGGACCCGGCTGCGCCTGAACCACTCGCTGGACCTGCTGTCCGAGGGGCGCCCGATCGGGGCGGTGGCGGCACGGGTGGGCTTCGCCAGCACCAACGGCTACATCCTGGCGTTCCGGCGCCACTTCGGCTGCACCCCGGGGGCGTACGCCCGGGAGTCGGGCGGCGCCGCGCGGTGACCCCCTTCGGGGGTGGCGCAGCGCCCGGTGCGGCGCACCCTTCGGCCGGGGGCGCCCGCTCCGGCGCACACCCGCACACCCGCGCGCCGATGCCCGGGATCCCGGAGGGCGGCCGCGCGGGGCGCCGACGAGCCCTGGAATCACAGGCGTTCACCCGCCGCGCCCCCGTGGAGGTCCGGGGAGGGGGGAGCGACACCCCCTGGAACTTAGGCTAGCCTAAGCTAAGTCACATCTTCGGGAGAGCCGCCCGCCCGAACGCACGCCCCATGGCCCCACCGCCCCCGCGGAACCGGCAAGGAGTCCGCCGGGAGCGGCCCTCCAGGGATCCACGCGCCACCGGCACCCGCACGAACCGGACCCGGACGCCGCACCGTCGGGGCGGCGTCCACCCTGCCCGCGTGCAGCCTGCCCGCGTCCGGCCTGCCCGCGTCCGGCCTGCCCGCGTGCGGCCGCCCCCACCACGAGAGGATCCGACCAGATGAAGGGACGACTGCTCCCATGACCTTCACCGTCGCCGTGGCCGGCGCCACCGGCTACGCGGGCGGGGAGGTGCTCAGACTGCTGTCGGGGCACCCCCTGCTCACCGTCGGCGCGCTCACCGCGCACAGCCGGGCCGGCCGCCCGCTCGGCGAGACCCAGCGCCACCTTCCCGCCCTCGCCGAGCGGAGGACCGTCCCGACCTCGCCGAAGGCCCTGGCCGGACACGACGCCGTCGTCATGGCCCTCCCCCACGGGCGCTCCGCCGAACTCGCCGCCGCACTGGACCCGGGCACCGTCGTCGTCGACTGCGGAGCGGACTTCCGGCTGCGGGACGCGGACGCCTGGGAGCGCTACTACGGCACCCCGCACGCCGGGAGCTGGCCGTACGGTCTGCCCGAACTCCCCGGCACCCGGGAGGCGTTGCGCGGCGCCCGGCGGATCGCGGTGCCCGGCTGCTACCCGACGGCCGTGACCCTCGCGCTGTTCCCCGCCTACGCCGGCGCCCTCGTCGAACCGGAGGCCGTCGTCGTGGCCGCCGGCGGCACCTCGGGCGCCGGGCGTTCGGCCGACGCCCGCCTGTCGGGCTCCGAGGTGATGGGCTCCATGTCCCCCTACGGCGTCGGGGGCACCCACCGGCACACCCCGGAACTGGTGCAGAACCTCTCCGCTCTGGCGGGCGAGCCGGTCGCCGTCTCCTTCACCCCGACGCTGGCGCCGATGCCGCGGGGCATCCTGGCGACCTGCTCGGCCCGCCTGCGCGAGGGCGTGGCACCCGCGGCGGTGCGCGAGAGCTACGCCGAGGCGCTGGCCGGCGAGGAGTTCGTCCGCCTGCTGCCGGAGGGTGTCTGGCCGTCCACGGCGGCCGTCCTGGGCTCGAACACCGCCCTGGTGCAGGTCGCCGTGGACGGTGCGACCCGGCGCCTGATCGCCGTGGCCGCCGTCGACAACCTCACCAAGGGCACCGCCGGCGGCGCGCTGCAGTGCCTGAACCTCGCCCTGGGCCTCCCGGAGGCCCAGGGCCTGCCCGCGAACGGAGTGGCACCGTGAGCGTCACCGCCCCCAGGGGCTTCACCGCCGCCGGTGTGGCCGCGGGGATCAAGGACTCGGGCGGACCCGATCTGGCCCTGGTGGTCAACGAGGGCCCGATCCGGGCGGCGGCCGGCGTGTTCACCACCAACCGCGTCCAGGCCGCACCCGTGCGCTGGTCCCGGGAGGTGCTCGCACGGGGCCGGGTCCGCGCCGTGGTCCTCAACTCGGGCGGCGCCAACGCCTGCACCGGCCCGGGCGGCGCCGAGGACACCCGCGACACCGCCGGCCGGGCCGCCTCCGCCCTCGGCTGCCCGGCCTCCGAGGTCGCGGTCTGCTCCACCGGCCTCATCGGGGTCCGGCTGCCGCGGGAAGCGGTGCTGACCGGTGTGGACGCCGCCGCAGCGGTGCTCTCCCGGGACGGCGGCGAGGCCGCGGCCCGCGCGGTGATGACGACCGACACCGTGCCCAAGACGGCCGTGGCCGAAGGGCCCGGCTGGCGGGTCGGCGGCATGGCCAAGGGGGCGGGCATGCTGGCACCCGGGCTGGCGACCATGCTCGCGGTGCTCACCACCGACGCCGAGGTCTCCCCCGGGGAACTGGACGCGGCCCTGCGCGAGGCCGTCCGCCTGACCTTCGACCGGGTCGACTCCGACGGCTGCATGTCCACCAACGACACGGTCCTGCTGCTGGCCTCCGGCGCCTCCGGACGGGTCCCGGAGCCCGGTGCGTTCGCGGCCGCGGTGCACCGGGTGTGCCAGGACCTGGCACGGCAGCTGGTGGCGGACGCGGAGGGCGCGTCGAAGGAGATCGCCGTGGAGGTGGTCGGCGCCGCGAGCGAGGAGAACGCCGTGCTCGCCGCCCGGGCCGTGGCGCGCAGCAACCTGCTCAAGTGCGCCCTGCACGGCGAGGACCCCAACTGGGGCCGGGTGCTGTCGGCACTCGGGACCACCGAGGCGGACTTCGACCCGGACCGCGTCGACGTGGCGGTGTGCGGGGTGTGGGTCTGCCGGGACGGGGCGGCCGGGGAGCCCCGCGAGAAGGCCGATCTGACGGGACGCCGGTTGACGGTCACGGTGGACCTCCGCGCGGGCGACGCCTCCGCCGTGGTGTGGACCAACGATCTCACCGCCGCGTACGTCCACGAGAACAGCGCGTACAGCTCGTGACGGCCGCACGGACCGTCCCGGCGCCCCGGGACCCGGACAAGCCCGCTCCCCCCGCCCCCGCGCGGCGGTCCGCCGCCCGTCCGGTGCGCGCCCGGACGGTGATCGAGGCGCTGCCGTGGCTGGAGCGCTACCACGGCAAGGCCGTGGTGGTGAAGTTCGGCGGGAACGCCATGGTCGACGAGGAACTCAAGCGCGCCTTCGCCCGGGACGTGGTCTCGCTCCACTACGCCGGGCTGCGCCCGGTGGTGGTGCACGGCGGCGGCCCCCAGATCAGCGCCATGCTGGCGCGGCTGGAGCTGGAGGTCCGCTTCGCCGCCGGGATGCGCGTCACCACGCCCGAGGTCATGGACGTGGTCCGGATGGTGCTGGCCGGGCAGGTGCAGCGGGAGATCGTGGGCCTGGTCAACGCCCACGGGCCGTTCGCGGTGGGACTCACCGGCGAGGACGCCCACACCCTCACCGCCGTGCGCAGACCCGCGAGGGTGGACGGCCGGCCGGTGGACATCGGGCTCGTGGGCGACGTGGTCCGGGTGGACACGGCGGCGGTGCGGGCGCTTTCGGACGCCGGCCGCATCCCCGTGGTGTCGCCCGTGGCGCGCGGGGAGGACGGGCAGGTCTACAACGTCAACGCGGATCTCGCGGCGGCCGCGCTGGCGGCCGCGCTGGGCGCGGAGAAGCTGGTGATGCTGACCGACGTCGCCGGGCTCTACGCCGACTGGCCCGCCTCCACCGAGGTGGTGGAGCGGCTGACCGCCTCCGAGCTGGAGTCCCTGCTCCCCTCCCTGACCACCGGCATGGCGCCGAAGATGGAGGGCTGTCTGCGGGCCGTCAGGGGTGGTGTGCGCCGGGCCCATGTCATCGACGGGCGGGTCCCGCACGCCCTGCTGCTGGAGGTCTTCACCGACGAGGCCACCGGCACCACCGTGGTCCCCGACCCGGGGGCCGCACCACCGCCCGTGGGCGTCGGCGCCACCGCTCCCCTCGCACCCCCTCCCCAGGAAGGCAGGTCCGCCCGATGACCGCGCGCACCTCTCCGGAGCCCCCCGCCACCGCCGCACCGCGCCCGGTGGAGCCGGCCCGCCCCGCGGCGGACCCGGGCGGCGGCTCGCCCGCCGCGACCGCACGGGGCACCGCGCGGCGCTGGGGCGCCGTGCTCATGGACACCTACGGGACCCCGCCGCTGGCCCTGGTGCGGGGCGAGGGGAGCACGGTGTGGGACACCGAGGGTCACTCCTACCTCGACTTCACCGGGGGCATCGCGGTGAACGCGCTGGGACACGCGCACCCCGCCGTGGTGGAGGCCGTGTCCGGCCAGGCGGGCCGCCTGGCGCACGTCTCCAACCTCTACATGGCCCAGCCGCCGGTCGATCTGGCCGAGCGTCTGCTGCGGCTGGACGGGAGGCCGGGGCGGGTGTTCCTGGCCAACTCCGGCACGGAGGCCCTGGAGGCCTGCTTCAAGATCGCCCGGCTGACCGGGCGGGCTCGGATGGTGGCCGCCGAGGGCGGGTTCCACGGCCGGACGATGGGCGCGCTGGCCCTCACCGGGCAGCCCGCGAAACGCGGGCCGTTCCTCCCGCTGCCGGGCGAGGTGGCGCACGTCCCCTTCGGGGACGCCGGGGCCCTGCGGGCCGCGGTGGACGAACGGACGGCCGCCGTCGTCCTGGAGCCGGTGCAGGGCGAGGGCGGTGTGGTCCCCGCGCCCCCGGGCTACCTGCGGGCGGCCCGGGAGATCACCCGGGACGCCGGGGCGCTGCTGGTGCTGGACGAGGTCCAGACCGGGGTCGGCCGGGTGGGCCACTGGTTCGCGCACCAGGCCGAGCCGGGCGTGGAGCCCGATGTGGTGGCCCTCGCCAAAGGACTGGGGGGCGGCCTTCCGATCGGGGCCGTGCTGGCCTTCGGCGAGGCGGCGGAACTGCTGACCCCGGGTGCGCACGGCTCGACCTTCGGGGGCAACCCGGTCGCCTGCGCGGCGGGGCTCGCCGTCCTGGACACCATCGAGTCCGAGGGGCTGCTGGAACGGGTGCGCCGGGTCGGTGCGCTGCTGCGCGACGGTGTGGCCGGGCTCGGCCACCCGCTGGTCGAGCAGGTACGGGGAGCCGGGCTGCTGGTCGGCGTCGTCCTGCGGCGGCCGGTCGCGGACCGGGTGCGCGCGGCGGCGCAGGACGCCGGGTTCCTGGTGAACGCGGTGGGGCCGGCCACTCTGCGGCTCGCGCCCGCGCTGAACGTCCGCGAGGAGGAGGTGGCGGCGCTGCTGGCCGCTCTGCCGTCCATCCTCTCCCCGGACCAAACCTGCTGACGTCACGTCAGCGGTACGAGGAGGGGGCGGTCCGCCCGGTGGGGCCGACTTGACACCCACCCCCTCCCCACGGATTCTTAGGTAAGCCTTACCTAACAAAAGCGTCCCGTGCGGCCACGGGCCCGGTGCCCGACCACGCCGGCACCGGCCGGAGCTGCTCCGGCACCGGTCAGCAACGAGCAAAGGATGAGGATGTCTGCAGGGCACGCCACCACGGGACCTAAGCGGTACCCGGCCGTCGAGGACCTGGTCGGCATAGGGTTCGGTCCCGCCAATCTCGCCTTGGCCATCGCCGTCGAGGAGCACAACGCCCGGCAGCCCCCCGGCTCGGGGCTGCGGGCGGTGTTCACCGAGCGCCAGCGCGAGTTCGGCTGGCACCGGGGCATGCTGCTCAGCGGGGCGACGATGCAGGTGTCCTTCCTGAAGGACCTGGCCACGATGCGCGACCCGGGCAGCCGGTTCACGTTCCTGCGCTATCTGCACGAGCACGACAGGCTCGCGGACTTCGTCAACCAGAAGTCGTTCTTCCCCACCCGGATGGAGTTCCACGACTACCTCCGCTGGTGCGCGGCCATGGTGCAGGACCGGGTGCGCTACGGCTGGGAGGCGCAGGCGGTCGTGCCGGTGGCCGGGGACGGCGCCGCCGGGGTGCTGGAGGTCCTCACCCGCCCCGTCGGCGGGGCACCGCAGGAGACGACCCGGCTGCGCACGAGGAACGTGGTCATCGGGACCGGTCTGCGCCCCCGGGTGCCCGAGGGCGTCAGCACGGGGGACCGCGTCTGGCACAACCGCGACCTGCTCTTCCGCGCGCCCCGGCTCGGCGAGCGCGTCCACCGGCGTTTCGTGGTGGTCGGGGCGGGACAGTCGGCGGCCGAGACCGCGGAGTACCTCCACCGCGAGTTCCCCGACTCCGAGGTCTGCGCGGTGTTCACCCGCTACGGCTACAGCCCCGCCGACGACAGCCCCTTCGCCAACCGGATCTTCGACCCGCGGGCCGTGGACGACTTCTACGACGCCCCCGACGAGGTCAAGCAGAGCCTGCTGGACTACCACGCCAACACCAACTACTCCGTCGTCGACACCGAGTTGATCGAGCAGCTCTACCGCACGGTCTACCAGGAGAAGGTGGCGGGCACCGAGCGGCTGCGCATCTGGAACACCACCTCCCTCACCGCCGTGGAGGAGCTCCCCGACGGAGTGCGCGCCCGGGTGCGCTCCCTCACCACGGGCGAGCACCACACGCTGGACTGCGACGCCGTGGTGCTCGCCACCGGGTACCGGGGCACCGACCCCCGGGAGCTGCTCGGCCCGCTGGCGGCGGAGTGCCTGACCGACGGCCGCGACCGCCTGCGGATCGGCCGGGACCACCGGGTGGCCACCACCGAGCGGGTGGGCGCGGGGATCTACGTCCAGGGTGCGGCCACCGAGCACAGCCACGGCATCACCTCCACGCTGCTGTCCACGCTCGCCGTCCGTGCCGGGCACATCCGGGACGCGCTGCTGACGGACCGGGCGGCGCGGGACCTCGCGCCCGCCGCCCACCCGGCCGGGGGCGTCCCGGTGCCGGCGCCCTGACCCGGGCTCCCGCCCGCGACCCCCACCCCACCCCGTCCAGCAGCGAAACCCGGAGGGCCATCGTGCCTGGGACGCCCCAGCGAGCGGAGAACGCGCCGGAACTCACGGCGGCACAGCGCGAGGTGCTGGCCGCTCAGCGCGCCGACCCCGAGAACACCACCTACAACGTCGGCCAGTACCTCGACCTGCGCGGCCCGCTGGACGCCGGCCTGCTCCAGGAGGCCGTCCGCCGCACCCTCACCGAGGCCCCGGGACTGCATCTGCGCTTCCGCGGGGGCGAGGGGCGCGTCCTGGCGGAACACGCTCCCTTCGCCCCCGGGGCGTGGCGGCTGCACCGGCTGGACACCTCCGGCGCGGCGGACCCGGTGGACTCGGCGATCGCCCTGGTCCGCGACCAGCTGGCCTGCCCACCGCGGCTGGACGCGCCGGTCGCGGAGGCGGACGCCCCGGCGGCACCGCTCACGGGCATGGTGCTGGTGCGCGTCGGGGAACGGCGCCATCTGCTGGTGCAGTACTTCCACCGGATCGCGGTGGACGGCTACGGGGTGTGCCTGCTGACCCACCGGATCGCCGCCCTGTACCGGGCGGCGCGGCGCGGAGACCCCCCGCCCGCCTGCCCCTTCGCCCCGATGCGCCTTCTGGTGGAGGCCGAGCGCGCCTACGCGGGCTCGGCCGCGGAGGCGGCCGACCGGGCGTACTGGGCACGGCATGCCGCCGAGCCGCCCCGAGCCGCCCTCCCCCGTCCCCGGCCCGCACCGGACGCGCACCGGATACGGCGCCGCACGGTGCGGGTGGCCGGCGCCGGGGCGGCCTCGCTGGAGGCCGCCGTGCGCGGTGCGCGGGTGACCTGGGCGGAGGCCGTCACCGCCGCCCTGGCCGCGCAGCTTTACCTGGAGGACGACGGGCACGAGCCCGTGATGCGCATGTACGCCACCGCGCGGACCGCGCCGGGCGCGCTGCGGGTGCCGGGAGCGGCGGTGAACGTCCTGCCGCTGCGGGCGCCCGTCGGGCCCGGCGACTCCTTCCGCGCGGTGCTGGCCCGGGTGGCGGCGGAGTTCCGCGCCGCCCGTGCCCATCAGCTGTACCGCAGACCGCCGGGCGCGAGCGGCGCACCACCGTCGGGGGTCCTGCTCAACCTGCGCCCGTTCGACATCTCGCCGGACTTCGGGGACGTCTCGGCGCGGGTCGTCCCGCTGGCCTCCGGCCCGGTGGAGGACCTGTCCCTGTCCGCGGTCCGGGACCCGGGCGGCGGGCTGAGGATCGACCTCGACGCGAACGGCGGCGCCTACGGGCACGAGGAGCTGGCGGGACTCGCCGCCCGCTACGCCGAGCTGCTGGGGCGGCTCTGCGCCCAGCCGGACCGGCCGCTGTCCGCGCTCGGGGCTCCGGCGCCCTGACCACCAGCACCACGAGCACCACCGGCACCACCGACCCGGCCCCGACGTCCTACCACCCCGTCCCATCCCCCTCTTTCCCAAGGAGAAGCACCATGGCAGCGACCAACCCCTTCGAGGACGACGACGCCCGCTACCTCGTCCTGGTGAACGCGGAGAACCAGCACTCCCTGTGGCCCGCCTTCGCCGAGGTCCCGGCCGGCTGGACCACGGTCCACGGCGAGGACTCGCGGCAGGCGTGCCTCGCCTACGTGGAGGAGCACTGGACCGACATGCGGCCGGCGAGCCTGATCGCACGGTCCTGATCCGCCGCCGGGTGCGGGCGCTCCCGCACCCGGGCGGACGGTTCGACGGGCACCGGGCGGGACTCCCGCCCGGTGCCCGCCCGCGCGCCCGCACCGCCTCGGGCGGGCGGCGGGCGGGCGCCGCCGACCGGTCAGCGCGGCCCCCGCAGCGCCAGGCTGAGGACGCGTGAGCCCCGACGCGGGTCGAGGGCGGCGAGCCATGCGGCGGGCGCGTCCTGCACCCCGCCGAGGACGAAGCCGTGCCGCAGGAAGAGCCGCCCGCTGCCGGTGGTGGCCGTGAACAGCGCCGTGACACCGCGCGCCCGGGCCTCGTCGACGACGGCGGCGAGCAGCGCCGAGCCGGTGCCCCGGCCCTGTCCCGCCCGCGCCACGCAGAAGTTGTAGACCACCGCCGGCCGGACAGGTCCTCCCGCCGGGGAGGCTGCGTGGCAGCGCAGTCCGACGCAGCCCTCGACACCGTGTGCGGCGGACTCGGCGACCAGGAACTCCCCCGCGTGCCCGGCGTAGCTCTCCAGGGGCCGGGCGCGCAGCGAGCCTTCGCGGACGAACTCCTGCGACAGGCCGTGCAGGGCCGCCGCGTCCCCTGCTCCGGCGGTGCGCACGCCGACGGCGTGCGGGGGTCGGGGGCCGGTGACGGTCGTCGCGCTGGTCATGTGCTGCTCGCTTCCTGGCAGTTGGCTTCGCCGGTGGCCGAACACCCGCGAGTGGTCCGGCTTGACTTGGACCAACCATAGATAGTTAGGTAAGCCTTACCTAACCACGATCTTCGTCAGTGACCGCACCTACGGGAAGAGGACAGGGGCCATGGCCGACACGGCCGGACAGACCTTCACACGGGAACGCCTGGCGCGGGACGTCGCCGACGTCCTGTACGTCGAGGCGGACGAGATACGGATGGACGAGAACCTGCTGGAGCAGGGGCTCGACTCCGTCCGGCTGATGACGCTGGTCGAGCGGTGGCGGGCGGACGGCGCGGAGGTCGCCTTCGTCGACCTCGCCGAGCGCCCGACCCTCGCCGAGTGGGCCGCCCTCCTCGCTCCCGCCGGAGCCTGAGGTGGCGCTGCGCGACCATCTGATCGACATCGAACCCCTGCGCAGCAGCCGGGACTTCAGGGCGATCTTCATCGCGCGGGTGGTGTCGCTCTTCGGCCTGGGCATGGCGACCGTCGGCCTCTACGACCAGGTCTACACCCTGACCGGGTCGTCCTTCGGTGTGGCGACCACCAGCATCATCATGAGCATCACGGTGCTCACGGGTTCGCTCTGGGGCGGCTGGATGGCCGACCGCACCGACCGCCGCACACTGATCATCTGCGCCCGCGGCGCGGCCGCCCTGGCCTTCGCCGGGCTCGCCGTCAACGCCTACCTCCCGGACCCCTCCCTCTGGGTGATCTACCTCTGCGTCGCCTGGGACGGACTGGCCACCGGAGTGAGCGTCACGGCCCTCATGGCCGTCGCACCCACCCTGGTACGCCCGGACCAGCTGCCGGCGGCCGGCGCCCTGATCTCGCTGACCGGCGAGATCGGCTCGATCGCCGCACCGTTCCTCGGCGGCGTCCTGCTCGCCACGACCGGGGGCCCCGGTCCCGTCTTCGCGTTCGCCGCCGTGTCCACCGCGGTGACCACCCTGCTCATCACGCGCGTCCGGCCGCTGCCGCCGGTCGCCGACGACGGGGACGGGGACGGGGACGGGGACGGCACGAAGGACAGCGGGTCGCCGCTCGTCGCCTTCCGCTACGCGGTCCGCAACCGGGTCATCGGGAGCCTGCTCCTCCTCGGCGGCGTGAACGCCGTGTTCAGCCTGCCGACGGTGGTCTTCCCCGAGCTGGTCGACACCCGCTTCGGAGGCAGCAAGGTCGTCCTGGGCCTGCTGTACACCGCCCCGGCGATCGGCGCCGTGCTGGTCTCCGCGACGAGCGGATGGCTGTCCCGGACCCGCCGCCCCGGCCGGACCCTGCTGGCCGCCGGGCTCACCGGCGGCCTCGCCACCATCGGCTTCGCACTGAGCGGCCAGGTGTGGGTCGCCGCCCTGGCCCTGGCGGTCTGCGGAGCGGCCGGCACGGTGTACGAGATCCTCGAGTACGCCCTGGTGCAGCACAACACCCCGGACCGGCTGCGCGGGCGCATCGTCGGCGTCCTCACGGCCCAGGGAACCACCGGAGGCGTGGCCGGCGACGCCGAGGCCGCCGCCGTGGCCCGGTGGTACGGGCCCGGTGGAGCCGTGCTCCTCGGCGGCGCCGTGTGCGCGGCGGCGGCGGTGCTGGTGGCCCTGTGCGTCCCCGCGCTGCGCCGCGCCACCCTCCCCGCCCCCGGCGAGCGGCCCGATCCGGCCGGTACGGACCCCGGGGAGCCGGTCGCGGCCCGCTCCCCGGACGAACGGGGGGCACCGGTCGCGGGCGGCTGAGCCCGCACCCGCACCCCCGCGCCTCCCACCCCGTCCCGGCGCCCGCGCACCGCCCGCGAAGCGGAGCTGCTCACCGCCCGGTTCGACGAGGACGGGACGGGAGAGCCCTTCCAGGTGCTCGGCGACGAGGCGGCGCGCCCCGCGGCGACCGCGTGCCTGGACCACACCGGCGCCGAGGACCCCCGGGCGGCGGCGCTCGCGTGGATGCGCGCGGACATGGACCGCCCCGTCGATCCGCGGACCGACGCCCTGTTCGCCTCCGCCCTGCACACCGTGGGCCCCGGGCGCACCCTGTGGTACCAGCGCGCCCACCACATCGTGCTGGACGCCTACGGGTTCTCCCTCGTCTCCCGGCGCACCGCCCAGGTGTACACGGCGCTGGTCCGGGGCGAGGACCCCGGCCCCTCGCCGTTCGGCCCGCCGGACGCCGTCGCCGCCGAGGAGCGCGACTACGCCGGCAGCGCCGCGTATGTGCGGGACCGCGACTACTGGCTGGACCGCATGGCGGACCACACGCCGCCGGAGCCGCTGTCGGGGGCCTCGCTCCCCGCCTCCCCCGGCTTCCTGCGCCGGAGCGCCGTCCTCTCACCAGAGGCGACCGCGGGTCTGCTGGCCATCGCCCGCGCCGCGCGCGGCAGTTGGGCCGACGTCGCGACGGCGGCCTTCGCCGCCTTCCTGCACCGCTCCACCGGGTCCCGGGACGTGCTGCTGTCGCTGCCCGCCATGGGACGGCTGGGCTCCGCCGCGCTGACCGTCCCGGCCATGGTCGTCAACGTGCTGCCGCTGCGGATCGCCGTACGGCCGGAGTGCTCCTTCGCCGAGCTGACCGCCGACGTCGCCGGACGCATCCGCGAGCTGCGGCGCCACCAGCGCTACCGCGCGGAGGACATCCGCCGGGACCTCGGTCTGGTGGGCAGCCGCCAGGGCGTGCTCGGCCCGATGGTCAACGTCAAGGCCTTCGACAACGCCCTGGACTTCGCGGGCGCGTCCGGCACCGTGCACAACGTGGCGGCCGGACCCGTCGAAGACCTCACGCTGGCCCTCCACCACGATGCCGCCGAGGGCCGCATCCGGCTGGAGCTGGACGCCAATCCCGCCGCCTACGGCCAGGAGGAACTGGCCGCCCGGTGCGCCGAGTTCACCCGCTTCCTCACCGAGGCCGCGGCGGCCGGGCCGGGGACCGCGGTGGGCCGGCCGGACCTGCTGGACGCGTCGGAGCGGCAGGCCCTTGTGGAGGCGGCCGACGCCACCTCCCGCGAGGTGCCGCCGGGGACGCTGGTGGACGCCTTCGAGACGCAGGTCCGCGAACGGCCCGAGGCCCTGGCCCTGGTGTCCGGCTCCGACCGCCTCGGCTACGGCGAACTGGACGAGCGCGCCAACCGCCTGGCCCGGCTGCTGATCGCCCGCGGCGTCGGCCCGGAGGACTTCGTCGGCCTGGCGCTGCCCCGCTCGGCGGACCTCGTCGTCGCCCTGCTCGCCGTGCTGAAGGCCGGCGGCGCCTACCTGCCGCTGGACCTCGACTACCCGGCGGACCGGCTGGAGTTCATGGTGGACGACGCACGCCCCGTGTGCGTGCTCACCACCCTGGGCGCGGCACCGGACGCCCCCGACGTGCGCGGCACCGAGACGGTGGTCCTGGACGCCCCCGACACCCTGGCCGAACTGGCCGGCCACTCCCCCGCCGCCCCGGCCGAGGCCGAGCGGCGCGCCCCCCTCCTCGGCGACCACCCGGCGTATGTCATCCACACCTCCGGTTCCACCGGGCGTCCCAAGGGTGTGGTGATCCCCCACGCGGCGCTGGCCAACTTCCTGCGGATGCAGGCGCACGAACTCGCCCTGGGGCAGGACGACACCCTGGTCGCCGTCACCACCGTGTCCTTCGACATCGCGGCCCTGGAGCTCTACACCCCGCTGATCTGCGGCGCGACGGTCGTGCTGGCGGACCGCGACACGGTGCGCGACCCGGAGCGCCTCGCGGACCTGCTGGACGCCCACCGGCCCACGGTCGTGCAGGCCACCCCGACGCTCTGGCACGCCCTGCTGGAGGAGGGCCGCCCGGAGAGCCTGGGCGGGACCCACGCGCTGGTCGGCGGCGAGGCGCTCCCCGCCGACCTGGCCGGGCGACTGGCCCGGGCGGCCGGGCGGGTCACCAACGTCTACGGCCCGACGGAGGCCACCGTCTGGGCCACCTCGGTGGACCTCGAACCCGAGCACACCGGAACCCCCGACATCGGCACCCCCTTCTGGAACACCCGCGCCCATGTCCTGGACGGCGCCCTGCGCCCCGTCGGCGTCGGCCGCCCCGGAGAGCTGTACCTCGCCGGGGCGCAGCTGGCCCGCGGCTACCTGGGCCGCCACGCACTGACCGCCGAGCGCTTCGTGGCCGACCCCTACGGCGCCCCGGGCGGCCGGATGTACCGCACCGGGGACCTGGTGCGTCGCCGGGCGGACGGGCGGATCGACTTCCTGGGCCGTGCCGACGACCAGGTCAAGGTCCGTGGCTTCCGTATCGAACTCGGCGAGATCGAGAGCGCGCTCGGCGCACCGGCCGGGGTCGGCCGGGCCGTGGTGGCGGTCCGCGAGGACCGGCCGGGCTCCCGGCACCTGGTGGGCTATGTGACGCCCTCCGGCGAGGGCCCCGCGCCCGAGCCCGCGGCGCTGCGGGCGGCGGTCGGGGAACGGCTGCCGGAGTACATGGTGCCCTCGGCCGTCGTGGTGCTGGACACCTTCCCGCTGACCTCCAACGGCAAGATCGACCGCCGGGCGCTGCCCGCACCCGACCTCGCCGCGCGGACCGGGGCGACGGGCCGTGCGCCGCGCGGCGCCCGGGAGGAGATCCTGACCGGGATCTTCGCGGAGGTGCTCGACCTGCCGGGGACCGGCCCGGACGACGACTTCTTCACCCTCGGCGGCCACTCGCTGCTCGCCGCACGGGTGGTGGCACGTGTCCGTACCGCGCTCGGCACGGAGTGCGGCATCCGCGACGTGTTCGAGGCGCGCACTCCGGCCGGACTGGCCGCCCGACTCGCCGTGAACGGGGCGGCCGTGCGCCGGCCGCCCCTCGCGGCGGACGCGCCGCGGCCCGAGCGCCCGCCGCTGTCGTACGCCCAGCGGCGCCTGTGGTTCCTCCACCGGCTGGAGGGGCCGAGCGCCACCTACAACATCCCCTTCGTCGCCCGCTTCGGGCAGGAGGTGGACGCCGCCGCCCTCGACGCCGCGCTGGGTGACGTGGTGGGCCGCCACGAGGCGCTGCGCACCGTCTTCCGGGAGGCCGGTGGGGAGCCGTACCAGCAGGTGCTGTCACCCGAGGAGGCCGAGGTGCGCCTGCGCGTCGTGGAGGCGCCGCAGGAGCGCTTCGACGCGGAGGCCGAAGCAGCGCTCGGCCACCTGTTCGACCTGTCGGCCGAGCCCCCGATCCGGACGACGCTGCTGCGGGACCCCGCGAGCGGCGCCCACGCCCTGGTGGTGCTGCTGCACCACATCGCGAGCGACGAGTGGTCCATGGGGCCCTTCCTGCGCGATCTGGAACGGGCCTACGCGGCACGGCGGCAGGGGCGGGAGCCCGACTTCACCGCCCTGCCGCTCCAGTACGCCGACTTCGCCCTCTGGCAGCACACACTCCTCGGCGACCCGGCCGACCCCGGCTCCCTCGCCGCACGGCAGGCCGCCCACTGGCGCGAGACCCTCGCCCACCTCCCCGAAGAACTCCCCCTCCCCACCGACCGGCCCCGCCCCGCGGTGCCCGGCAACGCGGGCGGGATGGTGCACCGCGAGGTCCCCTCCGAGCTGGCCTCGGCCGTGCGCCGGCTGGCCCGGGAGAACGGCTGCAGCGTGTTCATGGTGGTGCACGCTGCGGTGGCCGCCCTGCTCCACCGCCTCGGCGCCGGAGACGACATCCCCCTCGGCACCCCCGTCGCAGGCCGCGGCGACACCGCCCTCGACCACCTCGTCGGCTTCTTCGTCAACACCACCGTCCTGCGCACCGACCTCTCCGGCGACCCCACCTTCACCGAACTCCTCCACCGCGTCCGCACCACCGACCTCACCGCCCTCGACCACACCGACATCCCCTTCGACACCCTCGTCGAGACCATCGCCCCCGAACGCTCCCTCTCCCGCCACCCCCTCTTCCAGACCATGGTGGCGCACAGCACGGTCACCCAGGACCTGCGCACGCTGTTCGGCCGTGAGGTGGAGGTCGACCGGATCGACCCCGGGGTCGCCAAGTTCGACCTCGACATCACCTTCTCCGACACGGCCCACGGCGAGGAGCTGGATCTGGAGGTCTTCTACGCCGCCGACCTGTTCGACCGGGAGAGCGCCGCGGTCCTGGCGGACCGGCTGCTGCGCCTGCTGGAGCGGTTCACGGCCGATCCGGATGCGGCCGTGAGCGCGCCGGACCTGCTCGACCCCGCCGAGCACGAGGACCTCGCCCGCCGGAACGGCACCGCGCGCCGCCACCCGTCGGGCACCGTCCGGGACGTCCTGGCGGAGCAGGTGGCCCGCACGCCCGACGCCGTGGCCGTGGTGGCGGGCGGCACCCGTCTGACCTTCGCCGAACTGGACGAGCGGGCGGCCCGCCTCGCGCGGCTGCTCGTCGAGCAGGGGGCCGGGCTCGACACGGTCGTGGCCCTGGCACTGCCCCGGTCCGCCGACAGCGTGGTCGCCGCCTTCGCGGTGCTGCGGGCCGGTGCCGCGTTCCTCCCCCTCGACCTGGACCACCCGGCGGAGCGGCTGGAGTTCATGCTCCGCGACGCGGCTCCGGTGTGCGTGGTCACCACCGCGGGCGTCGACTCCGCGGTACCCGTGCTTCCCGGCGCGGCCCGGCTGGTGCTGGACGATCCGGCCACCGCCGAACGCCTCGCCGGGGTTTCGACGGGTGGTCCGGCCCTCCCGGTCCCGGGGCCGGACCACCTCTCCTACGTCATCTACACCTCGGGCTCGACGGGCGTGCCGAAGGGGGTGGCCCTGCACCACGCCGGGCTGGCCAACCTCTACCACGACCACCACCGGGAGCTGTACGGTCCGCTGGCCGCCCGGCTGGGACGCCGGGTGCGGGCCCTGCACACCGCCTCCTTCTCCTTCGACTCCTCCTGGGAGCAGTTGCTGTGGCTGGTCGCCGGCCACGAACTCCACGTCCTGGACGAGTTCGGGCGCCGGGACGCGGACGCGGTGGTGGCCTATGTGCACGACCACCGCATCGACGCCCTCGACGTGACCCCGTCCTACGGGGCCCGGCTGGTCGGCGCCGGCCTGCTGGACGGGGACCGGCGGCCGCCGCTGTTCCTGCTCGGCGGCGAGGCGGTGCCCCCGGCGCTGTGGACGCGGCTGCGCGGGATCGCGGACATGGAGACCGTCAACTACTACGGGCCGACCGAGTTCACGGTGGACGCCCTGACGGCACGGGTGTCGGACTGCCCGTCGCCCGTCGTGGGCCGTCCCCTCGACAACAGCCGGGCGTATGTGCTCGACGACCGGTTGCGTCCCGTGCCGCCCGGGGTCGCCGGCGAGCTGTACCTCGCCGGCGTCCAGAACGCCCGCGGGTACCTGGGGCGCCCGGCGCTGACGGCGGAACGATTCGTCGCCGACCCGCACGGAGCCCCCGGCGGGCGGATGTACCGCACGGGCGACCTGGCGCGCTGGCGCCGGGACGGGCTGCTGGAGTTCCTCGGCCGGATCGACGACCAGGTGAAGATCCGCGGGTTCCGGATCGAGCCGGGTGAGGTCGAGGCCGCCCTGACGGCGCTCCCGGACATCGGGGCGGCCGCGGTGCTGGTCCGCGAGGACGTGCCCGGCGTGCCCCGGCTGGTGGCCTATGCGACGGGCGGGGCCGATCCGGACGCCGTACGCCGCGAGCTGGCCGGGCGGCTGCCCGAGTACATGGTCCCGGCCGCCGTGGTGATGATGGACGCGCTCCCGGTCACGGTCAACGGCAAGCTGGACCGGGCGGCCCTGCCCGCGCCCGCGGTCACCGGCGGGGCGCCCTCACGCGCTCCCCGCGGTGCGGCCGAGGAGCGGCTCGCCGCCGCCTTCGCCGAGGCCCTGGGGCTGGACGCGATCGGCGCGGAGGACGACTTCTTCGCACTCGGCGGCCACTCCCTGCTGGCCACCCGGCTGGTGGCCCTCGTGCGGTCCGGGGGCGCCTCCTGCTCCGTACGGGACGTCTTCGAGGCGCGGACGGTGGCGGGGCTGGCGGTGCGGCTGGCCGAGCGCAGCGCCTCGGCCCGGCCGGTGCTCGCCCGGGCCGAGGCCCGGCCCGC
>NZ_JBIDBN010000004.1:0-277453 GCF_043203115.1 Streptomyces sp. NPDC048001
CCCGAAGGAGGTTCATCGTTCGACTTGCATGTGTTAAGCACGCCGCCAGCGTTCGTCCTGAGCCAGGATCAAACTCTCCATGAATGCTTTCCCGTGATCGGGATGAACACCACGTTGAGCGGAACCAGTAGGCGGAATAAGCCCACCGGTCCACAGCGTCCTCGCTGTGTTTGTTACAAAGGAACCTCATCCACCAGACCACTGTGGGCCCGGGGACGGGGTATCAACTAATCTGGCGTTGATTTTTGGCACGCTGTTGAGTTCTCAAGGAACGAACGCTTCCTTCGTACTCACCCTCTCGGGCTTTCCTCCGGGCGCTTTCGCTTCGGTGTGTCCAAACACTATCAGGCTTTCCGGGCCCTCCTGACCACCACCCTGCAGACAGCAGTGGTTTAGACCAGTTAGGATCTCGCCTCGACAGTGCCGCCGACCCCCGACTCAGCGTCGCGTTGGGGCCAGGCAGGTGCTCGACACTACAGGTTGGTCACAGACGAGGCAAATCACCCCTGCCGTTCCTAGCTCCCCCAACTCGCAATGCTCTGGGGGAACTAGGACTTCACGTGACATACCCTGCTGAACAGCGTGCCGTCCGCGTACAGGCCGTGACGGCGCAGTACGAAACCCCCGCCCTGGGAGGCTCCATGACCACAGTGACGTCCCCTCTCGCCGGACAGGCCATCGGGCTCGGCGCCGTTCCCGATCCCGTGTTCTCCGGTGCGATGGTCGGTCCTGGGACCGCGATCGACCCCGACCGCGGGCCTTCCGAGGCCGTCTCCCCCGTGGACGGCATCATCGTGTCCCTTCACCCGCACGCCTATGTCGTCGTGGACGGCGAAGGCCACGGTGTCCTCACCCACCTCGGCATCGACACGGTCCAGCTCAACGGGGAGGGCTTCGAGCTCCTCGTCAACAAGGGCGACACCGTTGAGCGCGGCCAGGCGGTGATCCGCTGGGACCCCTCGGCGGTCGAGGCCGCCGGCAAGTCGCCGATCTGCCCGGTCGTGGCCCTGGAGGCCACCCCCGACTCGCTCTCCGAGGTCCGTGAGAGCGGTGAGATCAAGGCCGGGGAGAGCCTCTTCGGCTGGCAGTGACCTGCCCACGCCGGTGACGGCGACCAGCACATCCACCGCGGCGGCAGGGGTCGTCGCTCTAGCGGAGACGGTGAAATGGAGACAACGCTGCGAGGCGTCGGCGTGAGCCACGGTGTGGCGATCGGCGAGGTGCGGCACATGGGCACGGCGGTCCTGGAGCCGCCGGCCAAGCAGAATCCGGACCAGGACGCGGACCGGGAGCGGAGCCGGGCCCGGCAGGCCGTGGAAGCCGTGGCCGCCGACCTGACCGCCCGGGGCAACCTGGCGGGCGGTGAGGCGCAGGCCGTGCTCGAGGCCCAGGCCATGATGGCGCAGGACCCCGAGCTGATGTCCGACGTGGAGCGCCGGGTCGGCTCCGGCAGCACTGCCGAGCGCGCGGTGTACGACGCGTTCGCGGCCTATCGCGACCTGCTCGCGGGCGCCGGGGAGTACATGGCCGGCCGGGTGGCCGACCTCGACGACGTGCGGAACCGGATCGTGGCCCGTCTGCTGGGCGTCCCCATGCCGGGGGTCCCCGACAGCGACGAGCCCTACGTCCTGATCGCCCGTGACCTGGCTCCCGCGGACACGGCGCTGCTCGACCCCGCGCTGGTGCTCGGCTTCGTGACCGAGGAGGGCGGACCGACCAGCCACAGCGCGATCCTGGCGCGGGCCCTCGGGGTGCCCGCGGTGGTGGCCCTGCCGGGGGCGGGCGAGCTGGCCGAGGGCACGCTGGTGGCCGTGGACGGCGGCTCGGGCGAGATCTTCGTGGAGCCGAGCGAGGAGAAGCGCACCGAGATGGAGCGTGCCGCCGCCGAGCGCAAGGCGGCCCTCGCCGCCTCGACCGGCCCGGGCGCCACCTCGGACGGGCACAAGGTGCCCCTGCTCGCCAACGTCGGCGGCCCCGCCGACGTCCCGGCGGCCGTCGACGCCGGCGCCGAGGGCGTCGGGCTGTTCCGCACCGAGTTCCTCTTCCTGGACGACAGCACCACGGCGCCCTCCGAGGAGAAGCAGGTCGAGGCGTACCGCCAGGTGCTGGAGGCCTTCCCCGAGGGGCGTGTCGTGGTGCGCGTCCTGGACGCCGGTGCGGACAAGCCGCTGGACTTCCTGACGCCGGGCGACGAGCCCAACCCCGCACTGGGCGTGCGCGGGCTGCGGACCCTGCTCGACCACCCCGAGGTGCTGCGGACCCAGCTGACGGCGCTGGCCAAGGCCGCGCACGGCCTGCCCGTGTACCTGGAGGTCATGGCGCCGATGGTGGCGGACCGCACGGACGCCCGGGCCTTCGCGGAGGCCTGCCGCGAGGCCGGGCTGGAGGCCAAGTTCGGGGCGATGGTCGAGATCCCCTCGGCCGCGCTGCGGGCCCGGTCCATCCTGCAGGAGGTCGAGTTCCTGTCGCTGGGCACGAACGACCTCGCCCAGTACGCCTTCGCCGCGGACCGCCAGGTGGGAGCCGTCTCCCGTCTCCAGGATCCGTGGCAGCCGGCGCTGCTGGACCTGGTGGCGCTGTCGGCGGAGGCCGCCCGGGCGGAGGGCAAGAGCTGCGGCGTCTGCGGCGAGGCGGCAGCCGATCCGCTGCTGGCCTGTGTGCTGACGGGTCTCGGTGTCACCTCCCTGTCGATGGGTGCGGCGTCGATCCCCTATGTGCGGGCGACGCTCGCGAAGTACACCCTGGCGCAGTGCGAGCGGGCGGCCGCCGCCGCGCGTGCCGCCGACACCGCGGAGGACGCACGGCAGGCAGCCCGGGCGGTGCTGTCGGGCGAGTAGCGCACGGCCGGGGCGAACGGGGCTCCGCGAAGGGGCTCCCCGCGGGAGTGGACGCCTGCGTCCGGGACTGCGGGGAGCCCCTTCGTGCTCGCCGGGCGCGAGACTCGCGGGCCCGGACCGTCAGTGGTGGCCCCCCGGATCGGGAAGCGGCCCGCCTGCGCAGTACTCGACACCCGGCTCGGGTGGGACGGGTTCGCCGGTGACTGCGTCGGTGCAGTAGGCGTCGAACACCTCCGCCGCCGTGAGCGGGGTGAGCCGCCCCCGGTCCAGGCGCCATCCGTGCAGGCGGTCGGGGGCGCCGGGCCGGGAGGTGCGCAGCACGATGCCCCCGGGGCCCCGGAGTGCGAGGCCGACGGCGAGGACGGTGGTGAACTCGGCGGCCGCGTCCGCGTCCACCACGGCGGTGCCGGTGGCGGGGGCCTCCGCGTGGACCACGGCCAGGAGCTGTTCGTCGGGGGCCGGGACGCTGCACACCAGGTGGTGGCTGCCCTCGCCCGCGGCCTCCAGGAGTGCCATCAGGGCGGTGGAGGCCCGGTCGAAGGCGGACCTTCCGAGATCCTCCCCGCAGTCCTCGCAGGGGCCTGCGTCGGCGAGGAGCAGGGTGGCGTAGTTCCAGGTGGCGCGGCGCACGGACCGGTCGATCAGTCGGGGCAGGAGCGCGGTCAGCGGTGCGCCGTCGCAGACGACGGCAGCGCCGCTGCGGGCCGCCCGTGCGGTGAAGCGGCTCCGGGAGGCGGGGTCGTCGGGGTCCATCCCCTCCCGGGCGCAGTACTGCGCGTACTCCTCGGGGTCGAAGAGGGCGAGTGTGGTGTGGAGGTGCCGGGCCGCGAGGGTGTCCATCACCTGCTGGACCTCGCGCAGGTACGCGTCGTGGTCCGAGAAGGCGAAGGTGCGGTAGCGGCGCATGGCGGTGAAGTCCCGCGGATCGGCGAGGACGCCGAGCGTGGCGGGGACCTCCCGGTGGAGGCTGCGCCGCCGCCCGGCTCGGCCGGCGGGGCGGGACGTGGGGCGGTGGTGGGTCATGAGGATCTCCCCCGGGATCGCTGTGGGTCACTGGTCCACCACGCTAGGTGCCGCCACTGACAGTGGGGGTCGACCCGCCCCGGCCGGCCCGCCCCACGGGAGGGCGGGTCAGTGCGCGCTGCGCGCCGCGCGCCGGGTGTGTGCCAGTTCCTCGTAGAAGCGGAGCAGGTCCAGGTTGTCCACCGAACCGGGGTTGACCGCCCGGGCCAGGTCCGTCCCCTGGAGCAGGCGCTTGACGGGGACCTCGATCCGCTTGCCGGTGAGGGTGTGCGGCACGCCGGGCACCTCGATGATCTCGTCGGGGACGTGGCGCGGGGACAGTTGCTCGCGGATGGTGCGCTTGACCCGGTCGCGGAGGGCGTCGTCGAGCACCGCGCCCGGCGCCAGGTGGACGAACAGGGGCATCCAGTAGCCTCCGTCCGGCTCCTCCAGGCCGATGACCAGGGATTCGCGGATCTCCGGGAGGCGTTCCACGGCCTCGTAGATGTCGGCGGACCCCATGCGGACGCCCTGGCGGTTGAGGGTGGAGTCGGAGCGGCCGTGGATGATCACGGACCCGGTCTCGGTGAGGGTGATCCAGTCGCCGTGGCGCCAGACCCCGGGGTAGGTCTCGAAGTAGGACTCGCGGTAGCGGCTTCCGTCCGGGTCGTTCCAGAAGCGGACGGGCATCGAGGGCATCGGGTTGGTGACGACGAGTTCGCCGACCTCGCCCACGAGCGGCCTGCCCTGGGGGTCGAAGGACCGCAGGTCCGTCCCGAGGCAGGCGGCCTGGAGTTCGCCGATGCGCACGGGGAGGGTGGGCACGGCCCCGGCGAAGCAGCTGCACACGTCGGTGCCGCCGCTCACGGAGGCGATCCACAGATCGGCGCGCACCTCGTCGTGCAGCCAGCGGAAGCCGTCCGGGGGCAGCGGTGAGCCGGTGGTGGCGACGCAGCCGATGCGGGAGAGGTCGTGGTCGCGGGACGGGTGGACCCCGGCCTTGGCGCAGGCCATGACGTAGGCGGCGGAGGTGCCGAAGAGTGTGGCGCCCGTCCGTTCGGCCACGGCCCACTGGGCGCCGGTGGTGGGGTGGCCGGGGCTTCCGTCGTACAGGACCACCGTGGTGCCGGTGAGCAGCCCGGAGACGAGGAAGTTCCACATCATCCAGCCGGTGGAGGTGTACCAGAAGAAGCGGTCGCCGGGGCCGAGGTCGCAGTGGAGGCCGAGCTGCTTGTAGTGCTCCAGCAGGATGCCGCCCTGGGACTGGACGATCGCCTTGGGCAGCCCGGTGGTGCCGGAGGAGTAGAGGACCCACAGGGGGTGGTCGAAGGGGACCTGCTCGAAGACCGGCGCGGTCTCGCCCGCGGTGACCGCGGCCCAGTCGAGGGCCCCCTCGGGGGCTTCGGTGCCGAGGAGCGGGATGTGCACGACGGCGCGGAGGCTCGGGAGCTCGCCGCGGAGTTCCGCCACGGTGGCGGTGCGGTCGTGCTCCTTGCCGCCGTACCGGTAGCCGTCGACCGTGAACAGGACGACGGGTTCGACCTGCTGGAACCTGTCGAGGACGCTGCGGGCCCCGAAGTCGGGGGCGCAGGAGGTCCAGACGGCGCCGACCGCGGCGGTGGCGAGCAGGGCGGTGACGGCCTCCGGGATGTTGGGCAGGTAGCCGCTGACGCGATCGCCGGGGCGGACTCCGAGGTCGCGCAGCCGGGCCGCGAGAGCGCCCACCTGGCGCCGGAGCTCCGCCCAGCTGACGGGGGCGGGCTCCTGGGTCTCGTCCACGCGGAGGAGGGCGGGCTCCGCCGCCCGGGCGGGGTCCTCGGCCGTGCGCAGGGCGTGTTCGGCGTAGTTGAGGGTGGCGCCGGGGAACCAGCGGGCGCCGGGCATGGAGCGGTCGGCGAGGACGCGTTCGTAGGGGGTGGTGAAGCGGATGTCGAACCATTCGGCGACGGCCTGCCAGAAGGTCTCCAGCTCGTCGACGGACCAGCGGTGCAGCGCGGGGTAGCCGCCCTCGGCGGGCGCCCCGTGGTGCTCGGCCGCCCAGGCCTGGAAGCGGGTGACGCGGGCGTCGGCGACGCGTTCGGCGTCGGGCTGCCAGAGCGGGGCGGAGTTCGCTGCTGAGGTCATGGGTCGGCTCCCGGGCTGTCTCTCTACGCGGTGGTGCGCGGTGTCTGCGCGGCCCGCGCGCGGGCGGGGTGTGCGCGGACGCGGGCTGACAGGGACGATGCCATGTGATCGTCCTTCGCACCAGGGCTCGCCCCCCATGGGCGCACGGGCGAATATGTGCTCTCACCATGGGTGAACGGCAGTTGAACAGGGGCTCTGGCTCCTTCGGCGGGTGGCAGGGTGAGGCGCATGGACGATCGTGGTCTGGTGCGCCCGGTGCAGTGGTTCGGTTCGTGGCGGGGTCGGCGGGGGGAGCTGTCGGCACGGGGCGGTGCGGGAGCGGCCGCGGGGGCCTCGCGCGGTGAGCGTGCCCGGACCCCGGGCGCGGCGGTGGGGGCGGAGCCGTCGGACGGGGGCGGCGTGGTCCGATTCGCCCGTTCCTCGCTGCGGATCTTCGTGACCGCGGGTGGTGCGGTCTTCTCCGGCTGGGACGGGGCGGAGCCGCTGCCTTCCCACGGTCTGGCCGGCAGCCCTCCGGAGAGGGATCCGAGGGCCGTGCTGGAGCCGGACATGGACGGCGGCTGGCGGGTGGTGTCCGAGCGGGTGACGGTGGCGGTGTCGCGGCTCGGCGCGGTGGAGTTCCGCACTCCGGGGGGCGTGGTGCTGCGCCGGGAGCTGCCGCCGCGCTGGTGGGAGCCGGTGGACGGGGGGCCGGGGCGCTGGCTGCTGCGCAGCGAGGTGGCCGCGGACGCCCGGGTGTTCGGCTGGGGCGGGCGGGCGGAGGGCGTTCGGCTGCGGGAGGCGCGGCTCGGGTGGGCGGACGGCGCGGCGGGAGGGCGGTCCCCGCTCTTCGGCATGCCCGTGGAGCTGGTGGTCGCGGACGCCGGCACGCATCTGGTGTTCCACGACACCGCGCGTGCGGGGCGTGTCGTGGTGCGGGAGGGCGAGGAGGGCGCGGGGTCGGGGCACGACCGCTCCGGGTCGGTGGAGCTGCGGATGGACGGCGGTCCGCTGCGCAGTTGGCTGCTGGTCGGCGGACCTGCCCGGGTGCTCGGCGGATTCGTGCGGCTGACGGGCGCACCGGTGCTGCCTCCCGCGTGGGCGTTCGGGCGGCACCACCGGTTCCGGTTCGAGGGGCCGGTGGCCGAGGCGGAGGTGCGCGAGGCGGTCGCCGGCTGTTCCGCGCGGGGGGTGCCGTTGTCGGCGGTGCATCTCGGGGATTCCGCCGCTCACCTGCCGCAGACGCCGGAGGTGTCCGGGGGCTCCGCGCGGGACGCGGGGGCGGTCCCCGACGCGGCCCGGCTCGCCAAGGACCTGGACGGTGCGGGGGTGCGGCTGGTGTGGGCCGGTGCGCCTGGCGGGGGGCCGGAGCCGGCGGCGCGTGGGCAGGACGCCGGGGTGCCGTACGCGGAGCTGTCGGCGCGGGGGTTCGCGGGCGTGGTCCGGGGACCGGCCCTCCGGGACGGCTCGGGCGCCGGGCTGGCTGGTGCCGGGGTGGTGGACGAGGCGCGCGCTGTGCGTGAGGAGTTGCAGGCCGCGTGCCCGGAGGAGCCGCCGTTCCTGGCGGCGGTGGAGGGCTGGGCCGGGATCCAGCGGGCCGCGGCGGCCTGGGTGGCGCAGGACCCGGTGCAGGACGGGTGGGCGGGGCTGCGGGCCGCGCTGTCCGCGGTGCTGGGCCTCGGGCTGTGCGGGGTGCCGTTCACGGGGCTGGACGTGTCCGAGGCGGCGGCGCCCGGGGGGAGTCCGCCGGGTCGGTGGCGCCGCGCCGCGCCGGGGGCGTCGCCGGAGCTCGCGCTGCGGCGACTCGAGCTGGCGGCCTTCCTGCCGATGCTGCGGACGTCGGGGCCGCAGGCGGTACCGGGTCCGGACGGGGAGGCGGTTCTCAGGGAGCGGGAGCGCCTCGTGCCCTACCTGCTGTCCTCGGCGCGGCTGGCCCGGTGGACCGGTGCGCCGATGGTGCGGCCGCTGTGGTGGGAGCACCCCGGCGACCGGGGGCTGCGGGAGTGCGAGGACGCCTTCCTGCTGGGGGACGCCCTGCTGGTGGCCCCCGTGCTGGAGCCGGGTGCGACACGGCGCGCGGTGCGGCTGCCCCGAGGGCGCTGGTACTCCACGGCCGCGGCATGCCCGTGGGAGGGGCCGGGCGAGGTGGTGGTGGAGGCTCCCTTGGGGCGTGTACCGGTGCTCGCCCGGGCCGGCTCGGTGCTTCCGGTCCGCGGGCCGGGGGGCGGGACCGAGTGGGAGGTGTGGGCTCCCGTGCGGGGGCGTACGGGGGGCGGTCTGGTGGCGCGTGACACGGATGGAGGTCCGGCTGATCCGGGCATCGGGCGCTATACGACGCGGTGGGACGGGGACCGGGTCGTCGCGGAGTGGCGGGTGGGTGACGAGCGGGTGCCCGTCGCCGGACCCCTGCGGGTGCGTGGGGACGGCTGAGACTCCGCGGGAGCAGGGAGCAGGGAGCAGGCGGCGGGGAGCAGGCGGCGGGGCGGCGCCGGGAGGCCGGGGTCCGGGCGTCAGCGCCGGGCGTAGTCCCCGGCGAACCAGTGGGCCGCCGCGACCGTGTGGAGGGGGAACGCGAGCGTCTCGGGCGCTCGCAGCAGGTGCCAGCCCTCCGTCTCCCGGGTGGGCCGCACGGGCGGCAGGGCGGCGGCCGGGCGCGGCGGCAGCAGTCCGAACACCAGCAGGTGCCCGGCCGGGGAGCTCAGCGTGTCCGCGAGGCGCACTTCGCGCTCCGGTGCCTCGATACCGGTCTCCTCGGCGAGTTCGCGGACGACGGCGTGCCGCCAGTCCTCCCCGTGGTCGATGAAGCCGCCGGGCAGCGCGGTCCCGCCGCGCCGGGGCTCGATGGAGCGGGTGACGACGACGAGGCCGGTGCCCTCGGCGTCCTCGACGGGCAGCAGGGCGACGGCTACGGGCAGCGGGTTGCGGTAGGCCGTGGCGCCGCAGGACCGGCAGGTGCGCGGCCAGTCGGCGTCGGGGTCGTAGCGGGTTCCGCAGGAGGAGCAGTAGGAGTCCGTGGGCACGGGCGGACTGTAGCCCATCGTGCGCTGCGGCTCGGGCGGACCGTAGCCCGGGCCCCGGGACTGTCCCGCACGTCCCGGCGGGCGCGTGACGACAGCTGCGGCACCTCGCCGCAGTGCCGGGACATCCGCACCCGTCCGGTATGCGAAAGCCCCTCCGCCTCGGGATGCACCGCGTCCGACGCCGCACGCCGGTCCACCAGGAACTGCGAGACAGCCCCCGGTCGGCGCGCCCGGCCGCCGGGGCGGCGATGCCGGTGGTAGACCGTGGAGATGACCGATCATCAGGGTGCGGGCGGGCCCGTGGCCGGGGGGCGTCGGGCGGGTGGGGGCGGGGCGTCCCGCAGGCTGCTGCGGCGGGCCGCGGGTGCGCTGCTGGGCCTGGCCGCTCTGGCGGCGGCCACCGCGGGGCCGGCCGGTGCCGCCGGGCGGGCGGGCACGGCGCCGGAGTTGGTGGCGCTGCGGGCGGTGGCCCCGTCCGTCGTCCAGGAGATCCGGTACGCCTCGCGCGAGAACTTCGTCGGCGAGCCGGTCGACGGCTACCGGGCGCCGCTGTGCCTGCTGACCGCTCCCGCGGCGCGGGCGCTGGCCCGGGCGCAGCGCTCCCTGCTGCGGCAGGGGTACACGCTGAAGGTGTACGACTGCTACCGCCCGCAGCGGGCGGTCGACCACTTCGTCCGCTGGGCCGCGGACCTCGGGGACCAGCGGACCAAGGCCGTGTACTACCCGCGTGTCGACAAGTCGTCCCTGTTCGGGCAGGGCTACCTCGCCGAGCGTTCGGGCCACAGCCGCGGGAGCACCGTCGACGCGACCCTGGTGCGGCGCGCCGCGGGGGGCCGGGGCGGGGACGGGGCACCGGAGGCGTGCCATGCACGGCGGGAGGGGACCGCTGCGGACGGGTCGGTGGACATGGGGACCGCGTACGACTGCTTCGACCCGCTCTCCGCCACCGACGCCCCCGGTGTCACGGCCCGGCAGCGCACCGAGCGGCGGCGGCTCAGGGGCGCGCTGGAGGGCGTGGGGTTCGCCAACCTCCCCCAGGAGTGGTGGCACTTCACGTACCGGGAGGAGCCGTATCCGGACACCTACTTCGACGTGCCGGTCTCCCCCGAGGCACTCCGGGCGCGCCGGACGGGCTGACGCGGGTGGCGTCCGGGACTACCGTGCGCGCATGAGCGAGCGGACCTTCCCTTCGTACGAGGAGTTCTGGCCGTACTACGTGGCGATGCACTCCAGGGCGGCAACGCGCTGGGCGCACCTCGCCGGCACCCTCACCGGCCTGGCGGTGGGCGTCTACGGGCTGGCCCGCGGGCGTCCGCGCTACGCGGCGGCGCTGCCGCTGATCGGCTACGGAACGGCCTGGCCGGCCCACGTCCTGATCGAGGGGAACAACCCGGCCACCTTCGGGCATCCCCTCTGGTCGCTGCGGGGCGATGCGCAGATGATCGGGATGATGCTGGCGGGACGGGACCGCGAGCTGTCCCGGATCGCACGGACATGGCCGGCGGGCCGGGCCCGGGAGGAGCACCGGCCCGCGGGGCCGGGCGCAGCGGCCTGAGCGGCCCCGGCAGGCCGGTGCGGGTGGCCGCGCCGTGGCGCGGGAACGGGCGGGGAGCACGTCCTGGTGCACCGGCGTGCGGGGGCGTCAGCGGGCGGCGGGCTCGCGTTCCCGGTCGACGCGGGCGAGGGCGTGCTCCACGACGGAGACCAGGATCCCCTTGACGGACTCCCGGTCACGCGCGTCCCCCATCAGCAGGGGGACCTCGGGGTCGAGGTCGAGCGCCCCGCGCACGGTCTCGGGCGGGAAGGGCTCGGCGCCCTCGAAGCGGTTCACCGCGACGGCGAAGGGGATGCCGCGGCGTTCGAAGTAGTCGACGGCGGCGAAGCAGTCCGAGAGCCTGCGGGTGTCGGCGAGCACGACCGCGCCGAGGGCTCCCTGGGCCAACTCGTCCCACAGGAACCAGAAGCGGTCCTGCCCGGGTGTGCCGAACAGGTAGAGGACCAGGTCCTCCCGGAGCGTGATCCGGCCGAAGTCCATGGCGACCGTGGTGGTCGTCTTGGACTCCACGCCCGAGAGGTCGTCGACCGCGGCGCCCGCCTCGGTCAGCGACTCCTCGGTGCGCAGCGGGCGGATCTCGCTGACGGCTCCGACCAGGGTGGTCTTGCCGACACCGAAGCCGCCCGCCACCAGGATCTTCAACGTCACCGGCTCGATCGGCGCCGTCCGGCGGCTAGAGCGCCCGAAGGCCATTGATCACCTCGCGCAGGATGCTCACGTCCGGCAGTTCGGCCGGAGGTACGGGACGGGTCACATGGACGAGCGCGTCGTCCACGAGGTCGCCGACCAGGACCCGGACCACGCCGACGGGCAGGTCCAGGCCGGCGGCGAGTTCGGCGATGCTCGAGGGGGCGTCCTCGCAGCGCTCGACGATCTCCACGTGCTCGGGTGACAGGGACTGGTCCCGGCCCGGGTCGTGGGCGGCGGGCTCGGGGACGACCAGGGCGATCAGGTCGAGGCGGTGGCTGCTGTCGTGGGCGGTGCGGCCGCGGGTCATGGCGTAGGGGCGGACCACGGGACCGGCGTCCGCGTCGATCCAGTGCTGCGGCCGGCGTCTGTTCCGGACGGAGTCACTCATGGCTGACGCCTCACCGTCCGGTGTGGGGACCGGTCCGTGGGGCCGTGGCCAGGTGTGCGCCGACCCGCTTGACCATGAGGGTCATCTCGTAGGCGATCTGGCCGACGTCGGCTTCGGCGTCCGCCAGCACGGCGAGGCAGCTGCCGTCCCCGGCCGCCGTCACGAAGAGGAAGGCCTCGTCCAGTTCGACCACGGTCTGGCGCACCCGGCCCGCGTCGAAGTGGCGGCCGACCCCCTTGGCGAGGCTGTGGAAGCCGGAGGCGACCGCCGCGAGGTGCTCGCCGTCCTCGCGTCCGAGGTCCCGGGAGGCACCGGTGGCCAGCCCGTCCCCGGAGAGGACCAGGGCCTGGCGGATGCTGGCGACCCGCTCGACGAGTTCGTCGAGGAGCCAGTCGAGTTCGCGGGATTCCCCGGCGCGGCCGGCGGGGTTCCTCGGTGCGGTGTGCGGTGCGGTCATGGGCCGTCCCCCTCAGTCGTCGGTCCTGGTGCGGCCGGGGAGGCCCCGGGTCCGCTCTGGGTGCCGGCGTTCCGGCCGGCGGCGTCGGTGGTGGCGGATCCGCGGCCTTCGCGGGGAGCGTCCGGGCCGCCGGTCGCCTCGGCGTTCTCCCGGCGGCCGCGCCGCCATCCGCGCTGGATCGAGGCCATCCGGGCGCGCACGGCCTCGGCGTCGCGCTCCTGGAGCGGCTCCGGCGGGGCGGACGGCTCGGGCCGCTCGGTGTCCGCCGCGCGGCGGAGCTGGGGGACGAGGCTCGCCTGCCTGACCCGCCTGGGCAGTCCGCCGGGCCCGGTCGTCTGCGCGGCGGGCAACGGGCGGGGGCCGGACGGGCCCCCGCGGGGCGCCTCGCCGGAGGGGCCGGCGGAGGCGTCGGCGCCCCGTGCCCGCTCACGGCGCTGCGGCAGGAGGGGGATCGGGGCCGCGCCCCCGTCCCGGCCGTCGCCCGGGCCGTCGGCGTCGACGGGGTGGTGCCGGCCCGCGGTTCCGCGGTCGTCCACCCGGCGCCCGTGGTCCGCCACCAGCGTCGGCGGGCGGCGCCGGGGCAGGGGGACCGCCCCGAGGAGCGGGGTGTCGGGGACGGGGGGCCGGCGGCGGCGACCGGGCTCCTCCGCCCGGCGCGGGGCGCGGGCCCGGAAGATGCCGTCGCGTTCGCCCTCGGTGTCCTCGATCCCGGCGAGGGCGGCCGGGTCGAAGCCGCTGCCCCCGGGGCCGTCCGCCGCCTGGGCGCGCCGGGTGCGGCGGTCGTCCGGGCCCAGGGCGCCTACCGGGGCCTCCAGTTCGACGGGGCCGTCGAGGAGCGCGGACGGACCGCCGTCCGGGGGGACGTCGGCGAGGGCGCGCCTGCGCTGCTCGCGGCGTCCGGCGGCGCTGTCGGTCTTGCGGTCCAGCCGGAAGCCGGTGCCCTGGGTCTCGGGGGCGTCGGTGAGCAGCGCCGCCGGGATGAGGACCACCGCCGTCGTCCCGCCGTAGGGCGAGCGCTGCAGGGAGACGCGGACGTTCTGGCGCCGGGCGAGGCGGCTGACGACGAACAGGCCGAGGCGGTCGGTGTCGGAGAGTTCGAACTCCGGGGTCTCCGCGAGGCGGAGGTTGGCGTCGAGCAGGGCTTCGGGCGTCATCCCGAGGCCGCGGTCGTGGATCTCCAGGGTGAAGCCGTTGGCGACCCGCTCGCCGAGGACCTGCACCCCGGTGTGGGGCGGGGAGAAGACGGTCGCGTTCTCCAGCAGTTCGGCGATCAGGTGGGTGAGGTCGGCGACGGCCGGTCCGCCCACCCCGATGCGGGGCAGCCTGCGGACCTCGATCCGCTCGTAGTCCTCGACCTCGGCGACGGCCGCGCGGACGACGTCCATCAGCTGGATCGGCTTGCGCCACTGGCGGGAGGGTGCCGCTCCGGAGAGGATGACCAGCCCCTCGGCGTGGCGGCGCATCCGGGTGGTCAGATGGTCCAGGCGGAAGAGGTCCGCGAGTTCCTCCGTGTCCTCGGTGCGGCGCTCCATGGCGTCCAGCAGGGTGAGCTGGCGGTGCAGCAGGACCTGGTTGCGGCGGGCGAGGTTGACGAAGACCTCGGAGACCCCCCGGCGCATGTCCGCCTGGCGGACGGCCGCTTCGACCGCCGCGCGCTGGAGCGTGTTGAGCGCCTGCCCGACCTGCCCGATCTCGTCCCTGCCGTATTCCAGGCGGGGTGCCTCGGTCTCCACGTCGATCTGCTCGCCCGCGGCGAGTCGGCGCATCACGCTCGGCAGCCGGACCGCGGCGACCTCGTGCGCGTCCTTGCGCAGCCGGGACAGGGCGCGTACCAGTTCGCGCCCGATGCGGACGGAGACGATCACGGAGGCGAGCAGCGCGAGGAAGCCCAGCACGCCCGCCGCGCCGGCTCGTGCGAGGACCCGGTAGGCGGCGGGTTCGACACGGTCGTGGTGGCGCTGCCCCGCCTCGCGGGCCTCGGCCGCGAGGTCGTCCAGGACGGGGACGGCGGCCTGCTCCCACCGCTCGGCCTCGCCCGCGGTGAGGTCCTTCGCGGGTCCCCGGGCGACGAGGCGGTCCTCGGCGTCCCGCAGCGGTGCGCTGCGGGGGCTGCTCCAGTACTCCTCGACGATCCGGCCCTCGCGGCCGGACAGGCTCTCCAGGCTGACCCGGTAGTGCAGGGTGCGCTGGGCCATCAGGTCGGTGAGAGCGCGGAGTTCGGGGGCGCTGACCCTGCCCGCGGTGAGGGTCGAGGCGATCAGGGCGTCCTCGCGGGAGAGCATCTCGCGTCCGCGGAGCAGCCCGACCAGGGCGCGGCCCTGGCGCTCCAGTTCCGCGTCGTCCAGCACGTGCACGGTCACCAGGAAGGTGTGGGCGGGGTCGATGAGCCGGTTGTAGTAGCCCAGGGCCTGCATGCGGGAGAGGGCGTTGGAGTCGACCGAGCGGCGCAGCGCCGCGATGCCGTCGAGGGCGTCCAGGAAGGCGCTGAGCCGGCGCCCCGTGGAGCGGGTCATGGCGTCGCGCACGGAGGGGTCCGCGGCGCCGGCGCGCACGGCGGCGATCGCCGTGTCACTCGCCTCGCGGCGGGCCCGCATGGCGGGTTGGGCGTCGGCGGCCCGCCGGTCGGCGAGGTAGACCAGGGTGTCGCGCCGCTCGCGCTGCAGGAGGTCGACGGCCTCCTCGACCGGCGTTCCGACCTTGCGCGAGACGGTGGTGGCGTCGAGCAGCCGGGCGGCCTCACGTCCGGTCAGGACGGTGGCGAACGCCCACAGGGCGCCGAGCGAGAGCAGGGGGACGAGCAGCAGCGCCACGATCTTCCGGCGGATCGACTTCCCGCGAAAGCGCATGGCCTCCCCCTGCTCGACCCGCCCGGCCAGGCGGGTGTTCCGTCAGCAAACGGCGAGAGCGTACTACTGACGCAGGAACAACTCGAAGACTCGTCCGGGACGATTTTCGGCCGGTGATATGCCCGCGAATCGGCGCATCGACACTCTTCCGGGGGCTGGCCTTCGTCGGAGCGCGCGAGGACGGCGGCCGCGTCCATACGTTCCGGAGCATGGCAGATGGCTGGATATAGGCGATGTGGACGGCATGGAGCGGGCTCGGGGCATCCTTCCGGGGCTCTCGCTCGTCCTTACGTAGGGGGAACCCCCGGCGTTCACCGCTGCCGCGCGTCCGTGCGGCGGCGGTGCGGCGCAGGGGCCGGTCCTGCCACGACTCCGGGACACCCCGTCGGCGGCCGTCGGCGGCAACGGAATGGAACGAAGGGTTCCGGGCAGGCACCCCTGAGGCGGACAGAGGTTGGGGAGTGAGGCAGGTATGGACACGGACGAGCGCCGGACGGGGGCGCCCCGGCGCGAGGAGCACGGTGCGGGGCCGCAGGGCGCGGCGGCCTCCGGGAGGGGCGGGCGGAGCACCGCGGGGCCCGTGGTGCCGGGGGCGCGCGCCGCCGGCCGGTCCGGGTCCGGCGTGCCCTCCGCGCCGGAGCCGCGCCCGCTGTGGGTGGAGGAAACCGCGGGGAGGCGCCGCATGGCCGACCCGGTGCGCACCGCGGCGGTGCGGGCGGTGATCATCGTCTCGCTGACGCTGATCCAGGCGATGATGGCCTTCCTGTTCAGCCTCACCGACTCCTGGCTCGCCTTCCCCACGGTGCTCACCAGCGTCGCGGGCACGGTGGTGGCGACCTGGGCGGTACTCGACGTGTGGGTGACCCGCCAGGTGTGGAAGCAGCGCCACGGGGTCGTCTCGGTGCCGAGCAGCACGGCGCGCCGCATGCGCCGGGAGCGGCGCCGGGCAGAGCGGGCCGCCCGGCGCGAGGGCCGGATAGCCGGCGGCGGGCCGGTGACGTCACCGGAGGCCGGCGGGCGGGTCCCGGACGGCGGCGCGGGGCAGCTGTCCCAGGCGTGAACCCCGCCCCGCCCGGCGGGCGCCCCGCCCCGGATGCCGCCCGGTGCGGGACCGCTCAGCGGGCGGTGCCACCTGCGGCACCCGGATCGGCGGGTAGGCCGGGCCCGGGGACGGGCGCGGCGGGTGCCGCGCCCGCCGCCGGGGCGTCGGGCTGCGCCGGAACGGTGGCCGTCCTGCGGAACATGCGGGTGGAGGTGATCTCCCCGTGGACCGCCCCGCCCGCCGGGTCGGTCTGCGGCAGCCCGGGGCGCAGATGCTCCTCGACGCTGATGTACTTCAGCCCCGCCCGCAGGTCCGCGTCGTTGCGCAACCTGATCACCAGGGGGAACTCGGCGAGCGCCGTGGTGTCGAACAGCCCCGTGGTGTAGAGCAGTTGGACGCCGAGGGCGTCCGACACGGCCCGCTGGAGTTCCAGCAGGTAGGTCGCGTTGGCGCGGCCGATGGGGTTGTCCAGGAAGAGCGTCCCCGCATGGCGGTGGCGGTCCCGGCCGCGGTCGTTGCTGCGCAGGGCGGCCATGGTGCAGTAGAGCGCGATGGCGGCCGTCAGGAGCTGGCCTCCGGAGAACACGTCGCCCATCTGGCCGACGGGCACCCGCTCCGCGCGCAGCACGGCGTCGGGCTTGAGGATCTCCACGGCGACGCCCTTGGGCTGCAGTGCGGCCTGCACCCCCCGCAGCAGCAGGGACATGCCGTCCCGGCGGCCCTCGCCGTAGGCGGCGGAGGAGTTCTTGCGGACGGCGGCCCGGGTGGCCTCGTCGACGACCTCGCCCAGCCGCTCGGCGAGCAGGGCGTGGTCGGGCTCCTCGAAGCGGATGCGCAGGAACTCCTGCCCCGACCACTCGCCCAGCCCCTCGGGCAGCCGGGACAGGCGCTGTGCCGAGCGCAGGGTCGCCAGTGCCGACTCGACGAGTCCGCGGAGCCGGTCGACGATCGTCTCGCGGTTGCGCTCCAGCTGCGTCAGTTCGTCGGTCAGGACCCGCAGGCGCGGTGCGAAGGCCTCCGCCCAGGTGGCGGCGTGCTCGGGCAGCGCGGCGGCGGGCAGTTCGCGGATCTGCTGGCGGGCGGGCGTGCGAACCTGCTCGAAGCGCGTGGAGTTGGCGTGGCGCACCAGGACGTCGCTCGCCTCGCGCACGCCGGCCTCCGCGGCGGAGAGGTCGGCGGCGCAGCCGCGCAGCGAGCGGCGGGCCTCGGTCGCCGAGGTGCGCGCCTCCTCCAGGGTCCCCGGGTAGGGCTCGGGCCCGGTGTGCGCCTCCTCGTCCTGCTGGTGGTCGCGGAGCAGGTCGCGCAGCAGGGCGGCGGTCTCGTCGAAGCCCCCGGCCGCGTCCTCGGCGGTCCGGTGCGCCCGCAGCAGGGCGGAGTGGGTCGCCCGTGCCGTCTCCAGCTCCTCCGTGCGCGCGGCGAGCCCGCCGCTCGCGGTGCGCAGCAGGGCCTGGGCGTGCTCGACGTCCGAGGGCACCGTGTCCTCGGGGAGTTCGGTGTGCGCCCCGCCCTCGGCGGGGGCCAGGCGCTCCGCCTCGCCGCGGAGGCGGCCGAGCTTCTCGCTGGCCTCCGAGGCGCGGGACTCCAGCATCTGCACCAGGGCCTCGGCACGCGCGGCGGCGGCCTGGCGGGAGGGGCCGTCGGCGCCGTCGGTGCTCTCCAGCAGCTGGGCGGCCCGGGTGCGCACCTTGTTGGTGAGCCGGTCGAGTTCGGCCAGGGCAGCGCTCTCGTCGCTCTCCGCGCGTGCCTGCTCGGCGCGGAGGTCGGCTCCCACGCCGACCTTCTCGTACAGCCGCGACGCGGCCCGGTACGCCTCCCGCAGGGCCGGCAGCGGTGCGCGGGGCGTGCCCGGGTCCGCCGCGGGCTGCTCCGGGGCACCGGCGATCTCGGCACGCTCGGAGCGCAGCGCGCGGGCCGTGCGACGGGCGTCGTCACCGGCCCGCTGGGCGGCACGGCGGTCCTCGTCGGCGGCCTTGGCCCGCTCCAGCAGGGAGCTGGCGCGGGCCTCGGACTCGGCGGCCTCCTCGGCCAGTTCGCGCAGCCTGGCGCCCCATCCGGCGCGCTCCCTGAGGCGGAAGGCCAGCCCGGCGAGCGCGTCCGCGGCGCGGCGGGCCCGCTGGGCTGCGTCCTGGCGCTCGTCGCGGGTCCGTGCGGCGTCGGCGGCGGCCTCCTCGGCCTCGGCGCGTTCGACCCGGGCCTCGGCGAGGCGCTCCCGGGCCTCGGCGGCAGCGTCGGCGGCGGCGAGTTCGGCGGCGGCGAGTTCGGCCAGCATGCCCGGCGGGCAGTCCTCGCGCCAGGCGGCGAGCCGGGCGGCCAGCGACCGGTCCCCGGTCAGCCGGGCGGCGAGGGTGCGGATCTCCTCGTCCCGTTCGGCGGCCCGCTGCCGCAGGGTGTGGCGCTCCTGGTCGGCGGCGTGCTCGTCGTGCATGGCCGGGTTCGGCGGGACGAGGAAGACGTCGCCGGTGTCGTCGCCGCCGGAGGGCACGGGGGCCAGGAGTGCGGCGGCGGTGCCGACGGCCACGGCGGAACGGGGCAGCAGGGCCGCCCCGGCGAGTGCCTCGCGGGCCCTGACGTGGGAGGCGGGGTCGGTGACCACCACGCCGTCGACGAGTTCGGGCCGGGCGGCGAGCACGGCCGCGTGGTCGGCGGGGTCGACGGCCTGCGCGAGGTAGCGCCAGCCGGGGAGCGCCGGGATGCCGTGCTCGCCCAGGTACTCGACGGTGGCCAGGACGTCGGGCGCGGGCGGCAGGAGCCCTCCGTCGCCGAGGGCGCCGAGGATGCGGGAGTCGTCCGCGGCGGCCGTGCGCAGGTCGAACAGCTGGCGTTCCGCGGATGCCACGGAGGTGTCCAGCAGTTCCTTCAGCTCGTCGGCGAACCCGTCGAGCCGGGCGGCGGTCAGGGGCGCGCCGGGCGCGGGGCCCGCCGCCGACGGTGCGCCGGCGGGGGCCTCGCCGCCGTGCAGCGGTGCGGCCCCGGGGGTCCGGGGAGCGGGCACCGGGCCCCGGGCCGTGCCCGCCGCGGTGCCCTCGGCGCCGGGCTCCCCGGCCGCGAGGCCGAGGAGGTCCACGAGGCGGTCGTCGGCGGCGAGGGACTCCGCGGCCCGGCGCTCGGCCTGGTAGGCGTGCTCGGCCGCGACGGCGGCGTCCTCGGCCCGGGCGGCGGCCAGTTCGGCGCGGGACTCGGCGGCGGCCGCGTCCTTGGCGCGCTCCGCCGCTGCGAGAGCGGTGGCGCGGGCGGCGTCCCATGCCTCGACGGCGTGCTTCTCGGCGTCGCTGGCGGCGAGCGCGGCGCGGGCGGGGTCGGCGTCGGGCTCGCTGTCGTCGAGCCAGCCCGCCCGGACCGCCTCGGCCGTCTCCTGCTCGACCTCCTGGAGCCGCTGGCGGAGGTGACCGGTCTCGCTGCGGGCCCGCTGGGCCTCCGTCGCGGCGGCCGTGGCGTCGCGGTGGGCGGCCTCGGAGGACTCCTGGAGGCTTCGGGAGCGCTCCTCCTCCTCGTTGGCGACGCGCTCGGCGTCCTCGGCCGCGGCGTGCAGTGCGAGGACCAGGTCTCCGGCCGCCTTCTCCCGGGCGGCGAGGGCCGGAGCCGCGTCGCGCTCCGCCTCGCGGATCGCCGCGGCCACCCGGGCGGAGCGGTCCCCCGCTGCACGGTGGCGCAGCACGGCCTCCGCGGCCTGCCAGGCGGCGTGCAGGGTGCGGGCGTCGTTCAGTTCGCGGCGCTGGGAGGCCGCTCCCTTCTCCGCCACGGTGAGCGCCAGCGAGGCGTGGCGGTAGGCCAGCTCGGCCGCCACGAGGGCGCTGCGTCCGCGCGCCTGCTCGGCGTCGGTCACGGCGTGGGCGGCGTCGGCGACCTGCCGGGCGAGTTCGGCGGCGAGCCCCCGCTCCTGCGCGCCCCGGGCGGAGAGGCGGCGGGCGAGGGTGCGGGTGCGGCGCTCGGCGCCGGCGTGGATGTCGCGGGCCCGGGCCCGCGCGTCGGCCGCCTCGACGATGCGGCCGAGGAGGTCGACGGAGCCCGCGGTGAAGTCGCGCTCGGCGGTGAGTTCCGCTCGGCGGCCCAGCTTGTTGCCGAAGCCGCTGACGAGGTCGGCGAGGCCGTCGGTGTCCCGGGTGTCGGTGACCGCGCGCAGCAGCAGGTCGGTGAAGTCGGAGTCCTTCTTGACGGCGAAGAGCCCTGCGGCCTCGCCCTCGTCGGCGTTCATCTCCCGCTGGTAGCGGAAGAGTTCCGGGTCGAGGCCGAGCTCACCGAGGTGCTCGTTCCAGCGGTCGTGGATCTCCTCCCAGCAGATCTCCAGGTGGGGGTAGGCCTTGCCGGCCTCGGTCAGCGCGTCGCGGAAGCCCTTCATGGTCCGGCGGCGTCCCTGTGCGCCGGACGCGCCCTCGGCGGCGGGGCGCATCGCCGTCGACTCGGCGACGGGCAGGTTGTCCAGGCTCAGCCCCGGCCCGGGGCGGAAGGAGTACCACGCCTCGGCGAACTTGCGCGGGTCGTTGGAGACCTGGCGCCCGCGCCATTCGCTGACCTTGCCGACGACGACCAGTTCCCCGGTCTGGGTGTGCTGCCACTCCAGCGCCACGTGTCCGCAGTCGTCGGCGAGCAGGAACTTGCGCAGCACTCCGGAGCTGGCGCCGCCGAGGGTGTTGCGGTGGCCGGGAAGCATCACCGAGAAGATCAGCTTCAGCAGGACCGACTTGCCGCCGCCGTTCTCCAGGAACAGCACACCCGCGGGGGCGGGGCGGCGCGGGGGGCCGACGGGCTCCTCCTCGAAGAACTCCGCCTGCGTGGGGGCGGGGTGGGGCACGGCCGAGCCGACTCCCCGCAGGTCCAGCACGGTGTCGGCGTAGCGGGCACCGGCGGGACCGATGGAGTAGAGGCGGACCCGGGACAACTCGTACATGGCGGCGGACTCTCAGTCTTCGTCTGGCTGCTCCGAGCGGTGGGGCCGCCGGGCGGGCGGCGGGTGACCGTTCGGGGGTCGGGCGGTTCGGGGGCGGGCGGGGCGCGGGCGGTCAGGTGTGGAAGGGCAGGCCCGCGTCGGCGGCCAGTTCGAGGTCGTCGCCCTCGGGGGCCGGCACCAGCGTGGCGCTGCCGTCGCTCACCGGGACCACGCCCAGGTCGAGCAGTTCGGACATGGCCGCCGTACCGGCCATGTCGCGCACCTGGAGCTGGAAGCGGGCGGTGGTCCGGTACGTGCCGCCCGCCTCGTCGCCGGTGCGCTGGAGGAAGCCGGACTCGGTGAGGAAGCCTACGGCCTTGCCGATGATGCCGGTGGTCGAGCCTGCGAGGCGCCGGGCGTCCTTGGTGGCCCCGGTGGCGCTGCGGCGGGCGTAGACCCGCCAGGCCTCCTCCAGGTGCGAGGAGCCGCTGGCCGGGTCGCTGTTGCGGCCCTCCTCCTCGGCCCGCTCCTCGAGCCGGTGGCACGCCTGGCGGACGAAGCCGTCCACGCCGTTGACGGTGATGCGGCCGATGTAGCCGTCGTCGGCGAGGTCCTCCGGGCGGGGGAAGGCCATGGCGGCCACGGCGAGATGGGCCAGGCCGTGCAGGAAGCGGTCGGCCGCGTCCGACGAGGCCCGGCGCGCGTAGTCGCCCATGCGGACGGCGAAGACGGAGTCCTCGCCCGCGGTGACGGCCATGCCGGCGCGGGGCGAGACCTCCAGGACCACGAGCCCGAGCCCGGTGGCGACGGCGTCGGCGAGGCGGGCGAAGGCGGTGTCCTCCCGGTAGCGGCGCAGCAGTTCGCCGTACTCGGCGTCGCGGGCGGGGAGGAGTCTCGGCTGGAGCCCGAAGGAGACGAGGCGGGCGGCGTCGGCCGCGTCGGCGGGGGTGACGCTCCCGGCGCCCGGGGCGGAGATCGGTCCGGCCGGGGGCCCCGCGGGCGCGCCCGGCTCGCTCCACGCTGCGGAGTGCGCGGAGTGCTCGGCGGGGTGGTCGCTCACGGGTGGGGCTCCTCGGGGATGCGCGGGGTGGCCGCTGGGGCCGGCCGGTGGGGCGGTGCCGCTCCGGGGCGGGCGGGGGCGGTGGGGCGGGCGTCCTCGGGCCCGGGCCACCGGACGCCGCCGGCGGGCGAGGGGCGGGCGGGGGCCCGGCTCTCGGGCGCGGGGGCGGGCGGCCGGTGCGGGGCGGTGCCGAGCGGTGCGCCGGGGCCGGTCATGACCCCTCCGACCGGTCGGCCGCCATGCCTTCGGCGTCCAGCAGCGCGGTGCCGACGATCAGGTCGGCGCCGCCGAACTCGGGGTCGTCCAGCTCGGTGCCGTCGTCCACGGCGAACAGCAGCCGCTTCTCGCCCTGGCGGTAGGCGGTGCCCACCGGGGGGCTCGCCGCGTGGACGGCCAGCAGCGCCACGAGGTAGGGCAGATCCGGGTCGGTGCGGCGCGCCTCGGCGAGGAGGCCGGACAGCCTGCGGGGTGCCTCGTGCTCCAGGTCGAGCAGTTCCGTGGCGCGGGCGAGCTGCTCCTCGCTGAACCGGCTGTCGTCCGGGGTGGCGATGAGATCGGGCTCCGGCATCTCGGCACCGAGGTGCTCGCGTTCCACCGGCGGGGTCAGCAGCACGTCCACCAGATCGGCCATCCGGACGCTGGCCGGGGTGCGCAGCCCGGTGCCGCGGGCGAAGTAGGCGTCGGTGACGCGGGTCGCCGACTCCAGCGGCAGCGGCAGGACGGGGGCCATCAGCTGCCCGTACAGGTCGAGGCCGGTACGCCCGGTGGGGCGCGCGAAGGCCTGGCGGTCCTGTTCGGCGCGGAACAGCGGCCCGGCCTCCAGCAGCCGGGACTGCAGCTGGGTGTGCCGCCGGATGCAGTCCTTGACTATGTCGACGAGTTCGGCGGCGCGGCGCTTGTGATCGGCGAGCCTCGGGTCGTCGCCCGCCTCGGCCTCGTCGCGCGCCTTGCGGATGTTGGTGAGGATGGCGTTCTCGTGGCGGTAGCGGTCGGCCACGTGCTCCAGGGCCTCGGCGATCATGTCGGGCACGGTGTTCAGCCAGTCCACCGCCCGCACGTTGCGGCGGGTGGCCTCCAGGGTCCGGCGAAGGGTCTCGGAGTACTGGACGGTCCGGTAGCGGGCCTGCTCGGCGGCGAGTTGGGCGTCGGCGAGCCGACCGCGGCTGATCAGGATCTCCAGTTTGACCTCGGCGGCGATCTGCGCGCTGGTGACGTCCGTGTCGAGGGCGCCGACGAGGACGTTGACCGCCTCGTCGGTGGTGCGCAGGTAGACGCCGCCCCCGTGGCCGGGGACCTCCTCGATCAGCTTGAAGTCGTAGTCCCGGCGGGTGTAGGCGCCGTCGGGGCCGAAGGTGCCGTAGACGGCGCGGAAGCCGCGGTCCACGCTGCCGACGTTGATCAGGTTCTCCAGGACCCAGCGGGCGACCCGTTCGTGCTCCTCCTGGGGGCGCTGCGGCGCCTGGGCGGCGACCCGCGGGAGCAGCCTGGCCACTATCTGCTCGTGGTCGGCTCCCGTGTCGAAGTCCATGTGCAGGGTGACGAGGTCGATGGCGGCGAGGGCGACCTCCGCCATCGTGTAGACCGAGTACTCGCCGACCAGGTTGGCCTTGCGCGCGTCCAGGTCGTGCAGGGGCGCGGTGCAGGCGAGGGCGCGCAGCCGCCGCGCCAGCCCTTCGTCGGCGGCCGGGCCCGGCGCGGGCCGCGGCCCCGCGCTGAGCTGGGGCGGAGCGGGGTCCGTCGGGGCAGGCGAAGTCACGCTGCACAGATTAGGTCCTCGCACGGACAACGGTCGAAACGACGCAGGGCGACCGGCTCGATGCGCAGTGTCACGGCGGGTGGCGGATCACGGGCCGGGCGGGTGCCACCGGGCGGGCCGCCCGGCGGGCCGCCGTCCGGCCGTCGCGCGCGGCGGGCAGGGGCCGGGCCGCCGGCGGGCCCCCGGTGCGGCCCGGCGGCGGGGAGCGGGCGGCGCACCCTGCGGGGGCTCGGAGGGCTCGGGGGCGCCGGCTTCCGTCCGGGGCACTCAGGCGCCGGGGCCCGAAGCGCCGTCCCGGGCGCCGCCGGGGACGGCGAGGGCGTAGGCATCGACGAGCCGGGCGCGCGAGTCGTCGAGGTAGTCGGCGAGGAGCCGCTCCGCCTCGGTGGGCTCCCCGCGGCGGAGCGCGTCGAGGATCTCCCGGTTGCGTACCAGGTAGGGCTGGTGGAGGGCGCGGAGGTCGGCGACGACGTGGAAGGCCAGCCTCAGTTCGGCGAGCACGCTGCGCATCAGCTCGTCGGTGCGCGGGCTGCCCGCGAGGGCCACCAGCTCGCGGTGGAAGTGGATGTTCGCGGTGGAGACGCCGCGCCAGTCCCGGTCGCCGGCCGAGTCCTCGCCGACCTCGACGGCGGCAGCCAGGCCCTCCAGGGGGTACGGGGGCTCCCCGAGCCCCTGGACGACGGCGCGTTCAACCAGGTGCCGTGTGCGGTAGATGTCGTCGACGTCCTGCACGGCGAGCACCCGCACGAAGACGCCCCGGTTGAGTTCGTGGACGAGCAGCCGCTCGTGGGTGAGCAGCCGGAACGCCTCGCGCAGCGTGTTGCGCGAGACCCCGAGCGCCTTGCCGATGGCCTCCTCGGAGAGGCGCTCCCCGGGCGGGAAGTACCCCTCGGCGATGCGGGTGCGCAGGATGTCGGCGACGCGCTCCGCCGTGCTGGTGCGCCCCAGCAGGTGGCGGTCGTCGGCAAGTCCGCCGCCCTTGGGCCCGGTCGTCTCCACGACACCCCTTTCTCACCGCGCTCTGCCCGCGCCGGACGGCGCCCAACCCGGCGCACGGGAGTACATCGTAGGAGCCGGAACGCGCCAGTGCGCCCCTTGTCGGATCGTTGAACAATCCTCTACGTTGTGGTGACCGGCCGCGTCGGACCGGTCACGGACGGGGAGCCCGCACGGCGCCCGGGCGCGCTCACGGCACCGCGGGCACCGGTCGGCGGCGCCGCGCCCTCCCCTCCCCGCACCCTCCACACCCCCCACAGCCCTTCACCGAGCGAGGTGCAGATGAGCACGGCCAGGACTCGGCCCGTCCCCGGCGGCGCCGCGCAGGACACCGGCGCCTTCGCGTGGTGGCGCTCCCTCGGGCCCGGCGGACGCCGCGCGTTCGGCGGAGCCTTCGGCGGGTACGCGCTGGACTCGTACGACTACTTCGCGCTGCCCCTGGGCATGGTCGCCATCGCGGCCTACTTCGGCCTGGACAACGGGCAGACGGGGCTGCTGACCACGGTCACGCTGGTGGTCTCCGCGCTCGGAGGCGCGCTCGCGGGGATACTCGCCGACCGGATCGGCCGCGTCAGGGCCCTGATCGCCACCGTCGCCACCTATGCGGTCTTCACGGTCCTGTGCGGCTTCGCCACGAGCTACGAGATGCTGATCGTCTTCCGGGCCCTGCAGGGGCTCGGCTTCGGCGGGGAGTGGGCCGTCGGCGCCATCCTCGTCGCGGAGTACGCGCGGTCCACCCACCGGGGGCGCACGCTCGGGGCCGTGCAGAGCGCCTGGGCGGTGGGCTGGGCGCTGGCCGTCGCCGTCTACACCCTGGTCTTCGGGTTCCTGGACGCGGACACCGCCTGGCGCGTGCTGTTCTGGACGGGAGCACTGCCGGCCCTGCTGGTGGTCTACGTCCGCCGCAACGTCAGCGACGCCCCCGAGGCCGCGGAGCGGCGGCGTGCCAGCGGCGAGCGGGGTTCGCTCACCGCCGTCTTCCGAGGGGACCTGCGCCGCGTCACCCTCTGCGCCACGCTGCTCTCGACGGGGGTGCAGGGCGGCTACTACACCCTGGCGACCTGGGTGCCCACCTACCTCGCCTCGGAGCGGGGGCTCACCGTGGTCGGAACCGGCGGATACCTGGCCCTGCTCATATCAGGCGCCTTCGCGGGCTACCTGACCGGCGGGTACCTGACGGACCGCATCGGGCGCAAGAACAACATCGTCCTGTTCGCGGCCCTCTCCGCAGCCGCCGTCCTCGCCTACACCTCCCTTCCCGAGGGCGCCGACGGCCTCCTGCTCGTGCTCGGATTCCCCCTGGGCTTCTGCATGTCGGCGATCTTCAGCGGCTTCGGTTCCTATCTGAGCGAGCTGTACCCGGCAGCGGTGCGGGGTACGGGCCAGGGCTTCACGTACAACAGCGGTCGTGCCGTCGGGGCCTTCCTCCCCACGCTCGTCGGGTTCCTCTCCGACAGCTGGGGCGTCGGAGGGGCGCTGGCCCTCGGCGCGGCAGGGTACGGGCTGGCCGTGCTGGCCTTGGCGGGCCTGCCCGAGACACGCGGCCGGGAGCTCGCGTGAAGGCCCTCCGGGAGTCCCACGGCGGCTGCTGCGGGGCGGTGGCCGGGGCGTTCGCCCCTCGGGCGCCCGGCCCGTGCCGTGGTCCGCGCGCCGCCGCGCCGGGGCCGCCCCGCCCGGGGCCCGCGGTCCCCCCGAGCAGCATGCTGCCCCCCGCCGCCGCACTCGCCGCGGCCCGACCCCACAGGAGAGCACCGTGACCGCAGTGTCCATCGACCTCAACGCCGACCTCGGCGAGGGCTTCGGCCGCTGGCGGCTGACCGACGACGAGGAACTCCTCTCCGTCGTCACCAGTGCCAACGTCGCCTGCGGGTTCCACGCCGGGGACGCGGCGACCATGCGCCGCGTGTGCGACCTGGCCGCCGCACGCGGTGTGCGGATCGGCGCCCAGGTCTCGTACCGGGATCTGGCGGGATTCGGCCGCAGGGCGATGGAGGTGCCCTCCGGCGAACTCGCCGCCGAAGTGGCCTACCAGATAGGCGCACTGGAGGTCTTCGCCCGGGCGGCCGGCTCGCGCGTCTCCTACGTCAAGCCCCACGGCGCCCTCTACAACCGGGTGGTGCACGACCCGGAGCAGGCCGCAGCGGTCGTCGAGGGGGTCCTCCTGGCGGGCGAGCGGCTCCCCGTACTCGGTCTGCCGGGCTCGGTGCTGCATGCCGCGGCACACAGGGAGAGCCTGCCGGTCGTACCGGAGGCCTTCGCCGACCGGGGCTACACCGCACAGGGCACCCTTGTCCCGCGAGGCGGCCCGGGGGCACTGGTCAGCGATCCCGGCGCCGTGGTCGAGCGGTCGCTCGGCATGGCACTGTCCGGGGCGGTCACCTCGGTGTGCGGTCATCCGGTCAGCATTCCGGCGCGGTCCTTGTGCCTGCACGGGGACACACCCGGAGCGGTCTCCCTGGCCCGCAGGGTCCGGGCGCGGCTGGAGGAGTCGGGTGTCAGAGTGGAGGCCTTCGCATGACGGGCACGGGTCACATCCCCGTCGGCCCGCAGCCCTCTCCCGCGGCCCGGCGGGAGACCGCTCGGGCACTTCCCGGCGGTTCCGATCGCTCCGGCCCCCCTGCCTCCCTGTCCGCCGCGCGTCCCGTCCGCCGCGCCTGCTGCGACGCCTCCGGGCTCTCCGGGCGACTCCCCCGGGGCCGAGGCGGGGAGGCGGACGCGGGTCCGCCCGGCACAGCTCCCGGCGCACACGGGGCCGGGGCGGTCCGGGTACTCCCGGTCGGCAGCCGGGCACTCCTGGTGGAGCTGGGGGGCGGAGAGGAGACGGCGGCCTTCCACGCGGAGGTCCTGCGGCGGAGGGCGGCCGGGCTGCTCCCCGGGGTGGGGGAGGTGGTCCCCGCCGCACGGACCGTGCTGCTGGACGGCGTGGACGACCCGTCCGTCCTCGCCCGGGAAATCCCCCGGTGGGAGTACACGCACGGAGACGCCGCGGCGGCCGGGGAGGTGGTCGTCCCGGTGCGCTACGACGGCCCCGACCTGCCGGAGGTGGCGGACCTCTGGGGGGTGTCGGTGCGGGAGGCCGCCCGAATCCACGCATCGGCCGCCTACCGGGTCGCGTTCTGCGGCTTCGCGCCGGGCTTCGGGTACCTCACGGGGCTGCCCGGCGCCTACGCGGTACCCCGCCGGTCCACGCCCAGGACCGCGGTCCCGGCCGGGGCACTGGCCCTCGCGGGCGGCTACACGGGCATCTACCCGCGGCCGTCCCCCGGGGGCTGGCAGCTCATCGGGACGACCACCGCGCTGCTCTGGGACCCGTCGCGACAGCCCGCCGCCCTGCTCTCCCCCGGCACCCGGGTGCGCTTCGTCCCGGAGGGGCCGTGACGGCCCGCGGCGCAGGAGTGCCGCCGCCGCGGCGGGCCCTGGTGGTGGTCCGCCCCGGGGGGCTGACCACGGTCCAGGACGCGGGCCGCCCCGGGTACGCGCATCTCGGGGTGCCGCGGTCGGGGGCGCTCGACGGCCCCGCCGCCCGGCTGGCCAACCGGCTCGTCGGCAACGGCCCGGACGCCGCCGTGCTGGAGACGACGCTGGGCGGGTGCGCCGTGCGCCCGCTGACCGAGGTGGTGGCCGTGGTCGGCGGGGCGCCGTGCACGGTCACCCTCGACGGCCGCCCCGCACCCTGGGGTGTTCCGCTCCGGGTGGGCGCCGGGGCCGTGCTGGACGCGGGGCCCGCCCTGCGGGGCGTGCGCAGCTACCTGGCCTTCGCGGGCGGCGTGGACGTGGCGCCGGTACTGGGCAGCCGTGCCACGGACCTCCTGTCGGGCCTGGGGCCGCAGCCCCTGGAGGCGGACGCCGTGCTGCCTCTGGGACCGGGTCCGGGGCGGCCCGGACCGGTCGGCGCGGGGGTGCCCTGGGCGGCACCGCCCGAGGAACTGGTGCTGCGGCTGCGGCCGGGGCCGCGTCACGACTGGTTCGCACCGGGCAGCCTGCGGCGGCTGTACGCCTCCCGGTACCGGGTGTCGGCGGCGAGCAACCGCATCGGGCTGCGGGTGGAGGGCCCGGGGCTGGAGCGTGCCGTGGGAGGGGAACTGCCCAGCGAGGGGATGGTCCTGGGGGCGGTGCAGGTGCCGCCGGACGGGCGCCCGGTGGTCTTCCTCGCGGACCATCCGACGACCGGCGGCTATCCCGTGGTGGGTGTGGTGGAGGAGGCGGACCTGGCGGGAGCGGCCCAGGCCCCGCCCGGAACGCCGGTCCGGTTCGTCCCGGTCTCCCGGGCTCTCGCCTCCTCTGCTCCCCGCGCCTCCTCCGGCTGCTGCTTCCCCGGCTCCCCCGTTCCGGGGGGCTCCTGAGGGGGGCCGTATCCTCCGCCTCCCGGGGTGCGGACGACCAGCAGGTCCCCGGGGTGCATGGCGACCGTGTCCACGCCGTCGAGGGTCTCCTCGTGTCCGTCCGCCCTGACCACCCGGTTCTCCCCGAGGGCACCGGGCCCGCCTCCCGCCATGCCGTACGGGGGGACCCGACGGTGCCCGGTCAGCAGGGCCACGGTCATCGGCTCCAGGAACCGGAGTTCGCGCACGACGCCCTCCCCGCCGCGCCACCGGCCCCGTCCGCCGCTGCCCTCCCGGACGGCGAAGGACTCCACCCGCACGGGGAAGCGCCACTCCAGCACCTCGGGGTCGGTGAGGCGGGAGTTGGTCATATGGGTCTGCACGGCGTCGGCGCCGCTGAAGCCCTCGCCCGCTCCCGATCCCGAGGCCACGGTCTCGTAGTACTGGAGGCGGTCGTTGCCGAAGGTCACGTTGTTCATGGTCCCCGAACCCTCCGCCTGCACCCCGAGTGCGGCGTACAGGGCCCCGGTGACGGCCTGGGAGGTCTCCACGTTGCCGGCCACCGTGGCCGCCGGGTGGACGGGCGAGAGCATCGAACCGGCGGGGATGCGGACGTCCAGGGGCTCCAGGCAGCCGCTGTTCAGCGGGATGTCCTCCCCCACCAGGGTCCGGAAGACGTACAGCACGGCCGCCATGACCACGGACGACGGGGCGTTGGCGTTGCCCGGCACCTGGGGGCTGGTCCCGGCGAAGTCGACGACGGCGGACCGGCTCGCCCGGTCCACCCGAACGGCCACCTGGATGACCGCCCCGGAGTCCGTCTCGTAGCGGCAGGAGCCGTCGCGCAGCCCGGCGACGATACGGCGCACGGACTCCTCCGCATGGGCCCGCACGTGCCCCATGTAGGCATGGACCACGTCGAGCCCGAACTCCGCCACCATCTTGCGGAGTTCGGCGATGCCCTTCTCGTTGGCGGCGATCTGCGCGCGCAGGTCGGCGAGGTTCACCTCCGGAGCCCGGGACGGGTACGGCGCCCGGGTCAGCAGGTCCCGGGTCTCCTGCTCGCGCAGGCGCCCGCCGCGCACGAGGAGCCAGTTGTCGAAGAGCACGCCCTCCTCGTCGACGGTCCGGCTGAAGGCCGGCATCGAGCCCGGGGTGATGCCGCCGATCTCGGCGTGGTGGCCCCGCGAGGCGACGAGGAAGAGCAGGTCCTCCCCGTCGTGGACCGGCGTGACGACCGTCACGTCGGGCAGGTGCGTGCCTCCGTGGTACGGGTCGTTGACCGCGTAGACGTCCCCCGGGCGCATCCGCCCCTCGTTGCGCCGCAGCACCTCCCTGATCGATTCGCCCATGGAGCCGAGGTGGACGGGGATGTGCGGCGCGTTGGCGATCAGGCGCCCCCGCGGGTCGAAGAGCGCGCAGGAGAAGTCGAGCCTTTCCTTGATGTTGACGGAGTGGGCGGTGTTCTCCAGCCGCACGCCCATCTGCTCGGCGATGGCCATGAAGAGGTTGTTGAACACCTCCAGCAGGACGGGGTCGACCTGTGTTCCGGCCGCCCTGCGGCCGGGGCGGGCGGTGACCCGGTCGAGGAGCAGGTGGCCGCCCTCCGCGGCGGTGGCCCGCCAGCCGGGGTCCACCACGGTGGTGGCATCCGGCTCGGCCACGATCGCGGGGCCCCTCACCCCCTGGCCCGGCCCCAGGTCGGCGCGCCGGACGAGCGGCACGCCGCGCCGGGCTCCTTCCACGACCATGGCGACCCGCTGCCCCCCGACCGCGTCGGCGCTCCCCGCACCCGCGGTCCCGGCCTCGGCGGCCTCGGCGGTCCCGGCCTCCCCGGTCCCGCCGGACGGCACCCCGCGGGAGGCCCCCGCGCGGCCGCCCGCCGCTCCCGCCGCCTCCACCGTGACGGCCTCGGCCACCACCGGCTTGTCCATCGTGAAGCCGTAGCGCTCCCGGTGCCGCGCAACGAAGGCGGCGCGCATCTCCTCGGCGCCGCCCAGCGGGACGGGCAGCGAGGAGTCCGTGCCCGCGTACCGCAGCAGCACCCGCCCGGTGACGCGGACGGCCTCGTCGGCCACGCCGTCGGCGTGCAGTTCCCCCCGGGCGTGCCCGGCGAGCGTGTCGCACAGCTCCCGGACCCGTTCGGCGCTCCGCTCGTCGAGCACGGCCTCGACGGACTGCTCCCGCATCGCCGTGGCGTCGGCGAGCCCGATCCCGTAGGCCGACAGGACCCCGGCGAGCGGCGGCACGATCACGGTGTCGACGCCGAGCGCGTCGGCCACGGCGCAGGCGTGCTGGCCGCCCGCCCCGCCGAAGGAGGTCAGCGCGTACCGGGTGACGTCCCGGCCCCGCTGCACGGAGATCTTCTTGACGGCGTTGGCCATGTTCGCGACGGCGATCTCCAGGAAGCCCGCGGCGACCTCCTCGGCGGTGCGGGAGGTGCCCGTCGCCCGGGCGACCTCCTCGGCCAGGGCGGTGAAGCGCTCCCTGACCACCTCGGCGTCGAGGGGCTGGTCCCCCCGCGGGCCGAAGACCGCCGGGAAGTGGCCGGGCTGGATGCGCCCCAGCATCACGTTGGCGTCGGTGACGGTGAGCGGCCCGCCCCGGCGGTAGCAGGCGGGGCCGGGCACGGCTCCGGCCGAGTCGGGGCCGACCCGGTAGCGCCGACCGTCGAAGTGCAGGATCGATCCCCCGCCCGCGGCGACGGTGTGGATGCTCATCATGGGGGCGCGCATCCGCACCCCGGCGACCTGTGTGCCGAGTTCGCGCTCGAACTCGCCGGCGTAGTGCGAGACGTCGGTGGAGGTCCCGCCCATGTCGAAGCCGATGACGCGGTGGTGGCCGACCTCGGCGGAGGTACGGGCCATGCCGACCACCCCGCCCGCCGGACCGGAGAGCACGGCGTCCTTGCCCCGGAAGTGGGCGGCCCGGCGCAGTCCGCCGTTGGACTGCATGAACATCAGCCGGATCCCGGGGAGTTCGGCGGCGACCTCCTCCACGTACCGCCGCAGCACCGGGGAGAGGTAGGCGTCGACGACCGTGGTGTCGCCGCGGGGCACGAGCTTGATCAGGGGGCTGACCTCGTGCGAGCAGCTGATCTGGCGGAATCCGGCCTCGGCCGCCGCGCGGGCGACGAGGCGCTCGTGCTCGGGGTGGCGGTATCCGTGCACGAGGACGACCGCGGCCGCGGTGAAGCCCTCGGCGCGTGCCGCGGCCAGCCGTTCGGTGGCGGCGGCGAGGTCCAGGGGCAGCACGGTGCTGCCGTCGGCGCCGAGGCGTTCGGGCACTTCGACGACGCGCCCGTACACGGCCTCGGGCAGCAGGATGCGCCGGTCGAAGATGCCGGGCCGGTTCTGGTAGGCGATCCTCAGGGCGTCCCGGAAGCCCCGGGTCGTCACCAGCACGGTCGGCTCTCCCCGCCGTTCCAGCAGGGCGTTGGTGGCGACCGTCGTGCCCATCCGGACGGAGGCGACGCGGTCGGCGGGCACCGGGGCGCCCTCGGGGATGCCCAGCAGCGCCCGGATGCCCGCGACCGCCGCGTCCCGCCGGCGCCCGGGGTCGTGCGAGAGCAGTTTGCGGGTCACCAGGCGGCCGTCGGGGCGTCGCCCGACGACGTCGGTGAACGTCCCGCCGCGGTCGATCCAGAACTCCCAGAGCCCGCTCATCCCCCCATTCTCGCGCCCGCCGGTGCTTCGGCCCCGGTGGCGGATCCGGTCCGGCGCGGCGCCGGGGGCAGAGCGGCGAGGGCGGCGGACGTCTCGGCACGGGCGGCGTGGTCGAGCCGTTCCGCGGTGCCGCCCGCCCGGTGCAGCACCTCCTCGGCCGCCAGGCGCAGCAGTTGCGGTACGAGGTCGGTGCAGCGGCGTGCGATCCACCCGGTCCCGGCCGTGGCGAGCCAGGCCACCGCCTGGGCGCGGGTGGGTCCGGGTCCGTCGGGCGCGGTGGAGGGCTCGGGCCCGAGGTCGAGGCCGCGGGCGGCGAGCTGCCGGTGGAACGAGCGGGCGAGCATCCGGTGGCCGCGCTCGCCCGGGTGCAGGCGGTCGGCGCTCCACAGGGCGCGGTCGGCGACCCAGGAGGCGTCGGCGGCGTGCAGATGCACCGTGCCGTAGCGCTCGGACAGCGCGTGGACCACGGCGTTGACGGCCCGCTGGCGCCGTGCCAGCGGGCGGGCGAGCGGGGAGGGCAGGGCGAGCATCGACCCTGGGTCGGGCAGGCAGGCCGTGAGCAGGACGGTTCCGCCGGCGTCGAGCGCGCCGAGCACCTCGTCGAGGCGGCGGGCGAGCGCGTTCGTGTCGAAGGTGCGGCGCAGGGTGTCGTTGACGCCGACGACGACGGAGGCCAGGTCCGGGCGGAAGGCGAGTGCCCGGGGCAGCTGGGTGTCGGCGACGTCGCTGCTGAGGGCTCCGCCGACGGCGAGGTTGCGGAACACGGCGGGGCGTTCGCGGTGCCCGAGCCCGTCGGCCAGCAGGGCGGCCCAGCCGCGCCAGGCGTCGCCGACGGGGTCGCCGACGCCCTCGGTGAGCGAGTCCCCGAGGGCGGCGAAGCGCAGGGGGCGCGGAGCGTCCGGGCTGTTCCGCGCACCGTCGCCGTGACCGGCGGAGCGTGCGCTCCGGACCGGGCGCACGACTGAGGGGGCCACGGCTGAGGGCGGCGCGGCTGAGGGCGGCGGCCCGGCGGGGCGTTCGGGGTCCCCCGCCTGGTGGATCCGGGGCCCCGGTGACGGCGTGGCCGGGCCGGGGCGCGGCCGGGGCGGGGGGACGGGCGCGCGGGTCCCCGCCGGGGCCGGGCGGTCGGGGGCGCCCGGCGGCGGATGGGCCCGGGTGGGGCGGGGGCGGGGGCCGTCCTCCGGGGCCGCCGGGGCGGGCGCGGCACCGCGGCCGCTCCGCGCCGCCCCGCCGTCCGGGAGGTGGGGGGCCTCGTGGGCGGCGAGGAAGGCCCGTACCGCGGTGGGCCAGTCGAAGAGTTCGGCACGGGCGCGGGCCGCGGCCCGCCGCTCCTGCTCGGGGACGGCGAGGAGGCGCAGCGCGGCGGCGGCGTGGTCCGGGCCGCTGCTCCCCGCGGCGGCGGCCCCCGCGTCGCCGAGCACCTCCGGCAGTGCCGAGGTGGGCGCGCAGACGACCGGGGTTCCGCAGGCGAGGGCCTCCAGCGCGGCGAGACCGAAGGTCTCGGCGGGCCCGGGTGCGAGGCAGAGGTCCGCGGCGGCCTGGAGGTCGGCGACGGCTCCGCGGTCGGTGAGGTGCCCGAGGAAGGACACGGGGAGGCGTTCCTCGGCGGCACGGCGCTCCAGGGCGGGGCGCAGCGGGCCGTCGCCCGCGACGACCAGCGCCGCGGCCGTCCCGCCGGCCCGCAGCGCGGCCAGGGTGTCCAGTGCGGTGCCGGGGCGCTTCTCCACGGAGAGGCGCGAGCAGAGCAGCAGCAGCACGTCCGCGCCCGCGGCGAGCTCGGCCCGCAGGGCGGGCCGTCTGCGGTCCGGGCGGCAGTGGTCGAGGTCGACGCCGAGCGGGGCGCGGACGAGGTTGCGGGCCCCGATCCGGACGAACTCGCGCTCGGCCCACTCCGTGGTGCACACGATGCGGGAGTAGGCCCAGGCGCTGCGCCGGTTGAGGCGGTCCGCGGCGTGGGCGGCCGCGGCACCGGGCACTCCCCAGGTGCGCAGCACTCCGTCGGCGGTCTCGTGGGAGACCATCACCGAGGGCACCCGCTGCCGCCGTGCCCACTCCCCGGTCCAGCGCAGGGTGGTGCGGTCGGAGACCTCGATCCGGTCGGGGGCCAGCTCCTCCAGCAGGGCGCGCAGCCTGCGCCGTGCGGTGAGCACCCGGTAGCCGCCGGTTCCGGCGATCTCCGGTCCGGGCAGGGTGATCACCCGCCCCTGCGGGGTCCGCTCGTCCCCGGGCCCGGCCCCGGGGACGATCAGCACGGGCTCGTGCCCGGCGGCGCGGTAGCCGCGGCCGAGCCGGTCGAGCGCGGTGCGCAGACCCCCGGAGGAGGGGGTGACGAAGTTGGCCATCCGCACGATGCGCAGCGGGCGCCCCTCGGCCGCGGCCGGTCTGCCGCCGGGGGCGCTCATGCCGCCACCGCCGCGGCCCGCTCGCCGAGGACCTCGGCGTAGTGGTCGAGCAGCAGGTCGCCGACGGTGGCCCAGGTGCGGCCCTCCACGGCGGCCCGGCCGGCGGCGCCGTAGGCGCGGCGGAGCGCGGGGTCGGCGGCGAGCGCGGCCACCGCGTCCCGGACGGCGGCGGGGTCGCCCGGGGGGACGAGCAGCCCGGTGCGGCCGTGGTCCACGAGGTCGAGCGGGCCGCCCGCCGCGGGGGCGACCACGGGGACGCCGGAGGCCATGGCCTCCTGCACGGTCTGGCAGAAGGTCTCGTAGGGGCCGGTGTGGGCGAAGACGTCGAGGGAGGCGAAGAGGCGGGCGAGCTCGTCGCCGGTGCGGCGGCCGAGGAAGGCGGCGCCGGGCAGGGCGCCGCGCAGCGCGCTCCCGCTGGGCCCGTCGCCGACCACGACCACGCGGACCCCGGGCAGGGTGCACGCCCCGGCCAGGAGTTCGACCTGCTTCTCCGGGGCCAGGCGCCCGACGTAGCCGACGAGGAGCTCCCCGTTCGGGGCGAGGGTGCGGCGCAGCCGCTCGTCGCGCAGCGCGGGGCGGAAACGGGCGGTGTCGACGCCCCGGGGCCACAGGCGGACGCGTTCGACGCCGTGCTCCCGGAGGTCCCTCAGGGCGGCGGTGGACGGGGCGAGGGTGCGGTCGGCGGCCTGGTGGACGGCCTTGATGCGCCGCCAGGCGGCCGCTTCTCCCGCTCCGACGTAGGTGCGGGCGTATCCGGCCAGGTCGGTCTGGTACACGGCGACGGCCGGCAGTCCCCGGCGGGCCGCGGCGGCCATGCCGCGCACGCCGAGGACGAAGGGGCCGGCCAGGTGGACCAGGTCGGCGCGGTGCGCGGCGATGGCCGCGGCCACCCGGCGGCTGGGCAGGGCGACGCGGACCTGCGGGTATCCGGGCAGGGGGAGGGAGGGCACGCGGACGACGGGGCAGGGGTCGGCGGGTTCGTCGCAGGCCGACGCCCCGGGTGCGGCCGGGGCGACGACGAGGGGTTCGTGACCGCGCGCGGCGAGGTGCCTGGCGGTCTGGAGGGCGCAGTGCGCCACACCATTGACGTCCGGGGGAAAGGATTCGGTGACGATGACGACACGCATACCCGTGTTGTCGTCGGGCCCGGAGTGGCGTCGCCAACGTGGATCTGTCCGCCCGGGGAACGTCCCGTGAGCGTTGCGTGCCGGGAGCGCGCCCCTGGTCCTGCCGGGCGTGCGCCGGGGCGGGACCACGGGCGCGCGGTGCTCCGGGCGCGGGTTCAGCCGACGGGGTCGGTCCCGATCCTGCTGCGTACCGCGGTCTGCACCTCGGCCTCCTCGGCCGGGTCGGCCGCCAGGCGGCGCAGCCGGTCGGCGACGCGTACATCACCGGTCTCGGCGTGGAGGGCGGCCACCTCGCGGGTGGTCTCCTCGCAGTCCCACAGGCACTCGACGGCGAAGCCGGTGGCGAAGGAGGGGTCGGTGGCGGCGAGGGCCCGGGCGGCGCGACCGCGGAGACGGGAGGAGGTCGTCTCGCGGTAGACGTGCCGCAGCACGGGCGCGGCGCAGTCGATGCCGAGCCGCCCGGCTCCGTCGACGAGGGTCCACAGCAGGGGCGCGTCGGGGCCGTCGGCGCGCACGGTCTCCCGCAGGGCGCCGAGGACGAGGGGGGCGTCCTCGGCGGTGCCGCGGCAGGCCAGCACCCCGGCGGCGGCGGCGCCCAGCGCGTCGGGCCGGTGCACCCAGCCGCGGGCGCGCTGGACGGCACTCGTATCGCACATCCGCTCGAATGCGGCGATCGCGGCGTCCGCGACGGTGCCCGGGCCGCCGTTCACGGCCTCCTCGACGAGGTCGAGGACGATCGTGTGCCGGGCGTCGGCCAGGTAGTGGAGGGACGCGGAGCGCCCCCCGTCGCCGCCGAGGCGCGCGGCGCGGACGATGGCGGGCAGGTCCTCGGGGCCGGCCACGGCGGCGAGGCACCGGGCGGCGGGGACCTGCCGCGGGGTGCCCAGTTCCTGGCCCTCGTCGGCCCAGTCCAGGACGGCCTGCACGCTCCAGCCGGGGCGGGGGCCGCTGGGGCGCATCTGGCGCTGCCAGCGGTCGAAGGAGCCGGCCTCCCGGGCGGTGCGCACCCGCTCGCCGACGAACGGCCGGGGGTCCTCGGACCACAGGCGCCAGGGGCGCGGCTCGAAGGCGTCGCGGACGGCGGCGGCGAGTTCCGCCTCGCCCTCCGGGGTGGCGGGGAAGCGGGCCAGGACCGGTCCGGCCAGGGCGCGCAGTCCGGCGTCGTCGTCGCGGACGGCGAGTTCGTCCAGGGCCCATGCCCAGTTGGCGCCGGTGGCGGCGTAGCGCCGCAGCAGGGCGAGCGCGTCGCCGCGCCCGTAGGAGGCGAGGTGGCCGAGGACCGCGAGGGCGAGGCCGGTGCGGGTCTCGCCGGTGTCCAGATGGTCGTCGGCGTCGCCCAGGTGCCGCTCGATCTCCTCCAGCGAGCCGTGGAGGTCGAGGAACAGGCGGGCGTAGTAGAGGGAGCGGTTCTCGACCTGCCAGTCGTGGCGGGGGTCGCTCACGACGCAGTGGTTGAGGGCGGCGAGCGCCTCGGCGCGCGGGGCGGCGAGGGCGTGCAGCGTGCCGTCGCCGCGGCCCCTCTGCAGCAGGCCGAGCAGGGTGCCGCTCGGCGCTATGACGGGATCGAACATGGTGAGAGCCTCACATCAAGCTGTCGACGCGACCGGATGCCGGGATTCCTGGTACGTCACCGGGCCACGCGGCAGCTTGTCGGGCCGTCGGTCGTCCCGTTCGCCTTCTGCCTGGTGTAAACCATGTTCCTCTGCCTCTCTTCGGCGCCCCAGGGGAGTTCCCGGACGGGGGTCCGGGGCAGGGCTGACGTCATGATGACCCACGCATTTCGCCACCGCGACCACATTTACGACGCCTTCCGGGCCGGTGGCCGGGCGTGCCGCGGCCCGTCGGCGGGGGCCGGCGGACACGGTGCGGCGGCACGGAGCATGCCCGCACTCAGCGGGCGTCGAACAACTCCAGGAGGTCCGTCTTCCCGAACATGCGGGCCGTATCCACGGCGGAGGGGGTTCCGGCCCCCGGGTCGGCCCCTCCGGCCAGCAGCGAGCGGATCACGGCGCCCTCCCCCTTGAACACGGCTCCGGCCAGGGGGGTCTGCCCGCGGTCGTTGGGGCGGTCCGGGGCCGCGCCGCGGGCGAGCAGCGCGTCGACGGTGGCCGCGTGGCCGTGGTAGGCGGCGAGCATCACGAGGGTGTCGCCCTTGTCGTTGGTCAGGTCCGCGGGGACGCCGGCGTCCAGGTAGGCGGCGAGGGTCTCGGTCTCTCCGCGTCGAGCCAGGTCGAAGACCTTGGTCGCCAGTTCGATCACTTCGGAGTCCGGGACTTCGCTCATCGGACGGCCGCCTTTCTTCGTGGAGGAGGGGTCTCTTCGTGGAGAGGGGTCGCACGGCGGCTGCGGCCGTGCGAGTGAACCGACAGGGTACTGCCCGTCGCGCAGGGCGATCCGGAGCCGGGCGCCGGGCACACCCGGCGGGCGACCGGGCCCGGTGCCCGCGACGGCGCAGGGAGCGCGGGCCGGAAGCGGAATCCGGTGGCGGCCCGGTGCCGACCGCGGGGCGACGGGGCGCGCCCGCCGCACTGACCCAAGGGGATGAAATTCATCATATTTCACTCTTATGCGGCTTTTCTCATATAGATACCGGCCGTAAGGATGGAACAACTCATGGTGATTGTCCCCTCACCCAGGAGAAACTCATGATCCTGTCCATCTCGGGCGTCGTCCTGCTCGGCATCATCGTCTTCCTCTTCTTCCGCAAGGACGGACTCAAGGCCTCGCACGCCTTCGTCTCCGCACTCTTCGGCTTCTTCCTCGCGGGCACCGCGATCGCGCCGAGCATCACGGCGGGCACCACGAGCCTCGCCGGGCTGCTGGGCGGGATCCAGTTCTGACACCCGACGACCGACGAGACTCCAGGAGACAGCTGTGGCCCGGCGACCACTTCCCCGCATCCTGACCAGCGGTAGCGCACAGATCGCCCGCAGCCGCGAACTGGCGCGCACGGCCGCCGACAGTGCCACCGACGTCCTCCATCCGCTGATCACGATCAGCCGTGGTCTGCGGAAGCTGGCCGCCACGGCCCGCGGCAGGTGGGCCGCCACCCCGAAGGAACGGCGTGGTCCCACCCTGTTCTTCGTGGCGGCCGGCGTCCTGGGGGTCGCGCTCATCCCGTACGGGCCGCTGATCGCCCTGATCACGGTGATGGCCGCGGCCGCCTGGGCGGGCCGCGTCAGGGAGCCGGTGCGCACCGGCCCCGACGAGGCGGAGAGCGCACGGCTGAGCGCGCTGTACGAGGCGCTGGTGCCGTACTTCCGCGCCGACGGCGACCCCTCCCCGCTCTACTCCCACGGCGGGGACTGGAGCCGGGCCCTCACCCGCCACTCCTTCGACGCCGAGGGGCGCCTCTCCTCGCTGCGCCTGTCCTATCCGCCGTACTTCACCGACTCGGAACCCGCCGCACGCGAGCGGATCGAGCGGCTGCTCCACGCCAAGTCCGGCCGGGGCCGCGAGTACCGCTTCCGGTGGGACGAGGAGGGCAACCAGCTCGACCTCGACGTGCTCCCGCCGCTGTCCACCGCGATCGGCGCCCAGACGTTCGTGGCCTCCCCCGGCGAGGCCGTCCTCGGCTTCACCGACGCCGACGCGGAGCCGCGGACCATGCCCGTGACCGCGGGCGGCGAGACCGTCCAGGCTCCCCCCGTCCTGTGGCGCACCGGGCCGCGGTCGCACGAACCCCATCTGCTGGTGCTGGGCGGACCGGGCAGCGGCACGACCACCCTGCTGCGCTCCCTCGCCCTGCAGGCCCTGCGCCACGGCGACGTGCTGATCGTCGAGGGAGGCGACACCGACGCGTACGCGTGCTTCACCGGCCGACCCGGTGTGGTGGCCGTCGAGCGCGGCCTGGACGGTGCGCTGGCGAGCCTCGACTGGGCGGCGCGGGAGACCGAGCGGCGCCTGATCGAGGCCAACCGGGCCCGCCAGGCGGGAGCCCCGCTGCCGGAGGACGTCCGGCGCCCGCTGTGGATCCTGGTCGACCGCCCCGGCGCGCTCGGCGACACGGCCGCGGCGGACGGGCGCACCGACCCGCGGGAGCACCTGCGCGTCCCGCTGCGGCACGGGCGCGCCGCACAGGTCACCGTGGTGGTGGCCGAGCAGCCGGAGGCCGCCGCGGCGCTGGGCGAGGCGGTGCACACCCACACCCGGGCGCGGGTCCTGCTGGGCCCGGCCACCGGCGAACAGGTCGCGGCGGTGCTGGGCGAGGCTCCGCCCACCACCCCGCCCGCGGACGTCCCCCCGGGCCGCGGCTACGCCCGCCTCGGTGCCGGGCCCGTGCTGCGCGTCCAGGTCCCCGCCACGCCCGACCCCTTCGACGAGACGGCACCCAGGGAGCGGCGGCGGGCGGTGCTCGACCTCCTGCCGCCCCGCCCCGACACGGTCGAGGCGCTCCCCGCGGAGACCGGGGACACCGCTCCCCCCGCGCCGGCGGCGGCGCCCGCGGCGCCCGACCGGCAGGTTTCCGCCGTGCCCGCCGAAGGCTGAGCCGCACCGCCGCCGCGGGCGGCCGCCGGGCCTCCGGCAGCCGTCCCGCACACCCCCGCCGGCCGGGTCCCGCTCCCCGCGGGTCCCGGCCGCGGCGCGTCAGGCCACGAAGGTCCGGGGGGACTCGGCCCCGGTGGAGGCGCCCGTGCGGACCAGTCGAGCGGCGGCGGCCAGGCGCACCGCGGCCTCGTCGGCCACGGGCCCGCCGACCGTGAAGGGCAGGCGCACATAGCCCTCGAACGCACCGTCCACGCCGAAGCGCGGGCCGGAGGGCACCCGCACTCCTACCCGCTCCCCCACCTCGGCGAGGCGCGAGCCGGACAGACCACCGGTGCGCACCCAGAGCGTCAGCCCGCCGTGCGGGACCTCGAACTCCCAGTCGGGCAGCTCCCGGCGCACGGCGGCGACGAGCGCGTCCCGGTTCTCCCTGGCCTGGTCCCGGCGAGCCGCCACCGCGTCGTCCCAGCCGCCAGTGCGCATCAGCCAGTTCACCCCCAGCTGCTCCAGCACCGGCGTGCCGAGGTCGGCGTAGGCCCGGGCGGCCACCAGCGAGCGGATCACGTCCGGCGCCGCGCGGACCCAGCCGATGCGCATCCCGGCCCAGAACGCCTTGCTCGCCGATCCGACGGTCAGCACGGTCGACCCGGCCGGATCGAAGCCGCACACCGGCCGCGGCAGCGCGACCCCGGGGTCCAGGCAGAGCTCGGACATCGTCTCGTCGACCACCAGGACCGTGCCCGCGCTCCGGGCCGCCTCCACGAGCGCGCGCCGCTGCTCCTCGTCGGCGAGCGCGCCGGTGGGGTTGTGGAAGTCGGCCACCACGTAGGCCAGCCGCGGTGCCGCCTCCCGCAGCACCTGGCGCCAGCGCGAGAGGTCCCATCCGCTCAGCCCGTCGGCCATCGCGACCGGGACCAGGCGCGCACCGGCCTCGCGCATGAGCTGGAGGATGTTGGCGTAGGAGGGGGACTCCACGGCGATGCGCTCGCCGCGGCCGGCGAAGAGGTGGCAGATGGCGTCGATGGCCCCCATGGCGCCGGTGGTCACCATGATCTGCTCCGGCATGGTGGGGATGCCGCGCGCGGTGTACCGGTCGGCGAGCATCTGCCGCAGCGAGGGCAGACCCGCGGGGTAGTCGCCGTGGGTGTGGGCGTACGGCGGCAGCTCCTCCAGGGCGCCCTGGAAGCCCTGGGTCAGCCAGGGCTCGGGGGCGGGCAGGGCGGCGCAGCCCAGGTCGATCATGGAGCCGAGCGATTCGGGCGGCAGGGGCTCCAGCCCGCGGGCGGGCAGCGGGTTGCCCGCGGGGACGGAGGTCCAGCTGCCGGCGCCGCGGCGGGATTCGAGGAAGCCCTCGGTGCGCAGGGCCTCGTAGGCGGCGGCCACGGTGGTGCGGCTGACCGACAGGGCGAGCGCCAGTTCCCGCTCGGCGGGCAGCCGGGCCGCGACGGGCACCCTTCCCTCCAGCACGAGCAGCCGGATGCCGTCGGCGAGCGCGCGATAGGCCGGGGGACGGCGGGTGCCGGGACCGGCGGGGCGGGGCTGCTGGGAGGAGAGCTGGCGGGCGAGCTGCGCCGCACCGACCGCTGAAGTCCACTGGGACATGGAAGTCAGTCCACCTTCCTCGAATTGGCCATGGTTGGCGCATGTTCCATAGCCACAGAGTGACACGCATCGGTCCACTACCACCACGGGGGGTCTCCCATGTCCGCGCTGATGCTGCGCCGGCTGGTCCAGTTGTACGTCGGGCTCACGCTGTACGGAGCGAGCTGCGCCCTGCTGGTCCGCGCCGGACTGGGCCTGGAGCCCTGGGGTGTGCTCCACCAGGGGCTGTCCGGCCTCACCGGCCTGTCCATCGGCACGGTCTCCATCCTGGTGGGCGCCGCGGCACTGCTGCTGTGGATCCCCATCCGCCAGCGGCCGGGACTCGGTACGGTGTCCAACCTGCTGGTCATCGGGATCTCGATGGACGCCTTCCTCGCCGTCCTCCCGGACGCCCGCGCGCTGCCCGTGCGCGTCGCCCTCCTGGTGGGAGGCGTCGTGCTCAACGGCATGGCCACCGGCCTCTACATCGCGGCCCGCTTCGGCACCGGCCCCCGCGACGGGCTGATGACCGGGCTGCACCGCTTGACCGGCCGCTCGATCCGGCTGGTGCGCACCGCCCTGGAGGTCGCGGTGGTGACCACCGGCTTCCTGCTGGGCGGCTCGGTGGGGGTGGGGACGGTGCTGTACGCGCTGGCCATCGGCCCGCTGACCCAGGCCTTCCTGCGCGTCTTCGCCGTCCCCGAGCCCGTGACGCGCAGCACAGTGGTCGCCGACTCGTCACCCGGGCAGGCCATACTGCGGCGGTGACCCGCATACCCCACCCCTATCTCGACCACCCCTCCACCCTGGCGTTCGCCCACCGCGGCGGCACGGCGGACGGGCTGGAGAACACCGCCGCGGCCTTCCGCCGCGCCGCGGAGGCCGGTTACCGCTACTTCGAGACCGATGTGCACACCACGCGCGACGGGCGGCTGGTGGCCTTCCACGACAGCACGCTGGACCGCGTGACGGACGGCCGGGGCCGGATCGGCAGGCTGAGCTGGAGCGAGGTGAGCCGGGCACGGGTCGCCGGCCGGGAGCCGCTGCCGCTCTTCGAGGAACTGCTGGAGGAGTTCCCTCAGGCCCGGTGGAACGTCGACCTCAAGGCGGAGTCCGCGCTGGAGCCGCTGGTCGGCCTGATCGCACGGACCGGGGCCTGGGACCGGGTGTGCGTCGGCTCCTTCGACGAGGGCCGGGTGGCCCGGGCCGCCCGGGCGGCCGGGCCCCGCCTGGCCACCTCCTTCGGGGTCCGGGGCGTCCTGGCGCTGCGGCTGGCCTCGCTCGGCCTGCCGGTGCCCGTGCGCGAGGGGGCGGTGTGCGCCCAGGTCCCGGAGCGGCAGGGCGGCGTGCGGGTGGTGGACCGCCGGTTCGTCCGGGCCGCGCACGCCCGCGGTCTGCAGGTGCACGTGTGGACGGTGAACGACGCGGCCTCGATGGAACGGCTCCTGGACCTTGGCGTGGACGGCATCATGACCGATCATCTTCAGACGCTGCGCGCCGTGCTCACGGACCGCGGACTGTGGGTCTGACCATCCGGGCGCTGCCGCGCCCGGCACGAACGAGGGGGCGCGGATGACGGCGGGCACCACCGACCGCACGACGGACGACGGGGCGCGGGAGCGCCGGCGCGAGCAGCGGGGCTGGTACTTCTACGACTTCGCCTGCTCGGTCTACTCGACGAGCGTGGTCACCGTCTTCCTCGGCCCGTACCTGACCTCGATCGCCAAGGCCGCGGCCGACGCGGAGGGCTTCGTCCACCCGCTGGGCATCCCGGTCAGGGCCGGTTCGGTCTTCCCCTACGCGGTCTCCGTGTCGGTGGTGGTGGCCATCCTGGTGATGCCGTTCGCCGGAGCGCTCGCGGACCGGACGGGCCGCAAGAAGCCCCTGCTGGCGGCCGCCGCCTACGTGGGGTCGGCGGCGACCACGGGCATGTTCTTCCTGGACGGGCACCGCTATCTGCTGGGCGCGCTGCTGCTGATCGTGGCGAACGCCTCGCTGGCGGTGTCGATGGTGCTCTACAACGCCTACCTGCCGCAGATCGCGGAGCCGGAGGAACGCGACGCGGTCTCCTCGCGGGGCTGGGCCTTCGGGTACACCTCGGGCGCGCTGGTCCTCGTGGTCAACCTGGTCGTGTACTCGGGGCACGAGTCCTTCGGGCTCACCGAGGGCGAGGCGGTGCGGATCTGCCTCGCCTCGGCCGGGCTGTGGTGGGGCGCCTGGACCGTGGTCCCGCTGCGCCGCCTGCGCGACCGGAAGGTCTCCCCCGCCGGCGACGGCGCCGTGACCTCGGGCTGGCGCCAGCTGCTGGCCACCCTCCGCGACATGCGGCGGCACCCGCTGACACTGGCGTTCCTGCTGGCGTACCTGCTCTACAACGACGGCGTGCAGACGGTCATCTCCCAGGCCTCCGTGTACGGGTCCGAGGAGCTGGGCCTGGACCAGACCACCCTGATCACGGCGGTGCTGCTGGTGCAGGTGCTGGCGGTCGCGGGGGCGCTCGGCATGGGCCGCCTGGCGAAGGCCTACGGCGCGAAGCGGACCATCCTGGCCTCGCTCGCGGTGTGGACGCTGATCCTGGTCTGCGGCTACTTCCTGCCCGCGGGCGCGCCGGTGTGGTTCTTCTGCCTGGCGGCCGGCATCGGCCTGGTCCTCGGGGGGAGCCAGGCGCTGTCGCGCTCCCTGTTCTCCCATCTGGTGCCGCGGGGCAAGGAGGCGGAGTACTTCTCGGCGTACGAGATGAGCGACCGGGGGCTGAGCTGGCTGGGGCCTCTGGTGTTCGGGCTCGCGTTCCAGGTGACGGGGAGCTACCGGGATGCCATCATCTCCCTGGTGATCTTCTTCGCCCTGGGCTTCGTCCTGCTGGCCCGGATCCCGGTGCGAGCCGCGATCGCCGCCGCGGGCAACCCGGTCCCGGACCGCGTTTAGACGCGGACGGTAAAGGGCGGTAGTGTACGCCTTTGGCCTGCCAGGCGGACCGTTACTGCGCGCCCAAGAGTGAAAGACGCTGGGTGACATCTGGTCTCAGATGTGACAAACCGGGCGCTGGTGGGTAGAACAAGGGCGGCACGACGGGCGACGCATGACCCGCAACGGGAATCTTCACCGCCGACCGGACGTTGACCGGATGACGACGACAGCGACACCTGTCCTGTGGGCGACAAGCCCGGGAGGCACGATTCATGAGTGAGCGAGCTCTTCGCGGCACGCGCCTCGTGGTGACCAGCTACGAGACCGACCGCGGCATCGATCTGGCCCCGCGCCAGGCGGTGGAGTACGCATGCGAGAAGGGGCATCGTTTCGAGATGCCGTTCTCGGTCGAGGCGGAGATCCCGCCGGAGTGGGAGTGCAAGGTCTGCGGAAGCCAGGCGCTCCTCGTCGACGGGGACGGCCCCGAGGAGAAGAAGGGCAAGCCGGCGCGCACGCACTGGGACATGCTCATGGAGCGGCGCACCCGCGAGGAGCTGGAGGAGGTGCTGGCCGAGAGGCTGGCCGTCCTGCGATCCGGCGCGATGAACATCGCGGTGCACCCGCGCGACAGCCGCAAGTCCGCGTAACGGCGCCGCCCGCGCGGAACCGGCACAGCACGGCAAGGCCGCGGGCCGGACCACACGAGGATGTGGTCCGGCCCGCGGCCTTGCCGTGTTCCCTCTCCCCCGCCCCGGGCGGCCCCTCCCCCGGTGGCCGGCCACCCGGCGGGGCCCTACCGTCGGGCGCACGCCGGACGGTCAGGTCAGGGCTGGCCTGGCGTGGCCTGGCCTGGTCAGCCGCGCGCCGGACGGTCGGCTCAGGACGCCAGCGGCGGGCGGGGGCCGGAGCGGTCCTCCCCGTCGCCGCGGTGCGCGGGGCCGTCCTCGCGGATGACCTCGCCCTGGACCACCTTGCCGTCCGGCCGGCGCATCCGGGCCTGCTGGAAGGCCTCGCCGATGCCCCCGGGCGCGGCCCGGTTCATCCGGCGCTCCAGGGAGCGCTCGGTGGCGCGACCCAGCAGCCCCCGCACCGGCGGCAGCAGCAGAACCAGGCCGAGGACGTCGGAGACCAGGCCCGGGAGCATGAGCAGCAGGCCGCCGAGCATCATCAGCCCGTCGCCCTCGCCCCGGCGCCCGGCGGCCTCCTGCGGCCGCTGGAGTGCTTCGGAGAGCCGGGCGAAGGCGCGGCGCCCCGCCCTCTTGATCACCAAGGCCCCCAGGACCGCACCGCCCAGGAGGAGGGCGAGCACGGTGAGCCCGCCGGCCGCGTCGGCCACCACGGTCAGCAGCCAGATCTCCAGGACCAGCCAGGCGGCGACGCCGAGCGGCAGGAAGGTGCGCAGGCGGGAGCGCCCGGGGGTGGTCGGGGTGCGTGAACCGGTCGTCATGGCACCCAGTGTGCCTGGGCCCCGGCGCGCGTGGCGTAAGGAGGGGGTCAGCGCCCCGCGGTGCCCCGCCCCAGCAGCCTGCCCGCGCGTCCGCCGACGCCCCAGGCGGTCACCCGCCACAGCGCCTCGACCACGATGTCGCGGTTCATCTTGGAGTCGCCGAGCTCCCGCTCCACGAAGGTGATCGGCACCTCGACCACATGGAAGCCCGCTTCCACGGCCCTGCGGGCGAGGTCGACCTGGAAGCAGTAGCCCTGCGAGGCCACGTCGTCGAGGCCGAGCCCCTGCAGCGTCTCGGCGCGGAAGGCGCGGAAGCCGCCGGTCAGGTCGCGGATGGGGACGCCGAGCAGCATCCGGGAGTAGGTGCTGCCGCCCCGGGACAGGAGTTCCCGGTGCCGCGGCCAGTTGACGACGCGGCCGCCCGGGACCCAGCGGGAGCCGAGGACCAGGTCCGCGCCCTTGAGGGCGGTGAGCAGCCTGGGCAGTTCCTCGGGCTGGTGGGATCCGTCGGCGTCCATCTCCACCAGGACGCCGTAGCCGCGCTCGATGCCCCAGCGGAACCCGGCGAGGTAGGCGGCGCCCAGCCCCTCCTTGCCCCTGCGGTGCAGCACGTGCACCCGGTCGTCGCCAGCGGCCAGTTCGTCGGCGAGCTTCCCGGTGCCGTCGGGGCTGTTGTCGTCGGCGACGAGGACGTCCGCCCGGGGGACGGCCTCGCGGACCCGCGCCACGGCCGACGCGATGTTCTCGGCCTCGTTGTAGGTCGGGATGATCACCAAGGTCCTGCCGAGCGGGCCGTACTGCCTCCCCTGGGATCCACCTCGGGGAACCGCACCACCGTCGTTCACTGCTGCCCCTTAAAGTCCGTACGCAGAGCCCCACCTTAGCGAGGGCTGCGGACGGCTCGGCGCGCGGTGGCCGATCACCGGCGGCGGGACAGCACCCGGCGCGGGGCGCAGCCGCCGGGGTTCCGCGGACCGGGCCCGGCGTCCTTCGGGCCGACCTGGGGCCCGCTGGCTGCGGGTCGACCGAGAGCCGTTGTCTACTGAACGCCGGGCCCCACCCGGGTCGCACCGCCTTCCGGCCGAAACCTTCCCTCTGCCCCCGAGGCGCGGGCGCTGAACCTGGCTCCCGGTGGTGGTGCGCCGGTGCGGCACGCCACCCCATGACCCAGCGGCGTTCGACGACTGCGTGGACGGTGCCGGTCGGACCGTGAGCGGTGGACCCGGCCGAACCTACCGGCCGGTGGGCGCACGCTGTCAACAGCCCTCCCACCGGCGGGTATCCGTCGAACGGCCAGGTCAGCGGGGAAGATCCGCAGGTCGCGGCGGAAGGCCGCGGCCCGCGGCGGACGGTGCGGGAGGGGTGGACGTCACCCGATCGGTCCCGGGAAGACCGTGCGACCCGCGACGACGGTCCGCAGGCAGACCGGCAGGCCGACGCCGGGAGTGAGGTCGGGCAGGCCCGGGGTCCCGGACCGGGGGTCGGTCGACCAGCGGGCGACCCGGTCGTCGGGGGCCTGCACCACCAGCGCCCCGGTCTCCCAGACGGCGTAGTCGGCGGGGGCTCCGGGGACCAGGACCCCGGCGTCGTCGCGGCCCACGGCCCGCCATCCGCCCCGGGTGTGCGCGGTGAACGCGGCGCGCACCGAGATGCGGTGCTCCGGGGTGCGGTGGAAGGCGGCGGCCCGCACGGTCCCCCACGGGTCGAGCGGGGTGACGGGGCTGTCGGAGCCGAAGGCGAGCGGCACCCCGGCGCGCAGCAGCGCGGCATAGGGGTTGAGGCTCCGGGCCCGCTCCGCGCCGAGCCGCGCCGCGTACATCCCGTCCTCGCCGCCCCAGGCCGCGTCGAAGGCGGGCTGGACGGAAGCGGTCAGCCCGAACTCGGCGAAGGCGGCGACGGCCTCGGGGGCGAGCAGTTCGGCGTGCTCGACCCGGTGGCGGGCGGCACGGACGCGGGCGAGCCCGAGCTTGTCCGCCGCCTCGCGGAAGCCGTCGGTCACGGCACTCAGGGCGGCGTCGCCGATCGCGTGGAATCCTGCCTGGAGCCCGGCCTCCGTGCAGGCGACGACATGGGCGGCGATCTCGGCGGGCGCCAGCATGGCGCGGCCGGTGTGGGGGGCGTCGGCGTAGGGCTCGTGGAGGCAGGCCGTGTGGGAGCCGAGCGATCCGTCGGCGAACAGGTCGCCGGCCGCGCCGACGGCGCCGAGCCGGCGGGCCCGGTCCACGTCCAGGTCGGCCCAGTAGCCCACGACACGGGGTCCGGGCTCCTCGCCGGCCAGCCGCAGCAGGCCGGTGAAGTCGTCCTCGCCGGAGATGTGCGGGCCTCCGCACTCGTGCACGGTCCCGATGCCCCGGGAGGCGGCGTGGCGCAGGGCGGCGCGCTGCGCCTCGGTGCGCTGGCGCGGGGAGACGGCGGCGTGGGCCGCCTCGCGGACCGCGTGGTGGGCGTCGGCGGTGAGCGGCTCTCCGTCGCGGTAGCCGTCCAGGGAGCGGACGCCCGGGACGAGGTCCAGCATCGCCGTGGTGACGGCGGCGGAGTGGACGTCGACACGGGTGAGGTAGAGGGGCCGTCCGCCCGTGAGGGCGTCGAGTTCCTCCCGGCCGGGGGCGCGGCCCTCGGGCCACCGGGAGGCGTCCCAGCCGTGGCCGAGGAGCACGCGGTCGCCGGGGTGCTCCTCGGCATACCGGCGCACCAGGGCGCCCGCCTCGGCGAGGGAGGCGGCGCCGCCGAGGTCCAGTCCGGTCAGGGCCAGCCCGGTCGCGGTGGTGTGCACATGGGAGTCGGTGAACGCGGGGGTGACCAGGGCACCGTCGAGGTCGACGATCTCGTCGGCACCTGCGGCGAAGGCGTCGGCCGCGCCTTCGGCGCCGACCCAGGCGACGTGCCCCCGCTCGACGACCATGGCGGTGGCGAAGGGGTCGGCGGGGCTGTGGACTTCTCCCCCGCGCAGCAGCACGGTGCGGTCGTCGCTCTGGGGGTCGGTGCGCGTGGTCATGGACCAAGCCTAGATACGCGGAGGCCGTGCCTCGTACGGGGTGGACAGGACCACGGTGGTGCGGCTGGAGACGCCCGCCAGGGAGCGGATCCGGGTGAGCAGGTGCTCCAGCTCCAGCGGGGTGGCGACGCGAACCTTGAGGATGTAGTTCTCGTCGCCGGCGACGCTGTGGCACGCCTCGATCTCGGGGACGTCGGCGAGCCGGTCGGCGATGTCGTCCGGGGCGCTGGGGTCGAAGGGCTTGACCGAGATGAACGCGGTCAGCGGCAGGCCCACAGCCTCGGGGTCGACGACCGCGGCGTAGCCGCGGATGACGCCGCGCTGCTCCAGGCGCCGCACGCGCTGGTGCACCGCCGAGGTGGACAGGCCGGTGGCCTTGCCCAGGTCGGTGTAGCTCATCCGCCCGTCCCTGACGAGCAGTTCCACGATCTGACGATCCAGCTCCTCCATGCGGATCAACCTATTGCCCCGGGCGGTCTTCGGCACAGCCCGGCGGCGTTCGGGGGCCGGCACCGGGCCAGGGTGTGACCAACGCCACAGGTTTGCCCCGCCGTCGGCCGTGACCTCATGGTTATACGGCCCTCCCGATGGGCATTGCTTCGTGTGGTCGAGGCCACAAGCGCCTGATCGGCCCATCCGAGGGGGAGATTCTCCATGCAGAGCACCAAGAACCGCGGCCGTTCCGAACCGGAGCCTGTTGATCCGGCGTACCCGGTCGACTCCGACACCTTCGATCCGTACGACACCTTCGGCACCTACCGGGTCGTCTGCCCGGACTGCGCCCAGCCCATCGCCCTGCTGGAGGACGAGGACGTGCTCCCCGAGCACGGGCGCTGCGCCACCCCGTGGAACCCCTTCGGCCTCACCGTGTGCGACGGCACCGGCCGGCCCGTGGGCGACACCCGCCCCGCCGACGACTCCGCGGCCCTCCAGGACCAGGACACCGCCGTGGTGCTGGCACTGCCGCAGGGGCTCGACTGGCGGACGCAGCCCTTCTCCCACGTCGGGGGCCCCGGGTCGCGTCCGATGAGGCTGCCGGGGCTGCGCCGGGCCGCCTGACGGCCCACGGCGCGCCGGCCGCGGACCGCGGGGGTGGTCCGCGGCACCGCCCTGTGCGGGCCCCGGGGGCGCAGCGCCCGCCCCGGCGCGGCGCGCGACGCGCGGCCCCCTCTCGCCGGAGGCGACCCGCCGGGCGCGGCGGACCGCACCCGGCGGACGGGCCGGGGGCCGGTCAGCGGGTCTCGGGCCCCGTCAGATGGCGGGCGATCACCATCCGCTGGATCTGGTTGGTGCCCTCGACGATCTGCAGCACCTTGGCCTCGCGCATATAGCGCTCGGCCGGGAAGTCCTGGGTGTAGCCGTAGCCGCCGAGGATCTGCACCGCGTCGGTGGTGACGCTCATGGCCGCGTCGGTGCAGAACAGCTTGGCCATCGCCGCCTGCCGGGAGAACGGGCGCCCCTGGTCCCGCAGACGGGCCGCGGACAGGTAGAGGGACCGGCCCGCCTCGATCCGCGTCGCCATGTCCGCGATCATGAAGCGCAGGCCCTGGAAGTCGGCGATCGGCCGCCCGAACTGCCGGCGGTCGGTGGCGTACTCCACCGCGGCGTCCAGCGCGGCCTGTGCGACACCGACGGCGCAGGCCGCGATCCCCAGGCGTCCGGAGTCGAGCGCGGCCAGCGCGATCGAGAAGCCCTGCCCCTCCTCGCCGACGCGGCGGGCGTCCGGGACGCGCACCCCGTCGAAGTGGACCTGGGCAGTGGGCGAGCCCTTCATGCCCATCTTCTTCTCGGGCGCCGCGGCGCTCAGCCCGGGAGCGTCGCCCGGCACCAGGAAGGCGGTGATCCCCCGGGCGCCCTCGCCGCCGGTGCGGGCGAGCAGTGTGTAGAAGTCGGCCACGCCTCCGTGGGTGATCCACGCCTTGGTGCCGTTCACCACCCAGTCGTCACCGTCGCGCACCGCCTTGGTCCGCAGCGACGCGGCGTCCGAGCCGGCGGCCGGCTCGGAGAGGCAGTAGGCGCCCAGCAGCCCGCCGCCGAGCATGGCGGGCAGGTGCTCGGCCTGCTGCTCCTTGGTGCCGAACCCGGCCAGCGCATGGCAGGCGAGGGAGTGGACGCTCACCCCGAGGCCCACGGTGAGGCGGGCGGAGGCCAGTTCCTCCAGCACCTGGAGGTACACCTCGTACGGCTGGTCGCCGCCGCCGTGCTCGGATGCGTAGGGCAGCCCGAGGAGGCCGGACTCGGAGAGGAGGGAGAAGACCTCGCGCGGGAAGACGCCCGCCTCCTCCTGCTCGGCCGCGCCGGGGGCGATCTCCCGCTGGGCGATGTCGCGGACCAGGGCGATCAGGTCCCTGGCCTCCTCGGTGGGCAGTTGACGGTCCACCGGCTGCTGGGCGCGGTCGGGCATTGCGGCGCACTCCTCCCTGTCGGGCGCTGCGGCGGTCGCGCGCACGGGGTGTCGGAGCGCGCCGCCGATTGTCCTGCCACGGCCGATGCTGCCCTTCCGGATCACGGAAAAGGCTGGTTGGCGGCTGTGGCGCGTCGAGTATGCCCGATCGGCGGGCTCCCGTCACGGGTGGACGGCGAAGCCGTGATCACAACCGGGGCCCGGGGCCTGCCGGGCCCGCGGAGGGAGGGTCAGAGCAGACCGAGCCCGCTGACCAGCATGGCCAGGACCACCACGAGGACCCAGCCGAGCGCGTGCTCCAGGAGGTCCGGGCCCTCGCCGGGGCCCCCGGTGCGGGTGCGCGGCGCGGGGGGAGCGGCGGTGGCGGCGGTCGCGGTCATGACGGTTCTCCTCGGTCGTGGGAGCGGGACGTCCCCCCGGCACCCGCCCACAGTGCCAGCCCCCGGGGCCCGGAGGCAGAGGGGGCAGCGGTGCCGAGAGAAACGTCACGGGAGGCGGGATCAGCGCACCCCCGCGGCCGCGAGCGCCGCGCGCTGCGCGTGGGTGGCCCGGGCGGGCCAGACCAGGTAGCAGACGCCGCCCGGTCCGGGCAGCGTCCGCCCCTCGGGGCCGCGCCGCCGGGTGCGCAGCCACAGGGGTGCCCACTGGGAGCGGCGGTAGACGCGCCGGACACCGGCGCCGTCCGGAGCCGCGGGGTCGTGGCAGACGACGTCGCCCGCGGCCGAGAAGCCGACCACCGTCATCAGATGGCCCGCGGTCCCGTAGCCCGCCCCGGTCAGCTCCTCCTGAGCGAAGGAGAGCGAGGCGATCACGGGGATGCCCGCCGCGATCAGCCGCTCCAGGTCCGCCATCGAGCCGAGCCGGGTGACGACGGCGGAGAGGCCCGGGTAGGAGGCCGCGTACGCCGTGTTGAACGCCCAGTTGCCGCAGCCCTGGTACCCGTGGTCGTAGGTGGCGCGGGCCGCGTGGCAGACCTGCGGGTCGCCGTAGGCGGGGTCCACCCAGGCGAGGTCGCCGGCGTCCGGGCGGCGGCCCCAGTACTCCACGACCATCTGGGAGCATGCGGGGCTGCACCACGCCTCGCCGCCGCCGTCGTACTCGGGGTACCGCCCGGTGTGGACGTTCTGCGAGTAGGCCGGCAGCACCAGCTCCCCGGCGAGGCGGGGCTCCTCGGCGGGCACACCGGAGCGGTCCGGGACGCAGGAGGCCATGGCCCCGGCCCGCCACACCAGCGGTGTCGCTCCGCCGCCCGGCCGGCGGTGGAGGGTCAGACGCAGCCGGAGGGCGGCGAAGCGCGTCCCGGCGGCGGGGTCGTCCACGGCCAGGGTGTCGGTGTGCACCGAGGCCCGGCCGTCGCCCTGGCCGCCGGCGGAGGTGCGCCGGATGTCCTCGTCGCCCGAGGCCCAGCAGCCCATGGTGAACCAGGGCGTCCGGGTGCCGTCCCCGTAGCGCGCGCGGAGTTCGGCGCGAAGCCAGGTCCCGGACGGGGTGCGGGCGTTCCACGAGGCGACGGCCTCGGTGGCCGGGACGGCCGGACGGTGCCAGGGGGAGGTCCACACCGCGTACTCCCAGGGCTCGCTGCGTCCGGTGTGGGGGTCGGTGCGCGCCAGGGTGCCCACGGGGGTGCCGATGACCAGGCCGGGGCGCAGCGAGGGCAGCACGCGGGTGCCCTCCGTCCTGCCGCCGCGCCAGTCGGTGTACGTGGACCAGAAGCGGTTGTCTACGGCGGGGGGCTCTCCGGCCGGGGCCCGGACGGGTCCGCCGGCCGAGGCGCGTGGTGCCGCGGCGGCGGCGGCCGCCGCGAGGGCGGCGCCGAGGACGGTTCTGCGCGAGGCGGCTCTGGCCATGAAGGACCCCCAGGTCGGGTGCGCGGTGCCGGGGCGTGCCGCGGGGGGAGCGCCCGGCCCGCCGCGCGGGCGGACGGCGCCGGCCTCCCGAGACGCCCCGGGGCCACTATCGCCTCCGGGGCGGGCGCGGCAAAGCACCGCGGGGTGCGACGCGGCCGGGCGGCTGCCGCGGTCGTCTGTTCCGGGCGCGGCGCTACAGTGGCGCGCCATGGACCTCCTCCGACCGCTCGCCGAGCGGCTCCACGCGCTCGCGCCGTCCTGCGGCCGCTCGCGCCTGGTCGCCGTGGACGGTCACGCGGGCTCGGGCAAGAGCACCTTCGCGGGACGCCTCGCCGCCGCGGCCGAGGGGCCGGTGCCGGTGCTGCACCTGGACGATCTGGCGACGCACGAGGAGTTGTTCGACTGGACCGGGCGGATGCTGGAGGAGGTCGTCGAGCCGCTGGCGCAGGGCAGGGCGGCCCGCTTTCACCCGTACGACTGGAATCTGCGCCGCTTCCTCGCGCCCCGGGTGCTCCCGGCCGCTCCCCTGGTGCTGGTGGAGGGGGTCGGCGCGGGGCGGCGCGCGTTGCGGCCGCATCTGGCGGCACTGCTGTGGATGGACCGACCGGCCCAGCGCTCGTGGGCCCGGGGCCGGGGGCGGGACGGGCCGGAACTGGCCGCGTTCTGGGACGGCTGGATGCGGGCGGAGTCGGCCCACTTCGCGGCGGACCCCTCACGCCCCTTCGCGGACCTGCTGGTACAGGAGTGCCCGGAGGGCTACCTGTGGCGGAAACCGCCCGAGGGTGCACCATCCCAGGGCCCGGAATGTCACCGCGAGTGACCGTCTGGATGCCGCATACCGGTCGGTCGGGATTCCGGCCGCACCGAGGCCCGAACTCTGCTTGACCGAGGGGGCGCGGAGGTCTTACGTTCTCAATAAGCGGCTTCTCGAAGTCGCCGCAGACGCGAAGCCCCCGGTTGTTCCCCCGTGATCGGGGGCTTCGTTCTGCCCTGAAACCCCTCCCGCGGACACGCGATCCGAGTGCCTCCATGACCCTGGGTAGTCGCACACGCTCCGCCGACGCGGTCTTATTCCCCTCCCTCCGCGCGGGTACGATGCACCCCGGTGGGCTCAATTCCCGTCCGTGCCGTGCCTGTTGGCCGCCCCGCCGGTGGGCGCCCCGGCGCGGGAGAACGGGTGCACGGTGTGCGGGGGGATGGTGGAGAACCCTATGGACGAGGGCGCACGGAGCGCACGCACTCCTGCCGAACTGGCCTGGCTGCGGGGCGTGGACGCCTGCACCATGGGCGCCTACCCGCAGGCCGAGGAGGAGTTCCGGGCCGCGGTCGGGCTCGACCCCGGCATGGCGGACGCCTGGCTGGGGCTGCACGCCCTCCGCGTCGACACCGCGACGGCCCTGCTCCATATGCACCGCCACCGCGAGCGTTTCGGCGAGCAGCGCACCCGCCACCACCGCACCCTCAACTCCTGGTACTGGCTGGGCTGGTGGGTCCAGCCCGTGCTGGAGAGCCCGCGCGACCTGCTGCTCGCGCACGCCTCCCACTGGCTCGACGGCCGCCATATCGCCGAGCTGGACCGGGCACTCGCCGGGCTGCCGCCGGTCGACGCGGACCCCCAGGTCCGCTTTCTGCACGCCTGCCGGTCGTACCTGGTCAAGGACTGGGAGCAGCTGGTCCGCCACACCGAGCCCCTGGTCGACGATCCGCTGCTGGGGATCGAGGCCGGTCTGTTCGGGGGCATGGCGCGGGTGCGGCTGGAGATGTACGGCCAGGCGGAGCCCATCCTGGCCTCCGCCCTGATGCGCTGCCGCAGCGAGCAGCCCCAGCGCAAGGAGCTGCGCTACTGGCTCGCCCGTGCCCGGGAGGGCACGGGGCGCAGCGCCGCGGCCCTCCCCCTGTACCGGGCCGTGCACCGGGTCGACCCGTCCTTCATGGACACCTCGGCGCGGCTCGCGGCCATCGCCGCGTACGACGGCTTCGACGGGATCGACGCCTGCGACGAGGCCACGGACCTCGCCGCCGTCTCGCTGGCCGGGTACGAGGCGGACGCCGACCGGCGGCCCGGGAGCGAGGCGCCCGCGCCCGCGGACCGGCTCGGGGCGGAGCCGCCCGGCCAGGTCCCGGCACCCCCGGCCGCGCCGGGCGACCCGTTGCGGCACCGGTCGGCCACCGCACGGACGGCGGCACCGCGGTTCCCCTCCGGGCCGACGGACTCCGCCCTGCTGGCACGGGCACTCGGCGAACTGGAGCGCATGGTCGGGATGGAGCCCGTCAAGCGGCAGGTGAAGGCCCTGTCCGCCCAGCTGGAGATGGCCCGCCTGCGGGCGGGGCAGGGGCTGCCCGTCCAACCGCCCAAGCGCCACTTCGTCTTCTCGGGTCCCTCGGGGACGGGCAAGACGACGGTCGCGCGCATCCTCGGCCGGGTCTTCTACGCACTGGGGCTGCTCGGCGGCGACCACCTCGTGGAGGCCCAGCGCTCCGACCTGGTCGGGGAGTTCCTCGGGCAGACGGCGGTCAAGGCCAACGAGCTGATCGACTCGGCGCTCGGCGGGGTGCTCTTCGTCGACGAGGCGTACAGCCTGTCGAACTCGGGCTACAGCAAGGGCGACGCCTACGGGGACGAGGCACTGCAGGTCCTGCTCAAGCGGGCCGAGGACAACCGCGACCACCTGGTGGTCATCCTGGCCGGATACCCGGAGGGCATGGACCGGCTGCTGGGCGCCAACCCGGGGCTGTCCTCCCGCTTCACCACCCGGGTGGACTTCCCCTCCTACCGGCCCCTGGAGCTCACCGCGATCGGCTCCGTGCTGGCGGCCGAGAACGACGACGTCTGGGACGCGGAGGCCCGCGAGGAACTGCTCTCCATCAGCGGCCATGTGGTGGGGCAGGGCTGGATCGACGAGCTGGGCAACGGGCGCTTCCTGCGCACCCTGTACGAGAAGAGCTGCGCCTACCGGGACCTGCGCCTGTCGCAGTACCCGGGCACCCCGGGGCGCGAGGACCTGTCGACCCTGCGGCTGCCGGACCTGATGCAGGCGTACGGGGAGGTGCTCTCCGGCCGGGGCCCGGCGGGGCGCGGCCCGGACCCGCAGGGCTGACCCGGCGGGGACCGGGCGGGCCCGGCCGCCCCGGTGCGGACACCCGGGCGGCCGGGCGGGGGCTCAGGCCACCAGGGCCGAGGAGGGCGCCGCCGGGGAGGCCGGGCGGCCCGGTGCCGTGCGCGGCACGGCGACCCGGTGGGCCGGGTCGCGCACCTCCCCGACAAGGGTCTCCAGCACGTCCTCCAGGGCCACGACACCGAGCACCCGGCCGGAGGCGTCGGCGACCTGCGCCAGGTGCGTGGCGGCCCGGCGCATCGCGGTGAGGGCGTCGTCCAGGGGCAGTTCGGCGGGCAGTGTCGCCATCGGCCGCCAGGTCCGCGCGGGGACGGCCCGCTCGTCCTCCTCCAGGTCCAGCACGTCCTTGACGTGGAGGAAGCCCAGGAAGGGCCCGGTGCCGCCGGAGCAGACCGGGAAGCGGGAGTAGCCGGTGCGGACGGTCAGCTCCTCCACCTGCCGGGGGGTGACGGACGGGGGAACGGTCACCAGCGCCCCGCGCGGGACGAGCACCTCGCTCACCGGGCGGCTGCCGAGCACCAGCGCGTCCCCCAGGCGCTCCTGCTCCGCGGGGTCCAGCAGACCGGCCTGACCGGCGTCCCGGACCAGGCGCCCCAGCTGGTCGCTGGTGAAGACCGCGTCGAGTTCGTCCTTGGGCTCGACGCGGAAGGCCCGCAGCACGAGCGCGGCCACGGCCCCGAGGGCCGCCGTGACGGGTCGGCACAGGCGGGCGAAGCCGACCAGGGCGGGGGCGAGCCGGAGCGCCGTCCGCTCGGGCGCGGACATCGCCAGGTTCTTGGGCAGCATCTCCCCCACCACCAGGTGGAGGAAGACCACCGCCGCCAGGGCGATGGCGTAGCCGAGGGGATGGACCAGCCCTTCCGGGACCCGGGCCCAGTGGAACACCGGCTCCAGCAGGCGGGCCACGGTGGGTTCGGCGACCGCGCCGAGGGTCAGGGAGCAGACCGTGATGCCGAACTGGGCGGCCGCCATCATCTGCGGCAGGTTCTCCAGCCCGTGCACGACGCGCCGCGCCCGGGCGGACCCCTGCGCGGCGAGTGGCTCGATCTGGCTGCGCCGTACCGAGACCAGGGCGAACTCGGCACCCACGAAGAAGCCGTTGGCGACGACCAGGAGCAGCGCGAACACCAGGTGCAGCGCGCTCACCGGACGGCCTCCACCAGCGCGGGGCCGACGGCGGCGGGCCGGGAGCGCACCAGGTGCACCTGCTCCGCGCGGTGGCGGTCGACGCGGCGCACAGTGAGGTGCCAGCCCGGCAGCTCGGCGGTGTCGCCGGCCGCGGGGATGCGGCCCAGCAGGTCGGCGGCGAGCCCGGCGACGGTCCCGTAGGGGCCGTCGGGGACCTCGATCCCGGCAGCGCGCAGGGCGGCGACGCGGCAGCTTCCGGCGGCGTGCCAGGCGGGGCTGCCGTCCTCGGGCGGGGCGGGGGCCAGCTCGGGCCGGTCCCGGTCCTCGGCGTCGTGCTCGTCGCGGACCTCGCCCACCAGCTCCTCGACGATGTCCTCCAGGGTGACCACGCCCGCGGTGCCGCCGTACTCGTCGACGACGACCGCCATCGGCTGCTCCTTGCGCAGCCGCTCCAGCAGCAGCCGCACGGGCAGGGTCCCCGGGACGCGCAGGGCGGGCGCGGCGATCCGGGCGACGCTCACCCGCGGCCGTTCCTCGGCACGCACGGCGAGGGCGTCCTTGAGGTGGACCGCGCCCACCACCTCGTCGATGCCGGCCCGGTACACGGGGAAGCGCGAACAGCCGGTGGCGCGCGTCAGGTTGAGCACGTCGGCTGCGGTGGCGTCCTCGTGGAGGGCGTTGACGCGCACCCGGGGGGTCATCAGGTGCTGGGCGGTGAGGTGCCCGAGGGACAGGGTCCGGACGAACAGCTCGGCGGTGTCCTGCTCCAGGGCCCCGGCCCGGGCCGAGTGGAAGGCCAGCGACCTGAGCTCCGCCGGGGTCCGGGCGGAGGCCAGCTCCGCCGCGGGCTCCACGCCCATCAGCCGCAGGGCGCGGTTGGCGGTGGCGTTGAGCAGCGCGATGACCGGGCGGAACAGCGCGGAGAAGCGGGTCTGCGGACCGGCGACGAAGCGGGCCACCTCCAGGGGGCGGGAGACCGCCCAGTTCTTCGGCACCAGTTCGCCGACCACCATCTGGACGGCGGAGGCCAGCAGCATGCCGACGACGACGGCCGCGGTGGACACGGCTCCCGGGGGCAGGCCGGTCGCGGCGAGCGGGGCGCCCAGCAGCCGGGCGAGCGCCGGCTCCGCGAGCATGCCGACCACCAGGGAGGTCAGGGTGATGCCGAGCTGGGTGCCGGACAGCTGGAAGGAGAGTTCGCGCAGTGCGTCGACGACGCGGGCGGCACGCGGGTCGCCCGCGTCGGCGGCGCGTTCGGCGTCCGGGCGCTGGACGGTGACCAGGCCGAACTCCGCGGCCACGAAGAAGCCGTTGGCGAGGACGAGGACGAAGGCTGCGGCGAGCAGCGACAGGGCGATGATCATGCCGCCGCCCCAGGGGAGGGGGCGGCGCAGGTACTGCCGGACGATCCGTCCATTGCCGGAGGGAGTCACTCCTCGGGTAGCAGGGGGGACCCCGCCGGCGCCTGGGCGGCGTGGGGTGCGGGGCGGGGCGCACCGGGCGCCGCCGCGCACCAGACTAACGGGGGGCGGACGCGATGGCGCCGGAACGTGCGCGCCCGGGTGGCCGCCGTCCGGGGGCGGGGCGGCGGGCCGCCGCCTCCCGTCAGCCGCCCTGCTCCGCGCCCGTTCCCCTGCTCTCGGCGAGAGCGCGCAGCGCGCGGGCGTCGGCGATGGCCTGCGCCTTGGCGATGCCGGGCTGGATGCCCAGCGCGGGCAGGCTGGTGCCGTCGCTGAGGTCGAGGAAGACCCAGGGGTCGCCGGGGCGCAGGTTCACCCTCAGGATCTCGGCCCAGGCGAGCCGGCGCGTACGGGTGAGGTTGACGACCGTCACACCGGTCTCGTCGGCCACCACCTTGGGGCGGCTGAGCAGGGCCAGGACGCCGAAGAAGAGCAGGGCGACGAAGACGAAGCTGGTCCGCTCGGCGGCGCTGAGCCGGTCGAGCAGGAGCGTGACGGCGATGATCACGGCGGACATCGCCGCGCCCACGGTCAGCAGCACGATCCTGGTCCGGGTGGGCCGGAAGGTGACGGGGAGCGCGGGCGGCGGTGCGGGGTGGTTCACGGGGCAGTCCCTCGGCCTCAGAGGCGGCAGGCGTGGATCGCCGTGGTCAGGATGGCGCGGGCGCCCAGGGCGTAGAGGTCGTCCATGATCCGCTGCGCCTCCTTGGCGGCGACCATGGAGCGGACGGCCACCCAACCCTCGTGGTGCAGGGGGGAGATGGTCGGCGACTCCAGGCCCGGGGTGAGGGCGACGGCCTGCTCCAGGTTCTCCACCCGGCAGTCGTAGTCCATCATCACGTAGCTGCGCGCCACCAGGACGCCCTGCAGGCGGCGGAGGAACTGCTGCACCCGGGCGTGCTCGGGGTCGGCCCCGGTGCGCCGGATGACGACCGCCTCGGAGGTCATGATGGGCTCGCCGATGACCTCCAGCCCGGCGTTGCGCAGGCTGGTCCCCGTCTCCACGACGTCGGCGATGATCTGCGCCACGCCCAGCTCGATCGCGGTCTCCACGGCTCCGTCGAGGTGGACGACGGAGGCGCCGATGCCGTTGTCGGCCAGGTGCTTGGCGACGATGCCCTCGTAGGAGGTGGCCACGGTCATCCCGCCGAAGTCCTCCACGCCCTTCGCGGTGCCGGGCTTGGTGGCGTAGCGGAAGGTGGAGCGGGCGAAGCCGAGCTGGAGGATCTCCTCGGCGTCCGCGCCGGAGTCGAGCAGCAGGTCGCGGCCGGTGATGCCGATGTCGAGGCGCCCGGAGCTCACGTAGATCGCGATGTCACGGGGGCGCAGGTAGAAGAACTCGACCTCGTTCTCGGGGTCGACGAGGACGAGTTCCTTGGACTCCTTGCGCTGCTGGTAGCCGGCCTCATGGAGCATCGCCGACGCAGGTCCGGACAGTGAACCCTTGTTGGGTACGGCGATGCGCAGCATGAGGCGGGCTTCCTTCGTTCTCGTGTGGGGCGGTGGTGCGTACGGGGGGCGGGCGGCTCAGAGATGGGCGTAGACGTCGTCCAGGGAGATGCCGCGGGCGACCATCATCACCTGGACGTGGTACAGCAGCTGGGAGATCTCCTCGGCGGCGGCGTCCTTGCCCTCGTACTCGGCGGCCATCCACACCTCGGCGGCCTCCTCGACGACCTTCTTGCCGATGGCGTGCACCCCCTTGTCCACCAGTTCGGCGGTGCGGGAGGTGGCGGGATCGCCGTGGGCGGCCTTCTGCTGGAGCTCGGTGAAGAGCTCCTCGAACGTCTTCTTGGACATGGTGGTCCCACCCTACGCGGAATCGGGGTCCGCTCAGCGCCAGGGTTCGGATACTGAACGCAGGACGGTCGCGGTGGCCACGGCAGCGGTGACCGCTTCGTGCCCCTTGTCCTCGTTCGAGCCCTCCAGGCCCGCGCGGTCCAGGGCCTGCTCCTCCGTGTCGCAGGTGAGCACCCCGAAGCCGACCGGCACACCGGTGTCCACGGAGACCTGGGTCAGGCCCTGGGTGACGCCCTGGCACACGTACTCGAAGTGGGGGGTTCCGCCGCGGACGACGACGCCGAGGGCGACGATCGCGTCGTAGCCCCGGCCCGCCAGGACCTTGGCGACGACCGGCAGCTCGAAGCTGCCGGGGACCCGGAGCAGGGTCGGCTCGTCGATGCCGAGCTCGTGCAGCGCGCGCAGCGCGCCGTCCACCAGGCCGTCCATGATCTTCTCGTGCCACTGCGCCGCGATGACGGCCACCCGCAGGTCCTGGCAGTTCTTCACACTCAGCACGGGTGCGCCCTTGCCGCTCATGTTCTCTCCTCGGCCGCATCCGGTCCGGGGTCCGTTCCGGTGTCGGCTGGTGTCGGGATCGGTTCCGTTCGGTACTGCAGGTTCGGTACTGCAGGTTCGGTACTGCAGGTTCGGTACTGCGCCGGGCCGCCCGCCGCTCACGGGGCGGGCAGACCGGTCCCCCGCTACTGGTTGCCGCAGGCGGACGCCCCGGGGCCGTCCAGCCACGGCAGGTCGTGGCCCATCCGGTCGCGCTTGGTGCGCAGGTAGCGGAGGTTGTGCTCGCCCGCGGTCACGGGGACCGCCTCGCGCCGCAGGACGCGGATGCCGTGGCGGGTGAGGGCGGTCACCTTCTCGGGGTTGTTGGTCATCAGCCGGACGCTGCGGGCGCCGAGGTCGGCGAGGATCCGGGCGGCGGCGGCGTAGTCGCGGGCGTCGGCGGGCAGGCCCAGCTCCAGGTTGGCGTCCAGCGTGTCGCGGCCCCGCTCCTGCAGTTCGTAGGCCCGCAGCTTGGACATCAGCCCGATGCCGCGGCCCTCGTGGCCCCGCAGGTAGACGACGACGCCGCGGCCCGTCTCGGTGACCCGCCGCATGGACTCCTCCAGCTGGGGGCCGCAGTCGCAGCGCAGCGAGTGGAAGATGTCGCCGGTCAGGCACTCGGAGTGGACGCGCACCAGCAGGTCCTCCCCGTCGCCGAGGTCGCCGTGGACCAGGGCCACGTGTTCGACGCCGTCGACGGTGGAGCGGTAGCCGTAGGCGGTGAAGCGGCCGTGCCGGGTGGGCAGGTCCGCCTCCGCCTCGCGCCGGACGGTGGGTTCGGCGCTGCGCCGGTAGGCGATCAGGTCCTCGATGGAGACGATGGTCAGCCCGTGCTTGCGGGCGAACGGCACCAGCTCGGGCAGCCGCAGCATCACGCCGTCCTCGCCCGCGATCTCCACGATGGCCCCGGCGGGGCGCAGCCCCGCGAGCCGGGCCAGGTCGACCGCGGCCTCGGTGTGCCCGGGCCGGGTGAGCACGCCGCCGGGCTTGGCCCGGAGCGGGAAGACGTGCCCGGGGCGGACGAAGTCGGCCGGTCCGGCGCCGCCGTCGGCCAGCAGCCGCAGGGTGGCGGACCGGTCGGCGGCGGAGATGCCGGTGGTGACCCCGTGGGCCGGGCCGGCGTCGACGGAGACGGTGAAGGCGGTCTGCATCGACTCGGTGTTGTCGGCGACCATCTGGGGCAGTTCCAGCCGGTCCAGCTCGGTGCCCTCCATGGGGGCGCAGATCAGGCCGCGGCACTCGCTCATCATGAAGGCCACGATCTCGGGCGTGGCCTTCTCGGCCGCGACCACCAGGTCGCCCTCGTTCTCGCGGTCCTCGTCGTCCACGACGACCACGGGACGTCCGGCCGCGATGTCGCGGACGGCCTGTTCCACCGGGTCGAGGGCCAGGTCGCCGTCCGTGTACCACTCGGGCAGTGCCGTCATGCGGCCGCTCCTTCCGCTGCGGGGGCGGCGGCGCCCGTGCGCGAGCGCTGCCACCAGTCGTAGGCGCCCCAGACCACGAGGGCGAAGTAGATCACGTAGACCAGGCCGGAGAAGGCCAGGCCGCTGCTGAACGCGAGGGGGACGCCGACCAGGTCCACCAGCAGCCAGGCGAACCAGAACTCCACCAGGCCGCGGGCCTGGGCCACCATCGCGACCAGCGTGCCGACGAAGATGTAGGCGTCGGCCCAGGGGCTCCAGGACAGCGAGGGGAAGGCGGTGAACAGGCTGCCGACGGCGGCGGTGCCGAGCACGGCCCCGGCGATGAGCCAGGCCCGTTCGCGGGCGTCGGCGAACCGGACGGCGATGCTGCCGTCCTGTGCGCGGCGGCGGCCCCGGGTCCACTGGCGCCAGCCCCAGGCGGCGACGGCGATGACCAGCAGCTGCTTGCCGACGCCGCCGCCGAGCTGGGCCGAGGCGTAGGCGCCGACCAGGATCACCCCGGAGAGCAGCTGCGCGGGCCAGGTGAGCACCGAGCGGCGCCAGCCGAGCGCGAGCGCGGTCAGGCCCAGGATGTTGCCGAGCATGTCGGACCAGAGGATGTGCTGGCCGAAGGCGGTGAAGGCCTCCCCGTTGAGCCAGCCGAGGCCGCTCACCGGGCGCCCCCCGCCGGGCCGGTGCCGAGCAGCCGCTCGACGTACTTGGCGATCACGTCGACCTCCAGGTTGACCGGGTCCCCGGGCTGCTTGAGGCCGAGGGTGGTCAGGGCGAGCGTGGTCGGGATGAGGCTCACGGTGAAGTCGTCGACTCCGGCCTCGACGACGGTGAGGCTGACGCCGTCGACGGTGATCGAGCCCTTCTCGACGACGTAGCGCGCGAGTCCCGCGGGGAGCGAGATCCGCACCAGTTCCCAGTGCTCGGAGCGGGTGCGCCCGGCGATCGTGCCGGTGCCGTCGACGTGGCCCTGGACGATGTGGCCGCCGAAGCGCCCGTCGGCGGTCATCGGGCGCTCCAGGTTGACCCGGGAGCCGGTCGTCAGCGCGCCGAGGCTGGAGCGCCGCAGGGTCTCGGCCATGACGTCGGCGGTGAACTGGCCGTCGGCGGTGTCCACCACGGTGAGGCAGACGCCGTTGACGGCGATCGAGTCGCCGTGCCTGGCGCCCTCGGTGACGAGCGGGCCGCGCAGGCGGAAGCGGGAGGCGTCGCCGAGGTCCTCCACGGCGGTGACCTCACCCAGTTCTTCGACGATTCCGGTGAACAACTCAGGCTCCCTCGGGGACGGTCGCGGTGATGCGCAGGTCGGGGCCGAAGCGGTCGGTGGCCACGACGTCGAGGCGCAGCGCTTCGGTGATGGTGGTGATGCCGCCGCCGGCCAGGGCCGCGGGCCCGGCGCCGAGGAGGACGGGGGCGATGTAGCCGACGACCCGGTCGACGGCACCGGCCGCGACGAAGGAGCCCGCGAGCGCGGGGCCTCCTTCGAGCAGGACGGAGCGCACGCCGCGGGCGTGGAGCTCGGCGAGCAGGGCGCGGGGGTCGAGCCCCCGGTCGCCGGCGGGGAGGCGCACGGTGTCGACGCCGGGGAGGTGGGCGGTGTCGGCGTCCTCGGCGACGGCGACCAGGGTGGGGGCCGCGTCGTCGAGGACCCGGGCGCCGGGGGCGATGGAGGCGCGGGTGTCGACGACGACCCGCAGCGGCTGGGTGGCGCCGTCGATGCCGCGCACGGCGAGGTGGGGGTCGTCGGCGCGCAGGGTGCCGGAGCCGACCACGACGGCGTCGGCCTCGGCCCGCAGCCGGTGGACGTCGGCGCGGGAGGCCGCGGAGCTGATCCAGCGGCTGGTGCCGTCGGCGGCGGCGGTCCGGCCGTCCAGGGTGGCCGCGTACTTCCAGGTGACGTGGGGGCGGCCGCGGCGTACGGAGGTCAGCCAGGCGGTGTTGCCGGCCTCCGCCTCGTCCTCCAGCACGCCGGACTCGACCTGGACGCCCGCCGCCCGCAGGGTGCCGGCGCCGCCTGCCGCCCGCGGGTCGGGGTCGGCGACGGCGTAGACGACGCGGGCGATGCCGGCCTCGATCAGCGCCCGGGCACAGGGCCCGGTGCGGCCGGTGTGGTCGCAGGGTTCGAGGGTGACGTAGGCGGTGCCGCCGCGGGCGAGGACGCCGGCCTGGCGCAGGGCGTGGACCTCGGCGTGCGGGCCTCCGGCGCGCTCGTGGTGGCCCTCGCCGACGACATGGCCGGAGGCGTCCGTGACGACGCACCCGACCACGGGGTTGGGGCTGGTGGAGCCGAGTCCGCGGGCAGCGAGCGCGACGGCTCGGCGCATGGCGTCGGTGTCGGCTGCGGTGGCCACCGGTGTCCTCCTGCCTCTTCGGGCACGGACTCCGGGGACGTCGATGACGACGGACAGCGGGCATGCTCACACGGGCACCGCCGAGGCCGGATGCCGGGGCACCGGGATACGGTGACCCGCATGGACGGCCGACGGCCCGTGGGGCCACCCGCCGCGCACTGCCTCCCATCCGGACTTTAACCGTCGGTCCAGGAGTTTCACCTGGTCAACCGGCCGCTGGCTGCGGACGGGTCGCGGACTGTAACCGCCGGTTCGGAATTTCACCGACCCCGGAGTGCGCTGCTGCTGATACAGGGCCAGTGTGCCACGCCGGGCGGTCGGCCATGCGGGTGATCGATGTGGGGTGGATCACAGAAGGGCGGGGCGGGGCCCGCGGGACCCGGCAGGGCACCCATCGCGCCCCACCCGGCCCGCAGCGCCCGGCACCGGCACCGCGGGCCGGACGCGGCCCGGCAAGCGGCGGCACCCCCGGCCGCGGCGCCCGGCACCGGCCTCGGCGCACCCTGCCGCACCGCGGTCCGCGCACCCCGCAACCACCGCCCGGGGGCGCCCCGTCGGCCCCCGCGGAGCCCCAAGAGGCGGGAGGCGCGGGGCGATCCGGCGCACGCGTTCCCACCGGAGGTCTGGTCCAGACCTATTGACGGTGTGGTCTAGTCCTCTTAATGTCTGCGACACCTCCGCGGACCCGGCCCGCCGGAAGGCGCACTCCGGCGGGCCGACCCGCGTAGTCCCCAAGCCAGTTGTGCAAGGCCGAACACCCCCGTCGGCGCTCCGGCGCACGGACGGGGGGATCCCCCACCAGGAGGAACGACCGTGCAGTCCCCCACCCCCTTCAGAGCGGGCATGCTCGCAGCCGGCGCAGCCGCCGTCGCGCTGCTTGCGGGCACGCTCTCGACCGGCGTCTCGCACGCCGCGGACAACGAGAGCTGCCGCCCCGACGGCCTCTACACCACCCCGGGCGTCGACGTCCCCTACTGCTCCGTCTACGACGCGGACGGCCGCGAGAAGATGGGCGCGGACCACCAGCGGCGTGTCATCGGCTACTTCACCGGCTGGCGCACGGGCAAGAACGGGCAGCCCGCCTACCTGGCCGACGACATCCCGTGGGACAAGATCACCCACATCAACTACGCCTTCGCCCACGTCGACGCCGGCAACAGGCTGTCCGTGGGCGCCGACGGCGCGAACAACGCGGCCACCGGCATGACCTGGCCCGGCGTCGCGGGCGCCGAGATGGACCCGTCCCTGCCGTACAAGGGCCACTTCAACCTGCTCAGCAAGTTCAAGAAGCAGCACCCGGACGTGAAGACGCTGATCTCGGTCGGCGGCTGGGCGGAGACCGGCGGCTACTTCGACGAGAACGGCGACCGGGTCGACTCCGGCGGCTTCTACACGATGGCCACCAACGCCGACGGCTCGGTGAACCAGGCGGGCATCGACACCTTCGCCGACTCCGCCGTCGCCTTCGTCAAGAAGTACGGCTTCAACGGCGTCGACATCGACTACGAGTACCCGACCTCGATGAAGGACGCCGGCCACCCGGCCGACTTCCCGATCTCCAACGCGCGCCGCGCGGGCCTCAACAAGGGCTACGCGGCCCTGATGAAGACCCTGCGCGAGAAGCTCGACCGGGCCGGCGCCGCGGACGGCAGGCACTACATGCTGACCGTGGCCGCGCCGTCCTCCGGCTACCTGCTGCGCGGCATGGAGACCTTCCAGGTCCAGAAGTACCTGGACTACGTCAACATCATGTCCTACGACCTGCACGGCGCCTGGAACGAGTACGTCGGCCCGAACGCCTCGCTCTTCGACGACGGCAAGGACGCCGAGCTCGCGGCCGCCAACGTCTACGGCAGCGCCCAGTACGGCGGCATCGGCTACCTCAACACCGACTGGGCCTACCACTACTTCCGCGGCTCCATGCCCTCGGGCCGCATCAACATCGGCCTGCCGTACTACACGCGCGGCCACAAGAACGTCCAGGGCGGCACCGACGGCCTGTGGGGCAAGGCCGCCGCGAGCTCCTGCCCGGCCGGCTCCGGTCTGACCAAGTGCGGTGACGGCGCCGTCGGCATCGACAACCTCTGGCACGACCTGGACGACAACGGCAAGGAGTCCCCGGCGGGCTCCAACCCGATGTGGCACGCCAAGAACCTGGAGAAGGGGGTCGTCGGCGACTACGTCACGCAGTACGGCTTCCCGGCCGACACCCGGCTGACCGGCACCTACGCCCGCAAGTACAGCTCGGCCCTGGTCGCTCCGTGGCTGTGGAACGCCGAGAAGAAGGTGTTCCTGTCCACCGAGGACGAGCAGTCGGTGGCGGCCAAGGCCGACTACGTGGTCGACCGCGGCATCGGCGGCACCATGGTCTGGGAGCTGGCCGGCGACTACGGCTGGAACGCGGCCAAGGGCCAGTACGAGATGGGCGACACGCTCACCTCGCTGATGTACGACGCGTTCAAGGCGGCGGCTCCGTACGGCGCGAAGAAGTCCGGCACGGCCCTGCCGGCCGAGGCGGTCGACATCGCCGTGGACTTCACCGAGTTCAAGCTGGGCGACTCCAACTACCCGATCACGCCCAAGCTGAAGATCACGAACAACACCTCGGTGGCCCTCCCCGGCGGCACGGAGTTCCAGTTCGACTACGCCACGGCGGCCCCGGCCAACGCCTCCGACCAGTCCGGCTTCGGCACCAAGGTCATCAGGAGCGACCACACCGGGAACAACATCGGCGGCCTGAAGGGCGACTTCCACCGGGTCTCGCTGAAGCTGCCGGCCTGGCAGTCGCTGGCCCCGGGCGCCACGGTCGACCTGGCCTTCAACTACTACCTGCCGGTCTCCACGCCGTCCAACTGGACCGTGAACATCGGCGGGACCACGTACGCGCTCAAGGGCGACCTGGCGCGCGGCACGACCGTGGTGGAGCCGGGCGGCGGCGGCTCGCCCTCGCCCACCCCCTCCCCCACCGGGACCGGCACCCCGGGCACCTGCTCGGCGCCGGCCTGGTCGGCGGGCGAGTCCTACGGCGGCGGCACCACCGTCTCGCACGGGGGCCACGACTGGAAGTCCAAGTGGTGGACGAAGGGCGAGGAGCCCGGCACCACCGGCGAGTGGGGGGTGTGGCAGGACCTGGGCGCCTGCTGACCGGACACCACCGGCCAAGACGGCCCGGCGGCGGATCACGGCCCTTGACGCCGCCGGGCCACCCGGCCCCCACGCGCCGTACCGCGGCATCCCGCCGCGGTACGGCGCGCAGCCGTCGGCGCCCTCCCGGGTGAGGGCGCCGACGGCTGCGCCAGGCCGGGCCTGACGCACCCCGCCCCGCCCGACGGGCGGACGGCGCTGTTGCCCGGAGCCGGCCTACGCCCCGGCGAACAGCTCGTCCCGTGCCGCGTCCTGGGCCATCCGCAGCGCCCCGCCCAGGACCGCCCCTCCGCCGAGGACCCCGGCACGCACCTGCGTGGCCAGCGGCGACAGGGCCGCGGTGTGCCGCTGCACCCGGGCGGCCAGCGCCTCGCCGCCCGCCAGGCCCACCTCGCCGCCCAGCACCACGCAGCCCGGGTCCAGCACGGAGGCGACGGCGGCCGCACCGACGGCGAGGCGCCCCGCCAGGTCCTCCAGGAAGTCCTCCCGGCCCGTCTCCACGGCCCGCGCCACGGCGCCGGCCGCCCGCAGCGCGGGATCGGCGCCCTCGGCCCCGACGCCGTAGCGCTCACCGAGCGCGCAGACGGCCTCGGCACCGGCCAGCGAGTGGAAGCCGCCCTCGCAGCCTGCGGCCGACGGCAGGCCGCCGGTGCCCGGGACCGGCAGGAAGCCGATCTCGCCCGCGCCCCCGGAGGCCCCCCGGCGCAGCCGCCCGTCGAGGAAGAGCGCCGCCCCGACGCCGTGGCCCAGCCACAGGAAGGCGAAGGAGTCCCGGTCGCTGGCGGCACCCGTGCGCTGCTCGGCGAGGGCCGCGAGGTTGGTCTCGTTCTCCACGAGGACGCGGGCGCCGAGGCGGTCCCGGAGCGCGGTGAGGAGCCGGCGGTGCCAGGCGGGGAGGCCGGAGGTGTCCCGCAGCTCCCCGGTGGCCGGATCGACGAGGCCGGGCGCGCCGACCCCGATGCTGTGCAGCCGGGTGGCGCCCGCCGCGGCCACGGCGCCCTCCAGGAAGGCCACCGCCTGCTCGACGGCGGGCCCGGTGCCGGCCTCGCCGCCGATGGGCAGGGAGTCCTCGCGGAGCGTGGTGCCGACCAGGTCGGTGACGACGACGGCGACACCTCCGGTCCGGACGTCGAGGGCGGCGAGATGGGCCCGGTCGGCGACGATCCCGTACAGGCGGGCGTTGGGGCCCCTGCGCTCCGTGCCCGCCTCCCCGACCACATGGACCAGCCCCGCCGCCCCGAGCCGCTCGACGAGGTCGGCCACCGTGGGGCGGGAGAGCCCGGTCAGGTTCTTCAGCTGCCCGGCCGTCAACGCGCCCTCCTGCTGGAGGAGGTCCAGCGCGAGCCGGTCGTTGGCGGCCCGGGCGGTGCTCGGGGATGCGGCCATGCCGGAATCCTTCCAGACGCTCCCGGTGGCACTCCGCGCAGTCGGCTCCCGGGCACTATTTATCAGGCAGGGTTCCTGATAGTTTACGCCCACGCGCACGGGAGGGAACCACGCATGTCCAGCGAACCGCTCGCCGCCGCACCGCGGCGGGCCGAGGCGCCCCGGTCGGAGCTCCGCCGGGCCCGTATCGCCATCGCCGCCGTCTTCTGCGTGCACGGGGCGGTGGCCGGGAGCCTGGCGACCCGCATCCCCTGGATCCAGGACCACGCCGGGCTCGGCGCCGGGCAGTTGGGGCTCGCGCTCGCCTTCCCCGCGCTCGGCGCCTCGGTGGCGATGCCGCTCGCCGCCGCCGTGAGCCACCGGCTCGGCGCGCGCACCGGGCTGCGCACCCTGCTGGCCCTGTGGACGCTCAGCCTGGCGCTGCCCTCGCTCGCCCCGAACCTGCCCGGCCTGTGCGCGGCGCTCTTCGTCTACGGCGCCACGTCCGGGATGAGCGACGTGGCGATGAACGCCCTGGGCGTGGAGACCGAGAACCGGCTCGGGCGCTCGATCATGTCCGGGCTGCACGGCATGTGGAGCACCGGCGCGCTGATCGGCTCGGCCGCGGGCACGGTCGCCGCCCACCTCGGCGCCGACGCCCGGATGCACCACGCCGCAGCCGCCCTGGTGCTGACGGCGGCCGGGCTCGTCGCCTGCCGGGGCGTGCCGGACGCCGCACCCGCGCCCGGCGGGGAGCCGCCGCCCCGCTTCGCCCTGCCTCCGCGGTCGGCCCTCGCCGTCGGGGCGGTCGGCTTCTGCGCGGTCTTCGCCGAGGGCGCCGGCCTCGACTGGTCCGCCGTCTACCTCCGCGAGGTGCTGGGCACCTCCGCCGCGCTCGCGGCCGCCTCCACCACGGTCTTCGCCCTGACCATGGCCGTGGCGCGGTTCGCCGGCGACCGGGTGGTGGACCGCTTCGGGCCGGTGCGGACGGTGCGCGCGGGCGGCTCGCTCGCGACGGCGGGCGGTCTGCTGGTGGTCCTCGGCACCCACCCCGTCCCGGTCCTGGGCGGCTTCGGGCTCATCGGCCTCGGGATCGCCGTGGTCGTCCCACTGGCCTTCGCCGCGGCGGGGCGCAGCGGCGGCAACCCCGGCCGGTCCATCGCGGGTGTCGCCACCCTCACCTACACGTCGAGCCTGCTCGCCCCCTCGGCGATCGGCGCCGTCGCCGACGCGACCAGCCTGACGGTCTCCTTCGGACTGGTGGCGGTGCTGACCCTGGGGCTGGTGGCGGCCGCGGGGGTGCTGCGCACCCCGGGCAGGGGCGGGGCACGGGACGGCGGGGCGGCGTCGTCCGCCGCCCGCTCCTGAAGCGCCCGCTCCGCCGGGCGAGTCGCCGCCGCGAACGGGCCGCGCCCGGCGCAACGGGCCGGGCGAGGCCCGTTCGCGGCGGCGCCTCAGGGCGCCAGGCCCGCCGCGCGCCCGTCGTCGCCCCAGCGCACCTCCCGCACCCGCACCACGGCCTCCCGGTCGACGGGGCCGAAGAGGTGGGGGAAGGCGGTGCCGGCCGGTACGCCGGGCGGCGGCGCGGGAGCCGCCTGCTCCCACTCCACCCGGCCGGTGAGCCGCTCCTCGTCCAGGAGCAGCGCCACCAGGGGGCGGGGGGCGTCCCGGTAGAAGGCGTCGGCGACGGCGAGGGTGGTGGCCTCGTCCGGGGAGCAGTGGACGAAGCCCTCCTCGGCGAGCGAGGCGGGCGCGTACGGGCGGCCGGGGTCGGCCTCCCAGGCGGACCGGGGTACCAGATGCCAGATCATGCCGTGGTTATACCGCGGCCCGCACCGGGCGCCGGCCGGACTCAGCCGCGCAGCGGGCCCTCGCAGCGGAACGCGGAGGTCCCCGCGGCGCGGTCGGCCCGGACGCCCACCGGGCCGAAGGAGCAGTTCATGTCGGCCAGGTTGTCCGCCGCGGGGCGCGCCCGGTCGAGGAGGGAGGCGTCCACCGCCTCCGCCATGTCCCTGAGGACCCGGTCGGGGCTGCGGGGCTGCGAGAGGTCGGCGGTGATCCGTCCGGTGCAGACGAAGCGCGGACGGCCGGGGTCCCCGTTGGAGGCGCAGTCGGCGGCGCTGCGGGTGGCCTCGGAGAAGGCCGCGCGCACCTCCGCCGCGGATCCGTACCGCAGCCGGTCCACGGGCGCATGGGAGGTGTCCGGGACGAACAGCCCCTCCACCGCGGCGATCTGCTCGTCCAGGAAGCGGTCGTAGCCGCGCTGGAGGTCCGCGTCCGCGCCCGCCCGCCGCCGCCAGCCGTCGAAGGCCGCCACGTCGCCCGCCCTCAGGTGCGCGTACATCTCGCCCAGCAGGGCGGGGCGGGTGCTCCACAGGTAGGAGAACAGGGTGCCCGCGTAGCCGTAGAAGCGGAAGCCGTCCCCCGCGTAGGTGGCGTCGAGGATCTGCGCGACGGTCATCCGGGGGCGGCTCGCGGTGTCGGCGGCGATGTCGCGCACCAGGGAGCGGCGCACGGCGACGCCGTCGTCGCGGGTGGAGCCCGCGAAGAACTCGGCGGTGCCCTCGTCGACGGCCGTGGTGCGGTCCGCCCGGTACCAGGGGCCTTCGCCGAAGAGGCCCGGGATCGCGTAGCGCCCGTTCAGGTAGTGGGTGTACTCGTGGCGGAACAGCTCCTCCAGGGTGAGCGAGGAGTCCTGCGGCACGCGCCGCTGGTAGGTGTAGAGGGTGGCACCGCGCTCGATGTAGATGCCGCCGTTGGCGCTGCCCAGCCCGGTGAGCAGCGGGTGGTGGACCTCGTACTCGGACCGGGAGGCGTACAGCACCACCGTCAGCACCCGACCCGGGTCGTCCGCGAGCGGTTCGCTCGTCCCGAGCACCCGGTGGAACTGCGCGGAGACCTGCTTGGCCGCGTAGTAGAGCCGGTCGACCAGGGTCCGCGGCAGCGCGGTGCGGACCACCAGGGCGCCGTTGTCGTAGCGGTCCGTGCGGGGGAACAACCGCCGCTCGATGTCCTCCCGGCACACCCCGTGGGGGCGGCAGGCGTCGAGACGGATGAGCCAGGCCGCGAGCGAGGCCCAGGGCCCGCTGCCCTCGCCCCAGTCGGTGCGCACGGGCTCCAGCAGGGCGCCGAGGTCGGCGGCGACGGACTCCCTCAGCGCCCCGACCGCGCTGAAGCGGCCGTACTCGGCCAGGGCCTCGCGCACCAGCCCCTCCCCGGCCGTGCCCCTGAGGTGGGTGTGTCCGGCGAACTCCCTGAAGGCGGCGCGGTATCCGGGGTCCGAGGCCGCGGCCGCGCGGAAGGCGCCGTCGCCGTCGCCCGGTGACAGGCCCAGGTGGTTGACGGTGAGCCCGGCGCGCACGGCCCCGGCCCAGGCGGGGTCGGGGCGGGTGCCGGCCCGGTCCGGACCCGCCGTCCCCAGCACCCGCCGGACCAGCGGGAGCTGATGGTGGCGCAGTCCCGGGGCACCTGCGGTGTACAGGGCCTCGCGCAGGGTGCGGGCGTTGGACCCGGTGGCGTCGAAGCTGCGGGGAGCGGCGGCGAAGGCGGCCACGGCGCGCCGCACGGCCTCCAGGGCGGGCGGGTCGCCGAAGGCCGCCCCGGGGCGTGAGGAGGCGTGGTGCGCGACGGCGTGGAGGTAGGTGAAGAGCTCCTCCAGGTGCGAGCCCCCGCGGCCGTCGTGCCCCGGTGACAGGGCCTCGGCGCGGCGGGAGGCGGCCTGCACATGGGCGGCGCCCGTCAGCGGGGCGAGGCGGTCGTCCCAGGTCCACAGCAGGCCGCGCAGGCAGCCTCCGGCGAGCACGGCGGGGTCGGTGAGGAAGTCCGCCCACGGCTCGGGGCCGAGGGCGGAGACCGCGTCGAGGGTGCAGGCCGTGCCCCCGGCGGTGGGCCGCGGGGCGGTCGTGGGAGCGCCGCCCTGCCCGACGGGGCCCGGGACCCGGCCGTTCTCGGCTCCTTCGGGGGCGGGCAGGGACCGCACCCGGGGTGCCGCGGCGCGGTGCTCGGCGCCGTCCCGCCCGGCGCCGTCCCCGTGGTGCGCAGGGCCGTCCCCGTGGTGCGCAGGGCCGTCCCCCGGGGAGCCTGCCGCCTCCCCGGGGGCGGGGAGGGCGGCGGCGGGCGGGGCCGTCCGGGCGGGCGGCGCGGCTGCCTGGGCGGCGGGACCCAGGAGGGCGGCCCAGGCGGCCGCGGCGGCGACGGAGGTGCGCACTGCTCGGCTCGGGAACACCTGCGGCTCCTGCGCGTCCGGGGGCGGGGGTGCGGGCGCGCAACCGCGGTGCGGCACGCGGCGGCTGACGCCCCGTGAGCCTACCCGCCGGGTGATCCGCGGCACGGCAGGCAGGCGGGGAACCGCCCTCCGCGCCGCCGGGCGGTCCGGGGCCCCGCCCGCTTCCGCGCGGGCGCGTCCGAGCGGAGGTCCCCCGTTCCGGGGAAGCCGCGGCCCGGCACCGCGGGAAGGACCCCGGGCCTGGAACGCTGCCTTGCATGGCGCAGACGGAGCAGCTCCCACGGAGGACCGCGCAGGAGGGCCCGGGACGGTCCGGTACCGGCCCGCAGGTGGACACGGTGGCACGGCGGATGCGGGCGCTGCACGCCCGGTGGTCCGCGCCGGACGGCCTGGCGGTGTTCAACGGCGTCTATCTGACGGTCACCGAGGAGCTCGCGCGCCGGGTGGCCGACGGATGGTTCCCCGACCGGCGGGCGGCCGGCGCCCTGGGGGTGGTCTTCGCCGAGCACTATCTCGACGTGGTGGAGGCCGCCTCCGAGGGCCTGCGGCCGCCCGCGTGCTGGCGGCCGCTGTTCCAGTTCCGGCGCCACCCCGGAGTACGCCCGGTGCAGTTCGCGCTCGCGGGCATCAACGCGCACATCGGGCACGACCTGCCGCTGGCGGTGGTGGAGACCTGCCGGGTGCTCGGTTGCCGTCCGGCCGAGCTGGAGGACGAGTTCGAGCGGGTGGGCGAGGTGCTGGTGCTGCTGGAGGAGCGGGTACGCGAGGAGCTGATGCCCGGCCCCGACCTGCTCCAGATCGCCGACCCGCTCACCCATCTCGTGGGCACCTGGTCGCTGGAGCGGGCGCGGCAGGCGGCCTGGTCGGCGGCGCGGCTGCTCTGGGAGCTGCGGGAACTGCCCGAGCTGGCCGACGAGTTCACCGACCGGCTGGACTCGGGGGTGGGCCTGGTCGGCCGCTGTCTGCTGACCCCCTGGCGCTGAGGTGCGCCGGTCCCGGTGCCCGCGGCCCCGGGAGCGGACCGCGGCGGCGGACCGCCCGTACAGGGGTCCGCCGCCGCGGGGAGGGGAGGTGGTCAGTCCTCCGGCAGTTCCACCGGTGCGATCTCGTCGTACAGGTCGCCCGGGCCGGGGTTGGTGGGGTCGGTGGCCCCGCCGAACTGGCGCATCACGCCCCACACGGCGTTCAGCGCCGTCTGCACGGCGCCCTCGGCCCAGCCGGCCGTCCAGGAGATGTCGTCCCCGGCGAGGAAGATGCCGCGCTTGTCCTCCGGGAGCCGGTCCTGCATGAAGTGGGTGAACAGCCGCCGCTGGTAGCGGTAGTGGCCCGGCAGGTTCGCCTTGAACGCGCCCATGAAGTAGGGCTCGTTCTCCCAGGAGACGGTGACCGGGTTGCCGATCACATGGCTGCGGATGTCGACGTCCGGGTAGATCTCGCCGAGCGACTTCAGCATGACCTCCATCCGCTCCCCCGCGGACAGCGGCAGCCACTTCAGGCTGTCGTCGCACCAGGTGTACGAGAGGCAGATCACGGCGGGGCGGTCCGGCCCGTCGTCGAGCAGGTAGGTGCCGCGTGTCATCCGGTCGGTCAGCGTCATCGACATGGTGTCGCGCCCGGTGGCCGGGTCCTTGTCGAGCCAGAAGGGCCGGTCGACCGGCACGAACAGCTTGGAGGACTCCATGTAGTGGGTGCGCTCCATCGCCGTCCAGTGGTCGATGGGGAAGAGCGAGTCGTCGCACGCGATCTTGGAGAGCAGCATCCAGGACTGCGCGGTGAACACGGCGGCGCGGTAGGTGCGGATGTCGCCGGAGGCGTCCGTGACGGTGATCCGGTTGCCGGCCGTGCGGTCGAGCCTGGTGACGGCCGGACGGGGGTCGCCGCCGTGCAGCGAGGAGAGCGAGGTGCCCGCGGGCCAGTGCACGGTCTTCCCCGGCTCGCGCTCCCACAGGCGCAGCGGAAGCTGCTGGCTGCCCTCGACGATGCCGCGGTGGTGGTCGTCCGCCTCGGTGTAGACGACGCGCAGGATCTCCAGGATGGAGTTGGGGAAGTCGGTGTCCCAGCCGCCGGTGCCGAAGCCGACCTGTCCGAAGATCTCGCGGTGCCGGAAGGACGTGAAGGACTCCGATGCGCACAGGAAGCCGTAGAAGGTCTGGTTGTCCAGCTTCTCCACGAGGCGGGCCCAGATCTCGCGGATGCGGGGCACGTCGCGCTCGCGCATGGCCCGGTTCATGTCGGAGAAGTCCGCGCCCTCCTCCAGGCAGGCGTTCCACGCGTCCATCACGTCGCGGTACACCTGGGGGAGGTCGTCGATGGTCTCCGCGTAGTGGGACTCGCCCTTGAGGTCCACCACGGTGGAGGGGGTGTCCGGGGCGAGGGGGTTGGGGAAGGGGCGGGTCGTCAGGCCCACCAGGTCGATGTAGTGCTGCAGCGCGGTGGAGGACGGCGGGAAGCGCATCGCGCCCATCTCGGCGGTGAGCCCCTCGGCGCCGGTCCCCTCGAAGCCGACGGTCCGCAGGCGGCCGCCGATGCGGTCGGCCTCGTAGACGACGGGCCGCAGGCCCATCTTCATCAGCTCGTAGGCGGTGATGATGCCGGAGAGGCCGCCGCCGATGACCGCGACCTCGCTGCCGTGCTCGGTGGCGGGGATCTGCCCGAGACCGGCCGGGTGGGCGAGGAAGTCGTCGTAGGCGTACGGGAAGTCCGGACCGAACATGGTGATCGGCGGCAGGGGCTGCCCCTGGCCGGCGGCCGGGGAGGCGTCGCTGTGCGGGACGGCGGTGGTGGGCACCGTGGACGTCATGGGGTAGGGGCTCCTTGCGCGGGGGTGAAGCGGTGGGGCGGTCGGCGTCCGGCCGGGGCGGACCGGGTGCGGGCGGGTCCGGGGCGGGTCAGGTGAGCGAGCCGTACAGGCCGGGCCTGCGGTCGAGGAGGTAGGGGTTGGCACGGCGGGAGGCCGCGAGGAACTCGGGGTCCACCTCGCCGACGACGAGTTCCTCGCCCCGCCCGGCGCGGGCGCGCACGGTGCCGTCGGGGCCGGCCAGCGAGCTGAGGCCGACGAACTCGAACTCGCCCTCCGGACCGGTGCGGTTGACGTAGGCGAGGTACATCTGGTTCTCGAAGGCCCGTACCGGGATCATGGACTCGGCGACGAACTGGAAGGGGTGCATCTGCGCGGTGGGCACCAGCAGCAGGTCCGTGCCGGCCAGCGCGTGGGCCCGCACGTTCTCGGGGAACTCCACGTCGTAGCAGATGAGCAGCCCGATGCGGACGCCGTCCAGCTCGGCCTGGACGACCGGCCGGTCGCCGGGGGTGAAGTGCTCCTGCTCGAAGCAGCCGAAGAGGTGGGTCTTGCGGTAGTTGGCCAGGCGGGTGCCGTCGGGGCCGATCAGCTGGGCGGAGTTGTGGACCAGCTCGCCCGAGCGCTCGGGGTACCCGTAGTGGACGGCGAGGCCGTGGCGCACCGCGATCTCCGCGACGGCGGCCGCACCGGGCCCGTCGGCCGGTTCCGCGAGCCGGGGGACCGCGTCGCCGATCGCGTAGCCGGTGAGGAACAGCTCGGGGCAGACCAGCAGTCCGGCGCCGGCCTCGGCGGCGCGCGCGGCGGCCTCGTCCAGCACCTTCAGGTTCGCGGCGACGTCACCGGGCCTACCGGAACTCTGGAGCAGGGCGGTGCGCAACGGCGGCATGGGTGACCTCGGACGGGGCGGGAGGTGTACGGGAGACGTCTACGACGGTACGGTCCGGGGTTCTGCGCGGACAAGGCGCCAGCGTTGCGCGCTTCCGGGCGATCCGTTGCGTGGTTTCCGGCCACGGCGGTGATTCGTTGCGCCCCAGCCGTCTCCGCAGCCCCCCTCTCCCCCGGGCGCCACCGGACGCCCTCCTGGGCCGCTGCCACGGCGCCCGGACGGGCCCGTCCGGCGGCCGGGCCCGTCCGGGCGACCCGGGACCTACGCGGGCGACCCGGAGGAGAAGCGGCGCAGCAGCGGCGAGAGGACCAGGACGGACTTGGTGCGCTCCACGAAGGGTTCGCCGGCGATCCGCTCCAGCACGCGCTCGAAGTGGCGCATGTCGGAGGCGAAGACCTGCACCACGGCGTCCGCGTCACCGGTCACGGTGGACGCGGACACCACCTCCGGGTACCGCTCCAGGCCCCGCCTGATGTCGTTCGGGGAGGTGTTGTGGCGGCAGAAGATCTCGACGAAGCCCTCGGTCTCCCAGCCGAGCGCGGCGGGGTCGACGCGCACCGTGAACCCGGTGATGGCACCCTCCGCCCTCAGCCGGTCCACCCTCCGCTTGACGGCGGGGGCGGAGAGGCCGACCGCCTGCCCGATGTCGGCGTAGCTGCGGCGGGCGTCCTCGGCGAGGGCGTGGACGATGCGTTCGTCGAGATCGTTCAGTCGCACTGCGGGTGGGTCACTTCTCTGCGGAGGCGAGTCGGGAGCGGCGGAGGCCGTACAGGAAGTAGAACACGAGCCCGGCGATCATCCAGAGCGCGAACACCGCCCAGGTGGCGCCGGGGAGGCTCAGCATCATCCAGGCGCAGAAGCCGAAGCCGAGCACCGGGGTGAGCGGGAAGAGCATCACCCGGAAGGTGCGGGGCATGTCCGGGCGGGTGTAGCGCAGGATGACCACGGCGACGTTGACGAGCGCGAAGGCGAAGAGGGTGCCGATGCTGGTGGCGTTGGCCAGCTCGCCGAGCGGGACGGTGGCGGCGAGCACGCCGCAGAAGAGCGAGACGATCACCGTGTTGGCTCGCGGGGCACCGGTACGGGGGTTCACCCGGGCGAAGACCTTGGGCACCAGGCCGTCGCGGGACATGGCGAACAGGATGCGGGTCTGGCCGAAGAGCACCGCGAAGACCACGCTGGCGATGGCGACCACCGCACCGGCCGCCAGGACGGTGCTCCACACGCTGTGCCCGGTGACGTCCTCCATGATCCGCGCCAGGGCGGCCTCGGAGCCCTCGAAGTCCTGCCAGGGCATGGCGCCCACGGCGACGAGCGCGACCAGGCAGTAGAGCACCGTGACGATCAGCAGCGAGAGCATGATGGCCCGGGGCAGGTCGCGCTTGGGGTCGGCGGCCTCCTCGCCGGCGGTGGAGGCGGCGTCGAAGCCGATGTAGGAGAAGAACAGGGTGGCCGCCGCCGCGCTGATCCCGGTGATGCCGAGCGGGGCCAGGGGGGTGTAGTTGCCCGCCTTGATGCCGAGGAAGCCGATGCCGCAGAAGAGCAGCAGCGTGATGATCTTCACCACGACCATGGCCGCGTTGACGCGGGCGCTCTCCTTGGCTCCGCCCATCAGGAAGACCATCGCCAGGAGCACCACGACCAGCGCGGGGAGGTTGACGACGCCGCCCTCCCCGAGCGGGGCGGCGACCGCGTCCGGGATGGTGACGCCGAGGGTGCCGTGCAGGAGTTCGTCGAGGTACTCGCCCCAGCCGACGGCCACGGCGGCGACCGACACTCCGTACTCCAGGATCAGGCACCAGCCGCAGATCCAGGCGACGAGCTCGCCCATGGTCGCGTAGGAGTACGAGTAGGAGGAGCCGGACACGGGGATGGAGCCGGCGAGTTCGGCGTACGACAGGGCCGAGAAGAGCGCGGTCAGCCCGGCGAGGACGAAGGAGACCGCGACGGCCGGGCCGGCCAGCGGGGTGGCCTCGCCGAGCACCACGAAGATGCCGGTGCCCAGGGTGGCTCCGATACTGATCATGGTCAGCTGCCACATGGAGAGCGATCGGCGAAGGCTGCCGCCCTCGCCCTGCCCGCCCTCGGCCACCAGGTCCTCCACGGGCTTGCGCCGCATCAGCCGGGTGCCGAGTCCGCCGGGCGGGCGGGGCGGGGTCTTCGTGGCGGTCGGCGCTGCGCCGTGGTCCAGCACGCGGGGGCTCCTTGATCGCTGCGGGTCGGCGGGAGGGACCCACGGCGGTCGCCGCGAGGGCGTGGTGAACACGCCCTCGCGGGGGGACAGGACCGCCGAGCTGACGGTCACCGCCACGCCTGGTACGAGGCCTGAGCCTACGAGTACGCAGGTCACGGCCGGAATGCACCATTATTGCTCATCCGCGGACGATCATTGCGCGCTTCCGCCGGATGCGGGTATGCGTTGCGCCGCACAAAGCGGCGCGCGAACGGGGATGAACCGGCGGCGCCGGGGTAGGCGACGGGACGATGAATGCACAGCAGCACGTGGTGATCGAGGAATCGCCACGCCTCACCCCGGGAGAGGCCACCGCCTGCGGTGGCGACGCCCGCATGGTGGCCGCCGAGTTCCTCGCCCGCAGCTGCCCCTGGGCGGACGCGGACGCCGTGCTGCTGGTCGTCTCGGAGCTGGTCGCCAACGCCGTCCGCCACACCGCCGCGGGCTGGTGGCGGCTGGGGCTGACGGCCGGGCCGGAGGCGCTGGTGGTGTCCGTGGACGACTGCTCGCCCCTGCCCCCGGTCGCCCGGGAGCCGGACCTGAGCGGCGGGGGCGGCTTCGGCTGGCACATGGTGCGCAGCCTGGCCCAGACCGTCGAGGTGCGGCCGGGGCCCTGCGGCAAGAGCGTGCTGGCCTCCTGGGCGCGGCCCGCCTCCGGGGCCCGCTGACGGCCGCTCGGCCCGCCCCCGTACCCGGTGGCGGCCCGCGCCCGCCCGCGGCCTTCCTCCGCGCCCGTACAGCGGAACGGCGCCCCGGGAGCCGGGACGCCGTTCCCACCGTGGGGGACGTGGTGTGCGGGGCCGGGTGGCGCCACCCGGCCGACGGCCCGCGTCTGCCTCACTCCACCGCCAGCAGGCCCTCGCGCAGCCTCCGGGTGATGCGGGCCAGCAGACGGGACACGTGCATCTGGGAGACGCCGAGGGCGGCGCCGATCTCGGACTGCGTCAGCTCCTCGCCGAAGCGCATCCGCAGGATGCGCCGGTCCCGTTCGTCGAGTTCCTCCAGGAGCGGCTTGAGCGCCTGGACGTTCTCCGCGATCTCCAGGTCGGCGTCGGGAGCGCCCAGCCGGTCGGAGAGCGGCACGGCCGCGTGGTCGGAGGCGTCGTCCACGGGCATGTCGATGGAGCCGGCCGTGTAGCCGTTGCTCGCGACGATGCCCTCGATCACCTCCTCCTCGTCGAGCCCGAGGTGCTCGGCGAGTTCCGAGGTGGTCGGGGTGTGGTCCAGCTTCTGCGAGAGCTCGTCCACGGCCTTGGCCAGGTCGATCCGCAGCTCCTGGAGCCGCCGGGGCACATGGACCGCCCAGCTGGTGTCCCGGAAGAAGCGCTTGATCTCGCCCACGATGTACGGCACGGCGAAGGTCGCGAACTCCACCTCGCGGCTGAGCTCGAAGCGGTCGATCGCCTTGATCAGGCCGATCGTGCCGACCTGGACGATGTCCTCCATCTGCTCGGACCGGTTGCGGAAGCGGCCGGCCGCGTACTTGACGAGGGCCAGGTTCAGTTCGATCAGCGTGTTGCGCACGTACTGGTACTCGTGCGTGCCCTCCTCCAGGGAGGTGAGCCGCTCGAAGAAGACCCTGGAAATCTCACGGGCGTCCTGCGGTGCAACCTCCCCCGGGTCGGCCACGTACGGCAGATCGAGGCGCTCCGCGGTGTGCGGGCGCTGCGTCTGCGTCGACGTACCTGCGGTCGGGACCGTGCTCGCCGTGGACACTTCATCCTCCCCTGGTCCGATGTCGGTGCGAAAGCGCGCCTACCCCGGTCCCCGGCTCCCATGCCTGGCAATCTCCGCGGGCGGCCGGACGGCACTGCGCGAACGGGCCCCGCTCCGGCCCCGGACGGGGTCGGAGCGGGGCCCGCGCGACGGTCCCCGCATCAGCTCCAGCTGGCGTGCAGGGCCTTGCCCTCGGCGTAGCCCGCGGCGCTCTGGACGCCCACCACGGCCCGCTCGGCGAACTCCTCCAGGGAGCCCGCACCGGCGTAGGTGCAGGAGGAGCGCACACCGGCGATGATCGAGTCGATCAGGTCCTCCACGCCCGGCCGGGCGGGGTCGAGGAACATCCGCGAGTGCGAGATGCCCTCCTCGAACAGGGCCTTGCGGGCGCGGTCGTAGGCGGACTCCTCGCTGGTGCGGTTGCGCACCGCCCGCGCCGAGGCCATGCCGAAGGACTCCTTGTACAGACGCCCGTCGGCGGCCTGCTGGAGGTCGCCCGGGGACTCGTGGGTCCCGGCGAACCAGGAGCCGACCATCACGTTGGAGGCACCGGCGGCCAGGGCCATGGCGACGTCCCTGGGGTGGCGCACCCCGCCGTCCGCCCACACGTGCTTGCCGTACTTCCTCGCCTCCGCGGCGCACTCCAGCACCGCGGAGAACTGGGGGCGGCCGACGCCGGTCATCATGCGGGTGGTGCACATCGCACCGGGCCCGACGCCGACCTTGACGATGTCCGCGCCCGCCTCGATCAGGTCGCGCACGCCCTCGGCGGCCACGATGTTCCCGGCGGCGATCGGCACCTGCGGGTCCAGCGCCCGGACGGCCCGGATCGCGCTGATCATCGACTCCTGGTGCCCGTGGGCGGTGTCCACGACGAGGGTGTCCACGCCCGCGTCGAGGAGCTGCTTGGCCTTGCCCGCCACGTCCCCGTTGATGCCGACGGCGGCCGCGACCCGCAGACGGCCCCGGGCGTCGACGGCCGGGGTGTAGAGCGTCGCGCGCAGCGCGCCCTTGCGGGTGAGCACACCCGCGAGCCGCCCCTCGCCGTCCACGGCGGGGGCGTAGCGCCGGTTCGCGGAGTCGAGCCTGTTGAAGGCCTCGCGGGGGTCGATGTCCGCCTGGATCAGCAGCAGGTCCGTGGACATGACCTCGGAGAGCTGGGTGAAGCGGTCCACCCCGGCCAGGTCGTGGTCGGTGACGATGCCGACCGGCCGACGGCCGTCGTCGACGACCACCCCGGCGCCGTGGGCGCGCTTGGGCAGCAGCGAGAGGGCGTCGGCGACGGTCTGGTGCGGGGCGAGCTCGATCGGGGTGTCGAGGACGAGGTGGCGCGTCTTGACCCAGGAGACGACGTCGGCGACGACCTCGATCGGGATGTCCTGGGGGATGACGACGAGGCCGCCGCGCCGGGCGACGGTCTCGGCCATGCGCCGGCCGGCGATGGCCGTCATATTGGCCACGACCAGCGGGACGGTCGTACCGGTGCCGTCGGGGGAGGCGAGGTCCACGCCCTGCCGGGAACCCACGGCCGAACGGCTCGGCACCATGAACACATCGTCGTACGTCAGGTCGTACGGCGGCTTCTGGTCATTGAGGAAACGCACGTGCAGAACATCCCAGTCGATCGGTGTTGGCCCCCCGACTGGCACAGCCGGAGGAAAACGCACGTACTTCAGTCTCCCATGGCCCTACCCCCCGGCGATCCGGACCAATCCTCCAGGTCGCAGGGGGTGCCCTCGGATGATCGCACAGGGCCGGGCGGCCCGGTGCCCGGCCCTGGGCCGGGTCGCCCGGGCGCTCTCAGCCGTCGGGGTCGGCGCGCTCCAGGGCGGGGCGCGGCCCGGGCTCGGCGGACAGCAGCAGGTCGGCCGCGGCCGTGTCCGTGACCAGGCTGGTGACCAGGCCGGAGCGGAGCACCGCCCCGATGGCCTCGGCCTTGCGCTGCCCTCCGGCGATGGCCACCACCTCCGGGATGCGCCGCAGGCGGTCCGCCTCGACGGTGATGCACCGTTCGCCGAGGTCCCGCCCGACGCGCCGCCCCTCTGAGTCGAAGAGGTGGGCGGACATCTCCGCGGCCACCCCCAGCGAGGCGTAGTGCGCCCGCTCCTCCGCGGAGAGCATGTCGTGCACCGTCGAGATGCCCGGCTCCCAGGAGCCGATGGACACACAGGCGACGGTCACCTTGTCGAAGTACTCGAAGGCCCGCGCGATGCCCGTCTGGTGGCGCAGGGCGGCGGCCGTGGCCGGATCCGGCAGCAGCATCGGGGCGTAGATCGGGTGCGCCTCGCCGCCGGAGACCTGGGCGGCGCGGCGGACGGCCTCGACCGAGCCCCGCTCCGCGGTGCCCGCGTCGTAGACGCCGGTGAGCTGGACGACCGTGCACGGCGGGAGCCGGTCCAGCGCGGCCGCCATGTGGATGGTCGACCGGCCCCAGGCCAGGCCCAGCACGTCCCCCTCGCTGACCAGCTCGCCCAGGAGGTCGGCGGCCACCTCTCCGAGGTTCTCGGGATCGGGGGACTCGTCCACCTCGGCGGGCGACTCGACGACCACCGCGTGGCGCAGTCCGAAGCGGGCGCGCAGGGCGTCCGAGCGGTCGGCGTCGAGTTCGGCGGGGACCCTGATCTCGATCCGCACCAGGTCGCGTTCGAGCGCCGTCTCCAGGACCCGGGCGACCTTGAACCGGCTGACCCCGAACTCCTCCGCGATCTGGATCTTGGACTTGCCCTCCAGGTAGAAGCGGCGGGCCATCGCCGCCGCCTGCACAAGCTCAGCGGGCCCCATCCGCAGGGCGGACCGTCCCGCCGGCCTAGAAGTCACCGCGATCTCCTCACTGCCGTACACACGTACACACTCCCCGGATCCGCCATCCTGTCAGATCCGCCGGTCCTTGATCGGTCCTGCCGGGCCAACATCCGCTGAACACCCGCCGCCCGTCCGCCGTACCGCTCAGTGGGCGCACGCCCAGGGGGCGCTCGCGGTCACCTCGGCGGCCTGGCGGCGCAGCATGCTCACGGCGGCGGCCGGGTCGTCGGTGTCGTAGACCGCGGAGCCCGCGACGAAGACGTCGGCGCCCGCCTCGGCGCACTGCTCGATCGTGGAGGCCGACACCCCGCCGTCCACCTGGAGCCACAGCTTCAGGCCGTGCTTGGAGATCAGCTCGCGGGTGCGGCGGATCTTGGGCAGCATGATGTCGAGGAACGCCTGCCCGCCGAAGCCGGGTTCAACCGTCATGACCAGCAGCATGTCGAGCTCGGGCAGCAGGTCCTCGTAGGGCTCGATCGGTGTGGCGGGCTTCAGGGCCATGGAGGCGCGGGCGCCCTTGGCGCGGATCTCGCGGGCGAGGCGCACGGGGGCGGCGGCCGCCTCGGCGTGGAAGGTGACCGACCCGGCGCCCGCCTCCACGTACTGGGGCGCCCAGCGGTCGGGGTTCTCGATCATCAGATGGCAGTCCAGCGGCGTGTCCGTCGCGCGGGCGAGCGACTCGACGACCGGGACGCCCAGCGTCAGGTTGGGCACGAAGTGGTTGTCCATCACATCGACGTGCAGCCAGTCGGCCCCGTCGACCGCCTTCGCCTCCTCCGCCAGGCGCGAGAAGTCGGCGGAGAGGATACTGGGATTGATCTGAACGGCCATGTGCCAAGCCTGCCATGTTCCGGGCCAGTTCCCCTCCCCGGGACGGCACTCGGTACGGACCAAGGCCCTCGAAAATTCCGACATCACCCCGCAACACGGCCATTTCGGCGACGGTCTCAGGCCACCGGCCGCGCCCCCGCCCCGGGGGACGGGGGCGGGGCGGACCACCGATCCCCGGGAGCGACATGGCGGACCCGCCCCTCCGCACCCCGCGGGCGGCGCCCTCGCAGGGCGCGGCCCGCCTCGTCTGCGGCCGGCGCAGCAAGTGGGTCGTCCTCGGCCTGTGGGCCGTGGTCCTGCTGCTGGCCTTCCCGCTGGCACAGAAGCTGACCGGCGCGCAGGAAAACGACGCGGCGTCCTGGCTGCCGGGCAGCGCGGAGTCCACCCAGGTCCTCCAGGAGGCGGAGGGCTTCCGCCCCGAGATCATCCCGGCCGTCGTGGTCTACGCCCGCGCCGACGGACTCACGGCGGCGGACCGCGTCCGGATCGCGGAGGACACCGCCGAGATCCGCCGCCTCGACGAGCACGGCATCCGCGGCGCGGAGACCCGCGGTCCGTTCTTCGACCGGGCCACCGACCCCCGCGCGGCCGAGGTGTTCGTCCCGATCACCATGGACGAGTCGGGCTGGGAGCGCATCGGCCCCGCGGTGGACTCGATCCGCGCCGTCACCGGCACGGGCACCGTGGCCGACGGGCTCGCCGTGCACGTCACCGGACCGGGCGGGACCTCGGCGGACTTCAGCGAGGCCTTCGAGGGCATCGACTCCACCCTGCTGCTGGCGGCGCTCTCGGTGGTCGTGGTGATGCTGCTCCTCACCTACCGCAGCCCCACCCTGCTGCTGGTGCCGGTGGTCGCGGTGATCACCGCGCTCACGGCGGCCCAGGCCGTGATCTACCTGCTGGCCGCCCACGCGGGTCTCACCGTCAACGGGCAGAGCGCCGGCATCCTGCTGGTCCTGGTCTTCGGCGCGGGCACCGACTACGCCCTGCTGCTCGTCGCCCGCTACCGCGAGGAGCTGCGCCGCCACCAGGACCGCCACGAGGCCATGGCGCTGGCGCTGCACCGGGCGGGACCGGCGGTGCTGGCCAGCGGCGCGACGGTGGTGCTCGGGATGCTCGTGCTGCTGGCCGCGGAGATGAACTCCACCCGCGGCCTCGGACCGGTGGCGGCGATCGGCGTCGCCATCGCCCTCGCGGCCATGCTGACGCTGTTCCCCGCGCTGCTGGTGGTCCTCGGCCGGTGGGTCTTCTGGCCCGTCGTCCCCCACGCCGGCACGCCCGAGCCGACCGAGAACGGGGTGTGGGCCAGGACCGGGCGGCGCATCGCCCGCCGCCCGCGCGCCGTGTGGGGTGTCACCGCCGTGGTGCTCGCCGTCTTCTCGCTCGGGCTGACGCAGCTGAGGGCGGAGGGGCTGAGCAATGCGGACGCCTTCACCGGCACACCGGACTCGATCACCGGACAGGCGGTCCTGGAGGAGTACTTCCCCGCGGGCAGCGGCGATCCGCTGGTGGTGGTCGCGAACCTCCCGCAGGCCCGTGCGGTGGGCGCGGCGGTCGCCGCCACCGAGGGTGTGGCGCCCGACTCGCTGGGGGTGCCCCCGGGATCGAGGCCGGTGCACGAGGGGCGGGTGCTGTTCGAGGCCACGCTGACCGACCCGGCGGACAGCGAGGCGGCCAAGGCGACGGTGGAGCGGGTGCGGGACGCGGTGCACGAGGTACCCGGCGCGGACGCCCTGGTCGGCGGCGGCACCGCGGCGCTCGTGGACATGGACGCGGCGACCACGCACGACAACCGGGTGATCATCCCGCTGGTGCTGCTGGTGGTCCTCCTCGTGCTGATCGCCCTGCTGCGCGCGCTGATCGCACCACTGCTGCTGATCGGCACGGTGGTGCTGTCGTTCGCCGCGGCGCTCGGGCTGAGCGCGCTCGCCTTCCGGTACGTGTTCGACTACGCGGGGGAGTCGACCGACTTCCCGCTGTTCGTGTTCGTGTTCCTGGTGGCCCTGGGCATCGACTACAACATCTTCCTGACCACGCGGATCCGCGAGGAGGCCCGCGAGTCGGGCACCCGGCGGGGCGTGGTCACCGGGCTCGCCGCGACCGGTGCGGTGATCACCTCGGCCGGGCTGGTCCTGGCGGGCACCTTCGCCGTGCTGGGCACCCTGCCGCTGGTGGGGTTCGCCGAGATCGGGTTCGCCGTCGCCCTCGGGGTGCTGCTGGACACCTTCGTCGTCCGCTCGGTCCTGGTGACCTCGCTCTTCCTGGACATCGGCGGCCGGGTGTGGTGGCCGCACCCGCTCTCCCGAGAGGACGGCGAGGACGGCGGGAACGGCACGGCGGGCGGGGACGGCGGGGAGGCCGGTCCGCCCGCACCCGCGCCGGACGGCCCGGGCGCGGAGCGGGGCGGCTCCTGACGGGGCCGGGCCACCGGCGGCCCCGGGCCGGCCGACGGGACCTCGTCACGGGTCCGGCGCGCCGAAGGGATCGGCGTGCCAGCGCCAGCCGGCCGTGCCGTCGCCGTGGATGTGCAGCATGAACTCGGCTACCGGGGTGCCGTCGGGGAAGGTCAGGGTCAGCGCCGCACGGATCCGGGTGTGGCAGGCGTCCGCCCGCTCCCAGTCCTCCTCCTCGACGGCCCGCTCCTGCTCGGCGAAGAGGGGGCCGAACCGCTCGAAGCCCGCACGTGCCTCGACCTCGGCGTGGGTCCAGGGCATGTCGGAGCCGGTCACGGTCAGCCGGGCGATCTCCCGGTCGAGGTGGTGCAGGCGCCAGACGGCGCCGCGGGCCAGGTGCGGGTTGCTCATGCTCCGTGACTCCACCCACGCGTAAACGCGCGGGCTTCCCGTGTCGGTGGCTGGGCCACGTCGCAGAGGACCGGCCCGGCCTGTCGAGGACGTTCGTTGCACCGGCACGGTGGCGGACACCACCGGCGGTGAGGCGGCGGCGTCCGTGTCCCCGGGCCCCGCGCGGGACCCTCAGGCGGTGCGGCGCAGCAGGGCCAGGTACATGGCGTCGGTGCCGTGCAGATGCGGCCAGAGCTGCACGTCGGGGCCGTCGCCGAGCGCCGGGACGCCCTCCATCAGCGGCCGGGCGTCGATCCACTCGGCCTGCGCCGCCGGGCCGCCGCGCCCGCGCAGCACGTCCTCGACCACCACCCGGGTCTCGGCCAGGTGCGGCGAGCAGGTCGCGTATCCGACCACGCCGCCGACCCGCACCGCCCGGAGCGCCTCGCGCAGCAGCGACCGCTGGAGCGGGGCGAAGCCCTCCAGGTCCTCGGGCCTGCGGCGCCAGCGGGCCTCGGGGCGGCGCCGCAGCGCGCCCAGGCCCGAGCACGGGACGTCGACCAGCACCCGGTCGAAGGAGCCCTCCCGCCAGGGCGGGCGGGTGCCGTCCGCGGCGATCACCGTGCAGGGGCCGGGGTTGCCGTCCAGCGCCCGTGCGACCAGCCGGGCGCGGTGCGGCTGCTTCTCGGAGGCGAGCAGGGCCGCACCCCGCTCCGCCGCGAGCGCCGCCAGCAGCGCCGCCTTGCCGCCGGGGCCGGCGCAGCCGTCGAGCCAGCGCAGGTCGGGTCCCTCCACCGGCGCCGCGGCCAGCGCCATCGCCACCAGCTGGCTGCCCTCGTCCTGCACACCGGCGCGCCCCTCGCGCACCGCGGCCAGGGCTCCCGGCTCGCCGCCCTCGGCCAGCCGCACGGCGTGGCGGGACCAGCGTCCCGGCAGGGCCGCGTCCTCGCCCAGGGCGTCGAGCAGTTCGCCGACCGTGCTGCGGCCCGGGCGGGCCACCAGGGTCACCTCGGGCCGCTCGTTGTCGGCCTCCAGCAGGTCCTCGATACCGGCCCGGCCGCCGCCGAGCGCGTCCCACAGCGCGGAGACCACCCAGCGCGGGTGGGAGTGGACCACGGCCAGATGGGCCTCGGGGTCCTCGTCGTAGGGCGGCGCCACCCGTTCCACCCAGGTGTCCAGGTCGTCCTGCGAGACCTTGCGCAGCACCGCGTTGACGAACTTGGCCCGGCCGTCGCCGAGTACGACGCGGGCCAGCTCCACGCTGGAGGAGACGGCCGCGTGGGTGGGGATCCGGGTGCCCAGCAGCTGGTGGGTGCCGAGGGCCAGGACGTCCAGCACCGGGGGGTCGACCTCGCGCAGCGGCCGGTCGATGCAGGCGGCGACGACCGCGTCGTAGGTGCCCTGGCGCCGCAGCGTCCCGTAGACCAGCTCGGTGGCGAGGGCGGCGTCGCGTCCGTCGAAGCCGCCCTCGGCGCGGGCCTTCCTCAGCAGCGGCGGCAGGACGAGGTTGGCGTAGGCGCCCCGCTCGTCCACCGCCCGCAGGGCCTCGAAGGCCAGGATCCGGACCGGGTCCTTCTTGGGGCGCCGGTGGGGCCTGGGGGGACGGCGACGGGCCTGCTCGCTCACAAGGTGCTCCGCGTTGGGTGGGGGCTGATCGCTCCCAGCCTACGTCCGCCGGCGACCGGCCCCCGCCCGGAGGGGCTCAGGCCCCGAGGGTCTCCCCCGGGCCGATGCGCACCCCGCGGGCCCAGTCCGCCGCCCGCATCGGCTTCTTGCCCTGGGGCTGCACCCAGACCAGCTCGACGGCGTGCGACCCGGTCCCCGCGTGCACGCTGTGCTTGCCCGCGTCCAGTTCCCCGGGGGCGAGGTCGGTCCGCCCGGGTGCCGGGGTGACCTGCACCAGCTTCAGCCGCTCACCGCGGAAGGCGGTCCAGGCTCCGGGGGCGGGGGTGCAGCCGCGCACCATGCGGTCGACGCGCAGCGCGGGGGCGGAGAAGTCGACATGGGCGTCCTCGACCGTCACCTTCGGGGCGTGGGAGACCCCCTCGGCGGGCTGCGGCACGGCGTGCAGGGTGCCGTCCTCGATGCCGTCCATGGTGGCGAGGAGCAGCCCGGCACCGGCGAAGGCGAGCCGGGTGAGGAGGTCGCCGGAGGTGTCGGTGGGCCGCACCGGCTCGGTCAGCACCCCGTAGACCGGACCGGAGTCCAGCCCCTCCTCGATGAGGAAGGTGGCCGCGCCGGTCATCTCGTCACCGGACATGATCGCGTGCTGGACGGGCGCGGCCCCGCGCCAGGCGGGCAGCAGCGAGAAGTGGAGGTTCACCCATCCGCGGGCCGGCACCTCCAGGGCGGCCTTGGGCAGCAGGGCCCCGTAGGCGACGACCGGGCAGCAGTCGGGCGCGATCTCGCGCAGCCGGGCCAGGAAGTCCTCGTCGCGCGGGCGCACGGGCTTGAGCACCTCGATGCCGGCCTCCTCCGCGCGCTGGGCGACCGGGCTCGCCACCAGGTGCCGACCGCGCCCGGCGGGGGCGTCGGGCCGGGTGACGACGGCGGCCACCTCGTGGCGCTCGGAGGCGATCAGGGCGTCCAGGGCGGGGACGGCGACCTCGGGGGTACCTGCGAAGACGAGCTTCATCGGTGGCTGACTGCCTCTCGGTCCGGGGCTGTGGCGCATGGGTGCTGAGCAGCTCACCAGTCTATGGGCCGGTCCCCGCGGGGGCGTACGCGAGCCCGCGCGCCCCGCGCATATGCGCATACGCCCCGAAGCGTGACCAGACCGGAGGCTGGCGCGTTGGTCAAGAGAGATTGACCCAAGCGGGCCGCCCGGATGCGGCCCGGCCCCTTTCAACGCCGGTTCGAGAGGCTTGTCGATGGCCGACCACGCAACCCACGACGCCCAAGCCCGGGCAAGTCTGCACCTGTTGGTGCGGGACATCGAGCGGGTCCGCCGGCAGGTGGATGCGCTGCGCACCCTCACCGCCCAGCTGGGAAACGTCTACCGCCCGCGCCGCTCCGGCCCGTCCACGGGCTTCGTCGTCTACGGCCGGGCCCCGGCGCCCACCGTCCGCCTCGCCCAGGAGCTGCGCGACAGCGTGGAGACCCTGGTGACCGCGGCCGTGGACTTCGACCGCTCCCTCGGCTTCTCCTGGGACGCCGTGGGCTCCGCACTCGGCGTCACCAAGCAGGCGGTGCACCGCCGTTACGGCTCCCGTCGGGCCGCCCAGCCCCAGCCGGCCCCGGCCGAGGCGGCCGAGCGGGCGGCCGAGGGGCAGGGCGCCCGGGCCGTCCAGGGCCCGGTGCCCACGGTGCCCGCGGCGCGCTCCATGCCCGCGGAGTCCCGGCCGGGCGCCTTCCCCGGCCCCCGCAACGGCTGACGGCGGCCGTCGGGCGCGGGGAGCGGCACAACCCGCCGGTGGGGCGGGGCCCGGTGGTCAGCCGATGGACGGCGGGTCCACCCGCACCCGGACCGGGTCCGTCGCTCCCCGCGCCATGCGGGCCGCCTGCGCCGCCTTGAGCGCGGCGGCCAGGGCCGCCCCGCTCCCGGGGGGCACCCGCAGCAGTACGCGGTCCCACCGCTCCTCCGCCGGCTCCCGCCCGGCGCCCGGGGCCGGCGCCCCCTCCGCCCGGCCCCGGGGGCGGGCCTGCGGGGGCACGGGTACGGGGCCCAGCACCTCGGCTTCGGGCGGCAGGCGCACGGACTGAAGGAAGGACGCGACCGCCTGCGGGGTGCCGACCGCCTCCGCCATCCGGGAGACCGGGGGGAAGCCCAGCTCCGCGCGCTCGGCGAGCTCCGCGAGGGCGTGGCCGACCGGGTCCCAGCGCACCAGGGCCTGGACGGGCCGGAGCGTGGACTCGGCGACCACCACGACTCTCCCCCCCTCGTCCTGGCCGCGCACCAGCGCGGACGCGGCGAGCCAGCGCCGCAGGGCCTCCTCCCCCGCCCTGAGGTCCGGGCGGCCGAGCATGGCCCATCCGTCGAGCAGCAGGGCGGCCGCGTAGCCGCCCTCGGCAACGGGCTCCGCGCCGGGCGTGGCCACCACCAGGGCGGGCCGCCCGGGTACCGCGTCCAGGACCTGGTCGCGGCCAGAGGTCCGCACGGGGACCTCGGGGAAGGCCCGGCCCAGCTCCTCGGCCGTGCGCCGGGCGCCCACGACGGTGGCCCGCAGTCCGAAGGCCCCGCACTCGGTGCAGTGCCACTCCCGCTCCGCCTCGCCGCACCAGGCGCAGCACAGCTCGTGGACCTCGTGGGCCTCCAGCGGGCCGGCGCAGCGACGGCAGCGGGCGGGCGTGCGGCAGCGGTCGCAGGCCAGCCGCGGCACATAGCCCCGCCGCGGCACCTGCACCAGCACCGGGCCGGAGCGCAGCCCCTCGCGGGCGACCTCCCAGGCCACGCTCGGCAGCCGGGCCGCCCGGGCGGCCCCGTCCCGGGCGAGGTCGTGGTCGCCGACGGTGCGCACCAGCGGGGCGGCGGCGCGCACCCGGGCCCGGTCGGCGACGATCGGCTCGGCCCAGCCGCTCTCCACCAGCTGGGCCGCCTCGACGGTGCAGCCGGTGGCGCCGAGCAGGAAGGCGCACCCCTCGTGGGCCGCCCGGAGCTCCAGCACCTCGCGGACGTGCGGGAAGGGGGCGTTGTCGTCGCTGTGGCTGCCGTCCCCGTCGTCCCAGAGGGCGACGAGCCCCACGTCCCGGACGGGCGCGAACATCGCGGCGCGGGTGCCCACGACGGCCCGGACGGACCCGCGCCGGACGGCCAGCCACTGCTCGTAGCGACGGCGGGGGCCGGACTCGGCGGTGAGCAGGGCGTGCCGCCCCGGGCCGAGCAGGGCGGTGAGCGCCTCGTCGACCCGGGTGGCGCGGCGGCCGTCGGGCACCACGACCAGGGCCCCGCGGCCGGAGGCCAGGGCCGCGGCGACGGCCCGGGCGAGCTCCTCGGGCCAGTGCGGACCGGGCAGGGCCGTCCACACCGCCCGGGGAGCGGCCCCGCGCGCCAGCGCGTCCAGGAAGGCGGGGCCCCGGCCGTAGCGGGACCAGGTGCCGGGCCCGGGGGCGGCGGGCGCGGGAAGGGGTGCCGGGGAGGCGGCGGCCTCGGCCTGGCCGTTGCGCGGGGGGATGGCCAGCTGGAGGACGTCCGCGAGGCTTCCGGCGTAGCGGTCGGCGACGGCCCGGGCCAGGGCGAGCAGTTCGGGGCCGAGGACGGGCTCGGGCGAGACGACGTGGGCCAGGGCGGCGAGCGGTCCGGTGTAGTCGGACTCCGCCCGGCGCTCGACGAGGTAGCCGTCGACCAGGCCGCCGCCCTCCCGCCGGCCTTCTCGCACCTGGTGGGAGCCGGCGCCGAAGCGCACCCGGACCCGCACGCCGGGCTGGGCGGCGGCGTCGAGCTCCTCGGGCACGGCGTAGTCCCAGAGGCGGTCGAGGTGGAGCACGCCCTTGTCGACCATCACCCGGGCGACGGGCAGCTCCTTGGCCAGGGCCGCTCCGCGCCAGGTGCGGGGCTTCGCCCGGGGCACCTTGGCCTTGCGTACCGTCTCCCGGATGAGCGCGAGCTGCTCCGGGCCGTCGCCGGGGCCTCCGGGCTGCTTGTCGTCGCTGCTCACAGCCCCATTCCTACCAGAGGCCGCCGACAGCGCCGGGGCCTCGGACCGGACCGGCCGGATGCCGCGGGGCCCGCGGTGCACGGTGGGTGCGCCGCGGGCCCCGGGGCGGATGCCGGTCGGGCCGGACGGACTAGAGGGCGCCCGCCGCCGCCTTCAGGGCGTCGACGCGGTCGGTGCGCTCCCAGGTGAAGTCCGGCAGCTCCCGGCCGAAGTGGCCGTAGGCGGCGGTCTGGGCGTAGATCGGCCGCAGCAGGTCGAGGTCGCGGATGATGGCGGCCGGACGGAGGTCGAACACCTCGGTGATGGCCTGCTCGATCCTCTCCACGTCCGTCGTCGCGGTGCCGAAGGTCTCGACGAACAGGCCCACGGGCTCGGCCTTGCCGATGGCGTAGGCGACCTGGACCTCGCAGCGCGCGGCGAGCCCGGCGGCGACGACGTTCTTGGCGACCCAGCGCATGGCGTAGGCGGCGGAGCGGTCGACCTTGGAGGGGTCCTTGCCGGAGAAGGCACCGCCACCGTGGCGGGCCATGCCGCCGTAGGTGTCGATGATGATCTTGCGTCCGGTGAGTCCGGCGTCGCCCATGGGGCCGCCGATCTCGAACCGGCCGGTGGGGTTGACCAGGAGGCGGTAGCCCTCGGTGTCCAGCTTGATGCCGTCCTCGAGCAGCTGCTTCAGGACGTGCTCGACGACGAACTCCCGGATGTCCGGAGCGAGGAGGGAGTCGAGGTCGATGTCGGAGGCGTGCTGCGAGGAGACCACCACGGTGTCGAGGCGGACGGCCTTGTCGCCGTCGTACTCGATGGTGACCTGGGTCTTCCCGTCCGGGCGCAGGTAGGGGATGGTGCCGTTCTTGCGGACCTCGGTCAGGCGGCGGGAGAGCCGGTGCGCGACGTGGATCGGCAGCGGCATCAGCTCGGGCGTCTCGTTGGAGGCGTAGCCGAACATCAGGCCCTGGTCGCCCGCGCCCTGCTTGTCCAGTTCGTCCTCGTCGCCCTCGACGCGCTTCTCGTAGGCGGTGTCGACGCCCTGGGCGATGTCGGGCGACTGGGAGCCGATGGAGACCGACACACCGCAGGAGGCGCCGTCGAAGCCCTTCTTGGAGGAGTCGTAGCCGATGTCGAGGATCTTGCTGCGCACCAGGGTGGGGATGTCCGCCCACGCCTTGGTGGTCACCTCTCCGGCGACGTGCACCAGGCCGGTGGTGATCAGGGTCTCGACGGCGACGCGGGAGGTCGGGTCCTCCCGCAGCAGGGCGTCGAGGATGGTGTCGCTGATCTGGTCGGCGATCTTGTCGGGGTGGCCCTCGGTGACGGACTCCGAGGTGAAGAGACGGCGGGACACATCGCTCCCTGGGGTTGCAGCGGCTGCTGGCTGATCATTGGCGGACCGGCAGGGGGCTGCGCCCCGCGACGTTCCACAGACCAGTTTATCGGTCGCCCCATGCCGCCGGACACCCGTCTCGCTGCTTGGGAGCCCGCTGACCTGTGGCCATGGCCGAGACGGTACGACGATAGCGCCCGCGGGCGAGGGATTCGCCACATTTGGCGGCGCGCCCCGGTCGGGCCGGCGCCGAGGAGCACCCGGGGCGGAGCCCGGCGGGCCCCCGGGGGGCGCCGCCTGGCCCGCGGCACCGCCCTCAGGCGGGCAGCCGGGCCGCCACGAGGTCCCAGACCGTGTCCGCGAGGGCCTCCTTGGGCCCGTGCGGTACGGGCGTCTCGGCGCCGTCCGAGGAGAGCACCACCGCTTCGTTCTCCTCGGCCCCGAAGGTGCGCCGCTCCCCCACCTCGTTGACCACGAGCAGGTCGCAGCCCTTGCGCCGGAGCTTTTCGCGGCCGTTGGCCAGAACCTCGTCGGTCTCGGCGGCGAAACCGACCACGACCTGCCCCGGGCGCGGGCGCTCGGCGGAGATCTCCGCGAGGATGTCCGGATTGCGGACCAGCGTGATCTCGGGCGCCTCGACGCCGTCCCGCTTCTTGATCTTCCCGGGCGCGTAGGCGGCGGGGCGGAAGTCGGCGACCGCGGCCGCCATCACGACGGCGTCGGCGTCGGCCGCGGCCTTCAGCACCGCCTCGCGCAGCTGCACGGCGGTCCCCACGTGCACCACGTCGACCCCGGCCGGGTCGGGGATGGCGGTGTTGGCCTCGACCAGGGTGACGCGGGCCCCGCGGGCCGCCGCGGTGCGGGCCAGGGCGTAGCCCTGCTTCCCGGAGGAGCGGTTGCCCAGGTAGCGGACGGGGTCCAGGGGCTCGCGGGTGCCGCCCGCGCTGACCACCACATGGCGGCCGGCCAGGTCCGGGGCCGCGGCGCCGCGGGCGAGGGCCCTGCGGCAGACCTCGAAGATCTCGGCGGGCTCGGGCAGCCTGCCCTTGCCGGTGTCCACGCCGGTGAGGCGGCCCACGGCGGGCTCGACCACGATCGCGCCCCGGCGGCGCAGCGTGGCCACGTTCTCGCGGGTGGCGGGGTGCTCCCACATCTCGGTGTGCATCGCGGGGGCGAAGACCACCGGGCAGCGTGCGGTCAGCAGGGTGTTGGTGAGCAGGTCGTCGGCGAGCCCGTGGGCCGCCTTGGCGAGCAGGTCGGCGGTGGCGGGGGCGACCACCACGAGGTCGGCCTGCTGGCCGATGCGCACATGGGGCACCTCGTGGACGTCGTCCCACACCTCGGTGGAGACCGGGTGGCCGGACAGGGCGGACCAGGTGGCCGCGCCGACGAAGTGCAGGGCGGAGGCCGTGGGGACGGCGCGCACGTCGTGCCCGGACTCGGTGAGCCGCCGCAGCAGTTCGCACGCCTTGTAGGCGGCGATGCCGCCGCCCACTCCCAGGACCACCTTCGGCTTGCCCACTGCGCCTCCCCGCGCTCGGTTTGTCGAACCCCATGCTGCACCACGGACCGCGCGGGGCGCGCCGGGGCCCGGCCCCGGACGCACCACGGGCCCGGCGGGTGCTCCGCCGGGCCCGTGGTGGGATGCGCCGTACGCCTACTGGGCCGGGCCCTCGATGGCCTCGGAGGTCAGCAGACCCGCGTTGATCTCGCGCAGCGCGATCGAGAGCGGCTTCTCGTGGACGTGGGTGTCCACCAGGGGACCGACGTACTCGAGCAGGCCCTCACCGAGCTGCGAGTAGTACGCGTTGATCTGACGCGCGCGCTTGGCGGCGTAGATCACGAGGCTGTACTTCGAGTCGGTAGCCTCGAGCAGCTCGTCGATCGGCGGGTTGATGATGCCCTCGGGCGCGGTGATGGAAGAGGACACGCTCTAGCCTTCCGAAGAACTTGCAGAAAGATCGGACAAAAGATCAAACAACTTCCATCAAGGCTAGCAGCTCGCGCGCCACTCCCTCGACGGAGGTGTTGACCAGGGTGGTGTCGAACTCCGCCTCCGCGGCGAGTTCGACCTTGGCGGCGTCGAGACGGCGCTCGACGACCTCGGCGGACTCGGTGCCCCGGCCCGTCAGCCGGCGGACCAGCTCCTCCCAGCTCGGCGGGGCGAGGAAGACGAGCTGCGAGTCCGGCATCGACTCCTTCACCTGGCGCGCGCCCTGGAGGTCGATCTCCAGCAGGACCGGCTCCCCGGCCTCCAGGCGGTCGAGGACCGCCCGGCGGGGGGTGCCGTAGCGGTTGCCCGCGAACTCGGCCCACTCCAGCAGTTCGCCGTTGGCGACGAGCTTGTCGAACTCCTCGTCGGTGACGAAGAAGTACTGGACACCGTGCTTCTCGCCGGGACGGGGCCTGCGTGTCGTGGCCGACACCGAGAGCCACACGTCGGGGTGGACCTTGCGCATATGCGCGACGACCGTGCTCTTGCCGACCCCGGAGGGGCCGGAGAGCACGGTCAGCCGCGGACGTACCTCTGCTGCCATGGACCGATTATCCAGGTTCCCGGGAGTGCCGGGGAACGTCAGGCGGCGCCACCGCCGAACTCGCGCTCCAGGGAGGCGATCTGGTTGGAGCCGAGACCGCGGACGCGGCGGCTCTCGGAGATGCCGAGCCTCTCCATGATCTGCTTGGCGCGGACCTTGCCCACGCCCGGCAGGGATTCGAGGAGCGCGGAGACCTTCATCTTGCCGATGACGTCGTTCTCCTGGCCCTGCTTGATGACCTCGTGGAGGGAGGCGCCGGAGTGCTTGAGTCGATTCTTCACCTCGGCCCGCTCCCGGCGAGCCGCGGCGGCCTTTTCGAGCGCGGCTGCGCGCTGTTCAGGGGTAAGGGGCGGAAGAGCCACGCCTACGTCACCTCGGATGTCGAACTGTCGGATACGGACCGGCCCGGGGCCGTACGGCCCCGCACCAGGTGAGCGGTCGAACAGTGCAGTGCGTCTGCCCTGCTCGTTCGCTCTTCGACGGAGACTAGCGGCCATCACCGCTCCAGTCAGCGAGAACAGACGAAAAGTCCTGGTCAGCATCGACTGACCAGGACTTTTCGGACAAATAGACCGGCTTTCCTGTGAAGAAAATGTCAAAGCGGGCCCGACTGCCTGGGACAACGCGCCGGGGCCCGCTCCCCCGCGGGCCTCAGGCCACGGCCTCGCGCACCTCGTCGACCAGCCGCAGGGCCGCCGAGCGCAGCCCCGCGGCGTCCGGTCCGTGGCGGAGCACCCCCCGGCTGACGCTCGGCAGGACGTTGCGCACGGCCGGGCCGAAGACGCCCGGCAGGTCGGCCGGGGTCGCGCCCTGCGCGCCGATGCCGGGCGCGAGCAGCGGCCCGTTGATGTCCAGGTCGACCCCCGCGTCGCCGAGGGTCGCGCCCACCACGGCGCCCACCGAGCCGAGGGGCCGGGCGCCCTGGTTCTCGGCCGCCATGTGGTCGAGCATCACCTGCGCCAGGGGCGCGCCGCCGGCGCCCGTGGCGCGCTGCACCTCGGCGCCCTCCGGGTTGGAGGTCAGCGCCAGCACGAACACGCCGCTGCCGCTCAGCAGCGCCTGGTCCAGCGCCGGGCGGAGGGACCCGAACCCGAGGTAGGGCGAGAGGGTGACGGCGTCCGAGAAGAGCGGCGAGTCCTTGCGGAGGAACGCCTCCGCGTAGGCGCCCATCGTGGAGCCGATGTCGCCGCGCTTGGCGTCCATCAGGACCAGGGCGCCGGCGGCCCGGGCCTCCTCGACGGCCTTCTCCAGCACCGCGACGCCCCGGGAGCCGAAGCGCTCGAAGAACGCGGACTGCGGCTTGAGGACGGCGACGCGGTCCGCGAGGGCCTCGACGACCGTGCGGGTGAACCGCTCCAGCCCGGCGACGTCGTCGTCCAGCCCCCAGTCGGTGAGCAGCGAGGCGTGCGGGTCGATGCCGACGCACAGCGGGCCTCGGGTGTCCATGGCCTGGCGGAGCCGGGCGCCGAAGGGTTCCAGGGGGCTCATGCGGGGGTGTCCTTCCGGTTGCGGTGGCCGGCTCCGACGGCCTCGGCGAGGCTGGCGTACGGGCTGGCCGCGAGCCGGGCGGCGAGGCCCTTGTGGATGGCGCGGGCGTAGAACGGGCCCTCGTAGACCAGGGCGCTGTAGCCCTGCACCAGGGTGGCCCCGGCGAGGATCCGCTGCCAGGCGTCCTCGGCCGTCTCGATGCCCCCGACGCCGACCAGGGTGATCCGGTCGCCGACGCGGGCGTACAGGCGGCGCAGCACCTCCAGGGAGCGGTCCCCGAGCGGGGCGCCGGACAGGCCGCCCGTCTCGGAGGCCAGGTCGGCGGGCGAGGCCAGGCCCTCGCGGCGGATGGTGGTGTTGGTGGCGATGATGCCGTCCAGGCCGAGTTCCACGGCGAGGTCGGCGACCGCGTCGACGTCCTCGTCGGCGAGGTCGGGGGCGATCTTGACCAGCAGCGGCACCCGGCGGTCGGTGACGGTGCGGTCCGCGGCCTCGCGCACGGCCGTCAGCAGCGGGCGCAGGGACTCGGTGGCCTGGAGGTTGCGCAGGCCGGGCGTGTTCGGCGAGGAGACGTTGACCACCAGGTAGTCGGCGTGGGCGGCGAGGCGCTCGGTGGAGGTGACGTAGTCGGCCACCGCCTCGGCCTCCGGGACGACCTTCGTCTTGCCGATGTTCACCCCGACGGTGGTGCGGAAGACCTCGCGGCGGGCGGCGAGGCGGGCGGCGACGGCCGCGGACCCCTCGTTGTTGAAGCCCATGCGGTTGATCAGCGCCCGGTCGGCCACCAGGCGGAAGAGGCGCTTTTTGGGGTTGCCGGGCTGGGGGCGGGCGGTGACGGTGCCGATCTCCACGTGGTCGAAACCGAGCATGGCCATGCCGTCGATGCCGACCGCGTTCTTGTCGAAGCCCGCGGCGAGGCCGAAGGGCCCGTGCATCCGCAGGCCGAGGGCCTCCGTGCGCAGCTCGCGGAAGCGGGGGGCGAGCACGGCGGCCGCGAAGGTGCGCAGGACGGGGACGCGGGCCGCGAGGCGGATCCAGGCGAAGGCGAGATGGTGGGCCGCCTCGGGGTCCATCCGCTTGAAGAACAGGTGGAAGAAGAGCTTGTACACAGCGGTGTCCTCGTGAGGAGGGGGACACCGTCTCCGGTGCCCCCTCGGGTGTGCCGGACCGTTGCCGGCGGGGGCTGCTTGCCGGGAAGGGGTGCGGGCGTGTTCCGGGTGTGCCGCCCCGCCGGGCGGGGCGGGGCGGCACTGCGGAGGGGGTCGCCCGGAGGCGCGGCCTAGTCCCGGGCGGCGGTCAGGTGCTCCGCGTGCTCCTGGAGCGAGCGCACCCCCACGTCACCGCGGCCGAGCGCCTCGATGCCCTGCACGGCGGCGGCGAGCGCCTGGACGGTGGTCAGGCACGGCACGGAGCGGGCCACGGCCGCAGTGCGGATGTCGTAGCCGTCGAGCCGGCCGCCGGTGCCGTACGGGGTGTTGACGATGAGGTCGACCTCGCCGTCGTGGATGAGCTGGACGATGGTCCGCTCCCCACCGGGCCCCTCGCCCTCGGACTGCTTGCGCACCACGGTGGCGCTGATCCCGTTGCGCCGGAGCACCTCGGCGGTGCCGGAGGTGGCGAGCAGTTCGAAGCCGTGGGCGACCAGCTCCCGGGCGGGGAAGATCATCGAGCGCTTGTCGCGGTTGGCGACCGAGACGAAGGCACGGCCCTTGGTGGGCAGCGGGCCGTAGGCCCCGGCCTGCGACTTGGCGTACGCCGAGCCGAAGACCGAGTCGATGCCCATGACCTCGCCGGTGGAGCGCATCTCGGGGCCGAGGACGGTGTCCACCCCGCGGCCGTGGACGTCGCGGAAGCGCGACCACGGCATCACGGCCTCCTTGACGGAGATCGGGGCGTCCAGCGGCAGGGTGCCGCCGTCGCCGGACCTGGGCAGCAGCCCCTCCTCGCGCAGTTCGGCGATGGTGGCGCCGAGGGAGATCCGGGCGGCCGCCTTGGCCAGCGGCACCGCGGTGGCCTTCGAGGTGAAGGGCACGGTGCGGGAGGCGCGGGGGTTGGCCTCCAGCACGTAGAGGATGTCCCCGGCCATGGCGAACTGGATGTTGATCAGTCCGCGCACGCCGACGCCCTCGGCGATGGCCTCGGTGGAGACCCGCAGCCGCTTGATGTCGTGGCCGCCGAGGGTGATCGGGGGCAGGGCGCAGGCGGAGTCGCCGGAGTGGATGCCGGCCTCCTCGATGTGCTCCATGACGCCGCCGAGGTAGAGCTCCCGGCCGTCGTAGAGCGCGTCGACGTCGATCTCGATGGCGTCGTCGAGGAAGCGGTCGACCAGCACGGGCCGGGAGGGGGAGATCTCGGTGGACTCGGCGATGTACGCCTCCAGGCGCGCCTCGTCGTAGACGATCTCCATGCCGCGGCCGCCGAGCACGTAGGACGGGCGGACCAGGACGGGGTAGCCGATCTCGTCGGCGATGGCCTTGGCGCCGGCGAAGGTGGTGGCGGTGCCGTGCTTGGGGGCGGGCAGCCCGGCCTCGGCGAGCACCCGTCCGAAGGCGCCGCGGTCCTCCGCGGCGTGGATGGCCTCCGGGGGCGTGCCGACGACGGGGACGCCGTTGTCCTTCAGTGCCTGCGCCAGGCCCAGCGGGGTCTGGCCGCCGAGCTGCACGACGACTCCGGCGATCGGCCCCGCCAGCGACTCGGCGTGGACGATCTCCAGGACGTCCTCCAGGGTGAGCGGCTCGAAGTAGAGCCGGTCGGAGGTGTCGTAGTCCGTGGAGACGGTCTCGGGGTTGCAGTTGACCATGACGGTCTCGTAGCCGGCGTCGTGCAGCGCGAAGGAGGCGTGGACGCAGGAGTAGTCGAACTCGATGCCCTGCCCGATGCGGTTGGGCCCGGAGCCGAGGATGATCACGGCGGGCCGGGTGCGCGGGGCGACCTCGGACTCCTCGTCGTAGGAGGAGTAGAAGTACGGGGTCCGGGCGGCGAACTCGGCGGCGCAGGTGTCCACGGTCTTGTAGACGGGGCGGACGCCCAGCGCGTGGCGCACCTCGCGGACGACGTCCTCGCGCAGCCCCCGGATGTCGGCGATCTGGGCGTCGGAGAAGCCGTGGCGCTTGGCCTCGGCGAGCAGCTCCGGGCCGAGCTTCTCGGCGGCGCCCAGCTCGTCGGCGATCTCCTTGATCAGGAAGAGCTGGTCGACGAACCAGGGGTCGATCCGGGTGGCGTCGAAGACCTCGTCCGGGGTGGCCCCGGCGCGGATGGCCTGCATGACGGTGTTGATCCGGCCGTCGGTGGGCCGCACCGCCTCGCGCAGCAGCGCGTCCTTGTCGCCGGCGGGACCGGTGAAGGCGAACTGGCTGCCCTTCTTCTCCAGGGACCGCAGGGCCTTCTGGAGCGCCTCGGTGAAGTTGCGGCCGATGGCCATGGCCTCGCCGACGGACTTCATGGTGGTGGTGAGCGTCGCGTCGGCCTGCGGGAACTTCTCGAAGGCGAAGCGCGGGGCCTTGACCACGACGTAGTCGAGCGTCGGCTCGAAGGAGGCCGGGGTCTGCTCGGTGATGTCGTTGGGGATCTCGTCGAGGGTGTAGCCGACGGCGAGCTTGGCCGCGATCTTGGCGATCGGGAAGCCGGTGGCCTTGGAGGCCAGCGCGGAGGAGCGGGAGACGCGCGGGTTCATCTCGATGACGATGATCCGCCCGTCGGCCGGGTCGACCGCGAACTGGATGTTGCAGCCGCCGGTGTCGACGCCGACCTCGCGGATGATGGCGATGCCGATGTCGCGCAGCCGCTGGTACTCGCGGTCGGTCAGGGTCATCGCGGGGGCGACGGTGATGGAGTCCCCGGTGTGGACGCCCATCGGGTCGAAGTTCTCGATGGAGCAGACGACCACGACGTTGTCGTTCTTGTCGCGCATCAGCTCCAGCTCGTACTCCTTCCAGCCGAGGATGGACTCCTCCAGGAGCACCTCGGTGGTCGGGGAGAGCGTGAGGCCCTGGCCGGCGATGCGGCGCAGCTCCTCCTCGTCGTGGGCGAAGCCGGAGCCGGCGCCGCCCATGGTGAAGGAGGGGCGGACGACGACGGGGTAGCCGCCGAGGGTCTCCACGCCCGCGAGGACGTCGTCCATGGAGTGGCAGATGACCGAGCGGGCGGACTCGCCGTGGCCGATCTTGCCGCGGACCGCCTCCACGACCTCCTTGAACAGGTCGCGGTCCTCGCCCTTGTGGATGGCCTCGACGTTGGCGCCGATCAGCTCGACGCCGTACTTCTCCAGCACGCCCTGCTCGTGCATGGAGATGGCGGTGTTGAGGGCGGTCTGGCCGCCGAGGGTGGGCAGCAGCGCGTCGGGGCGCTCCTTGGCGATGATCTTCTCGACGAACTCGGGGGTGATCGGCTCGACGTAGGTGGCGTCGGCGATCTCCGGGTCGGTCATGATCGTGGCCGGGTTGGAGTTGACCAGGATCACCCGCAGGCCCTCGGCCTTGAGGACGCGGCACGCCTGGGTGCCGGAGTAGTCGAACTCGGCGGCCTGGCCGATGACGATCGGGCCGGAGCCGATGACCAGGACGGACTGGATATCGGTGCGCTTAGGCACGCTCGGCCTCCATCGGGGCGGTGCTCATCAGGGACGTGAAGCGGTCGAACAGGTAGGCGGCGTCGTGCGGGCCGGCGGCGGCCTCCGGGTGGTACTGGACGCTGAAGGCCGGCTGGTCGAGCAGCCGCAGGCCCTCCACCACGTCGTCGTTCAGGCAGACGTGGGAGACCTCGACGCGCCCGTAGGGGGTCTCGGACACCCGGTCGAGGGGGGCCTCGACGGCGAACCCGTGGTTGTGGGCGGTGACCTCGACCTTGCCGGTGGTGCGGTCCTGCACGGGCTGGTTGATCCCGCGGTGGCCGTACTTCAGCTTGTAGGTGCCGAAGCCGAGGGCCCGGCCGAGGAGCTGGTTGCCGAAGCAGATGCCGAACAGGGGGGTGCGGCGCTCCAGCACGGCCTTGACGACGGTGAGGTCGGCGGTGGCGGGGTCGCCGGGGCCGTTGGAGAGGAAGACGCCGTCCGGGGCGACCGCGTAGACCTCCTCGACGGTGGCGGTGGCGGGCAGGACGTGGACCTCGATGCCGCGCTCGGCCATCCGGTGCGGGGTCATGCCCTTGATGCCCAGGTCGAGGGCGGCGACGGTGAACTTCTTCTCCCCGACGGCGGGCACCACGTACGCCTCGGTGGTGGCCACCTCGGCGGACAGGTCGGCGCCCTTCATCTCGGGGGCGCGCAGGACCCTCTCCAGCAGGGCCGACTCGTCGGGGGCGTCCTTCAGGGCGGGACCGGAGAAGATGCCGACGCGCATCGCGCCGCGCTCGCGCAGGTGGCGGGTGAGCGCGCGGGTGTCGACACCGGAGATGCCGACCACGTCCTGGGCGGCGAGCTCCTCGTCGAGGGAGCGGCGGGAGCGCCAGTTGGAGGGGATGCGGGCGGGGTCGCGCACCACGTAGCCGGAGACCCAGATCCTGCGCGACTCGTCGTCCTCGTCGTTGACCCCGGTGTTGCCGATGTGGGGGGCGGTCATCACGACGACCTGGCGGTGGTAGGAGGGGTCGGTGAGGGTCTCCTGGTAGCCGGTCATGCCGGTGTTGAACACCGCTTCGCCGAAGGTCTCGCCCAGGGCACCGTAGGCGCGGCCCCGGAAGGTGCGTCCGTCCTCCAGTACGAGGACGGCGGGAGACGCCTCGTTCCTCTTCGAGGCCGTCCCCGGCGTGGAGGTCGTCATCGTGCGGTGCCTTCCGTCGTCTTGGTCATGGTGGTGAGGGTGTCGGCCCAGGTGCTCTGCCCGGCCGCCCGGTCCAGCCGGAAGCCGGAGTCGAGCAGGCGTCCGCCGTGCTCCCAGGTCACGATCAGCAGGCCGCCCTCGGCGAGGACCTTGCCCGCGATGCCCTTGTCGAGCCGGGCGCCGCGCAGCGCGGCGGCGGGGACGAAGAAGTCCTGCGCGCCGGGGCGGACGACGTCCAGGCCCGCGGGGGTGAGGGTGAGCTCGGCGCGGCTGCGCACGCCCAGGCCGTGGGCGACGATGCGGTCGAGCCACTGCCCGGCGGTGGTGGAGCCGTGGTAGCGGCCGGCGGCCGCGAGGACGGCCTCTCCCGGCTCCTCCGCGGCGGTGCCGGGCGCGGCGCCTGCCGGGCGGGCGGGCAGTTCGGGGAGGTCCGACTGGAGGCTGCCGCGCCACTTCCAGCCCTGGCGCATCAGCCAGTAGACGAGGCCGACGAGGACGAGCAGGCCCACGACCCATCCGATGCGGGCGGCCCAGTCGGTCACCTCGGCGGACTTCCGCTCGTCGGCGAGGGTCAGTAGTGCAGGTGTCGCGAGTAGAGGTGTCACGCCAGCTTCCCGTCCATGAGCGTCGCGCGGCCCCGCAGGAAGGTGTGCGTCACGCGCCCGGGCAGCTCGCGCCCCTCGTAGGGGGTGTTGCGGCTGCGGGAGGCGAAGCCCGCGGGGTCCACGGCTCCACGGTATGCCGGATCGACCAGGGTGAGGTTGGCGGGCTCACCGGCCGAGACGGGGCGTCCGTGGCCCCGGGCGCCGCCGATCCGCGCGGGGGCGAAGGACATCCGGTCGGCGACGCCCGCCCAGTCCAGCAGCCCGGTGTCGACCATGGTCTGCTGGACGACGGAGAGCGCGGTCTCCAGGCCGACCATGCCCATGGCCGCCGCGGCCCACTCGCAGTCCTTGTCCTCGTGCGGGTGGGGGGCGTGGTCGGTGGCGACGATGTCGATGGTGCCGTCCGCGAGGGCCTCGCGCAGGGCCCTGACGTCGCGCTCGGTGCGCAGCGGCGGGTTGACCTTGTAGACCGGGTTGTAGCTGCGGACCAGTTCGTCGGTGAGCAGCAGGTGGTGCGGGGTGACCTCGGCCGTGACGTCGATGCCCCGGGACTTGGCCCAGCGGACGATCTCCACGGAGCCGGCGGTGGAGAGGTGGCAGATGTGGACGCGGGAGCCGACGTGCTCGGCGAGCAGGACGTCGCGGGCGATGATCGACTCCTCGGCGACGGCGGGCCAGCCGCCGAGTCCGAGTTCGGCCGAGACGACGCCCTCGTTCATCTGCGCGCCCTCGGTGAGGCGCGGTTCCTGGGCGTGCTGGGCGATCACTCCGCCGAAGGCCTTCACGTACTCCAGGGCGCGGCGCATGATCACGGCGTCGTCGACGCACTTGCCGTCGTCGGAGAAGACGGTCACGCCCGCCGCGGAGTCGTGCATGGCGCCGAGCTCGGCCAGCTGGCGGCCTTCGAGGCCGATCGTGACGGCGCCGATGGGCTGGACGTCGCAGTAGCCGGACTCCCTGCCGAGCCGGTACACCTGCTCGACGACCCCGGCGGTGTCGGCGACGGGGAAGGTGTTGGCCATGGCGAACACGGCGGTGTAGCCGCCGGAGGCGGCGGCGCGGGTGCCGGTGAGGACGGTCTCGGAGTCCTCGCGCCCGGGCTCGCGCAGATGGGTGTGGAGGTCGACCAGACCGGGCAGCAGGATCCTTCCTTCAGCCTCGACGACCTCGGCGTCCTCCGCGGGCAGCCCGGTGCCGACGGCGGCGATCTGCGCACCGTCGACCAGGACGTCCCGGACGTCTCCGCCCAGCAGCCTCGCACCGCGGATCAGGGTCTTGCTCATCGTGGTCACTTCTCCTCGGAACGGGGGTGGGCGGTGTCGGACTCGTTGCCGCCGAGCAGCAGGTAGAGGACGGCCATCCGGACGGACACGCCGGCCGCGACCTGCTCGACCACCGTGCAGCGGTCGGAGTCGGCGACCTCGGCGGTGATCTCCATGCCGCGGACCATCGGGCCGGGGTGCATCACGATCGCGTGGTCGGGCATCCGGGCCATGCGGTGGGCGTCGAGGCCGTAGCGGCGGGAGTACTCGCGCTCGGTGGGGAAGAAGGCGGCGTTCATGCGCTCGCGCTGGACGCGCAGCATCATCACGGCGTCGGACTTGGGCAGCACGGCGTCCAGGTCGTAGGCGATCTCGCAGGGCCAGGCCTCCACGCCGACCGGCACCAGGGTGGGCGGCGCCACCAGGGTGACCTCCGCGCCCAGGGTGTGGAGCAGGTCGACGTTGGAGCGGGCGACCCGGCTGTGCAGGATGTCGCCGACGACCGTGATCCGGCGCCCGGCGAGGTCCCGGCCGATCCCGGCGTCGGGGCCGACCAGGCGGCGGCGCATGGTGAAGGCGTCCAGCAGGGCCTGGGTGGGGTGCTGGTGGGTGCCGTCGCCCGCGTTGACGACGGGGGCGTCGATCCAGCCGGACGTGGCCAGCCGGTAGGGGGCGCCGGAGGCGCCGTGCCGGATGACCACGGCGTCGACGCCCATGGCCTCCAGGGTCTGCGCGGTGTCCTTGAGCGACTCGCCCTTGGAGACGCTGGAGCCCTTGGCGGCGAAGTTGATGACGTCGGCGGACAGGCGCTTCTCGGCCGCCTCGAAGGAGATCCGGGTGCGGGTGGAGTCCTCGAAGAAGAGGTTGCAGATCGTCCGCCCGCGCAGGGCGGGCAGCTTCTTGATCGGCCGGTCGGCGACCCGGGCCATCTCCTCGGCGGTGTCGAGGATGCGGATGGCTTCGTCGCGGGTGAGGTCGGCGGCCGAGATCAGATGGCGCATCATCTGGGTGTTTTCTCCAGGTCTGTGGAGGTTCGTACGACGTGCGGGCGCACGGCGGCGCTCGCCGTGGCGCGCGGGCGGGGCAGGTGTGCGGGTGCTACTGCCCGCGGGCCGGCGCGGTGGCGCCCAGGCCGAGCAGGACGGTGTCGCGGCCGTCCTCCTCGGAGAGCTGGACCCTGACCAGTTCGCGCTGCGAGGTCGGCAGGTTCTTGCCCACGTAGTCCGCGCGGATGGGGAGCTCGCGGTGGCCCCGGTCGACGAGTACGGCGAGCTGCACGGCGCGCGGGCGGCCGATGTCGCCGAGGGCGTCGAGGGCGGCGCGGATGGTGCGTCCGGAGAAGAGCACGTCGTCGACGAGGACGACCAGGCGGCCGTCGATCCCGTCGCCGGGGATCTCGGTGCGGGCGAGCGTCCGTGCGGGCTTGAGCCGCAGGTCGTCGCGGTACATGGTGATGTCGAGGGAGCCCACCGGGATCTTCCGCCCGGTGATGCCCTCCAGTTTGTCGGCCAGCCGGCGGGCGAGGTAGACGCCGCGGGTCGGGATGCCGAGGAGCACCACGTCGTCGGCGCCCTTGGCGCGTTCGACGATCTCGTGGGCGATACGGGTGAGCATCCTGGCGATGTCCGGGGCCTCCAGAACGGCCCTGGGCTCACCGGTGCGGGTGTGCGCGTCCATACGAAACGGACCTCCTTCTCCGCCTCACGGGACGGCTCTTAAAGGACGTCGGAATTGCGCCGACCACGTTACCAGTGCTTGATGGGTGTACTGATCCGGGTACGCCGGTCCTTGGCCGAAACCGGTCCGGACCGCTCGGCTTGACTCAGCCAAGTCACGCTGCGTAACCTCACAGTGAGTTACCAGTCGCGCGGCGGAGCCGCACGTTGTCACAGCGTCCGGGGAGCTATATGTCCAGCGAATACGCAAAGCAGCTCGGGGCCAAGCTCCGGGCCATCCGCACCCAGCAGGGGCTTTCGCTCCACGGGGTGGAGGAGAAGTCCCAGGGGCGCTGGAAGGCCGTCGTGGTCGGTTCGTACGAGCGCGGCGACCGCGCCGTCACCGTGCAGCGCCTTGCCGAACTGGCCGACTTCTACGGTGTGCCGGTGCAGGAGCTGCTGCCGGGCACCACGCCGGGCGGGGCCGCCGAGCCGCCGCCGAAGCTGGTCCTCGACCTGGAGCGGCTGGCCCACGTGCCGGCCGAGAAGGCGGGTCCGCTGCAGCGCTACGCCGCCACGATCCAGTCGCAGCGCGGGGACTACAACGGCAAGGTGCTGTCGATCCGGCAGGACGACCTGCGCACCCTCGCGGTCATCTACGACCAGTCGCCCTCGGTGCTGACCGAGCAGCTGATCAGCTGGGGTGTGCTGGACGCCGACGCACGGCGTGCGGTGGCGCACGAGGACAGCTGACTCCAGGGTAGAAAAAACGTCACGCCCGGGGGGCGGGCACCTGCCGGGTGCCCGCCCCCCGGGCGTACCCCGGAGCGGCCGCGGGACGCCCCCGCGGGTCGGCCGCGGGGCGACCGCGCGACGGCCCGGGGGACGACCGCGGGCCCGGACCGGAGGGATCCCTCCGGTCCGGGCCCGGCGAAGGGTCCGGCCGCACCCGCGCCGTCAGTCGCGGCGCAGGCTCGCCTTGAGGTCCTTGAGGCGGCCCAGCAGGCCGTTCACGAACGACGGCGACTCGTCGGTCGAGAACTCCTTGGCGAGCTGCACGGCCTCGTCGATCACGACGGCGTCGGGCGTCTCGTCCACCCACACCAGCTCGTAGGCGCCGAGCCGGAGGATGTTGCGGTCCACGACCGGCATACGGTCCAGCGTCCAGCCGACGGAGTAGGTGGCGATCAGCTCGTCGATCCGGTCGGCGTGCCGGGAGTACCCCTCGACCAGGTCCATGGTGTACTCGGCGACCGGCGGCTGGCGGTCGTCGGACCGCGCGTGCCGCACCCAGTCCGCGAGGACGCTCTGCACGGAGGCACCGCGCTGGTCGGCCTCGAAGAGGATCTGGAAGGCGCGCTTGCGGGCCTTGTTGCGGGCAGCCACGGCTAGCTGTTCACCCGGCCGAGGTAGTCGCCCGAGCGGGTGTCGACCTTGATCTTCTCGCCGGTGGTGATGAAGAGCGGCACCTGGATCTCGTAGCCGGTCTCCAGCTCGGCCGGCTTGGAGCCGCCGGTGGAGCGGTCGCCCTGGACGCCGGGCTCGGTGTGCTTGATGGTCAGCTCGACGGCGGCCGGGAGCTCGACGTAGAGCACCTCGCCCTCGTGCTGGGCGACGCTGGCCTCGAAGCCCTCGATCAGGAAGTTCGCGGCGTCGCCGACCGTCTTGCGGTCGATCATCAGCTGGTCGTACGTCTGCATGTCCATGAACACGAAGTACTCGCCGTCCATGTACGAGAACTGCATGTCGCGGCGGTCGACGGTGGCCGTCTCGACCTTCACGCCTGCGTTGAAGGTCTTGTCGACGACCTTGCCGGAGAGCACGTTCTTGAGCTTGGTGCGCACGAAGGCCGGGCCCTTGCCGGGCTTGACGTGCTGGAACTCGACGACGGACCAGAGCTGGCCTCCGTCGAGCTTGAGCACCATGCCGTTCTTGAGGTCGTTCGTGGAAGCCACGGTTGCGGAATCTCCTGGACTGACGCTGGTGGACGACCGAGGCACGCGCCTACAGCGCGAGCAGCTCCTTGGTCGTGATGGTGAGTAGCTCGGGTCCGCCGTCCGCCTCCTGGCGCACGACGAGCGTGTCATCGATCCGGACACCGCCCCGGCCCGGGAGGTGGACCCCCGGTTCGACGGTGACCGGCACACAAGCGTCCAGTTTACCCATGGCCGCAGGGGCCAACTGCGGGTCCTCACCGATTTCGAGCCCCACACCGTGCCCCGTGCGGGGCGGGAGCTCCTCCCCGTGGCCGGCCGCGTCCAGGATCTGCCGGGCCGCGCGGTCCACGTCGCGGCAGGCCGTCCCGGGCAGCAGCGCCTCGCGCCCCGCCCGCTGGGCCGCGAAGACCAGCTCGTACAGCTCGATCTGCCAGTCCGCCGGGGAGGTGCCGATCACGAAGGTCCGCCCGATCTCGCAGCGGTAGCCGCGGTAGGCCGCGCCGAGCGAGACGGAGAGGAAGTCGCCCTCCTCCACCCGGCGGTCCGAGGGCCGGTGGGCGGCCAGGCCCGCATGGGGGCCGGTCGCCACCGAGGTGGCGAACGCCGGACCGTCGGCACCGTGGTCGACCAGGCGGCGCTCCAGTTCCAGGGCCAGATGCCGCTCCGTTCGGCCCACCAGGATCGACTCCAGCAGCTCCCCCAGCGCCTGGTCGGTGATCTCGGCGGCGATCCGCAGGCAGGCGATCTCCTCCTCGTCCTTCACCACCCGCTGCTGCTCCACCGCGGGCCCGAGGTCGGTGACGGCCAGGCCCGGGGCGGCGGCGCCGAGCGCACGGTGGCGCGCCACGGTCAGATGGTGCTCCTCCACGGCCAGCGACTCGGCGCCCGCGGCCAGGGCCGACCCCGCCGCGGCCTCCGCGGGGTCGCCTTCCCCGGCCGGGAGCACGGTCAGCCGCAGCTCCTCGTCGAGATGCCCGTCGACCGGGTCCCCGTTGGGCGTGCGGGGGCACAGCAGAGTGTCCTCCCGGGGGCCCAGCAGCAGGACCGCCCCCGGCGGGGCCACCCCGGCGAGATAGCGGACGTTGGCCGGGCGGGAGACCAGCACCGCCGCGCTTCCCGCCGCGGCGCAGCGATCGCGCAGCCGGCGGCGTCGGTTGCCATAGACCTCGGACATTCTCCGAGCGTACGAGCCCCGCGCGCGGTCGGCCCGGTGGCGGGGCCGACCGTGCCCGGGCGCGGGGCCGCCACGGGGGCGGGACCGGCCTGCCCCCGCGGCGCACATCGGCCCGGCCCCGGGCGGGTCCGGCCCCGGGCGCTACCAGCTGGGCGGGCTGGCGATCGCCCGGGCGAGCACCTCGTCGAGCACCCGTGCGGTCGTCTCCACGTCGTACGAGGAGTTGTCGATGATCGGCAGGCCGGAGCCGTACCAGCCGGCCATGCGGCCGTGGATGCCCGCGACCTCCTCGTCGGAGAGGCGGCGGTTCCCGCTGCGCTCCGCGTTCCGCTCCAGGACGACCTCCAGGCCGGGCAGCAGCACCACCGGCAGCAGACCGGGTCCGACATGGCGCTTCCAGCCGCCGAGGCCGACCACGGGCCGGTCGGGGAAGACCGCGTCGTCGAGGATGCAGGAGACGCCGTTGGCCAGGAAGTTGCGCGCCGCGAAGCCGCAGGTGCGGCGGGCGAGGCGGTACTGGGTCTCGGAGTGCTCGTTCCAGCCGTCCTGGGGGTCGGCGAAGCCCGAGCAGACCCATTCGCGCACGTCGTCGAGGCTGATGTGGGCGGTGGGCACCCGGCGGTGGCGGGCCCAGTGGCGCGCCACCGTGGTCTTGCCCGCCCCGGCCGGACCGATCAGCAGGACGGCGAGCATGGCCGCGCCCGTGCCGGCGGAGGCGGGAGGCGGGCTCGGCAGCGGGACGGGCTCGCCCGAGGGGAGCCTGACGTGGCCGGTCGCCTCCCGGGCCGGCGGGCCCGGGGGGTGACGCGGCGGGGCGCCGCTCCAGCCGGGGGGCGGCTGCCCGGGACCCGGTCCGCCCGGCGCGGGGCGCGCGGCGGGCTCGGGGGGCCGGTGGTGGCCCGGCGGGGGCTGGTGCGGGGGCGCGGGAGGCGGCGGAGGAGGGCCGGGGACCGCTCCCGGGTGGTGGGCTGCGGGTCCCCATTCGGCGGGCTGCCGCCCCGGTTCGTGGGGCGGTGGCGGCGGAGCCCCCCCTGCGTGCTGCATCCGGTGCCACTCCGTCCGTTGCGCGTCGGCCTCTTCGGGGCGGCCGTCGGCCCCCCGGCACCGAACGGTACCGTCCCCGGGACCGCTCGGATGTGCGACCGCCCTCGGCCGCCGAGAGGGGAACGGCCGAGGGCGGTGCCGAGTGCCCGTCAGGCGTCCAGTTCCTCGGCGAGCGCCCGCAGGGCCAGCCGGTAGGAGCCGATGCCGAACCCGGCGACGGTGCCGCTGGCGACCGCGGCCACCACGGAGGTGTGGCGGAACTCCTCGCGGGCGTACGGGTTGGAGATGTGCACCTCGATCAGCGGGGCCGTGCGCTGGGCCGCCGCGTCCCGCAGGGCGTAGGAGTAGTGCGTGAAGGCCCCGGGGTTGACGACGACCGGGACCGAGGCGTCCGCGGCCTCGTGGAGCCAGCGGATCATCTCCCCCTCGTCGTTGGTCTCCCGGACCTCGACGTCGAGACCGAGTTCCCTGCCGACCGTGCGGCAGGTCTCCACCAGGCCCGCGTAGGAGGTCGCCCCGTACACGTCGGGCTCCCGGGAGCCCAGGCGGCCGAGGTTGGGGCCGTTGAGGACCAGGGCGCGCCGGGTCACGCCGACACCTCGCCGTACGCGGCGAGCAGCACCGCCGGGTCCGGCCCCTCCAGCACGGTGGGGCGGCCCAGCCCGTCGAGGACGATGAAGCGGAGCAGGTTGCCGCGGGACTTCTTGTCCACCTTCATCGTCTCCAGGAGCCTGGGCCACTGGTCTCCGCGGTAGGTGAGCGGGAGCCCCACCGACTGCAGCACCGCCCGGTGCCGGTCGGCCGTGGCGTCGTCCAGCCGGCCCGCCAGGCGCCCGAGTTCGGCGGCGAAGACCATGCCCACGGAGACGGCCGCCCCGTGGCGCCACTTGTAGCGCTCGTTCTTCTCGATGGCATGGGCCAGCGTGTGGCCGTAGTTGAGGATCTCCCGCAGGCCGGACTCCTTGAGGTCGCTGGAGACGACCTCCGCCTTGACCCGGATCGAGCGCTCGATCAGCTCGGCGGTGTGGGGTCCGGCGGGCGTCCGCGCGCCCTCGGGGTCGGACTCGACGAGGTCGAGGATGGCGGGGTCGGAGATGAAGCCCGCCTTGATGACCTCGGCCAGGCCGCTGACGTAGTCGTTGACGGGCAGCGAGTCCAGTGCGGCGAGGTCGCACAGCACTCCCGCGGGCGGGTGGAAGGCGCCCACGAGGTTCTTGCCCTCGGCGGTGTTGATGCCGGTCTTGCCGCCGACGGCGGCGTCGACCATGGCCAGCACCGTGGTGGGGACGGCGATCCAGCGCACCCCGCGCAGCCAGGTGGCGGCGACGAAGCCGGCCAGGTCGGTGGTGGCGCCGCCGCCGACGCCGACCACGACGTCGGAGCGGGTGAAGCCGGTCTGCCCGAGCGCCTTCCAGCAGTAGGCGGCGACCTCGGCGGTCTTGGCCTCCTCGGCGTTGGGCACCTGGATGGCGACCGCCTCGTAGCCCGTCTCGGCGAGGTCGGCGCGCAGGGCCTCGCCCGTCTCGGCGAGGGCCTCGGGGTGGATGACGGCCACGCGGCGGGCCTGCTCCCCCACGAGGGAGGGCAGTTCGCCGAGGAGCCGCCGGCCCACCAGGACCTCGTAGGGGTCGGTGCCGGCCGTACCGCCGACCTGGATTCGCGTCACTGCCTGGTCGGTCACTGCTTCTCCTGCGGGGGCTCGGGGGAGGGTTCCCCCGGGGCGGTCTTCTTCGGCTCCAGTGCGTCGAGGACGGCCTGGGCGACCTCCTCGGGGGTGCGCTCGTCGGTGGCGACGACCGCGCGGGCCACCTCGGTGTAGAGGTGGCGGCGGGCCTCCATCAGCTCGCGCCACTGGCGGCGCGGGTTGACGGCGAGGAGCGGCCGGGCGGTGTTCAGTCCGACCCTGCGCACGGCCTCCTCGACGTCCATGGACAGGTAGGCGACCGGAAGCCCGGCGAGCAGCGCGCGGGTCCCCTCGTCGAGGACGGCTCCGCCGCCGAGCGCCAGCACACCGGCGTGCTCGGCGACGGCGGCGCGGACCGCGGCGCGCTCCAGGGCCCGGAAGTGCTCCTCGCCGTCCTCGACGAAGATGTCGGCGATCTCGCGGCCCTCGGCGGCGACGATGTCGGCGTCGGTGTCCCGGTAGGGGACGCCGAGGCGGTCGGCCAGCAGTGCGCCGACCGTGGACTTGCCCGAGCCCATGGGCCCGACGAGGACGATCAGCGGGGCGGTCACCGGATGTGGAGGTTGTCGAGGTAGGCGCGGGCGTTGCGGCGGGTCTCGCCGACGCTGTCGCCGCCGAACTTCTCCGCGACCGCGTCCGCCAGGACCAGGGCCACCATCGCCTCGGCCACGATCCCGGCGGCCGGGACGGCGCAGACGTCCGAGCGCTGGTGGTGGGCCGCGGCGGGCTCGCCGGTGACCACGTCCAGCGTCCTCAGGGCGCGCGGCACCGTGGCGATCGGCTTCATCGCGGCGCGCACCCGCAGCGGCTCGCCCGTCGACATCCCGCCCTCGGTGCCGCCCGCCCGGCCCGAGGCGCGGCGGATGCCGTCCTCGGAGGGCACGATCTCGTCGTGCGCCCGGGAGCCGGGGACGCGGGCCAGCTCGAAGCCGTCGCCCACCTCCACGCCCTTGATGGCCTGGATCCCCATGAGCGCGCCCGCGAGCCGCGCGTCCAGCCGCCGGTCCCAGTGGACGTGCGACCCCAGCCCGACGGGTACGCCGTAGGCGAGGACCTCGACGACGCCGCCGAGGGTGTCGCCGTCCTTGTGGGCCTGGTCGATCTCGGCCACCATCGCCTCGCTCGCCGCAGGGTCCAGGCAGCGCACGGGGTCGGCGTCCAGGCGGGCCTCGTCGGCGGGCTCGGGGACCAGGCCGTAGGGGGCCTTCGCCGAGGCCAGCTCGACGACATGGGAGACGATCTCGATGCCCACGGTCTCCTTGAGGTAGGAGCGGGCGACGGCGCCGAGGGCGACCCGGGCCGCGGTCTCACGGGCGCTGGCGCGCTCCAGGACGGGACGGGCCTCGTCCAGCGCGTACTTCTGCATGCCCGCCAGGTCCGCGTGGCCGGGACGCGGGCGGGTGAGCGGCGCGTTCCGCGCCGACCGGGCCAGCACCTCCGGGTCCACCGGGTCGGCCGCCATGACCTGCTCCCACTTGGGCCACTCGGTGTTGCCGACCATGACGGCGACCGGCGAACCCATCGTCAGCCCGTGGCGCACTCCGCCGAGGAAGGTCACCTCGTCGCGCTCGAACTTCATCCGCGCCCCGCGCCCGTAGCCGAGCCGCCGCCTCGCCAGATGGTCCGCCACCAGCTCCGTGGTCACCGGCACACCGGCGGGAAGCCCCTCCAGGGTCGCCACCAGTGCCGGTCCATGGGACTCGCCCGCGGTCAGCCAACGCAACCTGCTCAACGGTGTTCCTCCTGCTCGCGCTCACGATTTGCGACGGGGCGGCCGGAGGACCCCGTGGCCGGGGTCCGGGGGCGCACGGTCCTGGCCGCCTGCACCGATCCTCCCATGCCCTCCCGGGGGAACCGCCACCGTTCCATCTGGCGGACGTCACCTCGCGGCAGGACGGACACCCGGGAGGGCGGCGCGCGGAGGCCCCGGAGGGGTTCAGCCCCGGCGGGCGGCGAGCGCCCGCTCCCCCGCCTCCCGCATCGCGGCGAGCGGGGCGGGGGTGCGGCCGGTCATCTGCTCGACCTGGAGCACCGCCTGGTGCACCAGGAGGTCCAGGCCTCCGAGGACCGGCCCGCCGCGCGCGGCCCAGGCCGAGGCGAGGGCCGTGGGCCAGGGCTCGTAGAGCACGTCGAACAGGGTGCCGGGGGCCGCGGGCACGGCGGCGGCGAAGGCGTCGGTGGCTCCGGCCGGGGTGGTGGCCACCACCAGGGGCTCCTCGAAGGCCCGTGCCGCGTCCGCCCAGTCGGCGGTGAGCACCTCGATCCCGAGCCGCTCGCCCCAGCCCCGCATCTCCTCGGCCCTGGCCGCGCTGCGGACGTAGGCCGTGACCGGTCCGGTGCACATCCGGGACAGGGCGGCGAGCGCCGAGGAGGCGGTGGCGCCGGCGCCGAGGACCGCGGCGGAGGGGACCGTGTCCACGCCCCGCTCCGCGAGCGCGGCGGCCATGCCGGGGATGTCGGTGTTGTCGCCGATGCGGCGCCCGTCGTCCGTGAACACCACGGTGTTCACGGCCTCGACGGCGGCGGCGGTCGGGCTGACCTCGTCCAGCAGCGCGATCACGGCCCGCTTCAGGGGCATGGTCAGCGACAGGCCCGCCCAGGAGGCGTCCAGGCCGGCCAGGAAACCGGGCAGCGCCTCCTCGTCGACCTCGAAGCGCCCGTAGGTCCAGCCGTCGAGGCCCAGTGCCGCGTAGGCGGCGTTGTGGAGGACCGGGGAGAGCGAGTGGGCGACGGGGGAGCCGAGGACGGCCGCCCGGCGCCGGTCGGCGCTAGCCGGCATTGAACTTCCGCTTCAGCTTGAGGAAATCGTCGTGGGTCTTGGCGAACTCGGTCACCTTCATGCCGTCCGTGGCGACGAAGTACATCCAGCCGTCCTTCGTCGGGTCGAGGGCGGCGGCGATGGCCTCGTTGCCCGGGTTGCCGATCGGGCCGGGGGTGAGGCCCTTCTGGGTGTACGTGTTGTACGGGTCCCGGTTGCTGTTGATCTCCTTCTCGGAGATGTCGATCTCGCTCTGCCCCTTGAGGTAGTTGAAGGCGGAGTCGAACTGGAGCAACTGGTTGGTCTCGGTGTTGGTCGGCTTGAGCCGGTTGTAGACCACCTCGGACATCTTGCGGAAGTCGTCGTGGGTCTTGCCCTCGGCCTGCACGAGGCTGGCCACGGTGAGCAGTTCCCAGGCGTTCTCCAGGCCCAGGCCCTCCGCCTCGGCCTGGAGGCCGGCCTTCTCGAACTCCTGGTTGGCCCGGGCGACCATCTTGCGGAGCACGGCCTCCGGTTCGGCGTCCTTGGCGACGGGGTAGGCGGCCGGGAAGAGGAAGCCCTCCAGCGGGTCCTTGACGTTCTCGTGGCCCGTCGCCCACTCGGGCAGCCCGAGGCTCCCCGCCTTCTTCCGGGCGACGTCCTCGGTGGTGCCCGCCTCCAGGCCCAGCCTCTTGTCGATCTCCGCGTAGATCTGGGCGTTGCGCCTGCCCTCGGGGATCACCAGGTTGTTGCGGCTGGCGTCGCTGAGCATCAGGTCGACGGCGGCCTTGCCCGACATCTCCTTCTTCAGCAGGTAGCTGCCGTCCTGGATGGAGGTGCCGCGCGGGTTGTCCCCCTGGGCGCGGACGAAGGCGTCGACGCTCTTCACCACGCCTGCGGTCTTGAGGATGTTGCCGATCTGCGCGCCGGTGGCGCCCTTGGGGATCTCGACCTCGACCTGGCCGGTGCCGGCGCCGGCGAAGTCCTCGACCTTCCCCCGGTCCTGCCAGAACTGGTAGCCGAAGTAGCCGGCGCCGCCGAAGACTCCGCCCAGGACGAGGACGACGACCAGGCAGGCGAGGCCGTTGCGGCTCTTGCGCTTGCCCTTGCCGCGGCCGCCGCGGTGCTCCTCGGGTCCGTCCTCGTCCGGGTCCCCGTCGTCGGGGTCGTCGCGGTCGTCCGGGGCGTCGGGATCCTCGTCCGGGCCGCGCCGTCCGCGCCCGCGCCGCCGGGGCGGGGCGTCCTGGCCGGTGAAGAAGGGGTGGTCCTCCTCCTGGCGGTCCTGCTCGGCGTCCCAGTCGGAGACCGGCCCGGGTTCGGGCTCGGGGCCGGGTTCCGGGCCGGGTTCGGGGGCGGGGCCGTCGCGGCGGCCGGGTGGGCGGGGGGGCGGGTACGCCTCGGGGGTGGCGTAGTAGTCGGCCTCCTGGCGGTTGCCGTAGCCCTGCGGGTGGCCGCCGCCGTAGGCGCCCGCCTGGCCGGTCCCGTAGGCGGCCGCCTCGGGGCCCGCACCCCAGGAGGGGTCCTGCTGCCCCGGTGCGCCGTACTGCTGTCCGCCCTGGGTGCCGTACTGACCCTGGTACTGCTGCTGCCCGTCCCGGGTGCCGTACTGCTGCGGGTACGGGTCCTGTCCGCCCGGCGTCCCGTGCTGCTGCGGGTACTGCTGCTGCCCGTCCTGGGGACCGTACTGACCCGGGTACTGCTGCTGTCCGCCCTGGGTGCCGTACTGCTGCGGGTACTGCTGTCCGCCCTGGGCCTCGTACCCGCCCTGGTACTGCTGCGGGTAGGGGTCCGGGGTCTGCTGCGGGTACGCGGACTGCTCGCCGTGCTGCGGGTCGTACGCGTAGGGGTACTGGTCCTGGCCCTGCGCGGGGTACTGCCGGGCACCGTCGTCGTACGGAGCGTGACCGGGGGCGGACCGTCCTTCCCAGCCCTGGTCCCCGTAGAGGGGGTCCTCGGGATGCCACGGTTCGGGTCCGGCGCCCCGGCCATACTCAGTCATCGATCCCCTAGGGCCGCGAGACGGTGCGGACGATCCGCCTCTGCTCGGTGCGGCGGCTGTTCGAACACGGCCGCATTGCGCGGAACGTTACCGTATCGCGATCAGACAATCGTTTCGACGCTCTCTCCGGGGGGTCTGCCCGACACCCGTTCGGACTCCAGGGCGTTCTGGAGGATGACCACCGCCGCGGCCTGGTCGACGACGGAGCGCCCCTTCCTGGACTTCACCCCGGAGGCGCGCAGCCCCTGAGTGGCCGTCACCGTCGTCATCCGCTCGTCGACCAGCCGCACGGGGACCGGTGCGACGCCCTGGGCCAGGGTGCGGGCGAAGGCCCGGACCTTCTTGGCCGCCGGGCCCTCGCCACCGCTGAGCGACCGGGGCAGCCCGACGACCACCTCGACGGGCTCGTACTCCTCGACGAGCACCCGCAGGCGCCGGTGGGCGGCCGGGACATCGCGTCCCGGCACGGTCTCCACGGGTGTCGCGAGGACCCCGTCGGGGTCGCACGAGGCGACCCCGATGCGGGCGTCCCCGACGTCGATCGCGAGTCGGCGCCCCCGGCGCATGCCCGTCCCTCCCCCGCTCACGCGGTCTCGGCGACGAGGCGCTCGACCGCGGCGACGGCCTCGGGGACGGCGTCCGGGTTCTGGCCGCCGCCCTGGGCGACGTCCGGCTTGCCGCCGCCTCCGCCCCCGAGGGTCTTGGCCGCGGTACGGACCAGGTCGCCGGCCTTCAGGCCGCGCTCGCGGGCGGCCTCGTTGGTGGCGATCACGGTCAGCGGCCGGCCGCCGGAGACGGCGAACAGGGCGACGACGGCCGGACGGTCACCGGGGATGCGGCCGCGGACGTCGAGCACCAGCCGGCGCAGGTCGTCGGCGCCCGTCCCGTCCGGGACGGTGCCGGTCACCACGGCGACGCCGCGGACGTCCCGGGCGGACTCGGCGAGGCCCGCGGCGGCGGCGAGCACCTTCTCGGCGCGGAACTTCTCGATCTCCTTCTCGGCGTCCTTCAGCTTGCCGAGCATGGCGGAGACCTTCTCCGGGAGCTCCTCCGGGCGGCCCTTGACCAGCTCCTGCAGCTGGGCGACGACGGTGTGCTCCCTGGCGAGGAAGTTGTAGGCGTCGACGCCCACCAGGGCCTCCACGCGGCGCACACCGGAGCCGATGGAGGACTCGCCGAGCAGCTTCACCAGGCCCAGCTGGGCCGTGTTGTGCACATGGGTGCCGCCGCACAGCTCCTTGGAGAAGTCGCCGATGGTCACGACGCGCACCCGCTCGCCGTACTTCTCGCCGAACTCGGCGATGGCGCCCTGCTTCTTGGCCTCGTCGATGCTCATGACCTCGGCGTGGACGTCGAGTTCACGGGAGAGGACCTCGTTGATCTTCTGCTCGACGTCGGTGAGCACCGTGCCGGGAACGGCGTTGGGCGAGCCGAAGTCGAAGCGGAAGCGGCCCGGGGAGTTCTCCGAGCCGGCCTGGGCGGCCGTCGGGCCGAGCGCGTCCCGCAGGGCCTGGTGGGTGAGGTGGGTGGCGCTGTGGGCGCGGGCGATGGCCCGCCGGCGCGTGACGTCGATGGCGGCGTGGGCCGAGGCCCCGACGGTGACCTCGCCCACCTGGACGACGCCCTTGTGCACGCTGACGCCCGGGACGGGCTGCTGCACGTCGCGGACCTCGATGACGGCGCCGGAGTCGAGGCGGATGCGCCCCTGGTCGGCGAGCTGGCCGCCGCCCTCGGCGTAGAAGGGGGTGCGGTCCAGGACGACCTCGACCTCGTCGCCCTCGGAGGCGGCGGGCGAGGAGACCCCGTCCACGAGCAGGCCGACCACCGTCGACTCGCCCTCGGTGCTGCGGTAGCCGGTGAACTCGGTGGCGCCGGAGCCGTCGGCGATCTCGCGGTAGGCCGAGAGGTCGGCGTGACCGGTCTTCTTGGCCTTGGCGTCGGCCTTGGCCCGCTCCCGCTGCTCCTTCATCAGGCGGCGGAAGCCGTCCTCGTCCACCGTCAGGCCCTGCTCGGCGGCCATCTCCAGGGTGAGGTCGATGGGGAAGCCCCAGGTGTCGTGGAGCAGGAAGGCCTTGTCGCCGGGCAGCACGGTGGAACCGGCGGCCCGGGTCTCGGTGACGGCGGTGTCCAGGATGTTGGTGCCGCCCTTGAGGGCCTTGAGGAAGGCGGCCTCCTCGGCCACGGCCACCGTCTCGATGCGGCTGCGGTCGGTCACCAGCTCCGGGTACTGCTGCCCCATGGTGTCGATCACGACGCCCACCAGGTCCTTGACGACCGGTCCGGTGGCGCCGAGCAGGCGCATGTTGCGGATGGCCCGGCGCATGATGCGGCGGAGCACGTAGCCGCGGCCCTCGTTGCCGGGGGTGACACCGTCGCCGATGAGCATGGTGGAGGTGCGGATGTGGTCGGCGACCACGCGCAGGGAGACGTCCGAGCCGTGCTCGGCGCCGTAGCGGACGCCGGTCAGCCCGGTGGCCTTGTCCATGACGACGCGCAGGGTGTCGGTCTCGTACATGTTCTGCACGCCCTGCAGGATCATGGCGAGGCGTTCCAGGCCGAGGCCGGTGTCGATGTTCTTGCTCGGCAGCTCCCCGAGGATCGGGAAGTCCTCCTTGCCGTCGCCGGCACCGCGCTCGTACTGCATGAAGACCAGGTTCCAGATCTCCACGTAGCGCTCGTCGTTGACGGCCGGGCCGCCCTCCTCGCCGAACTCCGGACCGCGGTCGTAGTTGATCTCGGAGCAGGGGCCGCAGGGGCCGGGGACGCCCATGGACCAGAAGTTGTCCTTCTTGCCCAGGCGCTGGATGCGCTCGGCGGGGACGCCGACGACGTCCCGCCAGATCTGCTCGGCCTCGTCGTCGTCGAGGTAGACGGTGATCCACAGGCGCTCGGGGTCGAGCCCGTAGCCGCCCTTGTCCTGGGGGCTGGTGAGCAGCTCCCAGGACAGCTTGATGGCGCCTTCCTTGAAGTAGTCGCCGAAGGAGAAGTTGCCACACATCTGGAAGAAGGTGCCGTGGCGGGTGGTCTTGCCGACCTCTTCGATGTCCGGGGTGCGCACGCACTTCTGCACGCTGGTCACGCGCGGGGCGGGCGGCTTGACCTCACCCAGGAAGTAGGGCTTGAAGGGGACCATGCCCGCGGGGACCAGCAGCAGAGTCGGGTCGTCCGCGATGAGCGACGCCGAAGGGACGACGGTGTGCCCGCGCTCCTCGAAGAAGCTCAGCCAGCGGCGGCGGATTTCAGCCGACTCCATCAGTGGTCCTCATTCCCGTTGTTCGAGGGCCCGGGGGTCCGGTCCTCGGTGGTGTTCTGCGTGTCGGTGCGGTGGATGTCGTACCGGCCGCGGGGGCCGCCGGGGAGAGGGGCCGACGGGCCCCGCCGTGCCGGGCCGACGGCCGGGCGCGGCCGTGCGGCGGGCAGCACCCGGTCCGGGTGGTCGTCGAGCCCGAGGGCCTCGCCCAGTTCGGCCTCCCGCTGCACCATCTGCGCGCGGATGTCGACCGCGATGCCCTTCAGCCGGTGCCCGGCGTCGATCGCCTTGCCGGCCGCCTGGGCGGCGAGGCTCTCGGGGGTGAGCTGCCGGAGCTTGCGGTTGACCTTGGTGGTGGCCCAGACGCCGGCTGCGGCGCCGGCCGTGAACCAGAACGTACGGCGGAACATGTGCGTCAGACCTTCCGGTTCCTGCCTCGCGCCGCCGGAACGGTCCGCCCGACGACCACGGTGCGGCGCTCGCGCGGGGCGTCCTCGCGGCCGGCTCCCCGGCGGCCGAGCACCCGGCGCACGCCGTAGCCGAAGGCGGCCACCTTGACCAGCGGGCCGCCGAAGGTGGAGGCGACGGTGGTGGACAGCGCCGAGGCGTTGGAGGTGACCTCCTGGACGTCGCTCGCGATGGCGTCGACCCTGTCCAGCTGCGTCTGGGCGGACCGCACGGTCGCGGACGCCTGCGCCAGCAGGGGGACGGCCTGCTCGCTCACCTCCGCCACGAGACGGGTGGTCGCCCTGAGCGTCTGGGCCAGCCTCGCCAGCACCACGGCGAGGAAGGACACCAGGATCGCCCAGAAGACGGCCACCAGAATCCCGGCAACCTCTCCACCGGTCACTGCGCACCGCTCTCTGCTCGTCGTCCGCGCCTGGAAATCGCGTACCCCTGACCCTATCGCGCCCCGGTCGGCTCCCCGTACCGGATTCCCGGTGGGCGGAGCCCGCCGCCCACCGTCCGATTGTACGCAGTGCACACACATCGGTACGCTGCGTGCCCTATGCGGCACTTACCCGGCCCCGACACCCCCTTCGACCGCTCCCCCGCGGGTGACCAGGGGCTTCTCCCCGTGGAACTCAACCGCTTCGTGGGCCGGGAGACGGAACTCGCCGAGATCGGCCGGGCGCTGGCGGGCTCGCGGCTGGTGACCGTCGTGGGGACGGGCGGGATCGGCAAGACGCGGCTGGCGCTGCGGGCCGCCGACGGGCTGAAGAATGGTTACGCCGACGGGGTCCGCCTCGTCGCGCTCGCGCCCCTGCGGGACCCCCGGCTCGTCGTCCACGCCCTGCTGGAGGCACTGCACGTCACCGACCACACCAGCCGCCCGGCCCGCGAGGTGCTGCTGGAGCGGGTGCGGGGACTGTCCGCCCTGCTGGTCGTGGACGGCTTCGAGCACCTGGTCGACGGCTGTGCGGCGCTGGTGCGCGAGGTGCTGTGCCGCGCCCCGGGGGTGGCGGTGCTGGCGGTCGGCCGCCGCCCGCTGCGGGTGGACGGCGAAGTGGTCCTGCCCGTCGGCCCCTTGGCGGGCGCGGACGCCGCGGTGCTCTTCGCCGACCGGGCGGCCGAGGTGCTGCCGCGCTGGCGCCCCGACGCCGCGGACCGGGAGCGGGTGCGGGAGCTGTGCCGCCGCCTCGACGGCATCCCGCTGGCCCTGGAACTGGCCGCGGCCCGGCTCCCGGCGATCGGGCTGGAGGAGCTGCTGCACCGGCTCGGCGACCGGTTCGCCCTGCTGACCTCGGGGGCCCGGGGCGTGCTGCCGCGGCACGGGACGCTGCGGACGGCGATCGGCTGGAGCCACGAGCTGTGCACCCCCGCCGAGCGCCTGCTGTGGGCGCGGCTGTCGGTCTTCGCCGGGCCCTTCGACCTGGAGGCGGCGGAGTACGTGTGCAGCGGGCCGGAGCTCCCGGAGAGCAGCGTCGTCGACGTGCTGGGCGGGCTGGTCGCCCAGTCGGTGGTGCACCGGGAGGAGACCCCGGCGGGCCGGCGCTACGGGATGCTGGACACCCTGCGCGCCTACGGGGCGGGCTGGCTGGCCGCACTGGGCGACGAGGGGCGCCTGCGCAGCCGCCACCGGGACTGGCACCTGGGCCTCGCGACCTGGTGCGAGCTGGAGTGGTTCAGCCCCCGGCAGGCCGAGGTGGCCGCGGTGGCGGACAGTTCGCTGCCCGATCTGCGGGCGGCGATGGAGTGGTGCCTGGAGAGTCCCGAGGAGGCGCACCTGGGGCAGTTCCTCGCGGGCACGCTCTGGTTCTCCTGGGTGGGCTGCGGGCGGCTCGCGGAGGGCAGGTACTGGCTGGACCGCGCGCTGGGCCGGGCGCCGGGCGGGGCGAGGCCCTACGAGGACGCCCGGCTCAAGGCGCTGTGGGTGCTCGGGTACGTGGCGGTGCTCCAGGGGGACCCGGCGGCCGCCGCCGCGGCGCTGCACGCCTGCGAGGAGGGCGCGCGGGCCTCGGGGAACGCGGTCGCGGGGGCGTACGCGGTGCACCGGCGGGGGTGCCTCGCGCTGCTGTCGGACGAGCCGGCGGAGGCGGAGCGGCTGCTGCGGGCCGCGCTGGACGCCTACGACCGGGCGGGCGAGCTGAACAGCAACGTGCTGATGGGCCGCGTGGAGCTGGCGCTGGCGCTGGCGTTCCAGGGGCGGCCGGGGGACGCGGTGGCGCTGTGCGAGCAGGTGCGCGAGGTGTGCGAGTCCTTCGGCGAGGAGTGGGCCCGGGCGTATGCCCTGTACGTGCTCGCGCACGCCGCGTGGACGGCGGGCGACCATCCGCGGGCCCGGGTGCTGCTGTCCCGGTGCGTGGCGGTGGACCACCGCTTCCACGACCTGGTGGGGCTGGTGCTGGCTCTGGAGCTGCTGGCCCTGGTCACCGCCTCGGAGGGCGACGCGGTGGAGGCGGCGGTGCTGATGGGGGCGACCGCGCCGGTCTGGGAGTCGGTGGGGCTGGCCCGGTTCGGCTCCCGCTGCTTCGCGGTGCCCCGGGCCCAGTGCGAGGAGCGGACCCGGGCAGTCCTGGGGGCCGCCCGGTACGAGGAGTGCGCCGCGGCCGGGCGGGCGCTGTCGCTGGACGCGGTGGTGGAGCGGGCGCTGGCGGCCTGCGACCGGGCCCCCCGCCGGTCGCGGCGCGCCGGGGGGACGCGAAAGCCCGCCGGCCTCCCCACCGGAAGGGGCGGGGAGGCGGCGGGCTGAGACGCTCGGAGCGGCTGCGCCTGCCGGAGGATCAGCGGGCGTAGTACTCGACGACGAGCTGCTCGTCGCAGATGACCGGGATCTCCTTGCGCTGCGGGTCGCGGTCCAGGCGGAAGGCCAGGGCCTTCAGGTTGACCTGGAGGTAGCGCGGGGTCTCGCCGTCGGCCGCGAAGCCGCCCTCGCGGGAGACCTGGAACAGCGGCTTCTCGCGGGAGCGCTCGCGGACCATCACGACGTCGTCCGGGCGGACGCGGAAGGACGGCTTGTCGACCTTCTGGCCGTTGACCTGGATGTGGCCGTGGACGACCATCTGGCGGGCCTGGTAGATGGTGCGGGCGATGCCCGAGCGCAGGACCAGGGCGTCGAGGCGGCGCTCGAGCTCGATGACCAGCGCGTCGCCGGTCTTGCCCTCGGCCTTGCGCGCGCGGTCGTAGGCGCGGGCCATCTGGCGCTCGGAGATGTCGTACTGGGCGCGCAGGCGCTGCTTCTCCAGCAGACGGACCTTGTAGTCCGAGTTCTGCTTGCGGCCGCGGCCGTGCTCACCCGGCGGGTAGGGGCGGGCCTCGAAGTACTTGACGGCCTTCGGCGTCAGCGCGATGCCGAGCGCACGGGACTTCTTGACCTTGGGACGCGACTGGTTAGGCACGTTCTCCAGACCTCCGTTGTAGGTTAGGTTAGGCTTACCTTACTCAAGGAGATCGCATGTCTCGCCCTGGGAACACCAAGCGCATCACGGACGGCACGAAGAACACCGACGCTGCACAGGACGTAGCGAAGACGTCGGGCGCCGGGGTGACGGAGGTCCGATCAGCTCATGGTCAGCCGCGTCCCAGCGGGCTTGAAACCGCCCGGCTGCCGTCAGCAGCCGAGCGCACACGAACTCTCGTACAGAGTACATGCTCCGCGGCCCTGCTCGTGCCGGGGGTGGAGAGCCCTCTCCCCTGGCAGAACGCCCCCCTCGCCCGCGTCCTCGGCGAGGACGGGGAGGTGTTCCTGCTCCTCCCCTCGGACGCCCCCGCCGTGCGCGCCGCCACCCATGCCCAGGACGACGAGCTCCCGGCCGTGCTGGAGGTCACCGACGTCGCCCCGCTCGCGGTCCCGAACCGCGTCCGGGGCCGCGCACGGGTGTCCGGCTGGCTCACCGGTGCGCCCGGCCTGGCGATCGAGCCCAACCGCATGATGCTGCGGCTGGAGGTGGGCGAGGCGGCGGTCGACGACCTGTGGGGGGTCGGCCTCGTCGACCCGGAGGAGTTCGCCGCCGCCACCGCCGACCCGGTGGCCCCCTTCGAGGCGGAACTCCTCCAGCACCTCGGCGCCGCGCACGAGGACCGGGTGCAGGACCTGGCGGGCCTGCTCGGCGAGCGGGGGGCGGAGCTGCGGCGGGACGGGCGGCGGGCGGTGCCGCTGGCACTGGACCGCTTCGGGCTGCGGGTGCGCTTCACCGGGGGGCGTCCGTTCGACGCGCGCTTCGACTTCCCCGAGCCGGTGGACGACGTCACCGGCCTGCGCCGCGCGCTGCACACGCTCTTCCGGGCGGCCTCCGGCTGAGCGCCCGGCCCCGGCGGAGTCTCAGCCCGACGGAGGCCGCGCCTCCCCCTGCAGCCGTTCGCGCACCTTCTCCACCACCTCCGCGTACCGCGCCTCGGCGCCGTAGCGGGTGGGCTCGTAGTAGCGGCGCCCGGCGACCGTGTCCGGGGCGTACTGCTGGGCCGCGATGGCCCCGGCCACGTCGTGCGGGTACACATAGCCCTGCGCGTGCCCCAGCTTCGCCGCTCCCTGGTAGTGGCCGTCGCGCAGATGGGAGGGCACGGGCCCGGCGAGGCCCTCGCGCACGTCCTTGCGGGCGGCGGCGATGGCGAGCGTGGCCGCGTTGGACTTGGGCGCGAGGGCCAGCGCGATGGTCGCGTGGCTGAGGGTCAGCGCGGCCTCGGGGAAGCCGATCAGCGCGACGGCCTGCGCCGCCGCCACCGCCGTCGGCAGGGCGGTGGGGTCGGCGAGGCCGATGTCCTCGCTGGCCGAGATCATCAGGCGGCGGGCGATGAACCGCGGGTCCTCGCCCGCCTCGATCATCCGCGCCAGGTAGTGCAGCGCGGCGTCGACGTCGGAGCCGCGGATCGACTTGATCAGGGCGCTGGCGACGTCGTAGTGCTGGTCCCCGTCGCGGTCGTAGGCCACGGCCGCCCGGTCCACCGTCTCCTCCAGGGTCAGCAGGGAGATCTCCGCCTCGCCCTTGTCGATCGCGGCCCCGGCCGCCGCCTCCAGCGCGGTGAGCGCCCGGCGGGCGTCCCCTCCGGCGATCCTCAGCAGATGGGCGCGGGCCTCCTCGGAGAGGGCGACGGCCCCGGCCAGGCCCCGCTCCTCGCCGAGCGCCCGCGCGAGCAGGCCGGAGACGTCCGCCTCCGTCAGCGGCTCCAGGGTCAGCAGCAGCGAGCGGGAGAGCAGCGGGGAGATCACCGAGAAGTACGGGTTCTCCGTGGTCGCGGCGATCAGGGTGACCCAGCGGTTCTCCACCGCCGGCAGCAGCGAGTCCTGCTGCGCCTTGGAGAAGCGGTGGATCTCGTCGAGGAAGAGCACGGTCTCCCGGCCGTAGCCGCCGGCCGCCCGCCGCGCGCCGTCGATGACCGCGCGGACCTCCTTCACGCCCGCGGTGATCGCCGACAGCTCCACGAAGCGCTTGTCGGTCGCCTGGGACACGACATAGGCGAGCGTCGTCTTCCCCGTGCCGGGCGGGCCCCAGAGGATGACGGACGAGGCGCCCGCACGGCCCTGCCCGGCGTCGCCGACCAGGCGGCGCAGCGGGGAGCCGGGCTTGAGCAGGTGCTGCTGCCCGACGACCTCGTCGAGGGTGCGCGGGCGCATGCGGACCGCCAGGGGGCTGCTGGACGGTTCCCTCTCCTGGCGTTCTTCCGCTGCGGCGGTGAAAAGGTCGGGCTCCACGCCGTGAAGCCTATGCCAGGCCGCCGACAGCCCCCGGGGGCGGAACCGGGGCGGGGAGGTCCACCGCCCCGGGCACCGCCCCGGGCCGAGCCCTCAGGAGGTCCAGAAGTCCCACCAGCGGGTCAGCACCAGCATCCCGATGATCCCGATGTGCAGCACCGGCAGCACCCAGGTGAACTCCCCCAGGAACCCCCGCACCCCCGCCGGCGCCGGCAGCACCCCGCTCCGCACGTTGTGCGAGGTCACATACCAGAACATCACGATCGTCGCCACCCACGCCAGACAGCACCACAGGCACAGCGCACCGATCACATACAGCGACTGCTGCATCAACCAGGTACAGAACCCCACCCCGAACAGGCACCCCGCGTTCAGCCCCCACCAGAACCACCGCCGGTACCGCGCCCCCGCCAGCAGCCCCGCACCCACCGCCACGACCACCCCGTACGCCACCAGCCCCAGCATCGGGTTCGGAAACCCGAACACCCCCGCCTGCTCGCTCTTCATGATGCTCCCGCACGACACCACGGGATTGAGCGAACACCCCGGCGTGAACCCCGGATCCTCCAGCAACCTGAACTTGTCCAGCGTGATCACCCACGCCGCCAGCAACCCCGCAGCCCCCGTCACCACCAGCAGCCACCCCAGCGCCCGGGACGCACCCACCACCCCCGGGTCCGCCTCTTCAGGGGTGGCCTCGCGGGTCTGTGCAGAAGTCATGTCGCCGAATCCTCGTCTCGGTCTCATCGGTCGTCCCCGGCACCGCCATTCTGCCCCACGGCGGGGGCGCCGCTCCGTTCGCTCCGCGTAAGCAGGCCGCTCCCCGGCCATCCCGGTGGCCCTCAACGGCCGCGGGCCCCGGGGAGGTTGACTCCCCGGGGCCCGCGCGGGCGGCCTGCGCTCAGCCCAGCCGGGAGCGCAGCTCCGAGACCACGGTGGCCAGCTCCACCGCCTGCTGCTCCCCGGACTCCATGTCCTTGAGCTGCACCACGCCCTCGGCGAGGTCCCGCTCGCCCGCGACCAGCGCATAGCGTGCCCCGGAGCGGTTGGCGTTCTTCATCGCGCCCTTCAGGCCCTTGCCGCCGAAGCCGAAGTCCGCCGCCACGCCGCCCCGGCGCAGCTCGGTGACCACGCCGAACAGGACCCGGCGGGCCTCCTCGCCCAGCGGTACCGCGTAGACGCTGGTGGAGCGCGGGAGGTCGAGCTCGACGCCCTCGGCCTCCAGGGCGAGCACGGTGCGGTCCACGCCGAGCGCCCAGCCGACGGACGGCAGCGCGGGGCCGCCGATCATCTCGGACAGGCCGTCGTAGCGCCCGCCGCCGCCCACCGCCGACTGCGAGCCCAGTCCGTCGTGCACGAACTCGAAGGTGGTCCGGGTGTAGTAGTCCAGGCCGCGCACCAGCTTCTCGTCGTCCTCGAAGGCGACCCCGGCGGCCGCCAGCAGGGCCCGGACCTCCTCGTGGTAGGCCTTGCAGCCGTCGCAGAGGTAGTCGCGGAGCATGGGGGCGCCCGTCAGTCGGCGCTGCACCTCGGTGCGCTTGTCGTCGAGGACCCGCAGGGGGTTGATCTCGATACGGCGCCGGGTGTCCTCGTCCAGCTCCAGGCCGCGCAGGAAGCCCTGGAGGGCCTCCCGGTAGGCCGGGCGGCACTCCTTGTCGCCGAGGGAGTTCAGCAGGATGCGGAAGTTGCGCAGGCCCAGCGAGCGGTACGCCTGGTCGGCGAGGATGATCAGCTCGGCGTCCAGCGCCGGGTCCTCGGTGCCGATCGCCTCGGCGCCGACCTGGGAGAAGTGGCGGTAGCGGCCCTTCTGGGGACGCTCGTAGCGGTAGTACGAGCCCGAGTACCAGAGCTTGACCGGAAGGTTGCCCGCCTTGTGGAGGTTGGCCTCCAGGGCGGCGCGCAGCACCGAGGCGGTGCCCTCGGGACGCAGGGCGAGCCGGCTGCCGCCCTTGGTCTCGAAGGCGTACATCTCCTTGGTGACGATGTCGGTGGACTCGCCGACCCCGCGGGCGAACAGCTCGACGTCCTCGAAGCCGGGGGTCTCGATGTAGCCGTACCCGGAGTCGCGCAGCGGGGCGGCGATCGCCTCGCGCACCGCGAGGTAGCGGGCGGAGTCGGGGGGCAGCAGGTCGTAGGTGCCCTTGGGGGCCTGGAAGGTGCTCACGGGGCTTCTCTCGTCACATTCCTCGTCGGGGAGCACCCTGGGTGCTCCCGAGGCCGGCGGCCACCTCACGCAGGTACGGGTTGGTGGCGCGCTCGCGGCCGATGGTCGTCTGGGGGCCGTGGCCGGAGAGGACCACGGTCGAGTCGTCGAGCGGCAGGCAGACCCGGGCCAGCGACGCGAGCATGTCGTCCATGTCGCCGCCGGGGAGGTCCGTGCGTCCGATGGAGCCGGCGAACAGCAGGTCGCCCGAGAAGAACACGGACGGGACGTCCGCCGCCTCGGGCATCCGGAAGGCCACCGACCCCTTGGTATGGCCGGGGGCGTGCGACACGGAGAAGTCGAGGCCGGCCAGGGACAGCCGCGCGCCGTCGGCGAGCTCCCGCACGTCGTCGGGTTCGCCGACGGTCAGCTCGCCCATCAGCGGCATCCCGATGGAGCGGCCGAGGGCCTTCTCCGGGTCGCTCATCATGTAGCGGTCCTCGGGGTGGATCCAGGCCGGCACGTCGTGGGCGCCGCAGACGGGCACGACGGAGGCCACGTGGTCGATGTGGCCGTGGGTGAGGACGACGGCGACGGGCTTGAGGCGGTGCTTCCGGATCGTCTCCCCGACGCCCTCGGCGGCCTGGTGGCCGGGGTCGATGATCACGCACTCCTCGCCTGCGGCGGGGGCGACCAGGTAGCAGTTGGTCCCCCAGGCCCCGGCGGGGAACCCGGCAATAAGCACGATCGTCCTCAGTTCGGTCGTCGGGAGGTCATGCCACGTGGAATGCAGCAGATCAGAGCCTACCGGCGCTGCTCATCCCACAGCCAACCCGTATACGGTACGGGGCAGGCTCGGCGGTCAGCATGACCCGGCGTACACAGACACGCACACCTCGAGGAGAAGACCCGGTGGTCAGCAGCGATCAGCGGCGGCGGCAGCTCGCCCGGCAGAAGTTCGAGCGCCAGCAGCAGCGCAGGGAGCAGGCGCGCAACAGGAGCAGGCAGCGCAACGCGATCATCGCCGCGGCCGTCGCCGTCGTGCTCGTCGCGGGCGGCGCGGTCTGGGCGCTCGGCCTGGGCGGCGACGGCGCGGGGAAGGACGACGCCGCGGCGGAGGCCACACCGACGCCCTCCGCCACCGAGAGCTCGGCCCCCGAGCCGCCGATGACGATCGACCGGAAGGCGAAGTACGCCTTCGAGATCACCACCAACGAGGGCGAGCTCTCGATCGCCATGGACGCCGCGAAGACCCCGCACACGGTGAACTCCTTCAAGGCGCTGGCCGACAAGGGCTACTTCGACGACACGAAGTGCCACCGCCTGACCACGGCGGGCATCTTCGTGCTCCAGTGCGGCGACCCGGACGGCAACGGGACCGGCGGCCCCGGCTACACCATCCCGGACGAGAACCTGGACGCGCTGGGCGAGCCCGGCGAGGACGGCACCGTCACCTTCGGGGCCGGCACGGTGGCGATGGCCAACACCAGCCGCCCGGACAGCGGCGGCAGCCAGTTCTTCCTCGTCTACAAGGACAGCAAGCTGCCGCCCGCGTACACCCCGTTCGGCACCCTGGACGCCGACGGCCTGAAGCTGGTCCAGGCCGTCGGCAAGGCCGGTGTCGAGGGCGGCGGGACCGACGGCGCCCCGGCGAAGCCCGTCACCATCGAGAAGGCGGCCGTCCCGAAGGTGTGAGCCGGGGGAATTCGGTGGCGCCGGGTGCGGACAGCCGGGCGGGGCGTCGCCTAGATTGGCGTTGTGCGGCGTGGACGGGTTTCGCGCCGTGGACGGCGGGCGAGGCCCGCCGGGGAAACCGTGGACGATGCCCGGGGCGACGCCCTTGCGGGCATCAGGTGGAGGAGGCGCTGTGAGCAGCGACCCGTGGGGCCGCGTCGACGAGACGGGCACCGTGTACGTGCGTACGGCCGAGGGCGAGAAGGTCGTCGGATCGTGGCAGGCCGGCACTCCCGAGGAGGCACTGGCCTACTTCGAGCGCAAGTACGAGGGCCTGGTGGTCGAGATCGGCCTCCTCGAACGTCGGGTGAAGACCACCGACCTGTCGGCCAAGGACGCCCAGACGGCGATCGACCACCTGCGCCAGCAGGTGGACGAGCACCACGCCGTGGGCGATCTGGAGGCCCTGGGCCGGCGCCTGGACGCGCTGGTGGAGACGGTGGAGAAGCGCCGCGAGGAGCGCCGGGCGCAGCGTGCCCGGCAGAGCGACGAGGCGCGCAAGGCCAAGGAGGCGCTGGTCGCCGAGGCCGAGGAGCTGGCGCAGAGCGAGCAGTGGCGGGCCGCCGGGGAGCGGCTGCGGGGCCTGGTGGACACCTGGAAGGGGCTGCCCCGGCTCGACCGGAAGTCCGACGACGAGCTGTGGCACCGCTTCTCGCACGCCCGCTCGGCGTTCTCCAAGCGGCGCAAGGCGCACTTCGCCTCGCTGGACGCGCAGCGCGAGGAGGCGCGCCAGGTGAAGGAGCGCCTGGTGGCCGAGGCCGAGTCGCTCTCGGGCTCGACGGAGTGGGGGCCGACGGCCGCCCGGTACCGCGACCTGATGGCGCAGTGGAAGGCCGCCGGGCGGGCCCAGCGCGAGGCGGAGGACGACCTGTGGAACCGCTTCCGCGGCGCCCAGGACGTCTTCTTCGCCGCGCGCGGCGAGGCGTTCGCCGAGCGCGACGCGGAGCAGTCGGAGAACCTGAAGCTCAAGGAGGAGCTCGCCGAGGAGGCCGAGAAGCTGGTCCCGGTGACCGACCTCAAGGCCGCCCGGGCCGCGTTCCGCGCGATCAACGAGCGCTGGGAGGCGATCGGCCATGTGCCGCGCGACGCCCGGCCGAAGGTCGAGGGCCGGATGCACGCGGTGGAGCGCGCACTCCAGGAGTCCGAGGAGAGCGAGTGGCGCCGGACCAACCCGGAGGCGCGGGCGCGTGCCGAGGGGCTGACCGGGCAGCTGCAGGCGGCGGTGGACAAGCTCCGCGAGCAGATCGACGCCGCCCGCTCCGCGGGCAACAACGCCAAGGCCGACAAGCTCGCCAAGGAGCTGGAGGGCCGTCAGGCGCTGCTGGACCAGGCGCTGAAGGGCCTGGAGGAGTTCGGCGGCTGAGCTGCGGCGCGGTACACCCGCGGACGGGGCCCCTCACCAGGCGGTGAGGGGCCCCGTCCTCGTGTCCGCGGTGCCTCAGGGGCGGCGCGCCGAGGTCACCCGGTAGACGTCGTAGACGCCCTCCACCCCGCGGACGGCCTTCAGGACGTGGCCGAGGTGCTTGGGGTCGCCCATCTCGAAGGTGAAGCGGGAGGTGGCGACGCGGTCGCGCGAGGTCTGGACGGCCGCGGAGAGGATGTTGACGTGCTGGTCGGACAGGACGCGGGTGACGTCGGACAGCAGCCGGGACCGGTCGAGCGCCTCGACCTGGATGGCGACCAGGAAGACCGAGGACTGGGTGGGTGCCCACTCCACGTCGAGGATCCGTTCGGGCTGCTGGGAGAGCGAGTCGACGTTGACGCAGTCCGCGCGGTGCACGGACACCCCGCTGCCGCGGGTCACGAAGCCGATGATCGGGTCGCCGGGCACGGGCGTGCAGCAGCGCGCCAGCTTCACCCACACGTCCTCCACGCCCTTGACCACCACGCCCGGGTCGGCGCTCTTGCGGCGCTTGGCCCGGCTGCGGGAGGGCGGGGTGGACTCCGCGATGTCCTCGTTGGCGGCCTCCTCGCCGCCGAGGGCCTGCACCAGCTTCTGCACGACGCCCTGCGCGGCGACGTGGCCCTCCCCGATCGCCGCGTAGAGGGAGGAGATGTCGGGGTAGCGCATCTCGTGCGCGAGGGTGACCAGCGAGTCGCCGGTCAGGATGCGCTGGATGGGCAGGTTCTGCTTGCGCATGGCGCGGACGATGGCGTCCTTGCCCTGCTCGATCGCCTCGTCCCGGCGCTCCTTGGAGAACCACGCCCTGATCTTGTTCCGGGCCCGGGGGGACTTGACGAAGCCGAGCCAGTCCCGGGAGGGTCCCGCGCCCTCGGCCTTGGAGGTGAAGACCTCGACCAGGTCGCCGTTGTCCAGGGTGGACTCCAGCGGTACCAGCCGCCCGTTGACCCGTGCCCCTATCGTGCGGTGCCCGACCTCGGTGTGGACCGCGTAGGCGAAGTCCACGGGACTCGCGCCCGCGGGGAGCGCTATGACATCGCCCTTGGGGGTGAAGACGAACACCTCGTTGCGCGACAGGTCGAAGCGGAGCGACTCCAGGAACTCGCCGGGGTCCTCGGTCTCCTTCTGCCAGTCGAGCAGCTGGCGCAGCCAGGCCATGTCGTTGACGGTGTCCTGGCCGGCGCTGCCCTTGGCGGCGCGCGGCACGTCGGTGCGGACCTTGGAGGCGCCGGCGACCGTCTCCTGCTTGTACTTCCAGTGCGCCGCGATGCCGTACTCGGCGCGGCGGTGCATGTCGAAGGTGCGGATCTGGAGTTCGACGGGCTTTCCGCTGGGCCCGATGACCGTCGTGTGCAGCGACTGGTACATGTTGAACTTGGGCATCGCGATGTAGTCCTTGAACCGCCCCGGAACCGGGTTCCAGCGGGCGTGGACGGTGCCCAGCGCCGCGTAGCAGTCGCGGACGGTGTCCACGAGGACGCGGATGCCGACCAGGTCGTAGATCTCCGCGAAGTCGCGCCCGCGGACGATCATCTTCTGGTAGACGCTGTAGTAGTGCTTGGGGCGGCCGGTGACGGTGGCCTTGATCCGGGCCGCGCGCAGGTCGGACTGCACCTCGTCGGTCACTATGGCGAGGTACTCGTCGCGCTTGGGGGCCCGCTCGGCGACGAGGCGCACGATCTCGTCGTACATCTTGGGGTAGAGGATCGCGAAGGAGAGGTCCTCCAGCTCCCACTTGATGGTGTTCATGCCCAGGCGGTGGGCCAGGGGGGCGTAGATCTCCAGCGTCTCGCGGGCCTTCTTCTCCTGCTTCTCCCGCTTGAGGTAGCGCATGGTGCGCATGTTGTGGAGCCGGTCCGCCAGCTTGATGACCAGCACCCGGGGGTCCTTGGCCATGGCGACGACCATCTTGCGGACGGTCTCCGCCTGCGCGGCCTCGCCGAACTTGACCTTGTCCAGCTTGGTGACGCCGTCCACGAGCAGTGCGACGGAGTCGCCGAAGTCGCGCCGCAGCTGGTCCAGGCCGTACTCGGTGTCCTCCACCGTGTCGTGCAGCAGCCCGGCCATCAGGGTGGCCGGATCCATGCCCAGCTCGGCGAGGATGGTGGTCACGGCGAGCGGGTGGGTGATGTAGGGATCGCCGCTCTTGCGCTTCTGGCCGCGGTGCCAGCGCTCGGCGACCTGGTACGCCTTCTCGATCTGGCGCAGGGTGGACGTCTCGATCTTGGGATCGTTGCCGCGGACGATCCGCAGCAGCGGTTCGAGGACCGGGTTGTACGGCGAGGAGCGCTGCACCCCGAGACGGGCGAGGCGGGCGCGCACCCGGCTGGAGGAGCCGCCGCCCCGGGAGCCCGCGGGCGGCGCGGGCTTGGGCGCGGTGACCGGCACCGGGCTCACCCGCTCGGACGCGGAGGGCCGCGAGCCGGGCGCGGCAGGGGCTGCCGCGGTCCGGTCGGGCTTCGGATCGGACGGCGCGGCGGCGGGCTGGGCCTCGTCTGGCAAGGGCGCTCCTCGTGCGGTTCCGGGTCCCCCGGTCAGGTCCGGAAAGGCCATGGTATCGAGCCGGCCGCGGGGCCGCGCACGAGGCGCCGGCGAGGGCGGGCGCGGGGGCCCGGGCCCAAGGAGCCGGCCGGGGCCGCGGGTGGCGCAGAAGGCGGCGGGGTGCCCCGGGAGGATTCCCGGGGCACCCCGCCGTGCGGGCTCCGCCCCTCAGAGCGTGATCAGGGCCTCCAGCGGGGCACCGCGGAGGGTGCCGCCGAGGCGGTCCCGGCCACCGAGGAAGCCGAGCTCCATCAGGACCGCGACCCCGGCGACGTCCGCACCGGCCCGCCGGATGAGCTCCAGGGACGCCCGGGCGGTCCCGCCGGTGGCCAGGACGTCGTCGATGACGAGCACGCTGTCGCCCTCGGCCAGGTCCTCGGCGTGCACCTCGATCTCGGCGGAGCCGTACTCCAGCTCGTACGCCTGCGCCAGGGTGGCGCCGGGGAGCTTGCCCGCCTTGCGCACCGGGACGAACCCGACACCCGCGCGGACGGCGACCGGGGCGGCCAGGATGAAGCCGCGGGCCTCCAGGCCCACGATCTTCGTCGCGCCCCGGCTCTCGCAGAAGGCGCTGAGCACCTCGGTGAGGGCCGAGAAGGCGACCGGGTCGGCCAGCAGCGGGGTGATGTCCTTGAACAGCACCCCGGGCTTGGGGTAGTCCGCGATGTCGCGGATGCGGCTGAGCAGCAGCTCCCGCGTCTGGTCGGTGATCATCAGCGCCGTCCGGTGGGGCGTCCGCGGCCCCGGCCTCGGGGGCCGACCACGGCCGCCGCGGGGGCGGGGTCGAGCAGGTCCCCGTCGGCGTCGGGGCTCTCGTCGCCGGGGCGCGGCTCGCCCTTGGCCGCGGCCGCGGCGCGCTTGGCGAGCACCCGCTTGCGCAGGGCCTTGATCTGCGGCTCGCGCTCCTTGAGGTCGGCGACCAGCGGGGTGGCGATGAAGATCGAGGAGTAGGCACCGGCCGCGAGGCCGACGAACAGCGACAGCGAGATGTCGTTGAGCATGCCCGCGCCGAGGACACCGCCGCCGATGAACAGCAGACCCGCCACGGGGAGCAGGGCCACCACGGTGGTGTTGATGGAGCGGACCAGGGTGGAGTTGATGCTGCGGTTGGCGACCTCGCCGTACGTCCAGCGGGTCTGCTTGGTGATGTCCTTCGAGCCCTCCTTCAGCGAGTCGAAGACCACCACCGTGTCGTAGAGCGAGTAGCCGAGGATGGTCAGCAGGCCGATCACCGTGCCCGGGGTGACCTCGAACCCGACGAGCGCGTAGACACCCACGGTGATCGTGATGTCGTGGATCAGGGCGATCAGCGCGGCGACCGCCATGCGCCATTCGAAGGCGATGGCCAGGTAGATCACCACGAGGAACATGAAGACGCCGAGGCCCGTCCACGCCTTGTTGGCGATCTGCTCGCCCCAGCTGGGTCCGACCAGCTCCGCGTTGACGCTGTCGCGCTCGACGCCGAGCTCCTCGGCCAGCTCCGTCTGCACCTGGTCGGCCTGGGCCGTGTCCAGCTCGCTGACCTGGATGCGCATGCCTCCGGTGCCGAGTTCCTGGACGATCGCCTGGTGCCCGGAGGCCTCCTCGGCGATCTCCTGGGCCTGGCTGACCGAGACCTCGACCTTGGGCGTGGTGAAGACGGCGCCGCCCTTGAACTCGATCCCCATGTTCAGGCCGCGGACCGCCAGGCCCACGATGGCCGTGATGGTGATCAGGATCGAGACGCCGTACCAGATCCGGCGCTTGGCGACGAAGTCGTACCCGACCTCACCGCGGTACAGACGGGCGCCGAGGTTGCCGAGTCGCGACATCTCACGCCTCCTTCGGGTCGGTGGGGACGGACACGCGGCGGCCGCGCCGCAGCGGGGGCTTGGCGCCCAGGCGCTGGGGGTCCAGACCGGACCAGGGGTGGCCGCCGGAGAAGAACGGCCGGCGGGCCAGGAGCGTCATCAGGGGCTTGGTGAAGAAGAAGACCACGACCACGTCCAGGAGGGTGGTCAGGCCCAGCGTGAAGGCGAAGCCCTGCACCTTGCCGACGGTCACGATGAAGAGCACGGCGGCGGCGAGGAAGGACACGAAGTCCGAGACGAGGATGGTGCGCCGGGCGCGCGGCCAGGCCCGCTCCACCGCCGGGCGCAGGGTCCGGCCCTCGCGGATCTCGTCGCGGATGCGCTCGAAGTACACGATGAAGGAGTCGGCGGTGATGCCGATCGCGACGATGGCGCCGCAGACGGCGGGCAGGTTCAGCGCGAAGCCGATGCCCGGGCCGAGCAGGGCCATGATCGTGTAGGTCATCGCCGCCGAGACCAGGAGGCTGAGAATGGCGATGAACGCCAGTCCCCGGTAGTAGACGACGAGGTAGAGCACCACGAGCGCGAGGCCGATGGCGCCGGCGATGAGCCCGGCCCGCAGCTGCTCGCCGCCGAGGGCGGCGGTCACGGTGGTGACGCTGGCCTCCTCGAAGGAGAGCGGCAGGGCGCCGTAGGAGAGGATGTTGCCCAGGTCCTGTGCGGACTCCTGGGTGAAGTCGCCGGTGATCTCCGCGTTGGCGCTCAGCGTCTGGTTGACCTGCGGGGCCGAGACCACCTCGCCGTCGAGGACGATGGCGAACTGGTTCATCGGCGGCTGCTGCTGCGACAGGCGGCCGGTGATCGTGGAGAACTTCTTGGCGCCCTCGTCGGTGAACGCCATGGTGACCTTCCACAGGCCACGCTGCTGGTCGAGTTCGCCCTGGGCGTCGTCGACGTCCCGGCCGTCCACCTCGGCGGGGCCGAGGATGTACTTCTCCCACTGGCCGGCGCTGTTCGTGCCGCAGGCGATCGTGGTGTCGCCGGGCTTGACGCCGTCCCCGAGGGTGGAGCGCGCCGCGTCGTCGGTGCAGTCGAGCTCCGTGAACCGCTTCTGGAGGTCGGCCGAGGCCTGGTCGTCCGCGGGCTCGGTCGAGGCGCCTGCCGAGGGCTCGGGGCTCTCCGAGGGCTTCGGCTCCTCGGAGGCGGAGGCGGAGGGGCTCGCGGCCGGGGCCTTCAGGCCCTCGGTGACCGCGCGGCCCTGGGTGGTCGGCGACGCGCTGGGCGCGGCGGAGGGGGCACCGGACCCGGGCGTGCCCTCGGTGGCGGTGTCGGGGGACGCGGAGGCGCCGTCCTCGGGCTCACCGGAGGCGGAGGCGCTGGGGCTCGGCGCGGGCTCCTCGCCCGCCGGCCCGCCCGGGGCGACGGCCAGGACGGGGCGGAAGTAGAGCTGGGCGGTGGTGCCGACCTGCTTGCGCGCCTGCTGGGAGTCCGTGCCCTTGGGGATGTTGACGATGATGTTCCGGTCGCCCTGGGTCTGGACCTCGGCCTCGGAGACGCCCAGACCGTTGACACGGCGCTCGATGATGCCGACCGCGGTGTTCATGTTGGTCTCGTTGATGGCGTTGGGCGCGCCCGGCTGGTTCTTCGCCTCCAGCGTGATGGTCGTACCGCCCGCCAGGTCGATACCCAGACGCGGCGTGAGCTGGCCCGACCAGAACATCCCGCCGGTGAGTGCGACCAGGGCGATCAGGATCAGGACCAGGGAACGCCCCGGCCTCCCCTGGGCCCCCGTGGGCTTTCGGCCCCTGTTCGGTGCTGCCACCTTCTCGATTCTCCCTGTCCAACCGCCCACGCCGGGTCTGCGCCGGAGCGGCCACGAAGTGTTGTGGGGGCCCGCCCCCGGGTTGCGTCGGCACCCCTGGGGACCGCGCGGCACCCTCGGGTGCCGCGCGGTCCCGCACGGGTCCTACTTCGCGCCGGCCTCGCCGTCGCGGCCGTCCTTGCCGTCGCCCCCCTCGGCCTTGGCGCCGTCCGCGTCCTCGTCCGCCTTCTTGCCGAGGTCGACCCGGTCCTCCGCGGGGGAGTCACCGGTCAGCGAGGAGGCGTCGTCCGGGACGACGGGGGAAGCGTCCGCGCTGGTCTCGTCGTCACCGTGCACGATGCGGTTGTACTCGTCGTCGGCGAGGACGGCGCCGATCGCGTTCTTCGCGAAGAGGAGGTGCACGCCGGGGGCCGCCTCCAGGAGGACCGTGTCGTCGCTGACGTCCTTCACGGTCGCGTACATGCCACCGATGGTCCGCACGCCGGTGCCGGGCTGCATCGAGTCGCGCATGCTCGCGGCCTGCTGCTGCTTCCTCTTGGCGGAGCGGGTCATCAGGAACATGGCCCCGATGAGCACGATGAACGGGAGGAGGGTCAAGATATCCACGGCGGGGAATTCCTTCACACGACCGCGCTGACGAACGGCCTGGTCTACGGGGGGTGGGCACGCCGTCCCCGGAGGGGCGGCATCGGCGGAGTCTAAGCGAGTCCGCATCACTGGAACAACGCCCAGCATCGCACCCGGGTTCCGCGGCTGACGAGTCTCCTCGCCGTCACGCCCCGAAGAGCCCCTGTTGTCCGCCTGCGCCGGGGCCCTGCTGCGGCGGTACCAGCCCCAGGTGCGTCCAGGCCGCCGGCGTCGCGATCCGGCCACGCGGGGTGCGGGCCAGCAGACCCTCCCTGACCAGGAACGGCTCGGCCACCTCCTCCACGGTCTCCCGCTCCTCCCCCACCGCCACGGCCAGCGTCGACAGGCCCACCGGACCGCCGCCGAACAGTCTGAGCAGCGCCCCCAGGACGGCCCGGTCGAGCCGGTCCAGGCCGCGCCCGTCGACCTCGTAGACGGCGAGGGCGGCAGCGGCCACCTCGCGGTCGATCCGCCCGTCGGCCTTGACCTGCGCGTAGTCGCGCACGCGGCGCAGCAGGCGGTTGGCGATGCGGGGCGTGCCGCGGGAGCGGCCGGCGATCTCCGCCGCCCCCTCGGTGTCGATCTCCACGTCGAGCAGCGACGCGGAGCGGTGGACCACGCGCTTCAGCTCGGCCGGGTCGTAGAACTCCATGTGCGCGGTGAAGCCGAAGCGGTCGCGCAGCGGGGGCGGCAGCAGACCGGCCCGGGTGGTGGCCCCGACCAGGGTGAACGGCGGGAGCTCCAGGGGGATGGCGGTGGCGCCGGGGCCCTTGCCCACGATCACGTCGACCCGGAAGTCCTCCATCGCCATGTAGAGCATCTCCTCGGCGGGCCGGGACATGCGGTGGATCTCGTCGAGGAAGAGCACCTCCCCCTCCTGGAGGGAGCTGAGGATGGCCGCGAGATCGCCGGCGTGCTGGATGGCGGGGCCGGAGGTGATGCGGATCGGCGCGTTCATCTCGGCGGCGATGATCATGGACAGGGTGGTCTTGCCCAGCCCGGGGGCGCCGGAGAGCAGCACGTGGTCGGCCGTGGCACCGCGGGCGAGGGCGGCCCTGAGCACCAGGTCGAGCTGCTCGCGGACCCGCTCCTGGCCGACGAACTCCCCCAGCGACCTGGGGCGCAGGGCCGCCTCGACGGCCTGGTCCTCCCCGTCGGCGGCGGGGCCGACGAGGCGCATGTCGGTGTCGGCGGCGGTGGGGTCGTCCGGGTTCACGTGGTGTCTGCCTCTGCGGGTGGGGTCGGGTTCGGGGTGCGGGAGGGTCTGCCGGGCCGGGTCAGCGGGCCCGGTTCAGGCTCTGCAGGGCCGCCTTCAGCAGCGGGCCGACCGCCGGTGCGGCGCCGAGCGCCTCGGCCTGCGGGGTGACCGCGGCGACCGCCTCGTCCGCCTCGCGGGTGGCGTAGCCGAGGCCGAGCAGCGCCGCGTGGAGCTGGTCGCGCCAGGAGGCCGTGACCGCGGGGCCGACCGCGGGGCCGCCGGCGCCCACCGGCGCGCCGAGCCGGTCCTTGAGCTCCAGCAGCAGCTTCTGGGCGCCCTTCTTCCCGATGCCGGGCACCGCCGTCAGGGCCTTCTCGTCGCCGGTGGCGACCGCGGTGCGCAGTGCGTCGGGCCGGTGGACGGCGAGCATGGCCTGCGCGAGTCGGGGGCCGACCCCGCTCGCGGTCTGGAGCAGTTCGAACACCTGGCGCTCGTCGTCGTCGGCGAAGCCGTACAGGGTGAGCGAGTCCTCCCGCACGACGAGCGAGGTCGCGAGACGGGCCTCCTGGCCGACGCGCAGCCCGGAGAGGGTGTCCGGTGTGCACTGGACGGCCATGCCGACCCCGCCGACCTCGACCACCGCGGTGGTCGGGGCGAGCGCGGCGACGGTGCCGGAGACGAAGGCGATCATGCGGTGCCTTTCGGGGAGAGCGTGGCGCGGTGGGCCGCCACGGCCTGCTGGAGCCGGTTCTGCGCCGGTGCGCGCCAGATGTGGCAGATGGCGAGGGCGAGGGCGTCCGCCGCGTCGGCCGGGCGCGGCGGGGCGTCCAGCCGCAGCAGCCGGGTGACCATGGCGCCGACCTGCGCCTTGTCGGCCCGGCCGCTGCCGGTGACGGCGGCCTTGACCTCGCTCGGGGTGTGCAGGGCCACGGGCAGGCCGCGGCGGGAGGCGCAGAGCATGGCGACGGCGCTGGCCTGGGCGGTGCCCATCACGGTGCTGACGTTGTGCTGGCTGAAGACCCGCTCCACGACGACGATCTCCGGCCGGTGCTCGTCGAGCCACTGCTCGATGCCCTGCTCGATCGCGAGGAGCCGGCGCCCCAGCTCCTCGTCCGCCGGTGTGCGGACGACCCCGACGCCCCGCATGGCCAGCGGGCGGCCCGCGACGCCCTCCACGACGCCCACGCCGCAGCGGGTGAGGCCCGGGTCGACCCCCAGGACGCGCATACCGCCCCCTCCTTCTCTCCCACACCTGTTCGTGCAGGCTATCCGCCGGCACCGACAACACACGGACGGGCCGGCGGGGGTGTGTCCCCGCCGGCCCGTCCGTGGTGCGGCGCGCGGCCGCCTCGTCCCGTGGCCGGATCAGGCGTCGACCTTGGCCATGACCTCGTCGGAGACGTCGAAGTTGGCGAAGACGTTCTGCACGTCGTCGCTGTCCTCCAGCGCGTCGATCAGCTTGAAGATCTTCCTCGCGCCCTCCTCGTCCAGTTCGACCTGCATGGTCGGGACGAAGTTGGCCTCGGCCGAGTCGTAGTCGATCCCGGCCTCCTGCAGGGCGGAGCGGACGGCGACCAGGTCGGTGGCCTCGCTCAGCACCTCGAAGGACTCGCCGAGGTCGTTGACCTCCTCGGCACCCGCCTCCAGCACGGCGCCCAGCACGTCGTCCTCGGAGAGCCCGCCCTTGGGGACGATGACGACGCCCTTGCGGTTGAACAGGTAGGACACCGAGCCCGGGTCGGCCATCGAGCCGCCGTTGCGGGTCATGGCGACCCGGACGTCGGAGGCGGCGCGGTTGCGGTTGTCGGTGAGGCACTCGACCAGCACCGCGACGCCGTTCGGCCCGTAGCCCTCGTACATGATGGTCTCGTAGTCGACGCCGCCGCCCTCGAGACCGCCGCCGCGCTTGACCGCGGAGTCGATGTTCTTGTTGGGGACGGACTGCTTCTTCGCCTTCTGGATGGCGTCGAAGAGGGTCGGGTTGCCTTCCGGATCCGGGCCGCCGGTGCGCGCCGCGACCTCGATGTTCTTGATGAGCTTCGCGAAGAGCTTGCCGCGCTTGGCGTCGATCACGGCCTTCTTGTGCTTCGTCGTAGCCCATTTAGAGTGGCCGGACATCTGCCTGTCTCCTTCACGTAACCCTGTACTGAACGAACCCGCTAGATCCTACCGGGATCGTGTCAGCCCCCCGAGCGCACCATCTCGGCGAACAGCGCGTGCATCCGGTGGTCGCCGGTGAGTTCGGGGTGGAAGGAGGTGGCCAGCGCACGGCCCTGGCGGACCGCCACGATGTGGCCCTCGTGCTCGGCGAGCACCTCCACCTCGGCGCCGACCGACTCGACCCAGGGGGCGCGGATGAAGACGCCGTCCACGGGGCCCACCCCGGCGACCTCGACGCTCGCCTCGAAGGACTCGTTCTGGCGGCCGAAGGCGTTGCGGCGCACGATCATGTCGATCCCGCCGAAGGTCTCCTGCCCGGAGCGCGGGTCCAGGATCTTGTCGGCGAGCATGATCAGCCCGGCGCAGGTGCCGTAGACGGGCATCCCGGCGGCGATCCGCTCGCGCAGCGGGCCCGCCATCCCGAACAGCTCGGCCAGCTTGGACATGGTCGTGGACTCGCCGCCGGGGATGACCAGGGCGTCGACCTCCGCGAGCTCCCCGGGGCGGCGGACGGGCCGCGCCACGGCGTCCGCCGCGGCCAGGGCGACGAGGTGCTCGCGCACGTCGCCCTGGAGCGCGAGGACGCCGACCAGCGGGGTGCGCGCCGGGGAGGAGCCCGCCATCACCAGCCCCGGTTCGCGTAGCGCTCGGCCTCGGGGAGGGTGTCGCAGTTGATGCCGACCATGGCCTCGCCCAGGTTGCGGGAGGCGTCGGCGACGATCTTCGGGTCGTCGTAGAAGGTGGTGGCCTTGACGATGGCCGCGGCGCGCTTGGCCGGGTCGCCCGACTTGAAGATGCCCGAGCCGACGAAGACGCCCTCGGCCCCGAGCTGGCGCATCAGGGCCGCGTCCGCCGGGGTGGCCACACCGCCCGCGGAGAACAGCACGACGGGGAGCTTGCCGAGCTCGGCGACCTCCTTGACCAGCTCGTAGGGGGCGCGCAGCTCCTTGGCCGCGGCGTACAGCTCGTGGTTGTCGAAGCCGCGGAGCCGGGCGATCTCGTTCTTGATCTGGCGCAGGTGGCGCACGGCCTCGACGACGTTGCCGGTACCGGCCTCGCCCTTGGAGCGGATCATGGCCGCGCCCTCGGCGATGCGGCGCAGGGCCTCGCCCAGGTTGGTGGCACCGCAGACGAAGGGGGTGGTGAAGGACCACTTGTCGGAGTGGTTGACCTCGTCGGCCGGGGTGAGGACCTCGGACTCGTCGATGTAGTCCACGCCGAGGGACTGCAGGACCTGGGCCTCGACGAAGTGGCCGATGCGGGACTTGGCCATGACCGGGATCGAGACGGCCTCGATGATGCCCTCGATCATGTCCGGGTCGGACATCCGGGCCACGCCGCCGTCCTTGCGGATGTCCGCCGGGACCCGCTCCAGGGCCATGACGGCCACGGCGCCCGCGTCCTCGGCGATCTTCGCCTGCTCGGGGGTGACGACGTCCATGATCACGCCGCCCTTGAGCTGCTCGGCCATGCCGCGCTTGACGCGGGAGGTGCCGGTGGCCGGGGTGTCGGCGGACTGCGGGGTGGGGTTGACGGACACGGAGGACCTCACTCGGTGAAGACGGTGTGATGCGTCCCCGATGGAACCCCCGGGGCCCAGTCCACTGCAAGGGCCAATGGGGAGCCGGTGGATCGTTTTGCCCCGGGCACCGCGGCGGGCCGCCGGTGACCTGCCCGGAATGCGTACCCCCGTGCCCTCAGGCAGCGCGGTCGGCGAGGGCCACCGGGGGCTCGTCGTCCATCTCGAAGGCCAGCGGGAAGGGCGCGTGGCCCGCCAGCCGGAACCAGCGCACGGTGCGGTGCCGCCGCAGTGCCCGGGCCGCACGGACCGCGTCGTTGTGGAAGCGGCGGGCCATGGGCACCCGGCGCACCGCCTGGCCCAGCTCGGCGGCGGCCTCCGCGCCGCCCGGCACCTCGCGCAGGGCCGCGACCTGCTCGGGCTCGCCGAACACGGCGCGCAGGGCCCCGCTCAGCTCGCTCTCGGCGACCTCCCGCTGCTCCTCCTCCGCCTGCCGGGCGTCGTGGGCGGCCTCGTAGAGCACGATCGAGGCCGCCGGGTCGAGGATCCCCGAGGTGGCGAGCTCCTGGGCCACCGAGGCGCGGCGCAGCAGCTGGGCGTCGAGCGCGGCGCGCGCGGCGTCGATCCGGGCGTGCAGCCGGTCCAGGCGCCCGGCGGTCCAGCTCAGGTACATGCCGATCGCGACGAGTGCGACGACGATCCAGATCACGGTGCTCACGGGCGGCAAGGCTACCCGGCCCCGGGGCCGGGCCACCGGGCGGTGCGCCGGCGGCGGGCCCCGGCCGCGGGCGGCCGGGGCCCAGTCGCGCGGGCGGGGCTCAGTCGCGGGCGGCCAGGCCGAAGCGGGCACGCAGCCCGGTGCGTTCGTCGGCGGCGACGGAGGCGGCGCCGTCGGTGACCGTCTCGTACACGGCCAGGATGTCCGCCCCCACGGTCGACCAGTCGAAGCGGCGCACATGCGCGCTGCCGCGCGCCCGCAGCTCCGCCCGGCGGGCGGGGTCCCGCAGCAGCCGCACCGCGGCGGCGGCCAGCGCGGAGGCGTCCTCGTTGGCGAAGAGCTCCCCCGCCCCGCCCTGGTCCAGCACCTGGGCGAAGGCGTCCAGGTCGGAGGCGAGCACCGGGGCGCCCGCGGACATCGCCTCCACCAGGATGATCCCGAAGCTCTCGCCCCCGGTGTTGGGGGCGACGTAGACGTCGACGCTGCGCAGCAGCCGCGCCTTGTCCTCGTCGCTGACCATGCCCAGGAACTCGACCCGGGAGCGCATCGCGGCGGGCAGCGAGGCGACCGCCTCCTCCTCGTCCCCGCGCCCGGCGACCAGGAGACGGGCCTCGGGGCAGGCGTCCAGGATCTCCGGCAGGGCCTTCATCAGGACGGGCAGGCCCTTGCGGGGCTCGTCGATCCGGCCGATGAAGCCGAGGGTGGCGCCCTGCCACTCCGGGCGCGGCTCGGCCTTCTCGAAGAAGCCGACGTCCACCCCGTTGGGGATGACCACGGCATCGCCGCCCAGGTGCTCCACCAGGGTGCGCCGGGCGTACTCGCTCACCGCGATCCGGGCGCTGATCTTCTCCAGCGCGGGCTGGAGGATCGGATAGGCGGCGATCATGGCCCGGGAGCGCGGGTTGGACGTGTGGAAGGTGGCCACGATGGGCCCCTGCGCCGCCCAGCAGGACAGCAGGCCGAGCGAGGGCGAGGCGGGCTCGTGGATGTGGATGACGTCGAAGGTCCCCTCGTGGAGCCAGCGCCGCACCCGCGCCGCGGAGAGGAAGCCGAAGTTCAGCCGGGCCACGGAGCCGTTGTACGGGACCGGCACCGCCCGCCCGGCGGAGACCACGTAGGGCGGCAGCGGGGTGTCGTCGTCGGCCGGGGCCAGCACCGAGACGTCGTGGCCGAGGCGGATGAGGTGGTCGGCCAGGTCACGGATGTGGAACTGGACGCCGCCGGGGACGTCCCAGGAGTAGGGGCAGACGATGCCGATCTTCACGCGGGGCGCTCCTCGAGGTCCGCCAGCCAGAGCCGCTGGAGCATGTGCCAGTCCTCCGGGTGCTCGGCGATGCCGCCCGCGAAGACGTCCGCGAGGGCCTGGGTCATGGCGGCGGTCCGCTCGGCCCGGGTGCCCGACGCGGGCACCTCGACCGCGGGGTGGACGCGGCCCTGTATCACGGGCGTCCCGTCGTACCAGAGGGTGACCGGGAGCAGCAGGGCCCCGGTCTGCTGGGCGAGCAGGGCGGGCCCGGCGGGCATCCGGGCGGTGGCGCCGAAGAAGTCCACCTCGACGCCGGAGGAGGACAGGTCACGGTCGGCGACCAGGCAGACCAGGCCCCCGTCGCGCAGCCGCCGGGCCAGGGTGCCGAAGGCGGAGCCCCCCGTGTGCGGGAGCACCTCCATGCCGAGGCTCTCCCGGTAGGCCACGAAGCGGTCGTAGAGGCTGTCGGGCTTCAGGCGCTCGGCGACGGTGGTGAAGGGGACGCCGAGGGCGCGGGTCACCCAGACCCCGGCGACGTCCCAGTTGGCCAGGTGGGGCAGGGCCAGGATCACGCCCCGGCCCGAGGCGAGTCCGTCGGTGAGGTGGTGGACGTCCTTGGGGTCGAAGCTGCTGCGGGCCCGCTCCTCGTCCCAGGCGGGCAGCCGGAAGGACTCCATCCAGTAGCGCATGTAGGAGCGCATCCCGGCGCGCGAGAGCTCGGCGAGACGCTCGGGCGAGGCGTCCGGGACCACCCGGGCGAGGTTGGACTCCAGCCGCAGCACGCCCTTGCCGCGCCGCTTCCAGACGGTGTCGGCGATGCGGCGGCCCAGCCGGGCGGCGACGGGCTCGGGAAGCTTCTTGACGGCGCTCCAGCCCAGTTGGTAGAGGCCGTCGGTCAGGCGGTCGCGCAGCATCAGGCCTCCGCTCCGTCCCGGTGGGCGGGGCCCTCCGCGGCCTCCGCCTCGGCGGACTCCCGGCGGACGGTGACCACGCGCTGGGCGAGGGTGACCAGGCTGCCCAGGGCGACCACCCACAGGGCGACGGGCAGCAGCACGTCGATGCCCGGCACCCCGAAGGCGTGCAGTCCGGCGAGGCCGGCGGCGACCAGCGAGATCACCAGGCGCTCGGCGCGCTCCACCAGGCCGTTGACCGCGACCGGCAGGCCGATCGACTCCCCGCGGGCCTTGGTGTAGGAGACGACCTGGCCGCTGGCGAGGCAGAAGATGGCCACGGCGCACATCAGGTCGTTGTCGCCCGTGCCCGCGTACCAGAGCGCGAACCCGCCGAAGATCGCCCCGTCGGCCACGCGGTCGAGGGTCGAGTCGAGGAAGGCCCCCCAGCGGCTGGAGGTCCCGGCCTGGCGGGCCATGTTGCCGTCGACCAGGTCCGAGAAGACGAACAGCGTGATGACGATGGTGCCCCAGAAGAACTCGCCCCGGGGGAAGAAGACCAGGGCCCCCGCCACCACGCCGGCCGTGCCGACGAGGGTGACCGCGTCGGGACTCACCCCGCGGCGGAGGAGGAACGCGGCGAAGGGTGTGAGGACACGCGTGAAGAATGCACGCGCGTACTTGTTCAGCATGGTCTTCCCGAGGTCCGGTATGCCGTGTGGCCCCTACGGCCACCGGGTGGACCATCGTAGTCACGCCCCGGGCGGCCCGGTGGCGGGACCCGGGCGGCCGCGGCCCCGGTCCCGCGGACGGGCCCGGACCGGGAGCCCCGGGCGCGACCGATGGACGCGGCACGGCGGGGGTGGAAAGCTCGAAGGGACGACCGCGGGCACCGCCGGGACCGCCGCGGACCCACGCCCCGGGCAAGGGCCCCGGCCTCCCGCACCCTGCTCGGCGTGCGACGGATCGGGAGGCACGATCATGGGCGACAAGTCGCGGACACACACCGGGGCCGCCGGAAGGGCACCGGCGGCCGACCACCCCGCGTCGGTGCGCAACGTGGTGCTGGTCGGCCACAGCGGTTCCGGCAAGACGACGCTGGTCGAGGCCCTGGCGCTGACCGCGGGGGCGGTCGGCCGGGCGGGCCGGGTCGAGGACGGGGCCAGCGTCTCCGACCACGATCCGATCGAGCACCGGCAGGGGCGCTCGGTGCAGCTCTCCCTCGTTCCCGTGGAGTGGGAGGGCGTCAAGGTGAACCTGCTGGACACCCCGGGGTACGCCGACTTCGTCGGCGAGCTGAGGGCGGGCCTGAGGGCGGCGGACGCCGCCCTCTTCGTCGTCTCGGCCGCCCAGGAGGCGGACGCCGTCGACGCCGCGACCCGGGCGGTGTGGGAGGAGTGCGCCGCCGTCGGCATGCCGCGGGCGATCGTGGTCACGCACCTGGAGACGGCCCGCACCGGTTTCGAGGAGCTGACCGGCGTCTGCGCGCGGCTGTTCGGCGGGGACGACCCGGACGCCGTGCTGCCGCTCCACCTGCCCCGCCACGGGCCGCGGAACCCGGACGGCCACAGCCCGGTCACCGGCCTTCTGGGGCTGCTCACCCGGCAGGAGCTGGACTACTCCTCGGGGGAGCGCCGCGAGCGCGAGCCGGACGAGGCGCTCGCGGCGCTGATCGAGCCGGCCCGCGGCCGGCTGATCGAGGGGATCATCGCGGAGAGCGAGGACGAGACCCTGATGGACCGGTACCTCGGGGGCGAGCCGGTCGACACGGACACGCTCGTCGGCGATCTGGAGAAGGCCGTCGCACGGGGGACCTTCCACCCCGTGCTGGCCGCCGCTCCCCCGGCGGAGGGCGCCCGCCAGGGGCTCGGGACGGTGGAGCTGCTGGAGCTGGTCACCCGCGGCTTCCCCACACCGCTGGAGCGTCCGGTGCCGCCGGTGACCGCACCGGACGGCTCGGCGCGGCGCCGGCTGGACTGCGACCCCGGGGGGCCGCTGGCGGCGGAGGTCGTCAAGACCTCCTCCGACCCCTATGTGGGGCGGATCTCGCTGGTGCGGGTCTTCTCGGGGACGCTGCGCCCGGACGACACGGTGCACGTCTCCGGGCACGGCCTCGCCGACCGGGGCCACGAGGACCACGACGTGGACGAGCGGGTCGGCGCGCTCACCTCGCCGCTGGGCCGGCAGCAGCGGCCGGTGCCGCACGCGGTGGCGGGCGACCTGGCGTGTGTGGCGAAGCTGTCCCGGGCGGAGACGGGCGACACCCTCTCGGCCAGGGACGCCCCCCTGCTGATGGAGGCGTGGGCGATGCCGGACCCGCTGCTGCCGCTGGCGGTGCGGGCCCACAGCAAGACGGACGAGGACCGGCTCTCGCAGGGGCTGGCCAGGCTGTCGGCCGAGGACCCCACCCTGCGGCTGGAGCAGAACCCGCACACCGGCCAGGTCGTGCTCTGGTGCATGGGCGAGGCGCATGCGGAGGTGGCGCTGGAGCGTCTGCGCGAGCGCTACGGGGTGCAGGTCGACGTCGTGCCGCACCGGGTGGCGCTGCGCGAGACCTTCGGACGCGGCTCCTCGGGCCGGGGGCGCCATGTGAAGCAGTCCGGCGGCCACGGGCAGTTCGCCGTCTGCGAGATCGACGTCGAGCCGCTGCCCGCCGGCTCGGGCCTCGAGTTCGTGGACAAGGTGGTGGGCGGCGCGGTTCCCCGGCAGTTCGTGTCCTCGGTGGAGAAGGGGGTGCGGGCGCAGGCGGCGCGGGGGGTGCTGGCCGGGCATCCCCTGGTGGACGTCAGGGTCACGCTGCGCGACGGCAAGGCGCACTCGGTGGACTCCTCCGACGCGGCCTTCCAGACGGCGGGGGCGCTGGCGCTGAGGGAGGCCTCGGCCGAGGCGTCCGTCGAACTGCTGGAGCCGGTGGCCGAGGTGCGGGTGGTGGTGACGGACGACTGCGTCGGGGCGGTGCTCAGCGACCTCTCGGGCCGCCGCGGCCGGGTGGTGGGAACCGAACAGGAGGACGGCGCCCGCACGGTGGTCCGGGCGGAGGTGCCCGAGATGGAGATCGGCCGGTACGCGGTCGACCTGCGCTCGCTCTCGCACGGCACCGGCAGCTTCAGCCGGTCCTACCTGCGCCACGAGCCGATGCCCCGGCAGGTCGCGGACCGGGTGCGCGCGGAGGCGGCGGGCTGAGAGCGCCTCGGCGGCGGCCCCGCCCGCGGAGGGCCCGTCCGGGGGTGCGCCGTGCCGCCCCGGCGCGCCCCCCGCTGTGCACTGACGCGCCGGTGCTGCCCCCGATACGCTGAGGTGCCCAGCTCACCAGGTGTGCGGGGCGCGGCAGTTGGGAACAGGCCGCTGGGAGGCGTGCGGCGATGGGGGCGGCAGTGACAGACGGATTCGATTTCACACCCGGTGCCCAGGTCCCGCTCATGGGGACGGCCGGCCAGACGGCGGCCACCCATGCGCTGGCCTCCGCGGCCTATCGGGACAGCCCGGTGGAGGACATCCTCAAGGCGAACAGCGAGTGGCACTCCTCGGACGTGAAGAAGGGCAGGTTCTCGCTCTTCGAGCCCAACCTGGGCGAGGCGTTCTCGCGCGCGGTGCAGAACCGGATGCTCGGCGGCGGCCGCGGCGCGCTGATCCAGTCCTTCGGCATGGACCCCCAGGTGGTCGTCGAGCACTGCCTGGCCGCGAACCGCATCCGCCGCGAACGGGACGCCAGGCTGACGGTGATCACCCTGCTGTGCGGGGTGCTGTTCCTGCCGGGGCTGCTGCTGTGGATGGGCGTCTTCCAGCTCCGCCGCACGATCGCCGGCGGGCAGAACAAGCGGGCGGGGGCCATGGGCACCGCGCTGCTGGTGGGGCTGGGCGCACTGGCGGTGATCCTGCTGTGGCGGCTGCCGTTCACCGGGTTCTGGGGGTACTACCTGCGCGGCATGATCGTGGCCCCCGTGCTGGGCTGGGTGCTGGCCCGGCGGATCTGCGAGGCCGGGGCCAAGGACATGCGCGAGCGGTGGAGCAGCCTGCTCTCCGGAGGGGGCCTCGGCGCGAAGGTCCCCGAGGCGGTGCCCGGCAACCCCAACGACGCGGCGCGCGAGCAGCTGCGCCAGGGCCTGCACAAGCTCACCGCCGAGCAGCACTCCAACGTGGTCTTCTACGCCGGGCCCAAGGGGATACTCGGCATGGGCACCCGGTGGGGCAGCTGGCAGATGGCCGAGGAGCTGGTCTCACGGGAACCGGGCAAGGAGATCAACCAGTTCCGCAGCTGGGACGTGGTCCGCGCGATCCACGACCGGCTCAAGCTGCTGGAGCGCGGCCCGCTGAACTCCGGCGGTTTCCCGACGCCGTCCGTCAAGCACTGGGTCGTCTCCCCCGTCGGTGAGAACGCGGGCGCGGTCTCCCGCCCCGAGGGCCAGGAGGTGGAGGCGTACCAGGTCAAGGGCCACGAGATCCAGCGGATCTGCAACCACCAGCAGTTCGGCGGCGGAAACCGCCACTACCTCGGGGTGCAGTTCACCCTGTGGGACGGGCAGCTGGTGATCACTATGATGATCACGGTGACGGTGCTCCACGAGACGCTGCGGGTCGAGGTCACCGGCCATGCGCTGGGCCCGGTCCACTCGCTGTTCACCAGCAAGCCCGAGCCGAAGACGGTGACGGTGAGCAAGACGGTGCGCTTCTGGGAGACGGTGGACCGCACGCTGCCCCTGGTCGACGCCAAGGAGGTCGTGCGGCTGGCCGTGCGGGCCCCCCTCACCTGGTATCCGCCGCTGCTGGACTACCTGGGCGGCAAGCTGGTGCTCCCGGAGCCCTTCGGCCTGCGCCACGCCTGGGCGGACCAGCCGTGGCGGCACCGCTTCATGGCCGACGACGCGCTGCGCGCCGCGACCCCGGTCCTGCGCACGGCGCACGCGGCCGCACTGAAGGTGCTGGAGGAGAACGGCGTGGACACCGAGCGCTTCGGCAGCCGCTCGCTGCTGGTCGGCGGCGCCGTCCAGGACCCGTCGCCCGGCAAGGCGGACGTCTACGACGCCTGAGCGCCGCCGCCCCGGGGACCGCCCCGGCCGGGCCCCGGCCGGCGGCCCCGCGCGGCGGCCGGGTCGGCCGCGGGCTCGGGCGGGCGGCCGGGCTCAGGCGGGCCAGGCGTCGGCGAGCATCCGCCGGGTGTCCCCGAGCAGCTGCGGCAGCACCTTGGTCGCACCGATCACCGGCATGAAGTTGGTGTCGCCGCCCCACCGGGGGACGATGTGCTGGTGCAGATGGGCGGCGATCCCGGCACCGGCGGCGGCGCCCTGGTTGATGCCGATGTTGAAGCCGTGGGCCCCCGAGGCGGAGCGCAGTGCGGTCATCGCCTCCTTGGTCAGCCTGGCGAGCTCCACCGTCTCGGCGTCGTCCAGCTCGGTGTAGTCGGCGACGTGCCGGTAGGGGACGACCATCAGGTGGCCGCCGTTGTACGGGTAGAGGTTGAGCACCGCGTAGACGCTCTCGCCCCGCGCGACGACCAGCCCGTCCTCGTCGGACTTGGACGGGATGAGACAGAACGGGCAGCCGTCGCCGGACCCGGGGCCGGTGGGCTTGTTCTCGCCCTGGATGTACGCCATGCGGTGAGGCGTCCACAGGCGCTGGAACGCGTCAGGCGTCCCCACTCCGATCTGCTGCTCCGGCTCAGTCGTCATGCGGGCCAGCATATTCGCCGCCGGTGGGGCCGCGGAGCGAGGGCGGCCCCCACCGCCGGGAGGCGCCCTCGTGCGCCTCCCGGGGACCGGAGCGGCCGGGCCCGGCCCCCGGGGACCGGCGCCTCAGACCTGGACGCGGCGCTCCACCACGTCGGCCAGCTTGGCGAGGGCCTCCTCGCGCGGGATGCCGTTCTCCTGGGAGCCGTCGCGGTAGCGGAAGGAGACGGTGCCGGCGTTCATGTCCTCGTCGCCGACGATCACCATGAAGGGGACCTTGGTCTTCTGGTGGTTGCGGATCTTCTTCTGCATCCGGTCCGAGGAGGCGTCGACGTCGACGCGCAGGCCCTTGCGGCGGGCGTCGGCGGCGAACTCCTGGAGGTACTCCACATGGGAGTCGCCGATCGGGATGCCGACCGCCTGGACCGGCGCCAGCCACGGCGGCATGGCCCCCGCGTAGTGCTCCAGCAGCACGGCGAAGAAGCGCTCGATCGACCCGAACAGGGCGCGGTGGATCATGACGGGGCGCTGCTTGGTGCCGTCCGGGCCGGTGTACTCCAGGCCGAAGCGCTCGGGGAGGTTGAAGTCCAGCTGCACCGTCGACATCTGCCAGGTCCGGCCGATGGCGTCCCTGGCCTGCACGGAGATCTTCGGCCCGTAGAACGCGGCCCCTCCCGGGTCGGCGACGAGCTCCAGACCCTGCTTCTCGGCCACCTGCCGCAGGGTCTCGGTCGCCTCCTCCCAGACCTCGTCGGAGCCGACGAACTTCTCCGGGTCCTTGGTGGACAGCTCCAGGTAGAAGTCGTCGAGACCGTAGTCGCGCAGCAGGTTGAGCACGAAGGTCAGGGTGCGGTCGAGCTCCTCCGCCATCTGCTCCTTGGTGCAGTAGATGTGGGCGTCGTCCTGGGTGAAGCCGCGGGCGCGGGTCAGACCGTGCACCACTCCGGACTTCTCGTACCGGTAGACCGTCCCGAACTCGAAGAGCCGCAGGGGCAGTTCGCGGTAGGAGCGGCCCCGGGCGTCGAAGACCAGGTTGTGCATCGGGCAGTTCATGGGCTTGAGGTAGTAGTCCACGCCCTCGTCGAGCTGCATGGGGGGGTACATGCCCTCGGCGTACCAGTCGAGGTGCCCGGAGACCTCGAACAGCTTCCCCTTGGTGGCGTGGGGGGTGTAGACGAACTCGTACCCCTCCTCCTCGTGGCGCCTGCGGGAGTAGTCCTCCATGACCCGGCGGATGATGCCGCCCCTGGGGTGGAAGACGGCGAGGCCGGAGCCGATCTCCTCGGGGATGGAGAAGAGGTCGAGCTCGCTGCCGAGCTTGCGGTGGTCGCGCTTCTCCGCCTCGGCGAGGAAGTCCAGGTGGGCCTTCAGCTCGTCCTTGGAGGGCCAGGCGGTGCCGTAGATGCGCTGGAGCATCGGGTTCTTCTCGCTGCCGCGCCAGTAGGCGGCGGCGTTGCGCATCAGCTTGAACGCCGGGATGGCGCGGGTGCTGGGCAGGTGGGGACCGCGGCACAGGTCCTTCCAGCACAGCTCGCCGGTCTTGGCGTCGAGGTTGTCGTAGATGGTCAGCTCGCCCGCGCCCACCTCGACGTCCGCGCCGTCGTCGGAGGAGGCCGAGCCCTTGAGGCCGATCAGCTCCAGCTTGTAGGGCTCCCCCGCGAGCTCCTCGCGGGCCGCCTCGTCGCTGACGACCCGGCGGGAGAAGCGCTGGCCGCGCTTCTGGATCTCCTGCATCTTCTTCTCGACGGCCTTGAGGTCCTCGGGGGTGAAGGGCCGGTCCACGTCGAAGTCGTAGTAGAAGCCGTCCTTGACCGGCGGGCCGATGCCCAGCTTGGCCTCGGGGAAGAGTTCCTGCACGGCCTGGGCCATGACGTGCGCGGTGGAGTGCCGCAGGATGTCCAGGCCGTCCGGGGAGGAGATCTCGACCGGCTCGACCTGCTCGCCGTCCCGCACCGCGTAGGCGAGGTCCTTCAGCTCGCCCGCGACACGGGCGGCGACCACGGTGCGCTCGCCGGCGAACAGCTCGGCGGCCGTAGTGCCCGGCGTCACCACGCGCTCTTCCCGCTCGGAATCGCGTTGGATGATCACACGGACGTCTGACACCGGTCTCTCCTGACTGAAGGTGGGTGTGCGGCCGGGTACGGCACGCGCACCAGGAATCGTACCGATCCCGGGGGGCCGCCCGCGAAACGGTTCTCGGGCCGCGGGGCGCCCGGACCGGGCACCGGGCCTGCCGGGCCGGCGCGCGGGACCCGGCGCACGGGCGGCGCGCGGGACCCGGCGCACGGGCGGCGCGCACGGCTCAGGGGCGGGGGCGCTCCTCCTCGCCGTCGCCGCCCTCCTCGCAGCAGTCCGGGCTCTCGTGGAGGGACTTCATCAGCCGGTCGCGCTCGGCCTCGTCCAGGGGCACGGGGACGAGCCCTTCCGCGCCCGCGAGGTTCCGGAAGCCGCCCCGGCTCTCCAGGCGCCCCGCCACCCGCACCGGGAGCCCGTCGAGGTGGGCGTGCCCGGCGGTGCGGTAGGCCTCCTCGTCGAGCGCCACCCGCACCCGGCCGACCTCGGCCCCGGACAGGACCCGCAGCCGCACCGTCCCCGGGCCCCGGGGGCCGCTCCGGCGCATCCGCACCACCGTGCCGGTGAGCACCACGGGGACGGACGGCTCCGCCCGGAGGTAGCGCGCACCCGCCTCGCGCAGGGCGGCCAGGTCCCCGGCCGAGAACTCCACGGGGCCCGTACGCACCCCGCAGCCCCGGGGCACCCCGGCGGCGGGCGACCAGTCCAGGGCGACGCGCGCCCCCTCCGAGCCGCGGACCAGGGCGATCACGGACTCGGTCAGCTCCCGGCTGACGCCCGCGCGGACGGCCGTGTCGAAGGCGTCCATGCCGCCCGCGGCGCGGCGGTAGTCGATCGCCTCCCGGGTGGCGTGCAGGGCGTGGCAGAGGCGCACGGCGACGGCCCGCCCCGTGCGGACCGGGACGAAGGCGGTCAGTTCCCGCCCTCCGGGGGCCGGGCCGACCAGCACCCCGGAGAGCGCCGCCCGCGCCTGCCGTCTGCGCCGGGCCCCGTGGTATCCGGAGCGGGCCCGCACGGCGAGCGCCCCGGCCGTCAGCATCTGCCCCACCGCGGCGCGCAGTTGCTCCTGGGCGGCCCACGAGGACACCCCCGAGGGCCCCTCGGGGACCGCACGCCACCAGCGGATCTCGTCGCTGGGCACGGCGAGGGCGACGAGCACCTCGCGCGCGGAGGGTAGCGGGCTCCGGCCGAGCGCGGTCAGTGCCTCGGCGAGCAGTTCCTCGCTGTCGGGGTACGCCCGGTCCTGCGGCAGCAGCAGGCTGGGGCCTGCCGCCGCGGCGGGCCCGGGGGGCGTCCAGCGGCCGTAGCGGCCGGGGGCGCCGCCGCGGCGCCGCCAGCCGTGCCGGTCGAGCAGGGCCCCGAGGACGGCCGGGTCGACCTGCGCCGGGTCCGGTTCGGGGGCGCCGTCCCAGGGGGCGGGCAGGCCCACCGGGTGGGGGCGGGGCGGCGGGGCACCGTCGCCGGTCCCGTCGTCGAAGGGCCGGTGCATCAGGGCCTCCCTCCCGCGCCGACGCGGGTCATGATCTCGCACAGGGCCCGGTCGTCGAAGATCCGGGCGGTGGGGACGCGCACCGTGGTGCGCCGGCTGCCCGTCACCGGATGGCCGGCGAGGTTGGTCCAGTAGCAGCAGTGGCGCAGGTCGAGGCGGTCGTGCCCGGCACGCAGCCAGTCCTCCCGGTCCCTGGGGACGATCATCACGACGAGGATCTTGTGGACGGCCACCGGGGTGCGGGCGAGCTTCGCCAGGTGGTCGTTGTCGAGGGTGAAGGAGAACGACGGCCCGGGCGGCCGGGGTGCCAGCTGGTACGTGGCCTTCAACTGCACCTTGATGGTGACCTCGTCGTCCACGGCGTGCCCGGGCGATCCGTGGCTGACGTGCCAGTCGATCCCGTTGTCCGGGAACGGCTGGGACAGCGAGCACCCGGCGGCGGCCGCGACGGCGTGCAGATAGCCCACCTGGAGGGTCTCCATGCAGGCGGTGGTGGCCAGTGAACCGCGCACCGGTGCGGACCGCTGGGCCGGCGGCCCTCCCGGCTCGGGCTGGGCGAGCGCCATGGCAATTCCTCTCCCCGTCACCTGTGTTGTCACCGCCCGGCGTACGGCGCAAACGGTCCGGGTATCACCGCTTCGGGCAGGAGTTGTCGCCATCTGCCAGGCGCGTGCGAGGAGTTCGGGGATGACGTACTGGTTCGACGGCCCGCTGGCCGCATTTGACACGGAGACGACCGGAGTGGACGTCGAGGAGGACCGGATCGTTTCGGCCGCCGTCGTCGTCCAGGACACGCCCGGGGGGCGGCCGCGCACCACGCGCTGGCTGGTCGACCCCGGGGTGCCCGTGCCCCCCGCGGCCACCGCGGTGCACGGGCTGACGGAGGACCACCTCCACCGGAACGGCCGCTGGCCGTCCCCCGTGATGGAGGAGATAGCGCGGCTGCTGGCCGAGCAGTGCGCGGCCGCCCGGCCGCTGGTGGTCATGAACGCACCCTTCGACCTGACGCTGCTGGACCGGGAGTTGCGCCGGCACCGGGCCTCGTCGCTGACCCGCTATCTGGAGAACGCGCCGCTGTGCGTGCTCGACCCCCGGGTCCTCGACAAGCACCTGGACCGCTACCGCAAGGGGCGGCGCACCCTGACCGATCTGTGCGCCCACTACGAGGTGGAACTCGGCGCCGCACACGACGCGGCGGCGGACGCCCTGGCCTCGCTGGAGGTGGTCAGGGCGGTGGGCCGGCGGTTCGCCGCACGGCTGGAGCGCCTGTCGGCGGCGGAACTGCACACCCTGCAGGCCGTGTGGCACGCGGCCCAGGCCCGGGGGCTCCAGGCGTGGTTCGCCCGCAGCGGCCAGCCCGAGCCGGTCGACCCGGCCTGGCCCCTGCGCCCGGAACTGCCCGCGGCGGCCGCCTGAGCGCCGCGGCCGGGAACGCGCGAGGCCGGTCCGTCTGCGACGGACCGGCCTGCTGCCGTGGGCGATACTGGGATCGAACCAGTGACCTCTTCGGTGTGAACGAAGCGCTCTCCCGCTGAGCTAATCGCCCGGGAACGGACTGAACAATACAGTGCGCCGCGCCCCAGGTTCAAACCGCCGCCAGCCGGGCGGCCAGCCCCCTGCGCCCGGCGCGCATCATCAGGGCGTGGTTGGCGCGGAACAGCGGGCGGCACGGTACCGCCAGCCGCCGCATCAGGGGCCTGCGCACCTCGACCTCCTGCTCGTACACGGCCCGGGTGCCCCCGCCGTGCGGCAGGAGCGTCCAGCGCGACCAGCCGTCGAGGTCGCCCTCCAGCGCGGCCTCCAGCACACCCGCACCCCGGTCCTGCCGCCGCGCCCGCACCGTGACCACCAGGTCGTAGGGGAGCAGCGAGCGGAAGGTGACCCTGGCTGACGACCCGTCGACCGGGACGACCTCGCGCACCTGCGGCCACCACCGGGGATAGTCCTCTCCCCGTTCGAGGACGCGGTGGACGGCGTCCGGGGGAGCGGGCAGGTCCCAGACGCAGCGGAAGCGGTAGCGGCACCAGTCCATGCCCCCAGTCTGCGCCGCCCCGGGCCGCACCGGCACCGGGCGCCCGGCACGCCGGTCCCGGACCGGCCCCACCTCGCGGGAGAGGCCGGGGGACGACCGGGTCCCTCCGGCGCCCTGCCCCCCGCCTCGGCCAGGGGCGCCGAGAGGGCACCCCGGTCGCCGCCGCCCCGGGTACTCACGCGCACCTGAGTATCCGGCCCCATGCCCCGCACCGTGACCGGCACCACACTGCCGCCATGGAGATCCCGCCGCCGCCCGCCGAGGAACTGGCGCTCGTCGACGCCGAGCTGCGCCGACTGGACGCCCGGCGCTCGCAGTTGCTGACCCGCCGCGCCTGGCTGCTCGCCGCGGCGGCTCCGCCGGCCGGGGCAGCCGTGCCGCCCGCTCCGGCGGCGGCCGCCGCGCCGCCCCGCGCCGAGGCGTCGCCTCCCGGGGTGCGCAACGTGCTGCTCGCCCTCGGCGGAACGCTGCTGGCCGTCGCGGCGATCGCCTTCACCCTGCTCGGCTGGGGCAGCCTCGGCATCGGCGGACGCTCCGCCGTGCTGGGCGCCGTGACCCTGGCGGCGCTCGGGGCACCGCTGCCGCTGCTGCGCCGGGGCCTGCCCGCGACCGCGGAGGCGGTCTGCGCGGTGGCCCTGGTGCTCACGGCGCTCGACGCCTACGCCGTGTACCGGGTGGTGTTCCCGGGAGCGGACCCGGTGGCGGCGACGGCGTGCGCCTGCGCGCTGCTCGCCGGCGTGTGGACGGCGCAGGGGCTGCTGCTTCCCGCGCTGCGCGCCCCGCTGCCGGCCGCGGTGTGCGTCGCGCAGCCCGCGCTCCCGCTGTGGGCGCTCTCCGGCGCACCGGGCGCACCGGAACCGGGCTGGGCCCTGCTGCTGACCGCCGCGGGGGGCACCGCCGCGGCCCTGCGGGCGCGACCGGGTGCGGTGCGGGGCTTCGCCGGGGCCGCCGCGGCCCTCGCCGGCGCGGGCGCGCTGGCGGAGGGTCTGCGGCGCTCGCTCACCGCGGACACCCCCGCGGACGCGGCGGCCGCCGGTCCGCTGCTGCTCGCGGTGGCCGCGACGGGCCTCCTCGCGGCCTGGCGGGCCCCGTCGGCGGCCGTCCCGGCCTCCGCCGCGTCCGCCCTGGCGGTCGTGGCCGCGGTGGGCGGGGTGGTTCGCGCCGGGGTCCCCGAGGGCTGGGGCGCGCCGGGGTACCTGCTGTGCGCGGCGGTGCTCGCCGTCTCGGCGCGGCCCCCGCTGCCGCCGGGCGTGCTGCGGGGCGCCTGCTGGGCCTCGGCGGCGGTGCACGCCCTGGCGGTGCCCGCCGCGGCCACCGCGCTCGCGGTGGCCCTGGCGGGGCCGGCGGGCCGGGTCGGCGCGATCTGGGAGGGCGCGCCCGCCACGGTCCGCGAGGCGCTGCCCGGGCTGCCGGCGCCGGGCGCGCCGCTCTCGGTACCCGTGGTCCTCGCGGGCGCGGCGGTGCTCCCGGCGCTGCTCGCCCTGCGCCCCCGGGCGCTCCCCGCGCTGCGCCCCGCGGTGACCGGGCCCTGGCGGGGGGCGGCCGCGGCGGTGGCCCTGGTGCTCGGGTGGGCGGCCCTGGCGGTCCTGCCCTGGGCGGTCGACGCCCCGTACCCGGCCGCCGTCTGCTGGCAGACCGCGGTGGCCCTCGGGGCACTGGCCGCCGGTGCACGGAGCCGCCCGGTGCCGTCCGGGCCGCGGCACGACGCCGGGGAGGGCGTCCCGGCCGTGGCGGCGCTGCTGTGCGCGGCGGGGTCCGCGGTGAGCGCGGTCGCGCTGGCGCTCGCGACCCGGACCGCCACGTTCGCGGTGCTCGGGGTGCTGACCGCGGCCCTGGCGGTGGCGGCGCGCCGGTCGGCCGGGACGGTACGGCCCGCGGCGCTCGGTGCGGCGGCGGTACTGGCGGCGACCGGGCTGGCCGGGGCCGCCGCCGGGGCGTCCGGGCTCCCCGCGCACCAGGCCGCGCTGGTGCTGCTGGCCGTGCCCGCGGCCGCCGCCGGGGTCGGCGGGCGCCTGGGGCGGCACCCGGCGGCCCTGCCGGTCGAGCTCGCCTCCGTGCCGGCCGGGGCCGCGGCGGTGCTGGCCGCCTCGGGGGACGCCGCGTGGGCGTCCCTGGTGCTCGCCCTGTGCGGGGTGGTCGCGGCGGCGGCGGCGCTCCGCCCCGAGCGGCGCCCGGCCGCGGCGCACCTGGCCGCCGGCCTGTTCCTGGTGGCCACCTGGGTGCGGCTGTTCGCGGCCGGGGCGACGGCTCCGGAGCCCTACACGCTTCCGGTGACCGTGGCGGCGCTGGTGGTGGGCGCTCTGCGCAGGCGGCGCGACCCGGGGACCTCCTCCTGGCGGGCCTACGGGCCGGGTCTGGCCGCGACGGCGGTCCCCGGGCTGCTGTGGGCGCTGGTGGACGGGCAGGGGACCCGTCCGCTGCTGCTGGGCTCGGCCGCCCTGGTCGTGACCCTGGTGGGCGCACACCGCCGGCTGCAGGCGCCGCTGCTCGTCGGAGGCGGGGTCCTGGTGGTGCTGGGCGTGCACGAGCTGGCGCCGTACGTGGTGCAGGCGGTCGGGGCGCTCCCCCGGTGGCTGCCTCCGGCGCTCGCGGGGGCGCTGCTGCTCGGGGTGGGCGCCACCTACGAGCAGCGGCTGCGCGAGCTCCGCAGGATGCGGGACGGCATCGGCCGGATGCGCTGAACGCCGAGGGCCCCGGGGACGGATGTCCTCGGGGCCCTCGGTCCGGTGGGCGATACTGGGATCGAACCAGTGACCTCTTCGGTGTGAACGAAGCGCTCTCCCGCTGAGCTAATCGCCCGGGCGCACGGCACACATTACCCCATGTCAGAGGGGCCCCTGCACCACCGCCGGACCGACCGCCGGCCGCGCGGGGATCAGCTTTCGATCCGCCACGGCAGGACGAGGCCGAACTTCCACAGGTAGAAGCCGCACAGGCCGCCCGCGATCACCAGGCCGACCACGGTCAGGGTGATGTTGCGGCGCCTGACCCGGGGGTCCAGGGCGCGCTGGGCGGCCTCGGTGACCTTCCGCTTGGTCCAGCGCAGCACGAGCTGCGCCCAGACGAACTCGGTCGCCCAGATCGCCATACCGGCGAAGATCACGACCCAGCCGGGACCCGGCAGCACGAGCATGGCGGCGCCCGCGCAGACGACCGCGAGGCCGACGACGAAGACGCCGACCTGCCAGCTGATGTGCAGGGTCCTGGATCTCTTGATGAAGTGCGGCGCCCGGGAGCCGAGCGGCCGCTCGTCCTCCCCGTCGGGCGCCTGGGGCGCCGACGCCGCATCCGTGGCCACGTCCCCCGTCGCGGGGCGGCGCGCCGTCATGGCGACGCCCTCGTCCCGCTCGTCACTCTCCGCTCGCATAGGGCCCAACTTACCGGATCGCACCCGATCACCAGGATGGACGCATTGCGCACGGTAATCCACCGCCGTACGAGGGACGCGAGGCATCACAAAACGGTCAGAGGGGTTTACAACGGCACCGTAGGTGGCATGTCGATTTCGCCGACGTGCGAATCCCCGAGCGCACACTGAGCGAAAGGCCCTGGCGCTTATGAACACCACGGTCAGCTGCGAGCTGCACCTGCGCCTCGTTGTATCGAGCGAGTCCTCACTGCCTGTACCCGCGGGCCTGCGGTATGACACGGCCGATCCCTATGCCGTGCACGCCACCTTCCACACCGGAGCCGAAGAGACGGTCGAATGGGTCTTCGCCCGCGACCTGCTCGCCGAGGGCCTCCACAGGCCCACCGGCACCGGCGACGTCCGTGTCTGGCCGTCCCGGAGCCACGGTCAGGGCGTCGTCTGCATCGCCCTGAGCTCCCCGGAAGGGGAAGCCCTCCTCGAGGCCCCGGCGCGGGCCCTCGAATCGTTCCTGAAGCGGACCGACGCCGCGGTGCCTCCCGGCACCGAGCACCGGCATTTCGATCTCGACACGGAGCTCTCGCACATCCTGGCCGAGAACTGAGCCAGGCGTAAGAGCCGCCCGGCGCCGTCCGTCTCGGGGAGACGGCGCCGCGCGGATCCTCCCCTGCGGAGGCATTCGGCGCCGTCGCCGCGGTGGATTCCGTGGCGACGGCGCCGAATGCCGTCCGGGCACGAACCGCTAGAGTCGGCGCAATTCGGCGGGCACCGGCCCGCGGCAGCCCAGGGAGCGAAACGTGCTGATTCCCCACGACACCCGCGTCGCCCTCGACGCGGTCGTCGATCTGGTGAACACCGCGCCCGAAGACGACCGCGAGGACGGACTCGCGGACATCGCGGCGCTCGAGGAGTTCGTCCGCCGGCACAACGTCAGCGGTGTGGACCGGCTGGGCCCCCGCGACCTGAGGGCGGTGCAGGGGATCAGGGACCGCTTCGCGGAGGTCTTCGCGGCACCGGACAGCCGGAGCGCGGCCGGGCTGATCAACGAGCTGGTGGCCGCGGCGGGCACCACCCCCCAGCTCACCGACCACGACGGCTACGACTGGCATGTGCACTACTTCGCACCCGGCGCCTCCGTGGCCGACCACCTCGCCGCCGACTGCGGGATGGCGCTCGCCTTCATCGTGGTGGCCGGCGAGAAGGAGCGGCTGCGCCGCTGCGAGGCGCCCGGCTGCGGGCGGGCCTTCGTGGACCTGTCCCGCAACCGCTCGCGCCGCTACTGCGACAGCCGCACCTGCGGCAACAGGCTGCACGTGGCGGCGTACCGGGCGCGCCGCCGGGAGGCCGCGGGCTGACGGCCGGGCCGCCGCTCACAGCAGGAACAGGTCGTGGAGCGCCGCCAGCAGCAGCAGGACCCCGATCACCGCGAGGAAGATCATCAGGGGGGGCTGGGAGAGGGCGAACAGACAGCCTCGCGGCTCCCGGGTCGGTGCGGGGGACTGGCCCCGTGAGGTTTCGAGCATCTCGTAGAGATCATGACGCAGCCCGGGGGCCGCGGAGCACCAACCCCGCCCTGGAGCACGGGAGTTCATCAGATCCCGTGTCCCTTCGCGCACATGGCCGCACCCCGGCGGCCGCGCCGGGACGGCCGCCGCGTGTCGCGGCGAGGGGCGTCAGATGCCGTGCTTCTTGAGGATCGCCTCGATGTCGCTGAAGTCGTCCTCGGCGGTCTCCTTCCTCCGGGGGCGGCCGCGCGTCTCCCCGCCGGACCCGAGGGACGGCGTCGTGGCGCCCGGCGCCACGGCCCCGCCGCGCGGGGCGGGCTCGGCCGCCGGGGGCACCGCCTTCGCGGCGCGCCTCCGCTCGGTCACGCGGGTGGCGGCGAAGAGCAGCCACGCGCCGCCGAGCAGGCCGAAGCCCACCCAGGCGGAGGGGCTGAAGGCCGTGTCGACGGCCCACTCGACCGCACCGGTGAGCACCAGGCCGAGGGGGACGAGGGAGTAGGCGGCGATACGGGCGGCGGCGAGGAAGCGCCTGCGGTACGCCGTCACCGCGGCGATGCCCAGGCCGGCCGCGGCCACCGCGGAGCAGATGGTCTCGGCAAGCATCCGGTCCTCCAGGGTCGGCGGGACGACGGGTGTCGGTGTCGTCCCTTTCCATCCTGCACCGTCGGCGGGGCCCGGGGCCACGGTGCGGGCCCGGCTCAGGGAGAACTCCGGGGTGTTCTCCTCCTCAGGTCCCGCGGCGACGTGCGCGGATGTACCCCGGCCGGTTCCGCGGGCGGTGGGCGGCGGCCCCGGGGCGGGTGGAAGACTGGGGCCATGAGCGATTCCCCCTCCACTCCCCCGGTCGTCGTCGACGTCTGGTGCGACCTCCAGTGCCCCGACTGCCACCGCGCGCAGGACGACCTCCGCGCCCTGCGCGAGCGCTACGGCGACCGGGTCGAGCTGCGGCTGCGCCACTTCCCCCTGGAGAAGAACCGCCATGCCTTCGCCGCGGCGCAGGCGGCGGAGGAGGCGGCCGTCCAGGGGCGGGGCCGGGAGTACGCGGAGGCGCTCCTCGCGCGCACCGGGGAGCTGTCGCGTCGGGGCGAGGAGGTGCTGGTCGAGCTGGCGCGGGAGCTGGGCCTCGATGCGGAGGAGTTCGACACCTCGCTGGTCGACGGGCGGCACATCCTGGTGGTCGACGCGGACCAGGCCGAGGGGAAGGCGCTCGGCGTCACGGGGACGCCGACGTATGTCGTCGACGGGGTGCGCCTGGACGGCGGCGTGAGCCAGGAAGGGCTGCGCGGACGGATCGAGGAGATCGCCGACCGGCTGCTGGCGGCGGTGCCCGAGGCGTAGGGGTACGCGTCCGGGGCCACGCGCGGGCCGCTGCAGCTGTCCTCGGCACTGCTTCGGCCTGCGCGTCGGCGCATCGGCGCATGGTGGGGCTGTCCGTGCCCGCCGCCCCGTTCACCGGGGCTTCCCGGGCGGACGGGCCGAGCGCGAGGGACCCGGCCGGGCCCGCCGGAAGCGGTCGCTACCGCGGCTCACCCCGCCGCGTGCCCGGCGACCGCCGTGTCCGCGGGCTCCGGCGTCAGCACCCCGGCCGGCACCGCCGGGCGTCGGCGGGCGTCCCGGCGCGCCCGCCCCTGATCGGGCAGCTCGGCGGGCCAGCCGGCTCCGCAGGGCCGCGCCGGCCGCACCAGCCCGCCGGGCCGGTCAGAGCAGCCGCTTGGCGAGGTTGCGGTGGGTGGTGCGGTACCCCAGGGACTCGTAGAGCCGCAGGGCCGGGGTGTTGCCCTCGAAGACGTTGAGCCCGACGCGGTCCAGACCGGCCTCGCGCGCGGTGCGCTCGGCGAGCAGCATCAGGGTCCGGCCGTGTCCGCGGCCCCGGTGCGGCTCCGCCACCTCGACGTCGAAGACGAAGGCCTCCCGCTCGCCCCGGCCGGTGTCGCGCTCGGCGACCCAGATCCGGCCGACCCGCTCCCCCGAGGCGTACAGGTACAGGATGCGGGTCCCGGGGGTGGCGAGGCCCTCGGGGAGGAGCCCGGCGTGCGCCCGCTCGGAGTGGGCGAGGGCCGCGGACTCGGGGAAGCCCTGGGCGGCCAGGGTCCTGGCGAAGGAGCCGACCGCCGCCTCGCGCCAGCGGTCGTAGCCCGCCGGGTCCAGGGGCCGGGCCTCGGCGCCGTCGGGCAGGGCGGGCGGCGGTCCGCCCGTCCCCTTGGCCATCGTGCGGGCGCGCGCGGTGTAGCCGAGCGCTCCCGCGAGCCGCAGGGCGGGCTCCGCTGTCTCCCCGACCGCGATGCGGACCTCGGCGCAGTCCCAGCCGCGCAGCACCTCCTCGGCGGCGAGGGCCGCGACGGTGCCCCGGCCGCGGCCACGGTCGGGCGGCTCGATGTGCAGCGCGAGGATGCGGCCGACCACGAGCCCGGGCCCGGGCTCGGCGGCCAGGGCGACCGCGCCCACGGGTCTGCCGTTCACGCACACGTCGTAGTCCCGGGCGAGCGCGCCCGCCGACCGCCGTATCGGCCCGGTGGGCCGCAGTGTCGTCGTCATCGAGGTGTTTCTACCTGTCTCCGGGGCGCCCGACACCACCGATTTCCGCCGAGCCGCCGCCGGGTCAGCGCGGGTCGGGGTCGGCCGCCGCGCGCTCCCGGAAGATCCGCATGGCCTTGGCGGTGACGGGCCCGGGGGCCGTCCCGGACTCCCTGCCGTCGATCCGGACCACGGCCTGCACGTCCCGGAGGGTCGAGGTGAGGAACACCTCCTGCGCCCGGTGGAGGACGTCCATCGGCAGGTCGGTCTCGCGGGCGCCCGTCCACTCCGCGGCCAGGGCGCGGGTGATGCCGGCCAGGCAGCCGGAGGCGAGGGGCGGGGTGTGGATCTCGCCGTCGAGTACGACGAAGACGTTGGAGCCGGTGCCCTCGCACAGCTGCCCGACGGTGTTGGCGAACAGCGCCTCGGAGGCGCCCTGCTCGTGGGCGCGGGCGAGGGCGACCACGTTCTCCGCGTAGGAGGTGGTCTTCAGCCCGGCGAGGGCACCGCGCTCGTTGCGGGTCCAGGGCACGGTGACCGCGGCGGTGGTGTCGGGGCGCTCCGCCGTCGCGCCGAGGGCCACCACCAGGGTGGGCCCGTCGGTGCCGCGGTCCGAACCGAGCGGGGAGAGGCCGCCGGTGTAGGTGATGCGCAGGCGGCCGAGCGGCATCGGGTTGGCGTCCAGGACCGCCGCGCAGGCGTGCCGGATCTCGTCGTGGTCGGGCTCGGGCAGGCCGAGCCCGTGCGCGGACCGGGTGAGCCGCTCCAGGTGGAGGGTGAGGGCGAAGGGCCGCCCGTGCACCGCCTTGACGGTCTCGAAGATCCCGTCGCCCACGGTCATGCCGTGGTCGAGCACGGACACCCGGGCGTCCTCGACGTCCCGGAGGCCACCGTTGACCCAGAGCCTCATCCCGCAGTCCTTCCGCTCGCCTGGTACGCACCCGACGCTATCGCGAGCAGCCGGGAGGCCTTCAGCTCGGTCTCCTCCCACTCCCGGTCGGGGTCGGAGCCCCAGGTGATCCCCGCTCCGGTGCCGAAGCACAGGCGGGGACCGCCCGGTGTGCCGCGGTCGATCCAGAAGGTGCGGATGCCGACGGCGAGCGAGGCGGTGCCCCGGTCGGCGTCGACCCAGCCGATCCCGCCGCAGTAGGGCCCCCGGGGCGCGGTCTCCAGGGAGTCGATGATCCTCAGGGCGCTGGACTTGGGCGCTCCGGTGACGGACCCCGGGGGGAAGGCCGCGGCCAGCAGCTCGGGCCAGCCGGCTCCGGGCGCGAGTTCGCCCCGGACCGTGGAGACCAGGTGGACCAGGCCCGGGTGCGGTTCCACGGCGCAGAGCGCGGGCACCGTCACGGTCCCGGTGCGGCAGACGCGCCCGAGGTCGTTGCGGACCAGGTCCACGATCATCACGTTCTCCGCGTGGTCCTTCTCCAGCAGGTCCTCGGCGGTGCGGCCGGTGCCCTTGATCGGGCCGGACTCCACCAGGCGACCGGTGCGGCGCAGGAAGAGTTCCGGGGAGGCGCTCGCGATCTCCACTCCGTGCGCCGGGAGCCGAATCGTTCCTGCATAGGGGGCGGGGTTGCCCCGCGCCAGCAGGGCGGCGAGCGCGTCGACGTCCCCCGCGCCCGGCCCCGGCAGCGGGGCCGACAGCACCCGGCACAGGTTGGCCTGGTAGACCTCGCCCGTCGCGATGTGCGCCCGGATCCGGCGCACTCCGGCGGTGTAGGCGGCGCGGTCGAGCGAGGAGGTCCACTCCCCGGCCGCGGGGCCGCGCCAGCACCCGGGGACGGGGGCGGGGACCGGCACGGACCGCACCTCGCCGAAGCGCGCGCAGGTCAGCCCGCCCTCGAAGTCGGCGGCCACGGCCCAGAAGCCCGAGGAGTCGAGGGCCGCGGGGTCGCTGGTGACGTCCCTGAGGTCGGTGGCGAGGAGGGGGCCGAAGCGGGCCAGCGGAGCGAGGTCGTGCACGTCTGCGAGTGTAGGACCGGCGCCGACCGGGGTGCGGACGGGCGGCCCTGCGGGGGCCGGACACCGCCCGTGACCGGGGGCGACGGGCACACACGGCAGCACGCTGCACAAACGCGTTTTTGTACTGGCCCGGGAATCCGCTAGAGTTCAACACGTCGCCGGGACGCGCAAGCGGACCGGGAAACGACAGGCGGACGTGGCTCAGTTGGTAGAGCATCACCTTGCCAAGGTGAGGGTCGCGAGTTCGAATCTCGTCGTCCGCTCGAGAAGGGGGATCGGGATCTTCCCGGACCCCGCACTCCGGGTGGAGTGGCCGAGAGGCGAGGCAACGGCCTGCAAAGCCGTCTACACGGGTTCAAATCCCGTCTCCACCTCCACGGACGATTAGCTCAGCGGGAGAGCGCTTCCCTGACACGGAAGAGGTCACTGGTTCAATCCCAGTATCGTCCACTGGTCCGCAAGGACACCCGCGCGATTAGCTCAGCGGGAGAGCGCTTCCCTGACACGGAAGAGGTCACTGGTTCAATCCCAGTATCGCGCACGCACCACACGGTCCCCCGGGTCGCCCCGGAGGTCGTCCCGCGCGATTAGCTCAGCGGGAGAGCGCTTCCCTGACACGGAAGAGGTCACTGGTTCAATCCCAGTATCGCGCACCGCCCCGAAAGCCCCCGGCCCTGCGGCCGGGGGCTTCGTCGTGGTCCGGCCGCCGTGCGGCGGCCGGAACGCTCAGGAGGAGAACAGCATCCGCCCGAAGCCGCGGTTGCGGTGGTGCTTGTGGTGCCCGCCGTGGTGCGGGGCGCCCCAGGCCGGTGCCGCGGGGGCGGGAGCCGCCGGGTAGCCGCCGGGGGCGGGCGGCGGCGGTGCCTGCTGCCCCCACTGCGACTCCAGACGCGTCAGCGCCTCCAGCTCCCCGTAGTCCAGGAATATCCCCCGGCAGCCGCTGCACTGCTCGATCTGGACGCCGTTGCGGTTGTAGGTGTGCATCGCCGCATGGCACTTGGGACACTGCATCGTCTGCTCTGCCTCTCCTCGTGTGGAAGGAAAACGGCCACCGCGCCCCGGTCCGGGCGGCGTCGGCGCCGACCTCACCCTACGACGGGGTGCCTCGTTCCAACTCGGGTGCCAGTGTCCCGATTCGGGCACAAGCGTCCAGCACCGCCCGCTCCACCTCGTCGGGCTCGCGTCCCGCCGCCGCGGCCCGCGCCAGGGCGAGCGCCGCGGTCTGCACGGTCAGGGCGCGGGCCGGCGCGTCGAGGGTGCGCCAGGGGTCGGCGGGGTCGGGGACGGCCGGTCCCCCGGCCGCGGTGTAGGCCCCGAGGAAGCGCTGCCAGACGTCGGGGGCGAGCAGTCCCGCGGCGAACCAGGCGGCCGGGCGGGCCAGGTCCCACGCCGGGTCGCCGAGCCCCAGGTCGTCGACGTCGATCAGCAGCCAGGGGCCGTCCGGCACGGGGTGGCGCACCAGCTGCCCCAGGTGGAGGTCGCCGTGGCACAGGACGCCGGGGGCGGCGGGCACCGGAGCGGGGCGGCCTGTGCCGCGGACCGCCGCGGGCAGCCCCCGCCACGCCCTGCGCACCTCGGCCGCGGCGGGGTGGCCGCCCGCCTCCCGCTCCATCCGCGCCAGGGCCGCGGCGAGCTTGAGGGGACCGCGCATCGGCGGCAGCGGCCCCGGGAGCACCCCCGGGTCCACCCGGTGCAGCCGGGCGAGCAGGACGGCGGCCTGCTCCCAGGGCGCGGCCCCGGGGTCGGCCGGGTCGACGGGGCGTCCGTAGGGCCAGGCCGACAGGGGCCGGTCCGCCGGCCCGGTGGCCCGCTCCGGCAGGGGCGCGAGCAGGATGCCGGCGAGCGCCGGGTGCCCGGCGACGGCCAGGCGCACCGTGTGGGGACCCGCCTCGGTGCCCGGCGCGTGGGCCTTGGCGACCGCGTCCCCGTGGCGGACCACGGTGCCGTCGGGCCGGTCGGCGAGGGTCTCGTCGGCCGATCCGCAGGCGGGGCAGGCGGGCGCGGCCGGATGGGCCGCCGTACGGGCGAGGCGGGAGAGGCTGCGGACGAGGGCGGCGGTCACGGCGCCGAGCGTATCCGCCCCGGTGGGTGCCCCGGCCGCCGCAGGGGCACATGCGCGTTCGGCCGGCCGGCTCCCCAGCCGGCCGGCCGAACGCAGCCGTCCGCCGCACCCCCGTCCCCACGGGGCTGTCGGCCCGATGTCCCCGGCCCGGACCGCTCTTCCGGGCCCGGGGCGCCGATCAGCGCCCCAGCATCACGCCCACGGACGACGCCTGTACGACCACCGCGTCCCAGCCGCCGAAGGCGACCACGAGCAGTGCCGCGAGAGGGAGCACCATCGCCGTCGCGACCAGCGGGTGGCGGGTGCCGGAGGGGCGGACGCCGAGCCCCGCGTCCGACGTGCGCGACGTCGTGTCCGCCATGTCCCTCTCCTGTTCCTCGTGTCGGCAGCGGCGGGTGTCCGACCTCGGGGGACGAGTGCTGCACCCGCCGCTTGGAAACCACACTAGGGAAGGCCGGGGCCGGGGTCGTCATGCCCGCGTACCGCTTGCCCGGCCTCCCGGAGGATGACCCCCCGCGCCGTGTCCTACTCCGCTGGGTGGAGACCGGGGCCCGGCTGCCCCGGGTCATCCCGGAGGGGGGCGGGGCCCTCGACCTGCACGGGCTGCTCGACCAGCGCCAGGACCCGGGCGGCCATGAACCGCGCCGTCCGCACCACGGTGCCCGACCTGGTGACTTCGCTCACTTCCACCACCCCTCTGCGGACCGCCGTCTCGACCCTGCGGCCCGCCCGGGCCGCCACCACCTCGTAGGTGCGGGTGGTGTCACCCGCGTCCACCACGATCTCCACCCGATCGCCCTTCATCGATCCAATCCCCCTTCTGCGATGGACCGTTGAGATCTCGCACGGCCAGGCGGAGCGGGATCCGCGCTCCCCTGACCACCGCTCAATTCTCCCACCGGGCACTGACAATCGATCCGTGCGCGAGGGCGCGGCCTCTGCGCGCCCCGCCGCACGGATACGTAAGCTGTGGCCCGTCAGACCGATGACCGGGCAGCAGGGGTGGGGCCTCCCACCGAGGTAGGGGACGGACGATGGCGATGATGCGGCTCCGGCGCGAGGACCCGCGTGTCGTCGGCTCGTTCAGGCTGCACCGGCGGCTTGGGGCCGGCGGGATGGGTGTCGTCTACCTGGGGTCCGACCGGAAGGGCCAGCGGGTGGCGCTGAAGGTGATCCGGCCGGACCTCGCGGAGGACCAGGAGTTCCGCTCGCGGTTCGCCCGGGAGGTGTCCGCCGCCAGGCGGATCCGCGGCGGCTGCACGGCCCGGCTGGTCGCGGCGGACCTGGAGGCGGACCGCCCCTGGTTCGCCACCCAGTACGTGCCGGGCCCCTCGCTGCACGACAAGGTCGCCGAGGAGGGCCCGCTGCGGGCCGCCGACACCGCCGCCGTCGGTGCCGCCCTCTCGGAGGGGCTGGTCGCCGTCCACGAGGCCGGTGTGGTGCACCGCGACCTGAAGCCCTCGAACATCCTGCTGTCCCCGAAGGGGCCGCGCATCATCGACTTCGGCATCGCCTGGGCGACGGGTGCGAGCACCCTCACCCACGTCGGCACGGCCGTGGGCTCGCCGGGCTTCCTCGCGCCCGAGCAGGTGCGGGGCGCGGCGGTCACACCCGCCACGGACGTCTTCGCGCTCGGTGCGACCCTGGCCTACGCGGCGATGGGGGACTCCCCCTTCGGCCACGGGAGTTCCGAGGTGATGCTGTACCGGGTGGTGCACGAGGAGCCGCACCTGGACGGGGTGCACGACGCGCTGGCCCCCCTGGTGGCGGCGTGCCTGGCGAAGGCCCCGGAGGAGCGGCCCAGCACCCTCCAGCTGTCCATGCGGCTCAAGGAGATCGCCGCCCGGGAGGCCCAGGGCCTGCACGACGCACGGCAGCCCGCCCCCCGCGAGCGGGACCGGGAGCGGATGGAGCTCAGCCGGCCCACCGCGCGCTACACCGAGCGCAGTGAGCACGTGGAGCGGCGCACCGGGGGGTCCTCGGTGCCGCGGCCGCACTCCACCGGCCACCCGACCGGCGGCACGCGGCGCCGGCCGGGGCCGCCGCGGACCGGCGGCGGCGCGTCCACCACCGGGCGGCGGGGCGGCACCCGTCCCGGCGTGCGCACGACCTCGACGGGGCTCAGGCCCGCGAACCCGCGGCTGCTGCGGCAGCGGATCGTGGTCTTCTTCGTGGTGACGCTGATCGTGGCCCTGGGCATCGCGGCGGCGCAGAAGCTCTGACCCGCGGGGGCGCCGGCCGGGTGCCGGCCGGCACCGTCCCCGCCGGACCGCTCAGGCGCCGGAGCGGCCCGCGGTCACGGCGTAGAAGGCGACCGCGGCCGCGGCCCCCACGTTGAGCGAGTCCACTCCGTGCGCCATCGGGATGCGCACCCGGGTGTCGGCCGCCGCGAGCGCCTCGGGCGACAGTCCGCTGCCCTCCGCGCCCAGCATCAGGGCCACCCGCTCCAGCCGGTGGGGCGCCGCCTCGTCCAGCGGGACCGCCTCCCCGTCCGGGGTGAGGGCGAGGAGGCGGCAGCCCGACTCCCGCAGGGCCGCCAGTCCCTGGGGCCACGGGGTGAGCCGCGCGTAGGGCACGGAGAACACCGCGCCCATGGAGACCTTCACGGACCTGCGGTAGAGCGGGTCGGCGCAGTCGGGAGAGAGCAGCACGGCGTCCATTCCGAGTGCCGCGGCGCTGCGGAAGATCGCGCCGATGTTGGTGTGGTCGTTGACCGACTCCAGCACCGCCACCCGGCGCGCCGCGGCCAGCAGTTCCGCGGCGTCGGGCAGGGGCCTGCGCTGCATGGAGGCCAGGGCCCCGCGGTGCACGTGGTAGCCGGTGACCTGCTCGGCGAGGGTGGGGTCGACGAGGTAGACGGGGGCGTCCGCCTCCTCGACCACATCGGCCAGGGCGTCGAGCCACTTGGCGGACAGCAGCAGCGAGCGCATCGGGTAGCCGGCCTGCAGGGCGCGCCGGAGGACCTTCTCGCCCTCGGCGATGAACAGGCCCTCGGCCGGCTCGCGCCGACGGCGGAGTTCGACGTCGGTGAGTCCGGTGTAGTCGGACAGACGGGGGTCGTCCGGATCGTCGACGGTGAGGACGTCGGCCACGGGTGCCTGCCTTCCGGTGGTGCGGTGCGAGGGGGTGCCGGTCCGCCGGGGCGGGCTCAGCCGCGGACGGAGCTGCCGACGCCGACGACGTCCCCGATGACGATGACGGCGGGCGGGCGCACCTCGTGGGCGCGGACGGCCTCGGCCACGGTGCCCAGGGTGGCGTCCACGCGGCGCTGGGCGGCCGTGGTGCCCTCCTGGACGAGGGCGACCCGGGTCTCCGGCGGCCGCCCGTGGGCGACCAGGGCCGCGGCGATGGCGCCGATCTTGTCGACCCCCATGAGGACGACCAGGGTGCCGGTCAGCCTGGCGAGGGCGGCCCAGTCGACCAGGGAGCGCGGGTCGTCGGGGGCCACGTGCCCGCTGACCACGGTGAACTCGTGGGCGACGCCCCGGTGGGTGACGGGGATCCCGGCGGCCGAGGGCACCGAGATGGAGCTGGAGATGCCGGGGACCACGGTGCAGGGGATGCCGGCCTCGGCGAGCGCCTGCGCCTCCTCCATGCCGCGGCCGAAGACGTAGGGGTCGCCGCCCTTGAGCCGTACGACGGACCTGCCCGCCCTGGCGTGCTCGACCAGGGCGTTGTTGATGGCCTCCTGGGCCATGAAGCGGCCGTAGGGGATCTTGGCCGCGTCGATGACCTCGACGTGCGGGGGGAGTTCGTCGAGGAGGTCGCGCGGGCCGAGGCGGTCCGCGATCACGACGTCGGCCTCGGCGAGCAGCCGCCGCCCGCGGACGGTGATCAGGTCGGGGTCGCCCGGTCCGCCGCCGACGAGTGCGACGAAGGGCTCCCGGGTGCGCCGGTGCGGGGCGGCCAGGGTGCCGTCCCTGAGCCCCTCGACGACGGCGTCCCGCACCGCCGCGGAGCGGCGCGGGTCGCGACCGGTGAGCACGGCGACGGTGACGCCCTCGCTGCGCCCGGTGGCGGGCGTCCAGGCGGTGGCGGCCTCGGCGTCGTCGCTGCGGACGCACCAGGTCTTGGTCCGCTCGGCCTCCGCGGAGGCACGCTCGTTGGCCTCCGGGTCGCTGGTGGCGACCAGGGCGTACCAGGCGTCGCCGATGTCGCCGTCCTCGTAGCGCCGCCGGAGCCAGGTGATCTCGCCGGCGTCGGCCATGGCCTCCACGGACGGGGTCGCCGAGGGGGAGACCAGGGTGACGAGGGCACCGGCCGCGACCAGGGCGGGCAGGCGCCGCTGGGCCACCTGGCCGCCGCCGAGGACGACGACTCGGCGCCCGGACAGGCGGAGTCCGACAGGGTACGCGGGATGCTCGGCGGGCTCGGGCATGGCGGTGCGGCTCCTCGTGCGGGTGGTGCGGGGGACGGGGCCGCTGCGGCGGTGGAGCGGCTGGTGGGCCGGGGCGGGCTCCGCCGCCGGGCGGGGCACCGGTGACCAGGGTACGGGCCCCGTTGCGGGCCGGGCACCGGGCCCGGGGCCCCACCGTGCGGCGGGGGCCCGGGCCCGGTGCGGTGCGGCTACTTCTCCGAGACTCCTGCGGAGTCGAAGGTGGCCACCTCGTGCATGGCGCGGGCCGCGCTCTGCACGAGGGGCAGGGCGAGCAGCGCGCCGGTGCCCTCGCCGAGCCGGAGGTCCAGGTCCACCAGCGGGCGCAGGCCGAGCTTGCCGAGGGCCGCCACATGGCCGGGCTCCGCGCTGCGGTGGCCCGCGATGCACGCCGCCAGGGACTCCGGGGCGATGGCCCGGGCGACCAGGGCCGCCGCTCCGGTGCTCACACCGTCCAGGATGACCGGCGTGCGCAGGGAGGCGCCGCCCAGGATGAGGCCGACGAGGGCGCAGTGCTCCAGGCCGCCGAGGGCGGCGAGGACGCCCACCGGGTCGGCCGGGTCGGGCCGGTGGAGTTCCAGGGCCCGGCGGACGACGTCCACCTTCCGGGCGTGCATCTCGTCGTTGATGCCGGTTCCGCGCCCGGTGACCTCGGCGGGGTCGGCGCCGGTGTAGACGGAGATCAGGGCGGCGGAGGAGGTGGTGTTGGCGATGCCCATCTCCCCGGTGAGCAGGGCCTTGTTCCCTGCGGCCACGAGGTCCCGGGCGGTCTCGATCCCCACCTCGACGGCGGCGAGCACGTCCTCGCGGGTGAGCGCCGGGCCCGTGGTGAAGTCGGCGGTGCCCGGGCGCACCTTGCGCGGCAGCAGGCCCGGGGTGGCGGGGAGGTCGGCGGCCACGCCGACGTCCACGACGCACACCTCGGCGCCCACCTGGCCCGCGAAGGCGTTGCACACCGCTCCCCCGCCGAGGAAGTTGGCGACCATCTGGCCGGTCACCTCCTGGGGCCAGGCGGTGACGCCCTGGGCGTGCACCCCGTGGTCGCCCGCGAAGATCGCGACGGCGGCGGGCTCGGGCACGGGCGGCGGGCACATCCGGGACAGGCCGCTCAGCTGTGCGGAGATGATCTCCAGCATGCCGAGGGCACCGGCCGGCTTGGTCATGCGCTTCTGCCGCTCCCATGCCTCGCCGAGCGCCTTGGCGTCCAGCGGCCTGATCGTGGCGACGGTCTCCTGGAGCAGGTCGTGGGGCTCCTCTCCGGGCAGTGCCCGTCGGCCGTAGGTCTCCTCGTGGACGACCCACGACAGCGGGCGGCGCTTGGACCAGCCCGCCTGCATCAGTTCGGGTTCTGCGGGGAACGCGTCGACGTACCCCACGCAGAGGTAGGCGACGACCTCCAGGTGCTCCGGAAGGCCGAGCGTGCGGACCATCTCGCGCTCGTCGAAGAAGGACACCCAGCCGACGCCGAGGCCCTCGGCACGGGCGGCGAGCCAGAGGTTCTCGACGGCGAGCGCCGAGGAGTAGGGCGCCATCTGCGGCTGGGTGTGCCGCCCCAGGGTGTGGCGGCCGCCCCGGGTGGGGTCGGCGGTGACCACGATGTTGACCGGGGTGTCGAGGATGGCCTCGATCTTCAGTTCCTTGAACTGCTTGGCGCGGCCCTTGGGCAGCGTGGAGGCGTACGCCTCGCGCTGCCGCTGGGCGAGCTCGTGCATGGTGCGCCGGGTCTCCGCGGAGCGGATGACGACGAAGTCCCAGGGCTGGGAGTGCCCGACGCTGGGCGCGGTGTGGGCGGCCTCCAGCACGCGCAGCAGGACGTCGTGGGGAATCGGGTCGCTGCGGAAGCCGTTGCGGATGTCCCGGCGCTCGCGCATCACGCGCAGGACCGCCTCGCGCTCGGCCTCGTCGTATCCGGGTGCGGGCGGGCCCGCGGGGGCCGCGGGCTGCTCGGGGGGTGCGGCAGCCTCGTGGGCGGTGTCGGCCGCGGGCGCCGGGGGCTGCTCGGGGGCGGCGGGCTCCGTGGCGGGCGCGGGCGGGGCGCCGTCGGCGGGGGCGGCGTCGGGCACGGTGTCCGGGGCGGGGGGCAGGGCGTCGGCGGGGGCGGCGTCGACCGGAGCGTCGGCGGGGGCGGGCCCGGCGTCGGCGGGGGCGGGGGCGGGGGCGGCGGCGGGGGCCGGCTCGGTGTCCACCGGAGCGGGAGCGCCGACGAGGACCGGCTCGGCGCCGACGGGGGCGTCTGCCGTGGGAGCCGTGATCGCTGCCGGGGCTTCGGCCTGGGGTGCGACCGGGCCCGGGGTCTCGGCGGGGGCCTCGGCCGGGACCGCCGCCTGGGCGGCGACGGGCGCCGCGCCATCCTCTCCCCCGTCGGCCGCCACCGGACCGGCCACCACCACCGCCTGGGCACCGGCGGCCTCGGCAACCGCCTGGGCACCGACCGCCTCGGGAGCGGCCACCGGCTCGACGGGGACAGGAGCGGGCTCCTCCTCCGCCGGGTCTCCGGCCGGAGCCTCCTCGGGCGCCTCGGCCGCAGCCGGGGTCTCGGCCTCGGTTGCGACCGGGCCCGGGGTCTCGGCCGGGGTCTCGGCCGGAGTCTCGGCGAGGACCGGACCGGGGCCCGGCGTCTCGGCGGCGACGGGCGCCGCGCCATCCTCTCCCCCGTCGGCCGCCACCGGACCGGCCACCACCACCGCCTGGGCACCGGCGGCCTCGGCAACCGCCTGGGCACCGACCGCCTCGGGAGCGGCCACCGGCTCGACGGCGACGGGAGCGGGCTCCTCCTCCGCCGGGTCTCCGGCCACAGGGGCCGGCGATGCCCCGGCAGGGGCGGGCTCCGCCTGCGGCGTCACGGACTCGGGAGCCTGCTCCTCGGGCAGCGCCACGCTCCCGGCGGGGGCGGCCGGGGCGGGCGCCGCCTGCCCGGCGGGTGCCTCGGGCCCCGCTGCAGCGCCCGGCGCCTCCGGCGCGGCGGCGTTCTCCGGGGCGGAGGGCGCGGCGGCCGTTTCCGGAGCCGTGAGCGGCTGCGGCGGCTGGGGGTCCCAAGGAGCCCCGGCCTGTGGCGGGATCTCCGCGAACTGGGGTGCGGGCAGCCCCGCACCGGCCGTCCCCTCGCGGGGAACGTCCAGGTACTCGACGCCGGTGCCCTGCGGGGCGGGAGCGCCCGCCTGCACGACGAACGGGTGCGGCGGGGTGGTGCCCGCGGGGCCGCGGTCGGCAAGGGAGCGCACGACGGAGTTGGTGGCCTCGGGCATCGGGGGTCCCATGTGCAGGGGGCGGCGTGCGGGCGGCGGCGTCGGCATGGCGGTGGTGGCGGCCGCGGGGGTGCGCACGGCCCCGAGGTCGACCGCGCCGGAGTCCCGGCCTCCCGTCTCGTGGGCGCCGGGCTCGTGGGCGTCGTCGTCGGGCAGGGCGGGCGCCGGGTGCGGCGCCTGCGGGGCGGCGTCCGCCCCGGGAGGGAAGGCACCCGCCAGGGAGGCGGTTCCGCCGCCCTGGGAAGCATCCGCCCCGGGCCCGGGGTGGGCGTGCCCCGGGATGGTGGACTGCTCGGGCGGGAGCTGCTGCGGCGAGCCCCCGGCCGCGGGTGCGGCAGCCGTCCCGGCGGACTGCGGGGCGCCCGGCGCCTGCCCGTCGGCGGCGGCCGGGGCGTGGCCGTGTGCGGCGCTGCGGGGAGCCGGGGCGTACCCGCCGCCGTGCGTGGCCTCGGCGGGCGCCGGGTGGTGGGGCTGCTGAACGGGAGCCGTCGCGGTTGCGTACTGCTCGGCGACGGGTGCGTGCGCCGGCGCGGGAGCGGGCGCCGCGGCGGAGTGCTCGCTCCACGCGCCCTGGGCGCCCGGCATGAGCAGGAGGTCGTCTTCCTCTGATGGCTGCGCGGAGGGTTCGAGGTAGGGGTAGGCGCCGGGGGCGGGGACGCCCGGCTGCTCCACCGTGCCTGCGCCCTCCGGCAGCCCCTCGCCCGGGACCTGGCCGGTGTCGGTCATGCGTACCCCTCGCCCATCGGTTCTGCTCCTTCGCCCATCACCCGGGGCGTCCGACCGGCACACCCGACGCCCGTGAACACCTAACGAGCATGTGCGCCGCGCGGCACGATCGACTCCCGACCCCATGCTCGGTCGCCGTCGACCGGCACCGCGGCGGCGCGATCCGCCACGGTCCGCTGTGGGCTGCGCCACGTCGCGCGTCCCCCCGGTTCCGACATACCACAAACGGGAGCCAAAGCGACTCCCTTTTCCGGGCATTGAAGAACAAATCGAAGAACGCCCGCCTGCGGTACAACGATCGGCCAGCCTACCGCGCGAAGACCCCCGAAGGGGGTTCGGGCCCGAGGTGTGAGGAGCGCTACGCGCCCGTGGCGCCGGGACGGGAGTCGGAGGGATCGGGGTGCCGCCCGCAGAGCAGGAAGACGACGGCGCGATCCTTCTCGGTCCAGTCGCCCGGGTCGAGTTCGACGGACTGGAGGAGGGTGCACTCGACCTCGTAGCCCCCCGCGGCGAGCGCGGCGCCCACGGCCTCGGCGCGGTCGCGGGTGGAGGCGTGGGTGACGATCCGCTGGGGGCGGCGGTCGGCGACGGCGGTGACGACGACGGCCCCGCCGCCCCCGATGCGCACGACGTCCGGTTCCGGCAGACGCTCCAGCACCTGGGGGGCCCGGCCCTGCACGACCTGCACCCGGACACCGAGGCGCCGGGCCTCGGCCTCGGTGCGCCCGCAGGCCGCGGGGTCGGCGTCGACGGCGATGACCGCGGCGCCGAAGCCCGCGGCCTCGGCGGCCAGTGCGCCGCCGCCGCTGCCGATGTCCCAGACGAGGTCGCCGGTCCGGGGCCCCAGGCGGGCCAGTTGGGCGGCGCGCAGTGCCGGGGACTCGCCCTCGTCCGCCGGGCCGGGTCCCGGCTCGGCGGGCGGGAGGGCCCAGCCCCGCCGCGGCGGCGGGTACCCCGCCTCGTGGCCGGCGATCCAGCCGGTGGGCACGGGCCCCGCGGAGGGCGGGGCTCCCCCGACGACGATGACCACGTTGGGGTCGCGCCAGACGTGGTCGGCGGCCTTGTCGGAGGTGAGCACGGTGACCTGCTCCCGGTCGGTGCCGAGTTCCTCGCAGATCACGAAGGTGCGGTGCACCCCGTCGAGCAGCAGGGCGAGTTCGGCCGGGCCCGCGCCGGGCGAGGTCAGGACCGCGACCTTGCCGTGCGCCCGGCAGACGTTGACCGCGCGGCGCAGGGTGCGCCGGTGCGCGACGACGATCCGGGCGTCGTCCCAGGGCATCCCGGCCCGGGCGAACGCCGCGGCCACCGAGGAGACGGCGGGGACCACCTCGACCTCCAGGCCGTGCTCGGGGGCGCGCAGGGTCCGCACCACGCCGAAGAACCCCGGATCGCCGTCGGCGAGGACCACGGCGCTGCCGCGGTGCCCGGCGATCCGCCGGGCGGCGAGGTCGAGGCTGCCGAGGCGGATGCGCTCGGCCCCGGCGGGGACCTCGGGCAGGGCGAGGTGGTGGGCGGCGCCGGCCACGAGGGTGGCGGCGGAGAGCGCGGAGGTGGCAGCACGGGTCAGGGGCGAACCGTCCCACCCGATCACCGTGACCCGGTCGGCCATCTCGTCAGTCTCCTGGAGTTGTTGCAGGTCGGGGGCGTGCGTGAGGCGCAGGGGAGTTCCGCTGGGTGCAGCGTACCGGTCCGCCGCGAGCGCGGTCCCCGGATGCGGGGCGCCGGGCGCGGTGCGGGTGGGGGCGCCCCGGGGACGGGCGGGGCCGTGCGGCCGCGGGGGGCTCAGCTCCAGTCGGCGCCGGAGGCGTAGCCCGCCTCGGCCAGGCGGTCGGCCTCCAGGTCCTCGGGGAGCAGGCTCCACACGATGAGGTCGGTGCGGAGTTCGCTCCAGCCCCCGTCCGGGCCGGGGGCGCGTACGGTCCAGGCGTTGCGCAGGACTCCCTCGCTGAGGCAGCCGGTCTTCTGGGCCACCTGCTGCGCGGCGGTGTTGTCGGCCGCGGTGCGCAGCTCCATCCGCTCGAAGCGCCGGTCCCGGAAGAGCCACTGCGCGACGCCGAGCACGGACTCGGTGGCATAGCCCTCGCCGCGGGCCCAGGGGGCGGTCACATAGGAGACCTCGGTGGCGCGGGTGCGCCAGTCGGTGTTCTTCAGCGCCACGCAGCCGACCAGCCGCTGGGTGAGGAACTCGGTGACCGCAAAGACGATTCCTCGCCCCGAGGCGCGCTCCCCCGGCGCCCGGCGGTGCACCCAGTCCCGGGCGTCCCGGGTGGTGTAGGGGTGCGGTGCCGAGGTCCAGGCGGTGGTCATCTCGTCGTTCATCATCTCGGTGTGCGCCGGGATGTCGGCGTCCTCGTAGGGGCGCAGCACCAACCGCTCCGTGCTGATGGACACGTCCGGGAAGGTGTGAGTCATGCGCTGCTCCATGCCGTGACCGCCGTGGGGTCGTTGCTCGTTGCTCGTTGCTCGTCTGCTCGCCGTGGTGCGGGGTGGGTCGCGTGCGGGCGTCGTAGCCGCAAAGGCACAGCATGCAACATCGGGTGCGGGCCGTGCATGGCCGGGTGCCCAGCGCGACGCGGCCCCGCGCACCCCAGGTGCGCGGGGCCGTCGTCGGGCGGTCGGCCGGGAGGGCTACTCGGCGGGGCCGAAGGCCGCGACGACCGAGCCCTGGTACTCGTCCTCGATGAAGTCGGCCACCTCGGCGGACTGCAGCAGCCGCACCAGCTTCGCCACGCGCGGGTCGTCCTCGTCGCCCTTCTTGACCGCGAGGAGGTTGGCGTAGGGGTTGCCCTCGGCCTTCTCCAGGACCAGGGCGTCCCGGGCGGGCCGGAGGTCGGCCTCGATGGCGTAGTTGCCGTTGATGACGGCTGCGTCGACGTCGTTCAGGGCACGGGGCAGCGTCGCGGCCTCCAGCTCCTTGAACGTCAGCCCCTTGGCGTCCGCGATGTCGGCCAGTGTGGCGTCGGTGCCGGCACCCTCCTTGAGGGTGATCAGGCCGTTGTCGGCCAGCAGGTGCAGGGCGCGGCCCTCGTTGGTGGTGTCGTTGGGGACGGCGACGGTCTGCCCGGCGGTGATGTCCTCCAGGCCCCCGGCCTTCCCGGCGTAGAGGCCGAGGGGCTCCAGGTGCACGTCGGCCACGGGGACGAGGGTGGTGCCGTTCTTCTCGTTGAAGTCGTCCAGGTAGGGCTTGTGCTGGAAGAAGTTCGCGTCGACCTGGCCCTGCTGGGTGGCGGTGTTGGGCAGGACGTAGTCGGTGAACTCCTTGATCTCCAGGGTGAGCCCCTCCTTCTCCGCCAGCTCGTCCTTCACGAAGGCGAGGATGTCGGCGTGCGGGGTGGGGGAGGCGGCGACGACCAGGGGGGCTGAGCCGTCGGCCGCGGCGCCGGAGGAGGCGCCCGGGTCGGAGGAGGTTCCGCAGGCGGTGAGCCCGAGGGCGAGGGCGGCGGTGGCCGCGGCGGCTGCGGTGGCGGTGATGTTCCTACGCACGAAAAGTGCCTCTTTCTCAGGTGGTGCGACGCCCGGACAAGGAGTGCGGGCCGTGGGGTGGAGCGTGCTCCCGTGAGGTCACGCCGCGGCGCGGCCGCGGCGGACGAGGAGCCGTACGATCCCGTCGCCCAGGAGCTGGACAATGCTCACCAGGGCGACCAGGATCACGACCGTGACCAGCATGAACTCCGTCTCGAAGCGCTGGAATCCATAGGTGACGGCCTTGGAGCCGAGCCCTTCGCCGCCGACCGCACCGGCCATGGCGGAGTAGCCGATGAGCACGATGACGGTGGTGGTGACGCCCGACACGAGGGAGGGCAGGGCCTGCGGGAGCAGGACCTTGCGGACGATCACGGGGATCGATCCGCCCATGGACTGGACGGCCTCGACGAGCCCGGCGTCCACCTCGCGGACGGCGGTCTCCACGAGGCGCGCGAAGAAGGGGATGGCGCCGATCGCCAGCGGCACGATCATGGCCGTGGGGCCGATGAAGGTGCCGACGACCAGGGTGGTGAAGGGGATCAGGGCGATCAGCAGGATGAGGAAGGGCAGGGAGCGGCCGATGTTCACGACCGTGCCGACGACCTTGTTCACGGGGGTGTTCTGGAGCAGTCCGCCCTTGTCCGTGAGGACCAGCAGCACTCCGAGCGGCAGACCGCCGGCCACGGTGACGAGGGTGGACCACAGCACCATGTAGAGGGTGTCGAGGGTTCCCTGGGTGAGCAGGGGCTGCATCTCGGACCAGGTCACTTGGCCACCGCCCCGGCGGCGCGCGTCCGGGGGAGCACACCGGCGGGCGGCCCGGCGGTGCCGGAGCCCCCGTCGACGACGTCGATCCCCAGTCCCTGCTCGCGCAGGAAGCCGATCGGGACGACGTTGTCCTCGTAGCGGCCGGGGAGTTCGATGCGCATCCGGCCGATCTGGCGGCCGCCGACGGTGTCCATGGCGGCGCCGAGGATCGAGATGTCGACGTTGTAGGTGCGCGACAGCCGGGAGATCACCGGCCGGGTGGCCGTCTCGCCGTGGAAGGTCACGTCGAGGACGGTCCGGTCGGGGCCGGAGGGCTCGCCGCCCACGGGGAACAGCTCCTGGGTGAGCTCCGAGCCGGGGGTCGCGAGCAGCTCGCTCACCGTTCCGGATTCGATGATCTTCCCCTTCCTCATCAGGGCGGCGGAGTCGCAGACGGACTTGACGACGTCCATCTCGTGGGTGATGAGCAGGACCGTCAGGCCGAGCTCGCGGTTGAGGTCCCGCAGCAGCCGGAGGATGGAGCGGGTGGTCTCCGGGTCGAGGGCGCTGGTGGCCTCGTCGGAGAGGAGGACCTTGGGGTCGCCGGCGAGGGCGCGGGCGATGCCGACGCGCTGCTTCTGCCCTCCGGAGAGCTGCCCGGGGTAGGCGGCGGCCTTGTCGGCGAGGCCCACGAGGTCGAGGAGTTCGCGCGCCCTGCGGGAGCGGTCCGCGCCGGAGGCGCCGAGGATCTCCAGGGGGAGTTCGACGTTGTCCTGCACGGTGCGCGAGGAGAGCAGGTTGAAGTGCTGGAAGACCATGCCGATCCGGGTGCGCGCGGCGCGCAGGTCCCGGGAGGCGCGGCGGCCGCGGCCCGCGAGGGCGGTGAGGTCCTGTCCCGCGACGGTCACGGTCCCCGAGGTGGGGCGCTCCAGGAGGTTGACGCAGCGGATGAGCGAGGACTTCCCGGCACCGCTCTGTCCGATGACGCCGAAGACCTCTCCCTCGCGGACGTGCAGGTCGACGCCGTCCAGGGCGGTGACCTCGCGGCCGCGTGCTGAGTAGACCTTGGTCAGGCCCGTAGTGGTGATCACAGGGTTTCCGTCACTGTCGAGTGCGCGGCGCGGTGTCCGCCGGGCACGGGGCGTTTCGGTGCGGACGGCGTTCACGGGCACGGCGGTTCGGCGCGGTGGCCGGGTGCGTGCGCGGGGCGGGCCGGTCCGGGCGTTCCGCTGCGGGCGGGGGCCGGACGGGCTCGGGCCGTCGGTCTCGCTTCGGGGCGCGAGGCTCGGTCGGGGACCCTCAGAAGGCGCACATTCGACACATACAACGAGCACCGGGCGTCGTGATCGCCTCGGTCGCAAGGGTGCGGCTGCTCGTCGTGGTCATGGCTGCAAGTAAAGCAGAGGGTGGTGCCGCCCCCGGGCGCTTGTCCGTTATTCGGACAAGCGCGTTGCGGTATGTGGACATGCCCGAGTCGGCCGCCTCCCCGGTCGAACCACCTCCCACCTGCACCGATGCACCGTCCGGCGGCTCGGCACCCCGGGGCCCGGAAGCACACCGGCACCTCGGCGCTGTGGCCAGGACCACGGAAGGCGGGCGCCGCCGGCACCGGTGGCCCGGCCCGGCGGCCGGCGGACCCGGCGGCCGTAATACGCTCGGCCCCATGCTCGACGCCCTGACGATCGCGGTGGCCGCCAGCGCGCTCGCGCTCGCCGCCTGGTGCGGCCTCGCCGCCTACCGCGACCTGCCCACCAAGGACAAGCACTTCATCGGCATGGCCGTGGTCTCCGCCCTCGCCCTCGTCCAGCTGGTGGTGGGCGTCGTCCAGTTGGCCCGCGGCGAGCGGCCCGGCGAGGGGGTGGCGATCTTCCTGGCGTACCTCGTGGGCTCCGCACTGGCGGTGCCCGCCGCGGGCTTCCTCTCCCTCGCGGAGCGCACCCGCTGGGGTTCGGCGACGGTCGCGGCGGGGGCCGTGGTGCTGGCGGTGCTCGAGGTCCGGCTCCACGACGTCTGGGGAGGCTGACGATGGCAGGGACCGGGCAGGCCCGGGAGGGCGCGGAGTCCACCGCCACCGCGGGGGCCGGGCGCACCCGGCTGGTGGCGGGCCCCGGGCTGCTGCTGGTGTGGCTGTACGGCGTGATGTCCGTCGGCGCGGTCTCCCGCTCCGTCTACCAGATCCTCACCGACTTCGGCAGCGCCCCGCTGGCCCACACCCTCTCCGCGGTCGCGGCCGTGGTGTACGCCTTCATCACCTACACCCTGGTACGGGGCGGGGAGGCGGCCCGCCGGGCGGCGCTCGTGTGCTGCGGCGCCGAACTCGCGGGCGTGCTGGTGGTGGGGACGTGGACCCTCGCCGACCCGTCCGCCTTCCCGGACTCCACCGTGTGGTCGGCCTACGGGATGGGGTACCTGTTCATCCCGGTGCTGCTGCCGGTGACCGGCATGGTCTGGCTGCGGCGCTCGCGCTCCGCCGGGGCCTGAGGGCCGCGCCGGACCCGGCGAAGCCTCCGGAGCGACGGCCCGCCCCGGGCACGGGAGGGCGTCCCGTGCCCGGTGGGCCCGGGTCAGGCGCTGGCGGCGTAGTCGCCGGGGGCGCACTCCTTCTCCAGGGTGACCACGGTCAGCCGGGGGCCGACCTGCTCGGTGCCGACGGGGGCGTAACCGCGGCTGCGGTACAGGCGGAGGTTGCTCTCGCTGCGGTGGCCGGTGAAGAGGCGGAAGCGCTTGGCGCCGCCCTCGGCGGCGCAGCGCAGTTCGATGGCGTCGAGCAGGCGGCCGCCGAGCCCGTGGTGCTGCATCCGGGGGTGCACGATGAGCTTGGCGATCCGGGCGGTGCCGTCCTGTTCGACCGTGCCGCGCACGGAGGCGACCACCTCGCCGCCGAGACGGGCCACCAGGGCGTGCCCCCGGGCGAGTTCGGCGCGCAGGTCGGCGAGGCTCTGGGTGAGGGGCTCGATGCCGTAGTCGCCGTAGAGCTCCGCCTCGGCCTGGTAGCACAGATACTGGAGCTTGAGGATGTGCTCGGCGTCCTGCTCCGTCGCCGCTGAGATGGTCACGCTCATGCCCATGTGCGCATGCCTCCCGCTCACCTGATACACCGGTTGTCTACCGCTCCCTTCCCCGAAGGCCGGGAGCTGCAACCTCTGCCGCGAGCATTCTGCGCAGACATCCCAGGCAACGGGAACGCATCGGCCCCAGACTGCCCTGTGAGATACCCAACGCCCCTGCGATTTCCCGGTAGGTGAGGTCTTCCGGTGCCAACATCGCAGACAGCAGCCGGGGGCAGCGCCCCGGAGTCCTGGCCACGGCCCGGCGCAGTGCGCGGCACCGTTCGGCGTGCAGCGCCGCCCGCTCCGGCCCGGCGGACGAGACGGCCTCGGCGAAGGGGGCGGCCGGGGGGTCGCCGCGGAGGGGCCGCTCCCGCTCGGCGGTCCGGCGGGCGCGGCGCGCCTCGGCGCGCACGGCCGCGCGGACCCAGCGGGCGGCGTCCGGCGGGGGGACGCCGTCCCCGTCGAGCCGCTCCAGCAGCCGGAGCCAGACGGCCTGTTCGAGGTCGCCCGCCTCGGCGGCGGCGCCGGGCGCCTCGGCGGTCGCCTCGGCCGCGACGAGGGCGCTCAGCGCGCCCACCACCGCGGCGGGCGGGGCGGGGGTGTCTTCCTCGGGGACGGTCACGGTGCACGGGACGCCCGCCCTGCGCACACCGGTTTCCCCGGCGCGGCGGGTCCACCCGTACGGGGGAACGGCCCCGGGGGTGCGGCGTCCCGGGGGAGGCGGCGGCCTCCCCCGGGCCGGTCGGGCGGGAGCGCCGCGCCCCGGCCGCCGCGGGAGCGGTCCCGGGCCCGCGCGTCCGGCCCCTGTCCGCGAAGCGCCCGCGGCGGCCCCGCGGGGCGTTACGGGTGGTACGGCGTGTCGCTGCGGTGCAGCTCGACCATGAGGGGGCCGGCGACCCGGTAGACCGCCGTCCGCCGGATCGTCACCACGGCCGCCGGGTCCGCCTCGCCGCGGGTGAGGTGGACGGCGGTGGCCCGCGCGGGGGGTGCCGTGGAGACGGCCACGGACTGCACGGGCGTCCGGTCCCCCAGGGACACCGCGGCGGCGGGGACCGGGGTCCCGCCGTCGTTGCGCCAGGTGACCAGGGCGTAGAACCGGCCGGTTCCGCCCGTCGTCACCTTGACCGCGGCCACCGCGTCGTGCGCCGGGTCGCCGGTCATCTGGCCCACGGCGCACTGCGGCTGGAGCTCGACCACGACCCCGCCGCCCTCCCAGCGGCCGTCGGTGAACGCGATGGCCCCCGCCGGGGCGTCCGGGATCCGGAAGGCGGAGGTCTGCAGGTCCGCGTCGCGGAGCTGCTCACAGGTCAGCGCATCGGACGCCGCGCTCCCACCGGGGTCGTCCGGGGAGCCCGGCGCGGGCGCGGCGGACTCCTTCCCGCCCTCCTCACCGGGGCCCTCCCCACCGGGGGCGCCGCCGGACGGTCCCGAGGAGACCTCCGCCCCGGGGGGAGCCGCTCCCGGGACGTCACCGCCCTTGCAGCCCACCGCCATCGAGGCCAGGGCGAGCGGGGCGATCAGCCACGCCCCCCGTCTTGCCCAACCGGCCGATCCGCCCATGGCACGACCCCCGTTACGTCCGTGTCACCGGCTCGCGGGCGCGGCCGGCACAGCCGAGGACGCGGTGCCGCGGCCCTGCGGTTGCGGCCGCGGCGTCCTCGCCGGCGCCGCTGCCGGCGGGGGCCGGTGGCGGACGCCGCGGAGGGCGGCGGCCCCCGGGAGCAGAGGGGCCCTCCCGCCCGCCCCCGGGCTGCCGGACCGTCAGACCTCCTCCGCGGCGAGCAGCCCGGTGTCCGGCATGTCGGTGAAGATGCCGTCGATCCCCGTGGCGAAGTAGGCGCGGTAGGCGCCGAAGGCGTCCCCGTAGGCGGTCGGGTCGGTGCCCCGCCGGAAGTCGGCCGGCAGGAAGGCGTTCTCGTTGCGCAGGGTGTAGGGGTGGAGCAGCAGTCCCCGCGCGTGGGCGTCGCGGACCAGGGTGGTGGGCTCGGTCAGCCGCCCGGCGGCGTCCTTCGGGACGACCAGGTCGAGGGTGGGGCCGATGCCCTGGGCGAAGGAGGCGATCCAGTCCAGCCCGGCCGGCTTCACCAGGTCCGCCACGGTCCGCGGGTCGCCCGCCTCCACGAAGTCCCAGGGGCGGGAGGCGGGCCCGGACAGCAGCACCACCCGGGGCGTGGCCACGAGCCGGGCCATGCGCTGCATGCTGCTGGGCTCGAAGGACTGGAGGAAGACCGGGGAGTTCGCGCGGTGGCGGCCGTAGCGCCGCAGCAGCCTCGCCAGGCGCTCCTCCAGCCCGAGGCCGAGACCCCGGAAGTAGCTGGGGTGCTTGGTCTCGGCATGGAGCCACACCGGGTGCCCGCGGCGGCGGCCCTCCCTCTCCGCCCAGCGCAGCACCTCCTCGAAGGTGGGGACCGTCCAGCGGCCGTCGTAGAGGGTGTTCTCCTGGCGGATGGCCGGGATGCGCTCCTCGGCCCGCAGCGTCTTCAGCTCGGCCAGGGTGAAGTCCTCGGTGAACCAGCCGGTCAGGGAGGTGCCGTCGACGGACTTGGTGGTCCGCCGGGAGGCGAACTCGGGGCGGTCCGCCACGTCGGTGGTCCCGCTGATGTCGTTCTCGTGGCGGCACACCAGATGGCCGTCCCGGGTGGGGACGAGGTCCTGCTCGATGACGTGGGCGCCCATGTCGAGGGCGAGCCGGTACGAGCCCAGGGTGTGCTCGGGCCGGTAGCCGCTCGCCCCGCGGTGTGCGATCACGGTGGGGACCGGCAGGCCCCGGTACCCCGGCCCGCCGCCGCGTCCCTGCGTCCTTGCGGCCGCCCGGGCGGCCCCCGCCCCCGCGCCGGTCCCCAGCGCCGCACCGGCGGCCACGGCCGCCCCGATCACCGCACGGCGTGCCGGACCGCTGCTCGCACCCTGTGTCATGAAACGTTCCTCCATGTGATCTTCCGCACTGTTCCGAACGTCGCCCGATGGTAGGCACGCACGCCCTCTCCAGGGCAGACCGCGTCCGAACAGCGCGGGAACGCGCGTCAACAGTGCGTATCGGATGCATGAACCCGACGTGCGCGGGGGCACGGGGCGCGAGTATGGTCCTCACCTGCACGGACCCCAGCTCCCGAACCCGCCTGCAGACCCCACCGGCCGAGACCGCACCGGCGCCCGTCGACGTCGCACCCCACGGCACGTCCCACGACTCGGAGGACCCGTTGTCCCGCTTGACCCTCATCAAGGCCGTGCTCGGGCCGTTCCTGCGCCTGATGTTCCGTCCCCGCGTGGAGGGGGCGGAGAACATCCCCGGGAGCGGACCGGTGATCCTGGCCGGGAACCACCTGACCTTCATCGACTCGATGGTGCTGCCGCTGGTGACCGACCGGCCGGTGTTCTTCATCGGCAAGGACGAGTACGTCACCGGCAAGGGCCTCAAGGGCCGGGCCATGGCGTGGTTCTTCACCGGTGTCGGCATGATCCCGGTCGACCGCGACGGCGCGAACGGGGGCGTGGCGGCGCTGATGACGGGCCGCCGGATCCTGGAGGAGGGCAGGGTGTTCGGCATCTACCCCGAGGGCACCCGCTCCCCCGACGGGCGGCTGTACCGGGGCCGTACCGGCATCGCGCGCCTGACGCTGATGACGGGCGCGCCGGTGGTCCCCTTCGCGATGATCGGCACGGACAAGCTCCAGCCGGGGGGCGCGGGCCTGCCGCGGCCCGGCCGGGTGACCGTGCGCTTCGGCGAGCCGATGGAGTTCTCCCGCTACGAGGGCATGGACCGCGACCGGTATGTGCTGCGGGCCGTCACCGACTCGGTGATGACCGAGGTGATGCGGCTGTCCGGCCAGGAGTACGTCGACATGTACGCCACCAAGGCGAAGGCGGCCTGAGGCGGCCCGTCCGGCGGATCCACGGACGAACCGCGGACGAACCGCGGACGACGGCGCCCGGCCGGGGCGGATCCGCCCCGGCCGGGCGCCGTCGTGCACCGCCCCGGGCACGGGGCTGCGGCTCAGTGCCCGACGCGCTCCTCCAGCCGCTGGCCGCGCAGCAGGAACCAGGCGGCGACCGCGGTGGCCAGGAGCACGGCGGCCCCCACCCCGGCGGCGAGGCGCAGTCCCTCGGTGAAGGAGTCCTGCGCCGCGGCCACCAGGGCGCCCGCCTGGTCCCCGGGCAGGCTCCCGGCCACCTCCACGGCGCCGCCGAGCGATTCGTGGGCGGCCCTGGCCGCCTGGCCGGGGACGCCCTCGGGTATCGGGAAGCCGCGGTAGACGCCGGTGACCACCGAGCCCAGCAGCGCGATGCCGAGCGCCGCGCCCAGCTCGTAGGCCGTCTCGGAGACCGCGGAGGCGGAACCGGCCTGCTCCTTGGGGACGCTGGAGAGGATCACGTCGGCGGTGACGGTGAACGAGAACCCCGCGCCGGCGCCGACGACCAGCAGCGCCGCGCCGAGCAGCGGGTAGCCCGTCGACCGGTCGACGACGGTCAGCACGGCCAGCGCGAGACCGACCGCGGCCAGGCCGCCCGCGACGACGGAGCGCACCGAGAACCTGCGGGCCACGGCCCCCGCCATCAGGCCGGTGACCACGGCGCCGAGCGCCGCGGGCAGTTCGGCCAGCCCGGCCTCCAACGGGCGCCGCTCCTGGACGAGCTGGAGGAACTGGGAGAGGAAGAAGACCAGCCCGGACAGGCCGAGGATGGTCAGCAGGTCGGCGAGGACCGCGCCCGAGAAGCCGCGGTGGCGGAACAGCCTCATGTCCAGCAGCGGCGAGGGGAGCGTCAGCTGCCGCCTCACGAAGCCGTACAGGGCCAGCCCACCGACCACGGCGGCGGCACCGGCCACCGCGCCGGGGCCGTGGCTGGCCGCTTCCTTGATCGCGTACACCACGGCGACCATGCCGACCAGGGAGAGGCCGACGCTCGGCAGGTCCCAGGGGCCGGGGGCGGGGTTCTTCGACTCGGGCAGCAGCTTCGCGCCGACGACCACGAGCACCGCCATCACGGGCAGGTTGATCAGGAACACCGATCCCCACCAGAAGTGCTCCAGCAGGAAGCCGCCGACGACGGGGCCGACCGCGGCGCCCGCCGAGGCCATGGCGCCCCAGATGCCGATGGCGATGCTGCGCTCGCGCGGGTCGTGGAAGATGTTCCGGATCAGGGCGAGCGTGGAGGGCATCAGGGTGGCACCGGCGACCCCGAGCAGCGCCCGGGCCACGATCATCGTCTCGGGTGTGCTCGCGTAGGCGTTCAGCACGGACACCGCGCCGAAGGCCACGGCGCCGGTGAGCAGCAGCTTCTTCCGGCCGATGCGGTCGCCGAGGCTGCCCATGGACACCAGCAGCCCGGCGATCACGAAGGAGTACACGTCGCCGATCCACAGCAGCTGGTTGCCGGTCGGCTCCAGGTCCTCGCTGAGGAACGGCGTGGCGAGGCCGAGGACGGTGGCGTCGACCGCCACCAGCAGGACGGCCAGGACGAGGACCGAGAGCGCCAGCCAGCGGCCGGGCCGGTACAGGGTCTCGTCCGCCCCGGTCGCGGGCCGGATGGTGCTGCTCATGTCTCCACACTCCGTCGGACGCCGCCGAGGATCAGCTCGGCGGTCATGAGGGAAAAGTCGTTCTTGGCCACCCGGCCGTCCATGACGGCCCAGGCACACGCCCCGATGAGCGCGTAGAGGGCTTCGGTGAGCCATGCGGGGCTGAGGTCGATGCGGAACTCGCCGCGCTCCTGCCCCTGCCGGAAGAAGGCCGAGATGCGGGCGTCGAGCCGCGCCCAGCCCGCGTTGACCTGGTCCCCCTCGAAGAGCTGGTTCTCCGTGTAGAGGAACGCCAGCAGGTCGGCGGAGGGCTGGGCCTCGGCGACGAGCCGGCGCAGCGCGTCGGCGCCGCCGCCCTCGTCGAGGCGGGCGCGGGCGAGCGCGGCCTCCAGCTCCTGGATGCCCAGCTCCTCCAGGGCCCGCACCAGCGCGTCCCGGCCGGCGAAGTGGCGGTGGAGGGTGGCCCGGCCGACACCCGCCGCCCGGGCGACCTCGTCCATCGTGGCGGTCGACTTCCGGGACAGCAGGGCGGCGGCATCGCGCAGCACCTGTTCTCGATCCATGGCCATGAAACAAGAGTACCCCACATGAGACACTGATGTCTCATTCAATACAGGAGAATCCCTTACGCCGTCCCGGCCGGGCCGCCCCGGCGGGGACGGCGCACCCGGCGCGCGACGCACCGCGGGCACACGGGAACCGCCCCCGCCGTCAGGGCGGGGGCGGTCGGGGTGCGGCGGATCACTGCTTGGCCGAGGCCCAGGCGTGCTGTATCACCAGATCGGCCTTGAGTTCGTTCAGCTGCACGGCCACGGCCGAGGGGGCCGTACCGCCGCGGCCGCTGCGCGAGGCCAGCGCCCCGGGCACGTCGAGCACGCCCCGCACCTCGGGCGTCAGGTGCTCGGAGATCTTCGCGAACTGCTCGTCGGTCAGCTGGTCCAGCTCGACGCCCCGCTGCTCGCACTCCTTGACGCACTCCCCCGCGACCTCGTGCGCCACGCGGAACGGGACACCCTGCTTGACCAGCCACTCGGCCACGTCGGTGGCGAGCGAGAAGCCCGCGGGCGCCAGCTCCTCCATCCGCTCGCGGTGGACGGTGAGCGTGGCCATCATCCCGGTGAACGCGGGAAGCAGGACCTCCAGCTGGTCGCAGGAGTCGAAGACCGGCTCCTTGTCCTCCTGGAGGTCGCGGTTGTAGGCCAGCGGCAGGGCCTTGAGGGTGGCCAGCAGGCCGGTGAGGTTGCCGATGAGGCGGCCGGACTTGCCCCGGGCCAGCTCGGCGATGTCGGGGTTCTTCTTCTGCGGCATGATCGACGACCCGGTGGAGAAGGCGTCGTGCAGGGTGACGAAGGAGAACTCCTTGGTGTTCCAGAGGATGACCTCCTCCGCGATCCGGGAGAGGTTCACGCCGATCATCGCGGTGATGAAGGCGAACTCGGCGACGAAGTCCCGGGAGGCGGTGCCGTCGATGGAGTTGCCCGCGGAGCCGCGCTCGAAGCCCAGGTCCCGGGCCACCGCCTCCGGGTCGAGCCCGAGCGAGGAGCCCGCCAGGGCGCCCGAGCCGTACGGCGAGACCGCGGTGCGGGTGTCCCACTGGCGCAGCCGCTCGGCGTCCCGGGAGAGCGACTGGACGTGCGCGAGGACGTGGTGGGCGAAGAGCACCGGCTGCGCGTGCTGGAGGTGGGTGCGGCCGGGCATGGCCACGTCCGGGTGGGCCTCGGCGAGCGAGACCAGGGCGTCCTGGAGGTCGGCGAGCAGGCCCCCGATGATGCGGGCGTGGTCGCGCAGGTACATCCGGAACAGGGTGGCGACCTGGTCGTTGCGGGAGCGCCCGGCGCGGAGCTTGCCGCCGAGGTCGGGGCCGAGCCGCTCCAGCAGGCCGCGCTCCAGCGCGGTGTGGACGTCCTCGTCGGCGACGGTGCCGGTGAACGAGCCGTCGGCCACGTCGGCCTCCAGGCGGTCGAGCCCTTCCAGCATGCCGGTCAGCTCGTCGTCGGTGAGCAGGCCCGCCGTGTTCAGGACGCGGGCGTGGGCGCGGGAGCCGGCGATGTCGTAGGGCGCCAGGCGCCAGTCGAAGTGCACGGACGCGGACAGCTTCGCCAGCGCCTCGGCGGGGCCGTCGGCGAAGCGGCCGCCCCAGAGCCGGACGTCACCGTTGTTGCTGCTCACAGCTGCTGCTCCTTGAAGGGTTCGGAAGGTGCGGCCGCCTCCCGCCGCCACGGCGCCGCGGCGGTGGGAGGCGGCCTGTACAACGCACGGGCGCCGGGGTGGGGTTACGCGAGGTCCCGCTTGGCGGCGATCTTCTGCGAGAGGCCGAAGATCTCGATGAAGCCCTGGGCCTTCGACTGGTCGAAGGTGTCACCGGTGTCGTAGGTGGCGAGGTTGAAGTCGTAGAGCGACTGCTCGGACCTGCGGCCGGTGACCACGGCACGGCCGCCGTGCAGCGTCATCCGGACGTCGCCGGTGACGTGCTCGCTGGCCTCGTCGATGAAGCCGTCCAGCGCGCGCTTGAGGGGGGAGAACCACAGGCCGTCGTAGACCAGCTCGCCCCAGCGCTGCTCGACCTGCCGCTTGTACCGGGCGAGCTCGCGCTCGACGGTGACGTTCTCCAGCTCCTGGTGGGCGGTGATGAGCGCGATGGCGCCGGGGGCCTCGTAGACCTCGCGGGACTTGATGCCGACGAGCCGGTCCTCGACCATGTCGATCCGCCCGACGCCCTGGGCGCCGGCCCGCTCGTTGAGCTGCTGGATGGCCTGGAGGACGGTGACGGGCTTGCCGTCGACGGCGACGGGGACGCCGGCCTTGAAGGAGATGACGACCTCGTCGGCCTCCCGCGGGGCGGCCGGGTTGGAGGTGTACTCGTAGATGTCCTCGATCGGCGCGTTCCAGATGTCCTCCAGGAACCCGGTCTCGACGGCGCGTCCGAAGACGTTCTGGTCGATCGAGTAGGGGGACTTCTTGGAGGTCGCGATGGGCAGTTCCTTCGCCTCGCAGAAGGCGATGGCCTTGTCCCGGGTCATCGCGTAGTCCCGGACGGGGGCGATGCACTTCAGGTCCGGGGCGAGGGCGACGATGCCGGCCTCGAAGCGCACCTGGTCGTTGCCCTTGCCGGTGCAGCCGTGGGCCACGGTGTCGGCACCGTGCTTCTTGGCCGCCGCGACGAGGTGCTTGACGATGGTCGGCCGGGAGAGCGCCGAGACCAGCGGGTAGCGGTCCATGTAGAGGGCGTTGGCCTTGATCGCGGGGAGGCAGTACTCCTCGGCGAACTCGTCCTTGGCATCCGCGACCTCGGCCTCGACCGCACCGCAGGCGAGCGCGCGCTTGCGGATGACGTCCAGGTCCTCGCCGCCCTGGCCGACGTCCACGGCGACGGCGATGACCTCGGCGCCCGTCTCCTCGGCGATCCAGCCGATGGCGACGGAGGTGTCCAGGCCGCCCGAATAGGCGAGTACGACGCGCTCGGTCACGGGTTTCTCCTTAGGATGCATTCACTGATGGGTATAACTATGCAGTGCACCGTATGTTTTGTCAATCGGCGGTGAATGTGCAGGTCAGCGGGCATGCGCGGCACGAGCACCCCCATGCCTCCCGGGCCCACCGGGGAACGCGGCACCCCCTCGGCCGCACCCGGGGGCGGCCCGCCGGGCGCGCAGGGGCATGGCGGACAATCGCCGCATGGGGAAGACGTACGAACGCATCGAGGGCCGGATCCGTGCATTCATCGAGGAGCAGCCGGTGTTCTTCACCGCGACCGCACCGCTGACGGGGGACGGCCATGTCAACGTCTCGCCGAAGGGGAGGGCGGGGTCGCTGGTCGTGGTGGACGCCACGACGCTCGCCTACCTCGACTTCGGCGGCAGCAGCGCGGAGACGGTCGCCCATGTCCGGGAGCCCGGCAACGGGCGGATCACCCTGATGTGGTGCGCGTTCTCCGGGCCGCCGAAGGTGCTGCGGGTGCACGGCCGGGGCGAGGTGGTGCTCCGGGACGACCCGCGGTGGGGCGAGTGGATCGGCCGCTTCGCGCATGCCGACGGGCCCGGCGCCCGGGCGGTGGTCGTGGTGCGCGCGGTGCGGGTCTCCGACGCCTGCGGCTTCGCCGTCCCGTTCATGGAGTACACCGGGGAGCGCACCCAGCACGCCGAGCACTTCGGGCGGAAGTCCGAGGAGGAGTTCGCGGCCTACTGCGAGAAGAAGGAGCACGTCGGGGTGAGCCTGGACGGCCTCCCCGCACTGCCCCTGCCGCTGCCGCCGCGCACGGACACGGGCGGCGGTGGCAGCGGGGGGAGCTGACGGGACGCGGCTCCCGCCGGGCCGCGGAGGCCGGCGCCCTCGGGCGGGGCGGGGCCGCCGTGGCCCCCGGCCCGCCCGGGCCCGCCTCAGCGGTCGTTCTGCGCCAGCCGCAGCAGGTGGTCGGCCAGCGCCTGGCCGCCGACCGGGTCCCTGCTGATCAGCATCAGGGTGTCGTCCCCGGCGATCGTGCCGAGGACGTCGTGGAGTTCCGCCTGGTCGATGGCCGAGGCCAGGAACTGCGCCGCACCCGGCGGCGTCCGCAGCACCACCAGGTTCGCCGACGCCTCCGCGGAGATGAGGAGTTCGCCGGAGAGGCGCCGCATGCGCTCCTCCTTGGCGGACTCCCCCAGCGGGGCCTGCGGGGTGCGGAAGCCGCCCTCGCTGGGGACCGCGTAGATCAGCTCGCCGCCGGTGTTGCGGATCTTCACCGCGCCCAGCTCGTCGAGGTCCCGGGAGAGCGTCGCCTGGGTGACGCTCAGCCCGTTGTCCGCGAGCAGCCTGGCCAACTGGCTCTGGGAGCGCACCGGTTGCCGGTTGAGGATGTCCACGATCCGGCGGTGGCGGGCGGTGCGGGTCTGCGGTACGGCCGGGCCGCCGTGCTCGGTCTCCTGGCCCTCGGTCATCGTCGTCTCACTCTTCGGCTCGTCCTTCACCCTTGCTCGCGTCGAGGATGGCCGGAAGGGCCCCGAGGAACGCGTCTGCCTCGGCGTCACCGATGACCAGTGGCGGCATCAGCCGGACGACATCGGGGGCGGGGGCGTTCACCAGGAAACCGGCACCCTGGGCCGCCTGCTGCACCCGGGGTGCGTACGGCCCGGTGAGCACGATACCCAGCAGCAGGCCGCTGCCGCGGACATGGGAGACCAGCGGGTGCCCCAGGGTCTCGATTCCGTCGCGCAGCTTCTCGCCCAGGCGCTTCACCTCGTCGAGGACGCCTCCCTCGGCGAGGGTGTCGATCACGGCGATCCCGGCGGCGCAGGCGATGGGGTTGCCGCCGAACGTCGAACCGTGGTGGCCGGGGCGCAGCAGGTCCGCGGCGGGGCCGAAGGCGACGGTGGCGCCGATCGGCAGCCCCCCGCCCAGCCCCTTCGCCAGCGTCACGATGTCCGGCTCGACTCCCTGGTGGGCCTGGAAGCGGAACCACTGGCCGGTGCGCCCGATGCCGGTCTGCACCTCGTCCAGGACCAGGAGGGTGCCGGTGGCCCGGGTGATCTCCCGCGCCGCCTCCAGATAGCCGGGCGGGGGGACGACGACGCCGTTCTCCCCCTGGATCGGCTCCAGGACCACGAGCGCGGTCTCCTCGGTGACCACCGCGCGCAGGGCGTCGGCGTCCCCGTAGGGCACATGGGTGACCTCGCCGGGCAGCGGCAGGAAGGGGTCCCGCTTGCCGGGCTGGCCGGTGAGGGCGAGGGCGCCCGTCGTCCGGCCGTGGAAGCCGCCCTCGGTGGCCACCATGTGGCGCCGCCCGGTCAGCCGGCCGATCTTGAACGCCGCCTCGTTGGCCTCGGCGCCGGAGTTGGAGAAGTAGACCCTGCCGGGACGGCCCAGCAGCCGCACCAGCCGCTCGGCGAGGGCCACCGGCGGCTCGGCCGCGTAGAGGTTGGAGACATGGCCGAGGGTGGCGGCCTGGCGGGAGACGGCCTCCACCACCGCGGGGTGGGCGTGGCCGAGGGCGTTGACGGCGATGCCTCCGACGAAGTCGGTGTAGCGGTTGCCGTCCTCGTCCCAGAGCGAGGCGCCCTCGCCGCGCACGAGCGCGAGCCCCGGGGTGCCGTAGGTGTCGGCCATCACCTTCCCCCACCGTGCGCCGACGGCGGTGTCCTGCTGCTCGGCGGTCACTGCTCCCCCTGTCCGTCCGGCACCACCATGGTGCCGATTCCCTCGTCGGTGAAGATCTCCAGCAGGATCGAGTGCTGCACCCGCCCGTCGATGACGCGGGCGGTGGTGACGCCGTTGCGGACGGCGTGGAGGCAGCCCTCCATCTTGGGTGCCATGCCGCTGGAGAGCTCCGGGAGGAGCTTCTCCAGCTCGGTGGCGGTGAGGCGGCTGATCACCTCGTCGCTGTCCGGCCAGTCCTCGTAGAGGCCCTCCACGTCCGTGAGCACCATCAGCGTCTCGGCGCCCAGCGCCGCGGCCAGTGCCGCGGCGGCCGTGTCGGCGTTGACGTTGTAGACGTGCCCGTCGTCCTCGGAGCGGGCGATGGACGAGACGACCGGGATACGGCCGTCGGCGAGCAGCGCCTGGATCGCGCCGGTGTCGATGGCGGTGATCTCCCCGACGCGCCCGATGTCGACGAGCTCTCCGTCGATGCGGGGCCGGTGCTTGGTGGCGGTGATGGTGCAGGCGTCCTCGCCGGTGAGTCCGACGGCGAGCGGCCCGTGCTCGTTGAGCAGGCCGACCAGCTCGCGCTGCACCTGGCCGGCCAGCACCATCCGGACCACGTCCATGGCCTCGGGGGTGGTGACGCGCAGCCCGGCCTTGAACTCGCTCACCAGCCCGTGCCGGTCGAGGGCGGCGGAGATCTGCGGGCCGCCGCCGTGCACGACGACGGGCCGGAGCCCGGCGTGGCGCAGGAAGACGACGTCCTGGGCGAAGGCCGCCTTGAGCTCCTCGTCGACCATGGCGTTGCCGCCGAACTTGATGACGACGGTCCTGCCGTGGTGGCGGGTCAGCCAGGGCAGGGCCTCGATGAGGATCTGCGCCTTCGGGAGCGCGGTGTGCTTCCGCGTGGCACTGCTCATGAGCTGTACGCGCTGTTCTCGTGGACGTAGTCCGCGGTGAGGTCGTTGGCCCAGATCACGGCGGACTCCGAGCCCGCGGACAGGTCCGCGGTGATCGTGACCTCGCGGTAGCGCATGTCGACCAGGTCGCGGTCCTCCCCCACCGATCCTCCCCGGCACACCCACACGCCGTTGATGGCCACGTTGAGCCGGTCCGGCTCGAAGGCGGCCCGGGTGGTGCCGATGGCGGAGAGCACCCGGCCCCAGTTCGGGTCCTCCCCGTGGACGGCGCACTTGAGCAGGTTGTTGCGGGCGATGGAGCGGCCGACCTCGACGGCGTCGTCCTCGGTGGCGGCGTTCACCACCTCGATGCGGATGTCCTTGCTGGCGCCCTCCGCGTCGCCGATCAGCTGACGCGCGAGGTCGTCGCAGACGGTGCGGACGGCTTCGGCGAACTCGGCGTACTCCGGGGCGGTGCCGCTGGCCCCGGAGGCCAGCAGCAGGACCGTGTCGTTGGTGGACATGCAGCCGTCGGAGTCCACCCGGTCGAAGGTCAGCCGGGTGGCCTCGCGCAGGGCCTTGTCGAGCGAGGGGGCGTCGAGGTCGGCGTCGGTGGTGAGGACGACCAGCATGGTGGCCAGGCCCGGGGCGAGCATGCCCGCGCCCTTGGCCATGCCGCCGACGGTCCAGCCCTGCCCGCGTGCCACCGCGGTCTTGTGGACGGTGTCCGTGGTCTTGATCGCGATGGCGGCCTTCTCGCCGCCGTGCTCGGAGAGCTGGGCGGCCGCCTGCTCCACGCCGGGCAGGAGCCTGTCCATCGGCAGCAGGACGCCGATCAGGCCCGTGGAGGCCACCGCGACCTCGCCCGCGCCGACGCCGAGCACCTCGGCCGCCTTCTCGGCCGTGGCGTGGGTGTCCTGGAAGCCCTGGGGGCCGGTGCAGGCGTTGGCCCCGCCGGAGTTGAGGACGACGGCGGCCACCTCGCCGGACGTGAGCACCTGCTCCGACCACAGGACCGGCGCGGCCTTGACGCGGTTGGACGTGAAGACGCCCGCGGCGGCGCGGCGGGGGCCGGTGTTGACCACCAGGGCCAGGTCCGGATTGCCGTTCTCCTTGATTCCGGCCGCGATGCCCGCCGCCGTGAACCCCTGTGCCGCTGTCACGCTCACGGCGCAACTCCCATCGTGGAAAGTCCGGTGTCCTCGGGCAGCCCGAGGGCGATGTTCATGCTCTGCACCGCGCCGCCCGCGGTGCCCTTGGTGAGGTTGTCGATGGCGCTGATCGCGATGATCCGCCCGGCGGCCTCGTCGAGGGCGACCTGCACCTGCGCGCTGTTCGACCCGTACACGGAGGCGGTGGCGGGCCACTGCCCCTCGGGGAGCAGCTGGACGAAGGCCTCGTCGGCGCAGGCCTTCTCGTAGGCGGCCCTCAGTTCCCCGGCGGTGGTGCCGGGCCGCGCCCTGGCGGAGCAGGTGGCGAGGATGCCCCGCGGCATCGGGGCGAGGGTCGGGGTGAAGGAGACCGTGACCGGCTCCCCGGCGGCCGCGCTGAGGTTCTGGACCATCTCCGGTGTGTGGCGGTGGACGCCGCCGACGCCGTAGGGGCTCATGGAACCCATGACCTCGGAGCCGAGGAGGTGTGCCCTGGGCGCCTTTCCGGCGCCGGAGGTGCCGGACGCGGCGGTGATCACGGCCTCGGGCTCGGCGAGCCCGGCGCCGTAGGCGGGGGCGAGGGCGAGGGTCACGGCGGTGGGGTAGCAGCCGGGCACCGCGACGCGCTTGGACCCCTCCAGCGCGGCGCGGGCGCCCGGCAGCTCGGGGAGGCCGTACGGCCAGGTGCCGGCGTGCGGCGAGCCGTAGAACCGCTCCCAGTCGGCGGCGCTGCGGAGCCGGAAGTCGGCCCCCATGTCGATGACGAGGACCTCGTCGCCGAGCTGCTCGGCGACCGCCGCGGACTGGCCGTGCGGGAGGGCCAGGAAGACCACGTCGTGACCGCGCAGCACCTCGGCGCCGGTCTCCGCCAGCACCCGGTCGGCCAGCGGCGGCAGATGCGGCTGGAGCGCACCGAGCCGCTGACCGGCGTTGCTGTTGCCGGTCAGGGCGCCGATCTCCACCCCGGGGTGGGCGAGGAGCAGGCGGAGCACCTCACCACCCGCGTATCCGCTCGCCCCTGCGACTGCTGCGCGTACTGCCATCGGACCCTCCTCGGTGATGGCATGACTATACGCAGCTATGCACGTTTATGCAATGCGCTGCGGCGCTCGCACTCGGAGACGGTGGGACCGTGCAGCCGATCTGGCGGCTGGGCATCCGACCCGGCGGGTCCGATGAACTCAGCTGGCGGGCAGGGCGTCGGCCCATCTCTCTACCGTGCGGTCTTCGCGTGAAGCCACGCCACTCGCTGAATCATCCGAATCCGCGAGCAACAGGGCGTTCCGGTCGCGGCCGATCTCGCCTACCAGGGCGCCGGTCCGTGGCCGGCCACGGGCATCAACCTCAGGCCCCTCCAGGAACTCGCTCCCACCGACAGGACCCGCAAACCGCGCCCTGGCCGCGGCACACGCACCCGTCGAACGTGGCGGTGCCCGCCTGACCCCCGGCGGATCTTCCGCAGGTCCCAATGCGGCCCCAACCACATGACGTCGAACGCCAAGGCCGTCCTCACACAGGAACTGCAACGCCGAAAAGGATCACTGACCACTCCTGCTCGATTCGAAGAGCCGAGACAGCAGGGTGGGGCGGAATCGTGACGGCATGGAGGTACGCGTTCAACCGGCCGGGGGCGAAGCACGGGTCCAGCGGACAGGGTGACCGTCGGGGCCGTCAGTGAGCCTTCTCCAACCTCAGGACGAGGTGTGGTGAAGGACGGGCGCGGTCTTCACGAGGCTGTTCCCGGTGGTCCGCACCAGAGATGACCCCTTCGTCCGTTCGTTCAGGAAGCACGGATCGCCCGATCGATCTCCGCGCCGGTGCGGGCCACGATGACGGTCCACTCGTCCCTGAGAGCGGCAGGCAAAAAATCGCGGTCCTCGTCCCGCTGAATCATGGTTGGTCCGCCCGGGACGACGAGCACGGCGTCCAGCCGGCGCAGCAGGACGGCCAGGAGGTCCATGATTCCGCCGCCTCCGAAGCGGTTGAAGGTGATGCTGTCCGGGCTGGAGAAGAACACATCCGCCTCCTCCATCTCCGCCGTACGCACATGCAGGAGGTTCGTCCGGGGGTCCCGTGCCACCACATAAGGGGCGAGGACCTCGTGCGCAGCACTCATGTCCAACGGCGCCGGCTCACCGTTCTCGAACCGGCACACGAAGATGTCGAAACTCACGGAGTCTCTTCTACCCTCAGGTCCAGGCGTGGTGAAGGACGACGGCCTACCTCAGTTCGTGCAGTTCAGTTGCGCGGTGAGGATCGCCTGGACGAGCCTGGTGATGCGATGAGTGCTGCAGACCCACCATGGATGGTCATCAGAGCGCTTCCAGCCACACCCAGACCCCTGGGTCTCCCGATCATACGAAGGACCAGAATCAACCCGCCAACACGGTAAGGAGCGCTTCACCTGGCGGCTGAGGCGCTGACTTGACGGGGCTGTGCCCTCGAGTCGAGCGGGCCGGGCGGCGGGCTGGCTTCTCACCTGCGGAGTTGAGTCACCACCGCGGCAACTCGGCCGTTCTCACGTGAAGGTCACATGCATCCCGCCCTCGGTCAGGACTTCGATCACCAGGGCGACCAGGTCATACTCCTCGCCCTCCGGCGCCAGGACGCAGGACAGGTACTCGCGCGCGGTCGCAGCGTCCCGCCAGACCAAGGTTGCGGGGGCGGAGTAGCCGAAGCCGCCGCGCAGACAGTCCACGAGGGCGTCCGGGCAGCCGCCGAAGTAGCCGCCCGGCCCGTTGACGGCCTCGCCGAGTGCCAGGTAGAGGCCCGGTTCATCGGTGATGTGCCGGCCGTCCAGCTCGTACGCCTGCCCAGCCTGCCGGTCCTGGTGTTCGAGCCGACAGCCCCGCTCCCGGACGAGATCGAGCCAGGCCCCGCGCTGACGGGTGTCGAGCGCAGCCCAGGCGCCAGGGGCCTCCGGCGGGCCGGCAAGCCAACGCTCCCAGATGGGCCGGGCGTATCCCGGTACGGGTGCGAGGTATCCGTCGAGTTCCAGATCAATCAGGTCCGCCCCGCGGGAGGACGGCTGCCAGGTACGGACTTCGGGACGCAGCAGCCGGTCGGTGAGCGGTTCGCCCCGGTCGTCCCGTATCTCCAGCCAGACCTCCTCCAGGTCCAGCGTGCGCCGGGTGCCCGTAGCCAGGGCCTGCCGTAGCCGATCACTCGGGGCGAGTCCCCGCAGGACGAGCGGAGGCTCTGCTTGCCCGGGCGGCAGGACGCGGGCGAACTCCCGGCAGGAGCCCAGCCACCGGTACCCGTCGTGCAGTCGGACAGGAGCCCGGTGTCCCTCGGGCGGGCCCTCGTAGTCGTTCAGACCGGTGAGCACGAGATTGTCCGTTCCCGGGTGCTGTCCGAGGCTCTCCGCGTCCTCCAGCAGCCAGGCAGCGAGCGGCCGGTCCTCCGGCACCAGCCACACCCGGCTGCCGACCCGGCCGTGCACATCGGCTCCGTCCGGAACCCAATCGAACAGTTCGTACGTGTCACGCCGGGGTTCCCTGAACAATCCCTCCGCCTCGGCGCAGACGCCCCAGACGTGGCCGCTTCCTGCGTCCGTCAGCGTGTACCTTCTCCGCCCGCGATGGTCCCTGTCCACATGCACGGTGGGAATCATGCCCAATGCGGGTGGAGTCCGCGAAGCTCCTTTCGTGGTCGAAGCCGAGGCCGGTCGGATTTCCTCGGCATGAGGCATCGATCGGCATGAGTCATCGATGCGTGGGATCGGGCGTCCGTCCGAGCTGTTCGAGGTCGCGCCCGGCAGCCGCGGCCCGAGGGGGCCGGCGGTCCGCCCTTGACCCGGACCCCGGGGTCCGGGTCTAACGTCTGGGGGACGAGGAGGTGCCCATGCGTGCAGGTGAGGCGGCGGCCGCCGCCGGAGTGACGATCAAGGCGCTGCGGTACTACGAGGACTGCGGACTGCTCAGTCCCGGCCGCTCGGCCAACGGCTACCGCGACTACACCGCGGAGGACGTCCGGCTGGCGGAGGAGATCCGCAGCCTCGGGGCGCTCGGGCTCGCCCCCGGGGAGACCCGGCCGTTTCTCTCCTGCCTGCGCGCGGGACACGACGAGGGCGACCACTGCGCCGAGTCGCTGGCCGCCTACCAGCGGAAGATCGACGCGCTCGACCTGCTCGTCACCCGGTTGACAAGCAGCCGGGACCGGCTGATCCGCCGCAGGGACGCGGCGGCCCGGCGAGGCTTCCCCGCCACCCCTGCCACCGAACCGCCCGAGGAGCTTGACGCGATGCTGCCCCAGGCCGACCCCCTGCCCGCCGACCTGCCCGCCCCGGTGGACGACGGCGCCGCCGCCCATCTGCCCGGCCGTGCGCTTCCCGCCCTGTCCTTCACCGCCACCGACGGCAGCGACATCCGCCTCGACGCGGTCTGCGAAGGGCGCTGGGTGCTCTTCCTGTACCCGCTCACCGGAGACCCGGCCGCCGACATCCCCGAGGGCTGGAACGACATCCCCGGCGCCCGGGGCTGCAGCCAGGAGGCCTGCAGCTTCCGCGACAACCTCGACGCCCTCAGGGCCTCGGGCGTCGACCGGGTGCTGGCCCTGTCCTCGGACCGGGCCGACTACCAGCGGGCGCTCGTGGACCGGCTGCACCTGCCCTACCCGATGGTCTCCGACCCCCGGCTCACGCTCGCCGACGCACTGGGTCTCCCGACGTTCGAGGCCGACGGCCAGACGCTCTACCGGCGCCTCACCCTCGTCCTGCGCGGCGCCACGATCGAGCATGTCTTCTACCCGGTCTTCCCTCCGGACACCCACGCCGACGAGGTGGCGCAGTGGTTCCGCGGCCGTCGCGACGCGTGACCGGCGCCCAGCGGGGCGCCGGCACCGGTCGGGTGACGGTGCTTCAGGCCGCCGTCACGCACGCCGCGCCCGCGGCGGGCGGGCCTCCGGGGCGGGGCGTCCCGCTGCGTGAAGCACCCCCGGAGGGTTCCGCGGCGGCATCGGTTGTCATTCCCCGGGCCGAGAAGCGGAGGATCGTCCTCTACCTCAGGACGATGCCCGGGCCGGATCCCGCTCCGTAACCTGGCATGGCCGCCGACGTGCCGCGGCGCCACCCACCACGGACTCCGGATCGGTCACACGTGCTCACTCATCCCAGGCGCCGCCGCGCCGTCCTTCTGGCCGCGGCGGCGGCCCTCGCCGCGGGTTCGCTGAGCGGCTGCACTCGCGACGCCTCCGAGGCGCGTGCCGCCGACGACCCCGCCGCCCGCGCCGACCTGCGCGCCTTCTACGGCCAGAAGCTGACCTGGGAACCCTGCGGGGAGGAGGAGTGCGCCACGCTCAGGGTCCCCATGGACTACTCGGCGCCCGGGGACGGCAGGACCTTCACGCTCCCCCTCATCCGGGTCACCGCGACCGACGAGGACCGCCGCATCGGGTCGCTGGTCTTCAACCCCGGCGGGCCGGGGGAATCCGGGGTCGCCCTGCTCCAGGGCGGCGGGGCGGCCTCGTTCACCGAGCGGATACGGGCCCGCTTCGACATCGTCGGATTCGACCCGCGCGGTGTGGCGGGCAGCGAGCCCGCCGTGGACTGCGGCCCCGAGGACGAGGCCTACGCGGAGGAGGCCGACACCGGACCCCAGCCGCTCCACCCCGCGACCGAGGAGCAGCGCCGCACCGCGCTGGACACCGCCGGGAGCACGGTCGCCGCCTGCAAGAAGCACAGCGGCTCGATCCTGCCGCACGTCGGCACCGCCGACGCCGCCCGCGACATGGACGTGCTGCGCGCCGCGCTCGGCGACGACAGGCTGAGCTATCTCGGATGGTCCTACGGGACGTCGCTGGGCACCAGCTACGGCGAGCTGTTCCCGCGGCGGGTGCGCGCGATGGTGCTGGACGGGGCCGTCGACCCCTCGCTGGACTGGTCCGAGCGGGCCGGCAGCCAGGCCGCCGGTTTCCGCAGCGCGGTCGACGACTACGCCGAGTACTGCGCCGAGGTGGTGGGGGACGCCTGCCCCGCGGACACCCCCGAGGGCATCCGCGCGTTGGTCCAGGAGCTCTACGCACGGACCGCGGCGGAGCCCCTTCCGGTCGAGGACAGCGAGTGGGGCCTGGACGCGCCGACCCTGCACAGCGCCCTCGTGACGTCGATGTACACCCCGGAGGACCAGTGGGAGGCCCTGTCCCGAGGTCTGGGCGACGCGGCCGAGGGTGACGGGACGCGGCTCGCGGGCATAGCCGCGGGCGAGGAGGAGGACGCGGGCGAGGAGCCCGCCGGGGAGGAAGGGAGCGCCGGGGAGGCGGACGCCGGTGGCGGGGAGGGGGAGCAGGCCGAGGAGGAGGGCCACCCCGACAACTCCGACGTGGCCATCGCCGCGGTCGACTGCCTCGACGTCCCGCACCCCGAGAACCCCCGGGAGTACTGGAAGGCACTCGACCGGGCGCACCTCGCCGAGGGCGACTTCGGATCCGAGAGCGTGATCGCCGCGCTCGGCTGCCGGGGCTGGCCGCACCGCGGGCCCGGCCCGCACCGGGTGGCCGCCGAAGGGCTCCCTCCGGTCCTCGTCGTGGGGACCACCGGCGACCCGTCCACGCCGTACCACGAGGCGCAGTCCCTGGCCCGCCAGCTGCCCGGGGGCATGCTGCTGACCTTCGAGGGACTCGGGCACACCGCCTACGGGCGCGGCAGCAGCTGTGTGGACGACGCCGTGGACGGCTACCTCCTCGACCTCGCACCGGTCGAGCCGGGAGCGACCTGCTGAGTCCGGGCACCGCCGCACACGGCACCCCCGCGGGCGTGCCAGGCCCCCGCGTTCCGGACGCCGTCCGGAACGCGGGGGCCTCCACCCGACCGTCAGGCCGGCGTGCCCGCCCACCCGCGGGGGCGCCCGCGGGTCAGGCGCCCACGTAGGCGGCCAGGTGCTCCCCGGTGACGGTGGAGCGGGCCGCGACCAGGTCGGCGGGGGTGCCCTCGAACACGATCCGGCCGCCGTCGTGGCCCGCGCCCGGCCCGAGGTCGATGATCCAGTCCGCGTGGGCCATCACGGCCTGGTGGTGCTCGACCACGATCACCGACTTGCCCGAGTCGACGAGCCGGTCCAGGAGGCCGAGCAGCTGCTCCACGTCGGCGAGGTGCAGGCCGGTGGTCGGCTCGTCGAGCAGGTAGACGCCCCCCTTGTCCGCCATGTGGGTGGCCAGCTTGAGCCGCTGGCGCTCGCCGCCCGACAGGGTGGTCAGCGGCTGGCCGAGGGTCAGGTAGCCGAGTCCCACGTCCGTGAGCCGTGCGAGGACCCGCTGCGCGGCGGGCGTGCGGGCCTCGCCGTCGGCGAAGAAGGCGGCCGCCTCGGACACGGGCATGGCCAGCACCTCGCTGATGTCGCGGCCGCCCAGCCGGTACTCCAGCACCGCCGCCTGGTAGCGCCTGCCCTCGCACTCCTCGCAGGTGCTCGCGACGCCCGCCATCATCGCCAGGTCGGTGTAGACGACTCCGGCGCCGTTGCAGCCGGGGCAGGCGCCTTCCGAGTTGGCACTGAACAGCGCCGGCTTGACGCCGTTGGCCTTGGCGAACGCCTTGCGGACCGGCTCCAGCAGGCCGGTGTACGTCGCCGGATTGCTGCGCCGCGAGCCGCGGATCGGGGACTGGTCGACGGAGACCACCCCCGCCTCGGCCGGGATCGACCCGTGGACCAGCGAGCTCTTCCCCGAGCCGGCCACGCCGGTGACGACGGCCAGCACCCCGAGCGGGACGTCGACGTCCACCCCGCGCAGGTTGTGGGTGGTGGCGCCGCGGATCTCCAGCGCCCCGGTCGGTGTGCGGACGTCCTTCCTGACCGCTGCCCGGTCGTCGAGGTGGCGGCCGGTCGGGGTGTCCGACGCGCGCAGCCCCTCCACCGTCCCCTCGAAGCAGACCGCGCCGCCGGCCGTCCCGGCACCGGGGCCGAGGTCGACCACGTGGTCGGCGATCGCGATGACCTCCGGCTTGTGCTCCACGACCAGGACCGTGTTGCCCTTGTCCCGCAGGCGCAGCAGCAGCGTGTTCATGCGCTGCACGTCGTGCGGGTGCAGGCCCGCCGTGGGCTCGTCGAAGACGTAGGTGACGTCGGTGAGCGAGGAGCCGAGGTGGCGGATCATCTTGACCCGCTGCGCCTCGCCGCCGGAGAGGGTGCCCGCCGGGCGGTCCAGCGACAGGTACCCGAGGCCGATCTCGCCGAAGGAGTCCAGGGTGCCCTGGAGGGCGGCGAGCAGCGGGGCCACGGAGGGCTCGTCGAGGCCGCGGACCCACTCCGCGAGGTCGCTGATCTGCATCGCGCAGGCCTCGGCGATGCTGACGTCCCCGATCTTCGACGAGCGGGCGCCCTCGCTCAGCCGCGTGCCCCCGCACTCGGGGCACGGGGTGAAGGTGACGGCGCGCTCCACGAAGGCCCGGACGTGCGGCTGCATCGCCTCCTTGTCCTTGGACAGGAAGGACTTGCGGATCTTGGGGATCAGTCCCTCGTAGGTGAGGTTGACCCCCTCGACCTTCACCTTGGTCGGTTCCCGGTGGAGGAAGTCGCGCAGCTCCTGCTCGGTGAAGTCGCGGATCGGCTTGTCCGGGTCGAGGAAGCCCGACTCGGCGTAGACCCGCACCGTCCAGAAGCTGTCCGACTTCCAGCCGGGGATGGTGAAGGCGCCCTCGGCGAGCGACTTGGAGTCGTCGTAGAGCTGGGTGAGGTCGATGTCGGAGACCGTCCCGCGGCCTTCGCAGCGCGGGCACATGCCGCCGGTCCGGTTGAACGTCGCCTTCACGGCCTTCTTGTCGCCCCGTTCGACGGTGATCGCCCCGCTGGCCCGGACGGAGGGGACGTTGAAGGCGTAGGCGGACGGCGGGCCGGCATGGGGCCGGCCGAGGCGGCTGAAGAGGATGCGCAGCATCGCGTTGGCGTCGGTCGCGGTGCCGACCGTGGAGCGGGGGTCGCCGCCCATCCGCGACTGGTCGACGGCGATCGCCGTGGTCAGCCCGTCGAGGACGTCTACCTCGGGCCTCGACAGGGTCGGCATGAAGCCCTGGACGAAGGCGCTGTAGGTCTCGTTGATGAGCCGCTGGGACTCGGCGGCGATGGTGTCGAAGACGAGCGAGCTCTTGCCCGATCCGGAGACCCCGGTGAACACCGTCAGACGGCGCTTGGGGATCTCGATGCTGACGTCCTTGAGGTTGTTCTCCCGCGCTCCGTGCACACGGATGTGCTCGTGGCTGTCGGCGAGGTGCGGCGCGGACGGCCGTCCGTCCGTGCTCGCGGCCTTGCTCATCTGGTCTCTCCATCCGTCGTGACATCGGGTGGCGGTCGCCGGGGCCCGGGGCGGCCTCCGCGCCGCGGCGGGAGGCCCTTCGGGGGCGGCCTGCCGCGGGGGGCGCCGGGGCCCGCGGCCCGGAAGGCTACCCGAGGGGGCGCCCGGCCCGCGGGGATTTCCCGGCGTCTCAGGCCCCGGCCCGCTGGGTGAAGCGCAGCATGTTGCCGGAGGGGTCGCGGAAGGCGCAGTCGCGGACCCCGTAGGGCTGGTCGATGGGCTCCTGGAGCACCTCGGCGCCGGAGGCCCTGATGCGCTCGAAGGTGGCGTCGCAGTCCTCGGTGGAGAAGATCACGGCGCGCAGCAGGCCCTTGGCCAGCAGTTCCGCCATCGCCCGCCGGTCCGCGGGCGAGGCGTTGGGGTCGGCGAGCGGCGGTTCGAGGACGACCTCGACGTCGGGCTGGGCGGGCGAGCCGACCGTCACCCACCGCATGCCCTCGAAGGAGACGTCGTTGCGGACCTCCAGTCCGAGGACGTCGCCGTAGAAGGCGAGGGCCTTGTCGTGGTCGTCGACGGCGATGAAGCACTGCGAGAGCTTGATGTCCATGCCTCCGACGGTACGAGGGCGGGCCGGTCTCGCGCTTCTCCGATCCTGACCGGTTGCCCGGTCCGGGTGGCGCGCCGGGCTACCCGGCCCCGGCAGCCGGCCTGGTGCGCACCGGACGGGTGTGGATCTTGGCGATGCAGGCGGGGATCGGGGCACCCGCCTCGTGGCGGCGGGCCCGGTAGGCGCTGGGGGTCTCGCCGACGAGTTCGGTGAAGCGGGAGCTGAAGGAGCCCAGCGAGGTGCACCCGACGGCGAAGCAGGCCTCGGTCACGCTGGTGTCGCCGCGGCGCAGCAGGGCCTTGGCGCGCTCGACGCGGCGGGTCATCAGGTGGTTGTAGGGCGTCTCGCCGAAGGCGGCCCGGAAGCTGCGGGAGAAGTGCCCGGGCGACATCAGGGCGACGCGGGCGAGGGCGGGGACGTCCAGTGGCCGGGCGTAGTCGCGGTCGATGGTGTCGCGGGCGCGGCGCAGCCGGGCGAGGTCCTCCAGATCCATGCCCCCAGGGTCCCACGGCCCCGGCCGCTGCCGGGGCCCGGTGCGCCGGGCCGCTGTGGCCGGATTCCGACGCGGGGCGGGGGGCGGCGTTGCCGCACCGGCCGGACCGGGGTAGCGTCCCCTCCCATGATCACCGGAACGGCTTCGCGCCACGCACGGACAGGCGATCCGGTGGAGCGCTGAGCCCGCCGCGGGGGCGCATACGGCCCCCGGCAGCCGCCCCGCGCGGACCTCCCCGTCCTCCTGCACCCGACGCCCTGCAGGAACCGCACGACGACAGCGAGGTCAGCGCTCCATGACAGCCACGTTCAACCACACCATCATCGCCGCCCGGGACCGCCACGAGTCCGCCCGCTTCCTGAAGGAGCTGCTGGAGCTCGCGGAGGCGCCCTCCTGGGGGCCGTTCGCCAATCTCCTGCTCTCCGGGGGCGTGCTGCTGCAGTTCGCCGAGCCGCCGGTGGAGGAGATCCAGATGCAGCACTACGCCTTCCTGGTCGACGACGAGCTGTTCGACCGCGCCTACGCCCGGCTCTGCGAGCAGGGGGTGGAGCACTGGGCCGACCCGCAGATGCGGCGCCCCGGGGAGACCAACGAGGGGCACGGCGGCCGGGGCGTGTACTTCAAGGACCCGGCCGGGCACGCGATGGAGCTGATCACCCGCCCCTACCTGTAGCGGGACGGCCCCCGTCGCCGCGGCGCCGCGTGCGGGTGCCCGCACGGGCCGGCGGCGGGGCGGCTCAGGCGGCGGACTCCAGGCAGAGGTTCCACCGGCCCGGGGTGCCGGTCAGGGTGATCGTCGACAGGGGCCGGACCTCCACGTGCCAGTACATCGAGGGGTGGGCCCGCAGGGCGTAGACGAAGGCGGCCCGGACCACGGCCGGTTCCGCCACGGCGACGATCGCGCCGCCGACGTCCGCGGGCCGGGTGTCCAGCCAGCCCCCTATGCGGGAGATGAAGGCGAGCAGCGGCTCACCGCCGTGCGGGGCGCTGCGGGGGTCGGTCAGCCAGGTGTCGACCGCGTCCGGCTCGCGGGCGGTGACCTCCGCGAGGGTCCAGCCCCGCCAGCGGCCCATGTCGCAGTCGCGCAGGGCGGGCTGGGCGAGCGGCGCGAAGCCGAGGGCGTCGCCGGTCGCCCGGCTGCGTGTGGTCGGCGAGCAGTAGCGCAGCTCGGCGGCGCTCAGCGGCACGAGGGCGTGCGCGGCGAGCTGGACCTCGTGCCAGCCTGACTGGTCCAGCGGCCGGTCGTCGTCGAACCGCTCGGTGAGCAGCGTGGAGCTGCGCGCCGCGGCGACCAGGGTGACCCGGACACTCATGGCGTGATGGTGCTGGCCGCGAGGCCGCTGGTCAAGGGGTCGGGAGCGTCCGTCGCGGCCGCGCCCGGCCGCCCGTTCAGCGCGGTGGGGCGCCGTGGGCCGCCTCCAGACGGTGCATGCCCTCCGCGATCTCGGCGGCCCCGGAGACTCCGGCGAAGCTCAACCGGACGTGCCCGGCGGGGGGTTCGGCGCTGAAGTAGGGGCGCCCGGGGGCGATCGCCACACCCGCCCGCAGGGCTGCCCCGACGAGGGTGCCTTCGTCGGTCCCCTCGGGCAGCCGCAGCCAGAGGTGGAAGCCGCCGGAGGGGACGTGCGGCAGGTCGAGGCCGGGCAGCCGCAGCCGGAGCGCCGCGGTCATCACGTCGCGCCGGGCCTTCAGCTCGGCGGAGACCGTGCGCAGGTGGCGGCTCCAGGCCGGTCCTCCGACGAGTTCCAGGGCGGCCTCCTGGAGCGGCCGGGGGACGAAGAAGGTGTCGACGACGTGGATGGCGCGCAGCCGCTCCAGGACGGGGCCGCGGGCGGCCAGCATGCCGACGCGCAGACTGGGCGAGGTGACCTTGGTCAGGGAGCTGACGTGGACGACCACGCCGTCGGGGTCGTCGGCGGCCAGGGGCTCGGGCAGGGGCCCCGCGTCCTCGTGGGCGAGGCGCCGGGCGAAGTCGTCCTCGACCACGAAGGCGCCCGCCGCGCGGGCGATGCGCAGGACCTCGCGGCGGCGGGCGGGCGCGAGCACCGCCCCGGTGGGGTTCTGGAAGAGCGGCTGGCAGACGACGACCCGGGCGCCGGTGGCGCGGAAGGCCGCGTCGAGGAGTTCGGGGCGGAGCCCGTCGGCGTCCACCGGGACCGGGACCGGCCGCAGTCCGGCCGCGCGGGCGATGGCCAGCATGCCGGGGTAGGTCGGCGATTCGACGAGTACGGGGGCGCCGGGCGGGGCGAGCGCGCGCAGCGCCGCGGCGAGCGCCACCTGCCCCCCGGAGGTGACGAGGACGTCGGCCGGGCCGACGCCGCCCCCGACGGCGCGGGCGAACCACTCGCGCAGTTCCGGCAGCCCGTCCACCGGCGGCCGGGCCCAGGCGCCCGGGCGCCGCCCGGCCCGGCCGAGGGCCGCCGCCATGGCGCGTTCGGGCTGGAGCGCGGAGTGGAGGTAGCCGCCGTTGAACTCGACCACCCCGGGAGGGGGCGCGGCCAGGGTGACCAGCACACCGGAGGCGTCGACGGCGCGGGGCACCACCTCGGTGGCGGAGTCGGCGCTCAGGGCGACCTCCTGCCAGGAGGTGTCCCCCAGCGGTGGGGCGGAGGCGGGCTCGGCCCGGAAGGCGCCGGCCCCGGGCCGGGTGACCACCAGTCCCTCGGCGGCCAGGCGGGCCAGGGCCCGCGAGACGGTCACCGGGGAGACGCGATGGCGCTCGACCAGCGCCCTGCTGGACGGCAGCTTCTCACCAGGTGAGTAGCGGTGAAGGTCAGCTTTCAGGGTGTTCGCGAGCTCGACCACGCTGCTACTCTCGTTCATGACAGCACAGAATAGCGCTATTGCTTCTCCCGGGATAGCGGTCGGCGGCGGTACCGCGCTCGCGGGCCTGGGCGTCCTCCTCTTCTCCCTGACCTTTCCCGCCACCGTCTGGGGCCTGGACGGCTTCGGCCCCTGGTCCCTGGTCCTCCTCCGCGGCGTCCTGGCCGCGCTGCTGGCGGGCGGCTTCCTGCTGGCCCTGCGGGTGCCGGTCCCCGAGCGGCGGCACTGGGGCGGCCTCGCGGTCGTGGGCGCCGGGGTCGTGATCGGCTTCCCGCTGCTCACCACGCTGGCCCTGCAGACCTCCACCTCCTCCCATGCGGCGGTCGTGGTCGGGCTGCTCCCCCTGACCACCAGTGTGATCGCCGTGCTGAGGACCCGGCGGCGCCCCTCGCGCGCCTTCTGGGCCGCCGCGGTCGCCGGCGCCGCCGCCGTGATCGCCTTCACCGTGCAGCAGAGCGGGGGCGCCCTGCACACGGGCGACGTGTACCTGTTCGCCGCACTGCTGGTCTGCGCGGCCGGGTACACCGAGGGCGGCCGCCTGGCGTCGCTGATGCCCGGCTGGCAGGTCATCGGCTGGGCGCTCGTGCTCTGCCTGCCCCTGTCCGCCGTCGGCGCGGCCGCCGCCCTGGCCGTGGAGCCGGTCGCGCTCACGGCCCAGGGGGTGGCGGGGCTGCTCTGGGTCGCCGCGGTCTCCCAGTTCCTGGGCCTGTACGTCTGGTACCGGGGGATGGCGGGCATCGGGATCGCCCGCGCCAGCCAGCTCCAGCTGGCGCAGCCCCTGCTCACGCTCGTCTGGTCGGTGGCGTTGCTGGGCGAGGAGCTCTCCGCGGCGGCCCCGCTGACGGCGGGTGCCGTCCTGGTGTGCATCGTCGTGACCCAGCGCGCCCGCGCCTGACCGTCCCGACCCCGCGCGGAGGCGCCTGCCCGTCCCGGCCCCGCGCGGAGGCGCGCGGCTGCGGCCCGGCCGGGGCGCGCCGCCACGGCCGGGTGCCCGCCCGGTGTGTCCGCAGGCCAGGGGCCCGGAACTCGGCCGGGGATGCGCCCTCCACCCCCGGCCGTAGACTCGAAACGACCCGCCGTTTTCCGACCCCCCGCTTCGAGGAGGGCACCTTCGATGCAAGCGAACGTGGGCGACACGCTGCTGGTGCACGGCAGGATCGTGGGACAGCACGACAAGGTCGCCGAAGTCCTCGAGGTGCTCGGGCAGGAGGGGAACCCTCCCTTCCGCGTCCGCTTCGACGACGGCCACGAGGCCGTGCTGTCGCCGGGCCCCGACTGCACCGTCCAGCACCACGAACACGCCTGAACCTCCGCGCGGGGCCCCCGGCAGGGGCCCCGCGCCCTGTGGCAGGGCGCCGCCGGGAGCGGTGCCCTGCCCGTTCAGCGCCCGCCGCGCGCCCGCGCGGAGTAGTGGTCCGCGACCACCCGGGACATCGCCCCGATCGGGTCCTCGCCGACCTCCCTGGCGGAGAAGAAGCAGTGGCCGCCCACCTCCGGGTGGCGCGCCGCGAAGTCCAGGTGCCGCGACAGCTCCGCCGGGTCCTGCCAGGCCGCCGGCTGCCCGGCGGCGCCGGCCTTGTACAGCGCCTCCCCGATGTACAGGTCGACCCCCGTGCCCGACACCGTCTCCGCCCACCAGGGCACCAGCACCTCGTAGTCGGCCGGGGCGAAGCCCCGGTGCCAGTAGAGCTGCGGCACCACGTAGTCGATCCAGCCGTTGCGGACCCAGGCGCGGGTGTCGGCGTAGAGGTCGTCGTAGGTCTGCACCCCGGCCGCCGTCCGGGAGCCGAGCGGATCGGTCGACGCGTTGCGCCAGACGCCGAAGGGACTGATCCCGAAGCGGACGCCGCCGCGTACCGCGCGCAGCCGCTCCGCCATGCCGCGCACCAGCAGGTCGGTGTTGGCGCGCCGCCAGTGCGCGCGGTCCGGGTGCCCCCGGCCGTGCAGGGCCCAGGCCTCGTCGTCGTCGAAGCGCTGGCCGGCCACGGGGTAGGGGTAGAAGTAGTCGTCGAAGTGGACCGCGTCGACCTCGTAGCGGTGCACGGCGTCCATCATCGCCAGCTGCACGAACTCCCGGACCTCGGGCAGGCCCGGGTTGTAGTAGAGCTTCCCGCCGTAGGGCACCACCCACTGCGGGTTGAGGCGCGCCGGGTGGCCGGGAGCGAGGCGCGAGAGGTCGGTGTGCACCGCCACCCGGTAGGGGTTGAACCAGGCGTGCAGCTCCAGGCCCCGCGCGTGCGCCTCCGCCACCGCCGTGCCGAGCGGGTCCCAGCCCGGGTCGCGCCCCTGGGTCCCGGTCAGGAAGCGGCTCCACGGCTCGTAGGGCGAGGGCCACAGGGCGTCGGCGCACGGCCTGACCTGGAGGACGACCGCGTTCAGCCGCCGCTCCGCGGCCGTGTCCAGGTGGGCGAGGAGTTCGGCCCGCTGGCGGGCTGCGGGCAGACCGGGCGCCGAGGGGTAGTCGCGGCCGGTGACGGTGGCCAGCCACATGCCCCGGAACTCCCGGCCCGCACCGCGCCCGCGCCGCCGGTGGCCGTGCCCCTGACCGTCTCCGCGGCCGTGCCCGGGCCCGCCGGGCCGGGCGGCCGCGTCGCCCGCCGCCGCCAGGGCCGCGAGCGCGCCCACCGCCGCCACGAAGCCCCGTCTTCCGATGTGTGCCATCCGTCCGCCTCCGCCGTCCGCAGGGTGTCCCGTGCCAGGTTCCCCGCGCTCCCCGAGAAGCATGCCCGCCCCTGGCGGCCGGTGGTCCACACATCCGGAGTAACGTCAGGGGGTCGGCGGGCGCCGGAACCGTACGGGGGACCCGCCGGACGACGGACCATCGAAAGGCATGAGGTGACGGAGTCAATGGCTGACATCGCACGCGTCGGAGTGGTGGGCTGCGGCCAGATGGGCGCAGGCATCGCTGAGGTGTGCGCCCGCAGCGGCCTCGAGGTGAAGGTGGCCGAGACCACCGGTGAGGCGCTGGAGATCGGCCGTACCCGGCTGTACGGCTCCCTCTCCAAGGCGGCGGAGCGCGGCAAGATCACCGAGGAGGAGCGGGACGCCACGCTGGCGCGGCTGTCCTTCACCACCGACCTCGGCGAGTTCGCCGACCGCGACCTGGTGATCGAGGCCGTGGTGGAGAACGAGCAGGTGAAGACGGAGATCTTCCAGATCCTCGACCAGGTGGTCACCCGTCCCGACGCCATCCTCGCCTCCAACACCTCCTCCATCCCCCTGGTGAAGCTGGCCGTCGCGACCTCGCGGCCGGACCAGGTGATCGGCATCCACTTCTTCAACCCGGCCCCGGTGCAGCGGCTGGTGGAGCTGATCCCCGCGCTCACCACGTCCGAGGAGACCGTCAAGCGTGCCGAGGCCGTGGTGCAGCAGGTGCTGGACAAGCACCCGATCCGCGCCCAGGACCGCTCCGGGTTCGTGGTGAACGCGCTGCTCATCCCCTACCTGCTGTCGGCGATCCGGATGTTCGAGTCGGGGATCGCGAGCCGTGAGGACATCGACAACGGCATGGAGATGGGCTGCGCCCACCCCATGGGCCCGCTGAAGCTGTCGGACCTGATCGGGCTGGACACCGTGGCCTCGGTGGCGGACTCGATGTACGCCGAGTTCAAGGAGCCCCTGTACGCCGCCCCGCCGCTGCTGCAGCGCATGGTCGACGCCGGGCGACTCGGCCGCAAGAGCGGCTCGGGCTTCTACGTCTACTCCTGAGCCCGCCGGCCTCCGCGCTCGCGGGCGTCACGCCGCCCTCGGGGCGCCGCCGCCGCGCGGCGCCCCGGCGGGTCAGCCCAGCACGAGGTGGTGCAGCAGCAGGAGCCCGGCGGCGCTGTTCGCCGCCGGGACCTCGCCGCGTGCGACCAGCTCGGGCACGGCCTTGAGGGGCACCCAGTCCCTGCGGGAGGACTCGAAGGCGTCCTCGGGGCAGCCGATCAGGGCGGCCTCCTGGGTCCAGTAGAGGTGGTGCCGGGCGTCGCTGAGGCCGTTGGACGGCTCGACGGTCAGCAGGTGCCGCAGCGGACCGGGGCGCCAGCCGGTCTCCTCCTCCATCTCCCTCGCCGCCGCCGCGGCCGCGTCCTCGCCGTCCTCCACGACGCCGGCCGGGAGCTCCCAGCCCCAGCTGCCGGTGATGAAGCGGTGCCGCCACAGCAGCAGCACCTCGTCGGCCGTGTTGACCGCCGCCGCCACGGCGACGGCGCGCTGCCGTATGACGTAGTGGTCGAGGTGCCGCCCGTCGGGGAGCACGACGTCGGCGAGGTTCACCCCGAACCAGGGGTTCCTGTACACAGTGCGTTCGCTTGCTTTCGTCCACTGCACGGTTCTGCCACCTTCCTGGAAGTCGGTGACAACATGGCAGCAGGGTGGGCGTCAGAGCGGAACGCGCAATGTGGCCGCGATGGAATCGGCGGCGGCCGCGGCGGCGGCCGACCCGCTCGCGGCCAGCTGCCCCCGCACCGCCGTGAGCCGGTCCCGTAGCCGCCGGGACTCCATCCCGCGCGCCTGCTCCACCATCGCGGCGGCGGTCTCCGCGGCGCGGTCCGCCTCGCCCCTGAGGAGCTCGATCTGGGTGAGCACGGCGAGCCGGTGCACCCGCCCGCGGTCGTGCGCCGGGGTGCGCACGGCGGCTGCCGCGTGCTCCCGGGCGGGCTCCAGCTCGCCCAGGCGGAGCAGGGCCTCGGCCACCTGCACGTCCACCAGTCCGGGCTGGACGTAGCCCGTCTCGTCCGGCTCCCGGCCCGGCCGGATCCGTCCCGCCTCCACCTCCGCCCGCCGGATGCACCGCGCCGCCTCGGCCGCGTCACCGAGGTGGGCGTACGCCTTGGCCTGCATCGCGTGGAGGTCGGCCGCCAGTGCGGGGGTGATCAGCCGGCCCGCCGAGCGCAGCGCGGCCTCCGCGAAGGCCACCGCCTGGCGGTACTCCGCCGTGAACAGCGCCTGGTTGACCAGGAGGGCCACCACATAGGCCCCCAGCCCCCGGTCCCCGCTCGCCTTGGCCAGCCGCAGGGCCTGGTGGAAGTAGCGCTGGGCCGGGCCCTGGGCGTCGGAGTCGTAGGCGCAGATCCCGGCCACGGCCACCAGCCCGCCGGCCGCACGGTGCAGGGCGCGCCCCAGGGCGTCGTCATAGGAGCCGCGCAGCAGCGGGGCGGTCTCCGCGTGGAGGAAGCCCACGACCCGGGCGCGGGTGGCGATGCCCCCGGCCCGCCGGTACATCGACTCGTAGTGCGCCCGGGCGGACCGGAGCAGCTCCACGTCGGCCGGGCCGACCCGCCGGGGCCCGTCGCCGGAGACGTCCGCGTCCTCCGGCGGGTTCTCCCATTCCCACACGGGCAGCACCGCGGGCGTGCCCGTCACCGCGGGGACCTCGTCGGTGCGCGCCCGGTGCTGCGCGTCCGAGCGCCACACCGCGCTCGCCCGCTCGACGAAGCCGGACAGGCGGGCGTCGCCGCCCGGTCCGGTTCCACCGGTCGGGCCCAGGCCCACGTCCGCGAGGGCGACGGGGCGCCCGAGCCGTGCGGCGAGCACCTCGCAGATCAGGTCCGGCACCTGGCCGCGCGGCCGCTGCCCCTTCAACCACCGGGCCACGGCGGTGTGTTCGTAGCGCAGGGCCAGACCCCGCGCGCTGCCCGCCCCGTTGACGCGGGCGGCCAGACCGGCGTGCGAGAAGCCCGCTTCGGCGAGCAGGGCGTCGAGCAGGACGTTGGGCTGCATGGCCCCCTCCGGATCCCTCGGTCCGACTCAGCCTAGGGGGAGGACGATTCGCACGGGGTGTGAAACACCTGCCGGTTTCCGGCACTTGCGCACCCTCCCGCCGCGCGCGGGGCGGCGGTTGACTGGGTGTCCTCGCAAGAGGCAGCCGGGCCGCCCGCTCCCCCTCGTACAGCGGCGGCCCTCCCCGCGCCGCCCGACCGCCGATCGGCCCGACACCCGGCGGCGGGCGGGGCGGCGCCGGCTGCGGGACCCGGGCGGTCCCCACCGGGGACGGGCACCCCTCCCTGCCCGCCCCCGCCGGAGGGGGAGCGCCCCGGCACGGCCTCGCCGGGGCGCTCCCCCTCCGCATCCCCTCCGGTCGCGGGGCGGGGGGTGGCACGCCTCCGGAGCGCGACCGCGCGGTGCCCCCGGGGGGCGTCCGGACATGCCGGAGGGGGCGCGCCCGCGTACGGACCCGCCCCCTCCACCGGTCTCCCGGGTCAGGCGCCGCGCAGCGACGCCCCCGTGCGCTCGGCCGCCAGGGCCACGGCCGCGTCACGGGCCGCCGACGCCTCGTCGACGGTCAGCGTGCGGTCCGCGGCGCGGAAGCGCAGCGCGTAGGCGAGGGACTTGCGGCCCTCGCCGATCTGCTCGCCGGTGAAGACGTCGAACAGCCGGAGGGACTCCAGCAGGGGGCCCGCGCCCTCGCGCAGCGCCGCCTCGACGTCCGCCGCCGGGACCTCGTCCGCGACGACGAGCGCCACGTCCTGGGTGGCCACCGGGAAGGCCGAGATGCCCGGCGCGCGCACGGCACCGGCCGAGGCCGACTCCAGCAGGTCCAGGTCCAGCTCCATCGCGCAGGTGCGCTCCGGCAGGTGGAGGGCCTTGACCACGCGCGGGTGCAGCTCCCCGGCGTGCCCGACGAGGACCTCCTCCCCGCCCTTCACCGCGTACAGGGCGGCGCAGCGGCCGGGGTGCCAGGGCGCGTGCCGGTCGGCGCGCACCACCAGCTCCGCGCCCGCCTCGCGGGCGAGCAGACGCCCCGCCTCGACCGCGTCGGCCCAGTCGGCCGGGCGGCCCGCGCCCCACCAGCCGTCCTGCTCGCGGGCGCCGGCCAGGACCACGGCGGCCCGTCGCGGCTGGTGCGGCAGGGCGGCGTCCAGCTCGGCGATCTCCGCCGCGCTGGGACGGCGGTCCACCGAGGGCAGGGGCGCGCGGCGCTCCTCACCGGTCGGGCGGAAGACCAGGCCGGTCTCGAAGAGGGCCAGGTCGTGGCTGCCCCGGCCGTCGTTGCGCCGCAGTGCCCCGAGCAGGCCCGGCAGCAGCGTGGTGCGCAGCGCCGGCTCCTCGTCGGAGAGCGGGTTGACCAGGGTGACCACCCGGCGCCGGGCGTCGTCCGCCTCCAGGCCGAGCCGGTCGAGGACCTCCTCGCCCAGGAAGGGGTAGTTCGGCGCCTCGACGTAGCCAGCGCCCGCGAGGGCGCGGCCGACCCGGCGGTGGAGGCGCTGGCGGGCGGTGAGCCCGCGGCCCGGCGGCGGGGTGGGCAGCGTGGAGGGCAGGTTCTCGTAGCCCTCCAGCCGGATGACCTCCTCCGCGAGGTCGTTCGGCGTGGCGAGGTCGGGGCGCCACGAGGGCACGGCCACCGTGAGCTCGTCCTGCCCGTGGACGTCGCAGCCGACCTCCTGGAGGCGGCGGACGACGGTCGCGCGGCCGTAGCCGAGGCCGGCGACGCGGTCCGGATGGTCGGCCGACATCGCGATCGTGCGGGGCGCGGTGGGCGCGGTGACCTGGGTGACGCCGCCCTCGGCCGTGCCGCCGGCGAGGAGCACCAGCAGGTCGACCGTGCGCTGGGCCGCGGCGGCCGCGGCCTCCGGGTCGACGCCCCGCTCGAAGCGCCTGGACGCCTCGGAGGAGAGCCGGTGGCGGCGCGCGGCGCGGGCGATGGCGACCGGGTCGAAGTGCGCGGCCTCGATGACGACCTCGGTGGTGGCACCGGCGGTGTCCTCGTGGTCGGCGATCTCGGTGTCGGCGCCGCCCATCACGCCCGCGAGCCCGATCGGGCCGCGGTCGTCGGTGATGACCAGGTCCTCGGCGTCGAGGACGCGGGTGGTGCCGTCGAGGGTGGTGAGCTTCTCGCCCTGCTCGGCGCGGCGGACCCCGATCGTCCCCTGCACGAGGGAGCGGTCGTAGGCGTGCAGCGGCTGGCCGAGCTCCAGCATCACGTAGTTGGTGACGTCCACGGCGAGCGAGATCGGGCGCATGCCCGCCTTCTGCAGGCGACGCCTGAGCCAGATCGGCGAGCGCGCCTCCGGCTCCAGGCCCACCACCGTGCGGGCGGTGAAGCGGTCGCAGCCGGCGGGGTCGGCGACCGCGACCGGGTGGCCGTAGGCGTTGGGCGCGGGCACGTCGAGCAGGGCCGGGTCGCGCAGCGGCAGCCCGTAGGCGGTGGCGGTCTCGCGGGCGACACCGCGCATCGACAGGCAGTAGCCGCGGTCCGGGGTGACGGCGATGTCGAGGACCTCGTCGACGAGCTCCAGCAGCTCGATCGCGTCGGTGCCGACCTCGGTCTCGGGCGGCAGCACGATGATGCCGCCCGTGCCGTCGTCGCCCATGCCGAGCTCGTCGCCGGAGCAGATCATGCCGTGGGACGTCCTGCCGTAGGTCTTGCGCGCGGAGATGGCGAAGTCTCCGGGCAGCACGGCACCGGGCAGGACCACGACGACCTTGTCGCCGACGGCGAAGTTCCGGGCGCCGCAGACGATCTCCTGCGGCTCGCCGGTGCCGTTGGCCGCGCCGACGTCGACGGTGCAGAAGCGGATGGGCTTCTTGAAGCCCTCCAGTTCCTCGATGGTGAGCACCCGGCCCACGACAAGGGGGCCCTTGAGCCCGGAGCCGAGCTGCTCGACGGTCTCGACCTCGAGGCCGGCGGAGATCAGTCTGGCCTGGACGTCGCGGCCGGTCTCCGTCGCCGGCAGGTCGACGTACTCCCGCAGCCAGGAAAGCGGGACCCGCATCAGATCTCCATCCCGAAGGGCCGGGTGAACCGGACGTCACCCTCGACCATGTCTCGCATGTCTTCGACGTTGTGGCGGAACATCAGCATCCGTTCGATGCCGAAGCCGAAGGCGAACCCGCTGTAGCGCTCGGGGTCCACCCCGCAGGCGACGAGCACCTTGGGGTTGACCATCCCGCAGCCGCCCAGTTCGATCCAGCCCTCGCTGGAACACGTGCGGCAGGGGCGGTCCGGGTTGCCGACGGACTCGCCGCGGCACACGTAGCAGACCATGTCCATCTCTGCGGACGGCTCGGTGAAGGGGAAGAAGTTCGGCCGCAGCCGGGTCTTCATGCCCTCGCCGAACAGGGCCTGGACCATGTGGTCCAGGGTCCCCTTGAGGTCCGCCATCGTCAGCCCCTCGTCGACCGCGAGGAGCTCGACCTGGTGGAAGACCGGGGTGTGCGTGGCGTCCAGCTCGTCGGTGCGGTAGACGCGGCCCGGGCACACGACGTAGACGGGCGGTTCGCGGTCCAGCAGCGAGCGCGCCTGCACCGGGGAGGTGTGGGTGCGCAGCACGACGCCGGAGTCGGCGCCGCCCCGGGCGTCCTTCACGAAGAAGGTGTCGTGCTCGCCGCGGGCCGGGTGGTCGGGGCCGATGTTGAGGGCGTCGAAGTTGAACCACTCGGCCTCGGCCTGGGGGCCCTCGGCCACCTCGTAGCCCATGGCCGTGAAGATGTCCTCGATCCGCTCCATCAGCGTGGTGAGCGGGTGACGGGCCCCGGCCGGTACGCGCTCGTACGGCAGGGTGACGTCGACGGCCTCCTCCACCAGCACACGGGCGTCGCGCTCGGCCTCCAGCTCGGCCTGGCGGGCGGCCAGCGCCTTGCTGACGGCGCCGCGGGCCTGGCCGACGCGCTTGCCGGCCTCGGCCTTGGCGTGCGGCGGGAGGGCGCCGATCTCGCGGTTGGCGAGCGAGAGCGGCGAGGTGCCACCGGCGTGGGCGGTCTTGGCGTGGGCGAGCGCGTCGAGCGAGTCGGCGGCGGCGAAGGCGGCGAGCGCCTCGTCGCGCATGCGCTCGATCTCTTCCGGTTTCAGTGCCTCGACCTCGACAGGGTCGTACGACTTGTTGGGTGCGGACATCTCTTCCCGTACTTCCGAATGGGTGGCTGGGGACCCCGCACGTCGACCGGGGACGACCGAGGACGCAAAGGTGCCGAAGGCCGAGTCTAACGGGGTGGGGAGCTGCGGCTGAGCCCGCGGGCCGCCCGGCGCCTACTGGTGGAGGTGGGCCGGGGTGCCGACGGGCAGGGTAAATCGGAACTGGGCGCCGCCGCGGGGGGCGCGGCCCACGGTGATCGTCCCGCCGTGCGCCTCGACGATGCCCTTGACGATGTACAGGCCCAGGCCGGTGCCGCCGCGCTTGCTGCCCCGCCAGAAGCGGGTGAAGACGCGGCTCATCGACTCCTCGGGGATGCCGGGGCCCTCGTCGCTCACGGTGACTGCCGTGCCCTTCTCGTCGTCGTCCGCCGCTGCCGGCGCCACCTCGATGGTGACGGTTCCCTCGCCGTGGCGCACCGCGTTTTCCAGCAGGTTGCCGAGGACCTGGTCCACCTTGTCCGGGTCGGCCCACAGCCCGGGCAGGCCGGGCCTGATGCGCAGCGCGAACCGGTCGGGGGCCTGGCCCCCGGCGAGGTGCGCCTGCACATGGCGCTCCACGGCGGCGGGCAGGTCGACGATCTGCCGCCGCACCTCCAGGCGGCCCGAGTCGATGCGGGAGATGTCGAGGAGTTCGGCGATCAGGCGGGAGATGCGGCCCGCGTCGGCGTCGACGGTCTCCAGCATCAGGCGCTTCTGGTCGTCGGTGAACCGCTCCCACTTGGCGAGGAGGGTGGCGGTGAAGCCCTTGACGGAGGTCAGCGGGGAGCGCAGCTCGTGGGCGACGGTGGCGATCAGCTCGGCGTGGCTGCGCTCGGTGCGGCGGCGGGCCTCGGTGCCGCGGAGGCTGACCACCAGCCGGCGGAGCGGGCCGGTGGGGGTGTCGCGGACGTAGCGGGCGGAGACCAGGACCTCCCGGCCGCCGGGGAGCAGCAGGTTGCGCTCCGGCTGGGCGACGCGGGTGGCGAGGCCGCCGTAGGGGTCGGTGAGGGCCCACCAGCGGCGGCCCTTGAGGTCCTCCAGGGGGAGGGCGTGCTCCAGGGCCGCCCCGAGGGCCCGGGCCTTGGGCACGGCGGTGATCCGGACGGCCGCCTCGTTGAAGCAGACGACGCGCCCGGCCTCGTCGGCGACGACGAGCCCGTCGGGCAGGTCGTCGGGGTCGAGGCCGTACGCGGACGCCCCGGTGCGGACGGCGTCGCGGCACAGCACGGCGTCCGGCGTCGGACTGGGCCTGCTGGTCCCCACGGTCATGCCCCGTACCCCGCCTCTCCGCTGCCGAGTGGGCCCGAGTCCGTCACCCTACTAGCTGAAAGTGACCCGGCGGACCCCCTGAGCGAGTGGTCCCCCGAACGGTCCCGCGCCGCCGGTGTACCGCGGCGGCGCGTCGCGCGTCCCGGGGCCGCCCGTCGGGCCGGGTCCTACGCCCTGCGTCCGGCACGCTGGGCGCGCGCCGAGGCGTAGAGACATACGGCCGCGGCGGTGGCCAGGTTCAGCGATTCCGCCTTTCCGTGGATCGGGACGCGGACGACGGCGTCGGCCAGCGCCCGGGTCTCCTCGGGCAGGCCCCATGCCTCGTTGCCGAAGATCCAGGCGGTGGGGCCCGCCATGGTCCCGGCGTCGAGCTCGTCGTCGAGGTCGTCCTCGCCCGCGCCGTCGGCGGCGACCACCCGTACGCCCGCGGCCTTGAGGCCGGCGACGGCCTGCTCCACGGGGACGCCCACGGCGACCGGCAGGTGGAAGTGCGAACCGACCGAGGCACGCACGGACTTGGGGTTGTAGAGGTCGACGGAGGCGTCGGTGAGGACGACCGCGTCGGCGCCCGCGGCGTCGGCGCAGCGCAGCACGGTGCCCGCGTTCCCGGGGTCGCGTACGTGGGCCAGCACGGCGACGAGCGCGGGGCGGGCGGCGAGGATGGACTCGAAGGGCGAGTCGAGGAAGCGGCAGACGCCGACGAGACCCTGGGGGGTGACGGTCTGGGACACCTCGGCGAGCACCGTGTCGGCGGCGAGGTGGACGCGGGCGCCCTCGGCGCGCGCGGCGGCCACGATGTCGGCGTGGCGCTCGGCGGCCTCCGCGGTGGTGAAGAGCTCCACGAGGGTGGGCTCCCCGGTGGGGCCGCGGTGGGCGACGGCCTCGCGGACGGCCTGCGGCCCCTCGGCGATGAACAGCCGCTCCTTGGTGCGGAAGTTCCGCTTGGCGAGGCGCCGGGCGGCGGTGACGCGCGGGGACCGCGGGGAGATCGGCTCGGGAGTGGGCATGTGCGCCTGTGGCTCTCTGACTCGGTCGGCCGGGCGGGCGGCTGCCGGGGGCCCGGTGCGCCGTCCGGGCGGACGGGCGCTGCGCGGGGGGCGCGGGGCCGGCGCCGGGGGCCGTCGGCCGGGGCGGGCGGCGGGTGGCGGCGGTGAAACGCGGCGGACCCGCAGGCCGTCGGGGCCTGCGGGTCCGGTCGGCTCGACGAGCGTCAGGCGGCCTTGGGGGCGTTGACGTCGCTCGGGAGGGCCTTCTGGGCGACCTCGACCAGGGCGGCGAACGCGTTGGCGTCGTTGACCGCGAGCTCGGCCAGGATCTTGCGGTCCACCTCGATGTTGGCGGCCTTCAGACCCTGGATGAAGCGGTTGTAGGTGATGCCGTTGGCGCGGGCAGCGGCGTTGATGCGCTGGATCCACAGCTGACGGAAGTCGCCCTTGCGCTTCTTGCGGTCGTTGTAGTTGTAGACCAGGGAGTGGGTGACCTGCTCCTTGGCCTTGCGGTACAGGCGCGAACGCTGACCGCGGTAGCCGCTGGCCTGCTCGAGGATCGCCCGGCGCTTCTTGTGGGCGTTGACTGCCCGCTTGACGCGTGCCACTTGTTAACTCCTTGTAGCGGGGCCGTGGTCGGTTGTCACACGGCCCGGAAACGAATGGGTCCCGGTCCCGGCGTCCCGTCCCCCGGTGCGGGGGACGGAGGACGTCACTTGCCGAGAAGCTTCTTGATCTTCGCGGCGTCGCCCGGGGCCATCTCGGCGTTGCCGGTCAGGCGGCGCGTCAGACGGGACGACTTGTGCTCGAGCAGGTGGCGCTTGCCGGCGCGCTCGCGGAGCACCTTGCCGGAGCCGGTGATCTTGAAGCGCTTCTTGGCACCGCTGTGCGTCTTGTTCTTCGGCATCGCGCCGTTATCTCCTCATCAGTGGCGCTCCCCCGGTGCGTGCACCGGACGGCGGGAGCGTCAGATCGTCTATGGGGTTCCGGGGCGGAACCGCGGGGCCGCCGGGGGCGACCCCCTCGGGTCACGCCTCGGAGCTGGTGTCGTCCGGGGCGTCGGTGCTCTGGTCCTGCGAGCCCTGACGCTCCGCCTTGCGTGCGGCCTGGGCCTCACGCGCCTCGGCCATGGCCTCGGTCTTCTTCTTGTGGGGGCCCAGAACCATGATCATGTTCCGGCCGTCCTGCTTCGGGTTCGACTCGATGAAGCCGAGGTCCTCGACGTCTGCCGCGAGACGCTGGAGCAGACGGAAGCCGAGTTCGGGGCGGGACTGCTCACGACCACGGAACATGATCGTGATCTTGACCTTGTCGCCCTGCTTGAGGAACCGGACGACGTGACCCTTCTTGGTGTCGTAGTCGTGCGGATCGATCTTGGGCCGGAGCTTCATCTCCTTGATGACCGTGTGCGCCTGGTTCTTGCGCGCCTCACGGGCCTTCATGGCCGACTCGTACTTGAACTTCCCGTAGTCCATGAGCTTGCACACGGGCGGGCGGGCGTTCGCCGCGACCTCGACGAGGTCGAGGTCGTACTCCTGCGCAAGCTCCAGGGCCTTGGCAAGCGGAACAATCCCGACCTGCTCGCCGCTGGGACCGACAAGTCGCACCTCGGGAACGCGAATCCGGTCGTTGATGCGGGGCTCGGCGCTGATGGATCCTCCTCAGTAGCACCACACGACAGCCTGGCAGACAGCCGCGTACGTCTGTTTCGTCAGACCAACCGCGCCGGAACACGAAAAATGCCCCGGACGGGACACAGGCGAATGCTCCGTCGGTACCGGAACACCGCCGCGGTCGCCGCGGGGCGTGCATCGGGCGGCGATCCATCGTCCGTACGGAACGATGGGCACCACCTGACCGGTGACCCGCCGCCCGGAGGGCGGCCAGGTGGGAGATCGGAGCCTCCACTTGTGGGCCGGACATGCAGATGTCCAGCCGGTCGTCACCCCAGGCTAGCAGCTCCCCGGGGAAGCTCCCAACCGGCGGCCGGGGGCGGCCGCCGGACCGCGGGGCCATATCGTGGCCCCATGAGCGACGCGACCTCCCCCAACGAATCCGCCGGATCCCCCGGGTCCCCCGACTTCGAGGCCATGGCCCGCGACATCGCGGAGGTCCCGGCCGTCGAGGTGATCGTCACGGTGGCGGTCAACCTGATGAGCGCCGCCGCGGTGAAGCTGGGCCTGACCGACGACGCCGAGGACCACAAGGACCTCGACGAGGCCCGCAAGCTGGTGCACGCGCTGGCCGGACTGCTGGACGCCAGCACCACGGAGATCAGCTCCTTCCACGCGGCCCCGCTGCGGGACGGGCTGAAGTCCCTGCAGCTGGCCTTCCGCGAGGCCTCGATCGTGCCGGACGAGCCGGGCCAGGGACCGGGCGAGAAGTACACCGGCCCGGTCTACGGCTGAGGTCCGTCCGCGGCGCGGCCGGGGCGGCGCCCCGGCCGCGTCACGGGCGTGCGAACAGCGCGGTGCCCGGCGCGGGCGTCCCCGGCGGCAGCAGGGCCAGGTCCAGGCCGCGCACCAGCCGGGCCCGCAGCACCTCGTGGGCGGCCAGCGCCCCGGCCACCCGGCGGCCTGCCTCCTCGGGCGCCGCGCCGTCGGCCAGCACGAGGGCGAGGGTGCCGTCCGCCTCCCGCGCGGGCACCAGATGGGCCCGCACCACGTCGGGCTCGGCCGCAAGGACCTCGCGCACGGCCCCGGTGACGGCCGGGTCGGCCAGCGGGTCGGTGCTGGTGCGCCCCTCCGCGAGTGCCAGCAGTGCGGGCCCGGTGAGCTGGTAGGCCACCGGGCCCGCCAGGTCGAGGAGGAGCGTGTCGGCCTTCTCGTGGGCGGCGGCGGCCAGAGCCTGGTGCAGCGGCACCGCCACGGGGCGCGCGGACGGGTCCCAGCGGGCCAGGGAGGCGAGCGAGGTGAACGCGGGCAGGGCGCGGCGGCCCTGGGCCGTCAGCGTCGGCACCGCCATGTCGCTGGTCTTCTCGCGGCGCAGCCCCTTGTCGTCCACCTCGACCTCGCCGAGCACGGCGACGACCGGGACCAGGAGCCGGGCGCCGCGGAGCGCGGCCAGCAGCCGCGGTTCGGCCGCCGGGTCCTCGGCCCAGGCGGCCAGCGCCGCCTCCAGGGCCGGATCGGCGGTGCCGTCGTCGTCGGGGAAACCGGGGTCCGGGATGTTCTTCAGCGCCACGCCACGAGCCTATCCCCCGGCCCCGGGCGTCCCGCACGCGCCCGCCCGGCCCGACGCCACCGGTGGGACGGGCGCCTCAGCCCGTCCGGCCGCTCCGCCAGAGCACCACGGCCGCGGCGAGCACGAGCACCCCGAGGGCGCCGGCGGCCGGGGCCAGCAGACGGCCCGGGTGGGCGTCCTCGCCCTCGGGGTCGGGGCCCGGGCCGAAGTACCGCTCGCGGTAGCCGGAGGGGGCGGCGGCGTTCCGGTCCCCGGGGCGGAGCGCGGCACCGGCCTCCAGGGCCGCGGCCGGGTCCACGAGGCCGTAGCCGTGGGCGTCGTCGCGTCCGCCCTCGGGGGCGTTGCGGGCGGTGTCCCTCAGCAGCGTCTTCACCTGCGCCGGGCTGAGGTCCGGGTACGCGGAGCGGACCAGGGCCGCGGCGCCGGACACGAAGGCGGCGGCGGCGCTGGTCCCCCATCCCTCGTAGTACTTGCCGTCCGGGTCGGCGATCACCACGTCCACCCCCGGTGCGCTGACGGTGGCGTACCAGCGGCGCGTGGAGAAGGGGGCACGGGTGCCGAAGCGGTCGACCGCGGTGACGGCGATGACCCCCGGATAGGCGGCCGGGTAGGAGACGCGGTCGCCCTTCTCCCCTCCGTTGCCCGCGGAGGCCACGACGACGGCCCCCTTGGCGAGCGCGTACTGCACGGCGGCGTCCTCGGCGGCCTCGGGGTGCGCGGACTCGCTGTCGTCGCCGAGGGAGAGGTTGATGATGTCCGCCCCCTGGTCGGCGGCCCACCGTATGCCCTCGGCGAGGGCGCTGCCGCGCGAGCTGCGGGCCCGGTCGCGGGCGTCGTCGGCGCCCTCAAGGATCACCCGCACGGGGAGGATCCTCGCCTCGGGGGCGATCCCCATGACACCGGAGGCCCCGTCGGGTCCGTGCCCGTGGGCCGCGATGATCCCGGCCATGGCGGTGCCGTGCCGTGCCCAGGCCCGGTCGCCCCGCTCGGCGCCGAAGCCGACGAAGTCCCTGCCCGGCAGTACGGAGCCGGCCAGGTCGGGGTGCTCGTCGTCGACACCGGTGTCCAGGACGGCCACGGTGACGCCCTCGCCGCGGGTGGTCTGCCAGGCGCGCTCGGTGTGCAGGGCCTCCAGGCTCCACTGCTGGGCGCGGACGGTGTCGGCGTGGGCGGGGGGCGCGGCCGGGAGCAGGGCGAAGGCGGCGGCCGCGAGCACCGCCGTGAGGCGCCGGGTGCGGGGGGCGGGAGTCATCCGTCCTTCTCCGTGGCCGGGGCGGTGGTGGCGGTGCGCAGCCGGCCGCCGATGCGTTCGGCGATGCCCTGGGCGTCGTGGCCGAGTCCGGCCTGGGCGGCGGTGCTGGTCGCACCGGCCTCGGTGGCCTCGGTCGCGGGCCGGGGGTCCTCGACCGTCCGTCCGTCGGCGAAGCCCGAGACGGCGAAGACGACGACGGGGGCGTCGGTCTCGATCCGGACCGTCCAGCTGGCGCGCTGCCCGCTTCCGAAGCCCTCGGCGACGGTGCCCTCGGCGGGCAGCGTGCGGGGCATCAGGTCGCGCCGCTTGCCGAGCCCCTCGGTGGTGAAGCGGTTGTGGAGCGCGAGCATGGCCTCGCCGTCCGCCTCGGTGAAGACCATGCCGACGGTCGTCACGCTGCTCGCGGTGGCGTCGCTGTAGGTGGCGCGGACCACCCGCTCGCAGCCGACCGGCCGCAGCGCGGTGGCGAGCAGCGGGTCGAGCGCGGCGGCGCAGTCGGTGTCGGGGGCGACGGCGATGCGGTTCCAGACCCGGTCGGCCCCGCCCGGGCCCGCGTCGTCGCCCTTGAGGGTGGGCGGGAAGAGCGTGTCCACCGGCCGGTTGTGCCACAGCTCGCGCACCCCGGCGTAGGCGTCCCGGCGGGCGGCCTCCGGTCCGGACTCGCCGGTCAGCCAGGTGCCGGCGGCCGCGCCGCCGAGCAGGCCGAGCCCGAGGACGACGCAGGCGACGGCGGCGGCCGTGCGGCCGGGGCGCCGGGAGGGCACGGGCCGCAGCCGGGTGGTCTGCTCCGCCGGGGTCTCGGGGGGAGGCCAGGCGTAGGTGGGCGGACGGGGGGCGCCGGGCCAGGGGGCCGGGTCCGCGGCCCCGGCGGGCCGGGGGGCCGGCTGGGGGTGCCCGGCGGGCGGGGCCCAGGGGGCGGGCGGGGGGTCCGCGGGCCGGGGCGCCGGAACGGGGGCGTGTCCCGGGGCCGGCGCGGCGGCGGGCGGGGCCCAGGGGGCCGGCGGGGCGGTGGCCGCGGCGGGCGGCGTGGTGCGCCGGGGCGGGGCGGCGGGCGGGGGCGGCGGGGACGCGGGCGCCGGGCCGGGGGGTCGCGGGCCGCACGGGGCGGCGGGGGCGGCCGGGCGCGAGGCCCCTGGGGCGGCCGGGCGCGGGGCCTCGGCGGGCCCGGCGGGGCGCGGGGCCTCGGCGGCGGAGGTCGGCGCTGCGGGCGCGGGCGGCACGCGCGTGGCGCCCGGGGAGGGCGCGGAGGACACGGGCACGGGCGCGGATGGGGGCGGCGCCGGGCGCGCGGCCCCGGAGGCGCCCGGGCCCCCGCGCGGGGCGTCGGCGGGCCCGGCGGGCTCCCGGGAGGGGGCGGGGAGCGCCGCCGCAGCGGTGCGGCTCTGTGCCGGGAGAGGACGCGGCACCGCGGTGCGGCGGCGCAGCGGAGTGGTGGGGGCGGAGCGGACGTCCCCCGCGCCCCCGGCAGGAGGCGGCGCGGACGGGCGGGGCGGGAGCGGCGCGGCGTCGGTTGCGGGGGCCGGGGGCTGCTCGCCCGAAGGGCGCTGCGCCTCCGTGCTCATGCCGCCCCCGTAGTCCTTCGCGTGCTCCCCGCCGCCGGACGACCGGTCGGCGCAGGCCCGTTCGCCAGCTCGTGCGGGTCACTCTAACGGGCTGCACCAGGGCGGTCGTCCATCCGGCCTGGTCCGGGCCGATCTGCCCCGAACGTCCCCACCCCGCATCCCCCGGGGCCCGTCCCGCACTCCCCCGCCGGGGCGCGAGGGGCGCGGTCCGGTGCACCGCGCGGCGTGGACCGCCGCCGTACCGGGCGCGTGCGGGCGGGCCGCCGCCGCAACGGGCGCGTGCGGGCGGGCCGCCTGACTGCCGGGCCGCCGCCGTGCACCCGAGGGATCGCGGGAGAGGCCTTACCCCCCGGTAACGGCGTCTGGCAAGCTCGGCCCATGACTCCCCGCTCCGCAGACCGGGCCCGCTACGACACGGCCACGGCGCACCTCGACGCCCCGCTCGCCCTCGTCGACCTCGACGCCTTCGACGCCAACGCCGCCGACCTCGTCCGGCGTGCCGGGGGGAAGCCGGTCCGGGTGGCGAGCAAGTCGGTGCGGTGCCGGGCGCTGCTGGAGCGGGTGCTGGCCCGGGAGGGCTTCGCCGGGGTGATGGCCTTCACCCTCGGCGAGTCCCTGTGGCTGGCGCGCGCCGGGTTCCGCGACGTCCTGCTGGCCTACCCCTCCGCGGACCGGGCCGGCTTCGCCGAGCTCGCCGGGGACGCGGAACTCGCCGCCGAGGTGACCGTGGTCGTCGACGACCCGGCGCAGCTCGACCTGATCGACGCCTCCCGGCAGGGCGGGCGGGCGGAGGTCCGGGTGTGCCTGGAACTGGACACCTCCCTGCACCTGCTGGGCGGACGGCTGCGGGTGGGCGCCCGGCGCTCCCCGCTGCGCGGCCCGGCCGAACTGGCCGGACTCGCCCGCGCGGTGGCCCGCAGGCCGGGTTTCCGGCTGGTGGGCCTGATGGCGTACGAGGGCCATGTGGCGGGCGTCGGCGACGCGGTGCCGGGGGCGCCGCTGCGCTCCCGCGCCGTGCGTGCCCTGCAGCGGGCGGCCCGCAGGGAGCTGGCGGAGCGGAGGGCCGCCGTGGTGGCCGCGCTCAGGGCGGTGGAACCGGGGCTGGAGTTCGTCAACGGAGGCGGCACGGGCAGTGTGCAGCACACGGCCGCCGAGGCGTGCGTGACGGAGGTCGCGGCCGGTTCGGGGCTGTTCCTCCCCCGGCTCTTCGACCACTACACGTCCTTCCGGGGCCGCCCGGCGGCCCTGTTCGCGCAGCCGGTGGTGCGCCGGCCCGGGGTGGGCGCGGTGACGGTGCTGGGCGGGGGCTACCCGGCGTCCGGCCCGGCGGGCGCGGACCGCTCGCCCGTCCCCTGGCTGCCGGAGGGACTGCGCTACGACACCCGGGAGGGTGCGGGCGAGGTGCAGACGCCGCTGCTGGGCCCGGCCGCCGACGACCTGCTGATCGGCGACCGGGTGTGGTTCCGGCACGCCAAGGCCGGGGAGCTGTGCGAGCGCTTCGAGACGCTCCACCTGGTGGAGGGCGACCGGGTGACGGGCAGCGTCCCCACCTACCGGGGCGAGGGGCGGACCTTCCTGTAGCGCCGCGGCACCACGGGGCCCCGGCCGTGCCGCGGCGCCACCGGGCCGCCGGGCAGCCCGGTGCGGCCCGGCGGCCGGGGTGGGCCGCCGGGCCCGGAGCCGGGCTGCGGGCCCGGCGGGGCGGTCCTACAGCGGGGTGACGTAGGCCCCGGAGATCCCGCCGTCGACCAGGAAGTCCGTGGCGTTCACGAACGAGGAGTCGTCGCTCGCCAGGAAGGCGACCGCGGCCGCGATCTCCTCCGCCTCGGCGAAGCGCCCGAGGGGGATGTGGACCAGTCTGCGGGCGGCCCGCTCGGGGTCCTTGGCGAACAGCTCCCGGAGCAGGGGGGTGTTGACCGGGCCCGGGCACAGGGCGTTGACGCGGATCCCCTCGCGGGCGAACTGCACCCCCAGCTCCCGGGACATCGCGAGGACCCCGCCCTTGGAGGCGGTGTAGGAGATCTGGGAGGTGGCGGCGCCCATCCGGGCCACGAAGGAGGCGGTGTTGATGATGGATCCGCGTCCCTGCCGGCGCATGTAGGGGATGGCGGCCTTGCAGCACAGGTACACCGAGGTCAGGTTGACCTCCTGCACCCGCTTCCACGCCTCCAGCCCGGTCTCCAGGATCGAGTCGTCGTCCGGGGGCGAGATGCCGGCGTTGTTGAAGGCCACGTCGACACTGCCGTAGGTCTCGTGGGCGGTACGGAACAGCGCCTCGACCTGTTCCGCGTCGGTGACGTCCACACGGGCGAACGTCCCGCCGACCTCGTCGGCCGCGGCCTTTCCGGCGGTCTCGTCGATGTCGCCGCACACGAGGTGCGCGCCCTCGGAGGCGAGCCGGCGCGCGGCGGCCAGGCCGATGCCGCTGCCGGCTCCGGTGACGACGGCGGTGCGGCCGACCAGGCGGCGGCAGAGGGGTGTCTCGGTCAAGGGTCAGTCCTCCGTGCTGATGAAGACGTTCTTGGTCTCGGTGAACGCGGCGAGGGCGCCGGGGCCCAGTTCCCGGCCGATGCCGGACTGCTTGAAGCCGCCGAAGGGGGTCCAGTAGCGGACGCTGGCATGGGAGTTGACGGAGAGGTTCCCGGCGGCGACGGCCCCGCTGACGCGCAGTGCGCGGCCGACGTCCCGGGTCCAGATCGAGCCGGAGAGGCCGTAGTCGGTGGCGTTGGCCAGGCGGACGGCGTCGGCCTCGTCCTCGAAGGGCAGGACGGCGGCGACGGGTCCGAAGACCTCCTCGCGGGCGGCGGGGGCGTCCGGTGCGAGGCCGGTGAGCACGGTCGGGGGGAACCAGAAGCCGGGGCCCGCCGGGGCGGTGCCGCGGATGGCCTCGGCGTCCTCGGGCACGTAGGAGCGGACCCGCTCCAGCTGGCTCTTGGAGATCAGCGGGCCCATGTCCGTGCGCTCGTCCAGCGGGTCGCCCACGGTCACCGAGGCGACGGCGGGCGCCAGCAGGTCCAGGAAGCGCTCGTAGACGGAGCGCTGCACCAGGATGCGGGTGCGGGCGCAGCAGTCCTGGCCGCTGTTGTCGAGGAAGGACATCGGGGCGGCGGCCGCGGCCTTCTCCAGGTCCGCGTCGGCGAAGACGATGTTGGGGTTCTTGCCGCCGAGTTCGAGGGTGACCCGCTTGGTCCGCTCGGCGCACAGCGCCATGATCCTCCGCCCGACGGCGGTGGAGCCGGTGAACACGATCTTGGCCACGCCCGGGTGGCGGACCAGCGCGTCGCCCGCGATGTCGCCGCGGCCGGGCAGCACCTGGAAGAGGTGCTCGGGCAGTCCGGCCTGGAGGGCCAGTTCCGCGAGCCGCTGCGCGGTCAGCGGGGTGGTCTCGGCGGGTTTGAGCAGCACGGCGTTCCCGGCCGCGAGGGCGGGGGCGGTGCCCCAGGCGGCGACGGGCATGGGGAAGTTCCAGGGCGCGATGACGCCCACCACGCCCAGGGGTTCGAGGAAGGTGACGTCGAGGCCGCCGGGGACCGGGATCTGGTGTCCGGTCAGGCGCTCGACACCGCCCGCGGAGTAGTCGAGCAGGTCGCGGACGTTGCCGGCCTCCCAGCGGGCGTTGCCGAGGGTGTGGCCGGCCTCGGAGACCTCCAGGCGGGCCAGTTCCTCGGTGTGCCCGTCGACCACGGCGGCGAAGCGGCGCAGCAGCCGGGCGCGGTCGGCCGGTGCCGCCGCGGCCCAGGTGCGCTGCGCGGCCGCGGCGCGGGTGACGGCGGCGTCCACGTCGGCGGCGGTGGCGCCGGGGACGGTGGCCACGAGTTCCTCGGTGGCCGGGTTGAGGACGTCGAGGGTGTAGGGCTGGGACACGGGCTGCCTCACATGCGTTCGAAGGAGCGGCGGAGCTCCCAGTCGGTGACGGCGGCGTCGAAGGCGTCGAGTTCGACGCGGGCCATGTTGCGGTAGTGGGCGACGACCTCGTCGCCGAAGGCGGCCTTGGCGACGGCGCTGGTCTCCCAGAGTTCGGCCGCCTCGCGCAGGGTGGTGGGGACGTGGGCGTGGTCCTGCGCGTAGGCGTTGCCGGTGCAGGGCTCGGGGAGCTCCAGGCGCTGCTCCACCCCGTGCAGGCCGGCGGCGACGAGACCGGCCACGGCGAGGTAGGGGTTGACGTCGCCGCCGGGGAGGCGGTTCTCGAAGCGCATCGAGCGGCCGTGGCCGACCACGCGGAGCGCGCAGGTGCGGTTGTCGTGCCCCCAGGCGGCCGCGGTCGGGGCGAAGGAACCCGGCTGGAAGCGCTTGTAGGAGTTGACGTGGGGGGCGTAGAGGAGGGTGAACTCCCGCAGGGCGGCGAGCTGTCCGGCGAGGAAGTGGCGCATCAGGGGCGACATCCCGCCGGGGCCGTCGCCCGCCATGGCGTTGCGGCCGTCGGCGTCCTGGAGCGAGAGGTGGATGTGGCAGGAGTTGCCCTCGCGCTCGTTGTACTTGGCCATGAAGGTGAGGGAGTAGCCCTCCTGCGCGGCGATCTCCTTGGCGCCGGTCTTGTAGACGGCGTGCTGGTCACAGGTGACCAGGGCCTCGTCGTACTTGAAGGCGATCTCGTGCTGGCCGGGGTTGCACTCGCCCTTGGCCGACTCCACGGTCAGCCCGGCACCCGTCATCTCGTTGCGGATGCGGCGCAGCAGCGGCTCGATGCGGCCGGTGCCGAGGACGGAGTAGTCGATGTTGTACTGGTTGGCCGGGGTGAGGTCGCGGTAGCCGCGGTCCCAGGCCTGTTCGTAGGTGTCCCGGAAGACGATGAACTCCAGCTCGGTGCCCACCTGGGCGGTGAGCCCCCGCCCGGCCAGCCGCTCCAGCTGGCGGCGCAGGATCTGGCGGGGGGCGGCCGCGACCGGGGCGCCGTCGTGCCAGGCGAGGTCCGCGACGACCAGGGCGGTGCCCTCGTGCCAGGGGGTGGGGCGCAGCGTGCCGAGGTCGGCGTGCATGGCGAAGTCGCCGTAGCCGCGCTCCCAGGAGGACATCGCGTAGCCGTCGACGGTGTTCATCTCGGCGTCGACGGCGAGGAGGTAGTTGCAGCCCTCCGTGCCGTGGTCGACGACCTCGTCGAGGAAGAAGCGCGCGGCGAACCGCTTGCCCTGGAGTCGGCCCTGCATGTCGGGGAAGGCGAGGACGACGGTGTCGACCTCCCCTCTGTCGACCCGGGCGCGGAGGTCGGATAGTGAGAGCGGTGGTGTGCGGTCTGCCACGGGGTGACGCCTCCTAGGGTCAGCCGGAGGTCATAAGGTATTGCGGAAGACCATTGATTGGGAAGGGGAACCGGCGAGGTGACCGAGAGCAGCGGAGCGGGTGCACCCGGCACGGGCGCGGAGGCGGCGGGCGGCGGCGCGGACGCCGCGCCCGACCGGCTCACCCCCGTACTGAGGCCGGTGCGCGCGGGCAACGGCTTCGAGGAGGCACTGGAGCAGATCCTGCAGCTGCTGCGCCTCGGCCTGGTCTCCGGCGGCGAGCGGCTGCCGGCCGAGCGGGAGCTGGCCGAGCGGATGGGGATCAGCCGGGTGACGCTGCGCGAGGTGCTGAAGGTCCTGGCGGAGGAGGGGCTGGTCGAGAGCCGCCGGGGGCGCTACGGCGGGACGTTCGTCCGGGAGCGGCCGGTGCGCCCCGGGGAGCAGGAGCTCCAGCGCCGGATGGCGGGGGTGGACGTGGAGGACACCCTGCGCTTCCGCGAGGTGCTGGAGGTCGGCGCGGCGGGGCTGTGCGCCGCGCACGGGCTGACGGACGCGCAGGCCGGGCGGCTGCGCGCGGCGCTCGCGGCCACCCACGACGCCCCGCTGGCCGACTACCGCAAGCAGGACACCCTGCTGCACCTGACGCTGGCCGAGCTGTCCGGTTCGGCCTCCCTGACGGCCGGGTACGCGGCGGTCCGCGCCTCCCTGAACGACCTGCTGGACTGCATACCCCTGCTGGTGCGGAACCTGGAGCACTCCCAGCACCAGCACACCGCGCTCGTGGACGCCGTGCTGGAGGGGGACGCGGACGCGGCGCGCGAGGTGATGCGGGAGCACTGCGAGGGGACGGCGGCGCTGCTGCGCGGCTTCCTGGGGCGCAGCTGAGCCGCCGTGCGCCCGGCCCGCGGCGGGCGGCTCCGGGCCGTACGGGAGCCGATCCGTAACGCCTCTTTTACGCAGGGGTCTTGCGCGGCCGCACCACGACCGCAATGGTGTCCGCACGAACCTTTGAGTTGAGCCAGGAGCGTCCCATGGCGGAAGGCACCACCTCACCCAGCGCACCCCCCTCCCCCTCGCCCGCCGGAGCCCCCGGACCGGAGGGGGACTCCTACCTCCGGCGGCGCGCCCTGCGCCGCGGCAGCGCCGGCTGGCTGCTGCTGACCGGTCTCGGCGTCGCCTACGTCGTCTCCGGCGACTTCTCCGGCTGGAACATCGGCCTGTCCAAGGGGGGCTTCGGCGGACTCGCCGTCGCGGCCCTGCTGATGGGCGCCATGTACGCCTGCCTCGTCTTCGCCCTCGCCGAGCTCTCGGCGATCCTGCCCACCGCGGGCGGCGGCTACGGCTTCGCCCGGCGCGCGCTCGGCCCCTGGGGCGGATTCCTCACGGGCACCGCGATCCTCATCGAGTACATCCTCGCGCCCGCCGCGATCTCCATCTTCATCGGCGACTACGTCGAGTCGCTGGGGCTGTTCGGGCTGGAGTCCGGCTGGCCGGTCTACCTGGCCTGCTTCGCGGTCTTCATCGGCATCCACCTGTGGGGCGTCGGCGAGGCCCTGCGCTTCAGCCTCGTGGTGACGGCCGTGGCCGTGGCGGCGCTGCTGATCTTCGCGGTGGGGGCCTTCACCGAGTTCGACGCCTCCGGCCTGAACGACATCCCCGCCGACCCGGACGCCTTCGGCTCCTCCTCCTGGCTGCCGTTCGGGCTGCTGGGCATCTGGGCCGCCTTCCCCTTCGGCATGTGGTTCTTCCTCGGCGTGGAGGGAGTCCCGCTCGCCGCCGAGGAGGCCAAGGACCCGGTGCGCTCCATGCCGCGGGCGCTGTCGATCTCGATGGGCGTGCTGGTGCTGCTCGCGGCCGTCACCTTCCTCGCGGCGAGCGGCGCCCGCGGCTCGGCCGCCATCCAGGAGGCGGGCAACCCGCTGGTGGTCGCGCTCCAGGGCGACGGGGGGCCGACGGCGCTCAGCCGCTTCGTGAACTACGCCGGTCTGGCGGGCCTGGTGGCCTCGTTCTTCTCGCTGATCTACGCCGGCTCCCGGCAGCTCTTCGCCCTCTCCCGGGCCGGCTACCTGCCCCGGTTCCTGTCGCTCACCAGCCGCCGCAGGGCGCCCTACCTGGGGCTGCTGATCCCCGGCGCGATCGGCTTCGCCCTCGCCGCAGGAACCGGCAACGGCGCCCGGATGCTGAACATCGCGGTCTTCGGCGCCACCATCAGCTACGCCCTGATGGCCCTCTCCCACATCGTGCTGCGGCGCCGCGAGCCGCAGCTGCACCGCCCCTACCGCACGCCCGGCGGGATCGCGACCTCCTCCACCGCCCTCGTCCTGGCCCTGTCGGCGCTGGTGGCGACCTTCCTGGTGGACAGGGAGGCGGCCTTCACCGCGCTCGCCGTCTACGCCGTCGCCCTGGCCTACTTCGCCTTCTACAGCCGGCACCGGCTCGTCGCCGGCGCCCCCGAGGAGGAGTTCGCGGCACTCGCCCGGGCCGAGGCGGAACTGGAACGCAGCTGACCCGCACCCGCAGGAGGATTTCGTGGACCGACCGCTGATCGGAATCAGCACCTACCTGGAGGCCTCCGCCCGCTGGGGCGTGTGGGACCTGCCCGCGGCGCTGCTGCCGGCCGCCTACCCGGCGCTCGTGGCGGCGGCGGGCGGACTGCCCGTGATGCTCCCGCCCGGGCCGCCGGGGACGGCGGCGGAGGTGGTGGCCCGGATGGACGGCGTCCTCGTCGCGGGCGGGCCGGACGTCGACCCGTCCTGCTACGGCGCCGCCCGCTCCCCCCGCACCGGGCCGCCCGCACCGGAGCGCGACGCCTGGGAGCTGGCGCTCGTCCGGGCCGCGCTGGAGCGCGGCACCCCCCTCCTCGGCGTCTGCCGCGGGATGCAGCTGCTGAACGTGGCCCTCGGCGGGACGCTGGTGCAGCACCTGGACGGGCATGCGGGCGGGCCGGACGGCTCCACGACGGGCGTGTTCGGGGAGCACACGGTCACCCCGGTGCCCGGCACCCGCTACGCCGGGCTGGTCCCGGAGCCCTTCGGGGTGCCGACCCACCACCACCAGTCCGTGGACCGCCTCGGCGAGGGCCTGCTGGCCTCCGCCCACGCAGAGGACGGCACGGTCGAGGCCCTGGAGCCGCCGCCCGGTTCCGGACGGGGCTGGGTGCTGGGCGTCCAGTGGCACCCGGAGATGGGCGGGGACACCCGGGTGGCGGCCGGGCTGGTCGCCGCGGCCCGCGGGGCGGCGGCCGCCGCCCCGCGTCCGCAGGCGCCCGTCGGCCCCCGCTGCTGACCGGCCCCGTCCCGTCCGCAGGTGCCCGGCGTGCCGCCCGGGCAGCTGCGGACGGCCCCCGCCCCGGCAGGGGGCGGCCGGCCGCTACCCGCGGGTCAGGCCCAGCAGGTCCCTCGCCGGGCCCGTCGGCCGGTGCCCGTGCGGCCACACCGCGCGCAGGTCGCGGTCCAGGCGGACCCCCTCCACGGGGATCCTGACCAGGCGGCGCGAGGCCCGCTCCTCGGCGACCGCCAGCTCGCTGAGGACCGCGGGCCCCGCCCCGCTGACCGCGGCGGCCTTCACGGCCGTCGTGGAGGCCAGTTCGAGCAGCGGTGCGGCAAGCCCCCCGTGGGAGGAGAGCGCCGAGTCCAGCACCTGCCGGGTCCCCGAGCCGCGCTCGCGCAGCACCAGCGGTGTGCCCGCCAGCTCCTCGGGGGTCAGCGGCGCCCGGCGCCTGCGCGCCCAGGGGTGGCCCGGCGCGGCCACGACGAGCAGCCGGTCGTGGCCGATGACGGTCCCGTCCAGCCCCTCCGGCACGGCGAGCCCCTCCACGAAGCCCAGGTCGGCCTCGCCCGCGAGCAGGCGCTCGGCGACCGCCGCGGAGTTGCCCGCCTGGAGCGAGACGGCCGTGTCGGGCCGCGCGGCGCGCAGGGCGATCAGCCAGCCGGGCAGCAGGTACTCGGCGATGGTCATGCTGGCGGCGACGCGCAGCCGGGAGTCGCGGCGCCCGCGCAGGGCCTGCGCCCCGGCGTCGAAGGCCTCCGCCGCCTCCACCACACGCCGCGCCCAGTCCGTGACGAGCGCCCCGGCCTCGGTGAGGCGGGAGCCCCGCGGGGAGCGCTCCACCAGCGCCACCCCGAGCTGGCGCTCCATCGAGCGGACGCGGCTGCTCGCCGCCGGCTGGGTGATGCCCACCTCGCGGGCCGCGCGCCCGAGGCTGCCGTGCCGGGCCACGGCGAGCAGCAGTTCCAGCGCCCCCAGGTCGGGTACGCGGTGGGCCAGCGGCACCCGCTCCTCTTCGCTCATAAGACCAGCTTATGAGGCGATAGCGGCGGAGTCCCTGGTGGGGGCCCCGTCCGCCCGCGACAGTGGCCGTATGACCGCCCTCGCACCCCCCTCCGCACGCCCGCTCCCCGCCCTGCCGAGGGCCTCCAGGGCGCCCTCGGTCCGCCACCTCAGCCCCCAGTGGTACGCCGCGGTGATGGGTACCGCGGCCGTGGCCGGGGCGGGTGCCGAGCTGCGGAGCGGGCTTTCCGGCGGCGGTTCCGTCCACGGGGTGCCGGTGGCGTCCGCCCTCCTCGGCGGGGTGTGGGGGCTCGCCGCGGCGGCGCTGTGCGTCCTGCTGGGCGCGCGGGCCGTGCACTGGGCGCTCCACCGGGACCGGGCCCGGGCGCATCTGCTCGACCCGGCCGTCGCCCCGTTCCACGGCTGCCTGGCGATGGCGCTGCTGGCCGTCGGGGCGGGCGCGCCCACGGCCGGGCGGGAGGTGCTGGGGCCGGCCGCGCTCCCGGTGGCGGCCGTGCTCTTCGCCACCGGGACGGCCGTCGCCCTGGTGGTCGCGGTCGCGGTGCCCTATCTGATGGTGGTACGGCACCGGGTGGCACCCGAGGACGCCTCTCCGGTGTGGCTGCTCCCGGTGGTGGCGCCGATGGTGGCGGCCTCGTGCGTACCGCTGCTGGTGCCCCACGCCCCGCCCGGGCAGGGGAGGGAGGCGCTGCTGCTCGCGGGGTACTCGCTGTTCGGGCTCAGCCTGCTCGCGACGGGGCTGATCCTTCCCGTGGTCTTCGCCCGCCTGCTGCACCACGGGCCCCCGGCGGCGGCCGCGGCGCCCTCGCTGTTCCTCGTCCTCGGACCGCTGGGGCAGTCGACCACCGCGGTGAACAAGCTGGCCGACGTGGCCCCGGGCGCCGTGGACGCCTCCCACGCCCGGGCGCTGGAGGCCCTGGCGGTCGTCTACGGCGTTCCCGTCACCGGCTTCGCGCTGCTGTGGCTGGGGCTGGCCACCGCCGTGGTGGTGCGCGCGGTCCGCGGGGGGATGCCGTTCACGCTGGGCTGGTGGGCGTTCACCTTCCCCGTGGGCACCTGTGTGACGGCGGCGTGGGCGCTGGCCGGGCACACCGGACTGGCGGCGTACCGGGGGCTGGCCGTGGCGCTGTACGGGGTACTGGTGGCGGCCTGGGCCGCGGCGGGTGCGCTCACCCTCCGGGCCCTGCTGCGGGGCGAGCTGCCCGCAGCGCCTCCCCCAGCACCCGGGGAGCCTGCACCAGCGACGGCCCGTACCAGGTGAGGGACCTGCCGTCGACCAGCGCGGCGGGCGTACCGGGGAACGCCTCGGGGCCGTCGCCGGGACCGAAGGCGTAGGGCTCGTCGGGCAGTACCACCAGCTCGGCACCGCAGGCGGCGAGCCGGTCCAGCGGCACCTTCGGATAGCGCTCGCCGTGGCCCGCGTAGACGTTGGCCGCGCCGAGCCGGGCGAGCAGGTCCCCGGCGAAGGTGTCCCGGCCCAGGACCATCCAGGGCCGCCGCCAGATCGGGACGACCACGGGGACGGCGGGGACGGCGGGAAGCGCGGACCAGGCGTCCTCGGCCCGGTCCAGCCAGGCGGGCCGGGCCAGCCCGCAGCCCTCGACCAGGACGCGCTCCAGTTCCCGGAACGCCTGCTCCAGGGTGCGGACCTCGGTGACCGCCACGCGCAGCCCGGCCGCGCGCAGGGCGTCGAGGTCCGCCGGGCGGTTCTCCTCCTCGTTGGCGACGACCAGGTCGGGGCGGAGCGCGGCGACGGCGCGCACGTCGGGGTTCTTGGTGCCCCCGACGCGGACGACGTCCAGGGCGGCGGGACGGGTGCACCAGTCGGTGGCGCCGACGAGCAGATCGGGGCCGCTGACGGCGACGGCCTCGGTCAGCGACGGGACGAGCGAGACGACCCTCGGGGCGGCGCCGGGGCGGGCCACGTCAGGTCCGGGGCGCCGGGGCGGCGGCGAGGTGCCCGGCGACGGCGACGACCAGGATGCGGGTGTCGGCCGTGGTGGCGCGCCAGCGGTGGCGGACGCCCCCGGACAGGAACAGGGTGTCGCCGGGGCCGAGGCGGTAGGCGCGGCCCTCGGCCTCCACCTCGGCGGCGCCGTCGGCGACGTAGAGCAGCTCGTCGTTGCGGTGCTGGAACTCGCCCTCGCTCTGGTGGTCGCCGGTGTACTCCACCGCGTTCAGCTGGTGGCGCCCGCGCACCAGGGAGCGGACGCCCGCGGGCCCGCCGGGGTGGGCGTCGTCGGGGGCGCGGACGAGGTCCACGGTGCGGGTGGTGTCCGAGGCGGCGAGCAGCACGGCGACCGTCGTGTCCAGGGCGGCGGCCACCCGCTGGAGGGAACGGTCGCTGGGGCGGGCGCGCTCGTTCTCGATCTGGCTGAGGAAGGGCACGGACAGGCCGCTGCGCGCGGAGACGGCGGCCAGTGTGAGCCGCAGCACCCTCCGGCGCTTGCGCACGGCCGCGCCCACCCGGAGAGGTTCCTCTCTCTCCTTGGTGTCCTTGCCGTCCTTGTCGTCCATGGCCGGGCTCCCCTCCCCTGGGTCCTGTCTCACCATACGCAGCATCCGCCCCCCGGCACTCGCCGAGAACGGAGCCGGATCGGCGGAGACGGGGGTGCGGGGGTCGCAGGGGGCGCACGGGCACCCGCGCGCCGGGGGCGCGGTGCTCCGGCGGACGGCCCCGGGACGGGCCTCCCCCGGCCGCGGGAGCACCCGCCGGGTGCCGGCGGGGTACGGCATCATCGTCCGTGTGACGCGACGCCTGATGCTCCTCGACACCGCCTCCCTGTACTTCCGCGCCTTCTACGGCGTCCCCGACTCGGTGCGCGCCCCCGACGGCACCCCCGTCAACGCGGTGCGCGGCCTGATGGACTTCATCGCCCGGCTGGTGCAGGACCACCGCCCCGACGACCTGGTGGCCTGCTGGGACAACGACTGGCGGCCGCAGTGGCGGGTGGACCTGATCCCCTCCTACAAGGCCCACCGGGTGGCCGAGGAGCAGCCGGGGGCCCCCGACGTGGAGGAGACGCCGGACGCCCTGGAGGCGCAGGTGCCGGTGATCCGGGAGGTGCTGGCGGCGGTCGGCATCGCCCGCGTCGGCGCCGACGGCTACGAGGCGGACGACGTCATCGGCACCCTCACGGCGCGGGCCGAGGGCCCGGTCGACATCGTCACCGGGGACCGGGACCTGTTCCAGCTGGTGGACGACGCGCGCCGGCGCCGGGTGCTGTACCCGCTCAAGGGCGTCGGCACCCTCCAGGTGACCGACGAGGAGTGGCTGCGGGCCCGGTACGGCGTCGACGGCAGCGGCTACGCGGACCTGGCCCTGCTGCGCGGCGACCCCAGCGACGGGCTGCCGGGCGTGCCGGGCATCGGGGAGAAGACGGCGGCGAAGCTGCTGGACGCCTACGGGGACCTGGCCGGGATCCTCGCGGCCGCCGGGGACCGCACCTCCGCGCTCACCCCGGCGCAGCGCAGGCGCCTGGAGGAGGCGCGCCCCTACCTGGCCGTGGCGCCGACCGTGGTCGGGGTGGCGCGCGACGTCCCGCTGCCGGAGTTCGACCCGGCCCTCCCCGCCGCGCCGCGCGACCCGGCCGCGCTGGAGGCGCTCGCCGCCCGGTGGGGGCTGGGCGGCGCCGTCGTGCGGCTGCTCTCCGCCCTGGCGGGGTGAGGCCGCGCGGCTCCCGGGCCGGGAGACGGGGCGGGGACGGCACCCGCCCCGGCGGAGTGCTAACTTAGGCAAGCCTAAGCAGCTGCGCACCAGGGGAGAGAGCACGTGGCAGATCAGCCGGCCCGCAAGGCACCGCAGGTCCACGAGGCGACGGTGCTGCGCACCGAGCGGCTCACCCCGCACATGGTCCGGGTGGTGCTGACGCTGCCCCCGGACACCGCCTTCGCCCTGGGCTCCTTCACCGACCACTACGTGAAGCTCGTCTTCGCGCCGGAGGGCGTGCGCTACCCCGAGCCCTTCGACCTGGACCGGATCCGCGCCGAGTTCCCCCGGGAGCAGTGGCCGGCCAACCGGACCTACACCGTCCGCTCGTGGGACGCAGCCCACCGGGAGCTGGCCGTCGACTTCGTCGTCCACGGCGACGAGGGGCTGGCCGGTCCCTGGGCGGCCCGGGCCCGCGCCGGGGAGACGGTCCGCCTCCTCGGTCCGGGCGGCGGCTACGCCCCGGACCCGGAGGCCGACTGGCATCTGCTCGCGGGCGACGAGAGCGCCCTGCCCGCCATCGCGGCCTCGCTGGAGCGGATGCCGGCCGGTGCGGTGGTGCACGCCTTCGTGGAGGTGGCGGGACCGCAGGAGGAGCAGAAGGTCGTCACCCCCGACGGTGTCGAGATCCGCTGGCTGCACCGCGGCGCCCGCCCGGTGGGCGAGGCCCTGGTGGCCGCGGTGACGGCCCTTGAGGCGCCGCCCGGCGAGGTCTCGGCCTTCGTCCACGGCGAGGCGGGCTTCGTCAAGGAGCTGCGGCGGCACCTGCGCCAGGAGCGGGGGATCCCGCGCGAGCGGCTGTCGATCTCCGGGTACTGGCGCCTGGGCCAGACCGACGAGGCGTGGCGGGCGGTCAAGCGCGAGTGGAACGAGCAGGTGGAGCGGGAGCAGGAGGCGGCCGGCTGAGCCGTACGCGCCGCCCGGCCGCCGGGCGCCGCTGCGGGGCCGGCGCGTGGCGTGCTCGTGACACCATGCGCGGCAGTGGACCAATCCGTTCGGGGTCCGGCTCCGAATACGGGGTGACTCATGTCCGCAGCCGTGCGCACCGTGGAGGAACGCCCGCGTGAACGAACCCGCCCCCATCGGCGGCCCCGCCCTGGCGGGGCCCGATCTCCAGGAGTTGCTCGCCCTGGTGGCCCGCGGCGACCAGGACGCCTTCGCCGAGCTCTACGACGCCGTGAGCGGCACGGTGCTCGGCCTGGTGCGCGCGGTGCTGCGGGACCCCGCGCAGTCGGAGGAGGTGACCCAGGAGGTGCTGGTCGAGGTGTGGCGCACCGCCGCGCGCTTCAAGCCCTCCCTGGGGTCCGCACGGACGTGGATCCTCACCCTGGCGCACCGGAGGGCGGTGGACCGGGTGCGTTCGGCGCAGGCGGCCACCGACCGGGAGCACCGGGCCGCGCTGCTGGAGCGGACGCCCGCCTACGACGAGGTGACCGAGCAGGTCGAGGCGCGCCTGGAGCGCGAGCAGGTGCGGCGCTGCCTCGGCGGCCTGACGGAGCTTCAGCGCCAGTCGGTGACCCTGGCCTACTACCGCGGGCTCGCCTACCGTGAGGTCGCCGAGCTGCTGGCGGTACCGCTCGGCACGGTCAAGACACGGCTGCGCGACGGGCTGATCCGGCTGCGCGACTGCCTTGGGGTGAGCGTGTGAACACGGCGGACCTGCACATGCTGACCGGGGCCTATGTGCTGCACGCGCTGTCCCCCGAGGAGCACGGGGAGTTCGAGCGGCACCTGCGCGCCTGCCCTTCCTGCGCCCAGGAGGTGCGCGAACTGGCCGCCACCGCCGGGAAGCTGGCCGCGGCGGTGGAGACGACCGCACCGGCCGAGCTCAAGCCGCGGGTCATGGCCCGGATCGCCGCCGAGCGGCAGGAGCCGCCGGTGGTGGCGCGCCAGGCGCGCCGGGTGAACCGCCTGGGGCGGCGGGCGGTGCCGCGCCTGGTGCTGGCCGCCTGCGTGGCCGCCGCCGCGGCCTTCGGCGGGATCGCCCTCTGGCAGCACCAGCAGGCCGAGGACGCCCGGGCGCAGGCGCAGCGGGCCGAGCAGCGGGCGGACGAGCTGACCGCGGTGCTGGCCGCTCCCGACGCGGTGGTCAGCGGAGGGGAGCTTGCGGACGGGGCCCGGGCCACGGTGGTGGTCTCCCGCAGCCGGAACCAGGCGGTGTTCGCCGCCTCGGGGATGCCCGAACCGCCGGCGGGCTCGGTGTACCAGCTCTGGTACGACGACGAGGGCGCCATGCGGCCCGCCGGGCTGATGGACCCCTCGCAGACGGCGCAGGTGCTGCTGATGGACGGTCCGCTCGACGGCGCCACGGGCATGGGGGTGACGGTCGAGCCCGCGGGAGGCTCGCCCCAGCCGACCTCGGCGCCCGTCGCGCTGATGTCCTTCCCCGCCTGACGGCTGCCGGGCCCCGGCCGGGGCAGGCCCCGCGGCCGCGCCGCGGGGCCCCCCGGGATCACCGGCGGGCGGGTCCGCCCGCGGTCCGCCGCGGAGGCAGCGGGAAGAAGCCGCTGGTCCGGGCGGCGTACGCGGCGTAGCCCGGCCGGTCGGCCATGTGCCGCTCCAGCAGCCGCTTGCCGCTCCCCCGGGTGAGCAGCAGGCTCATCACCACGGGGCTCACCAGGCAGGCGGCGGCCGCGGCGGGGGCGTCGGCCACGAAGAGGAACAGGCCCCACCAGAGGAGGAAGTCGCCGAAGTAGTTGGGGTGGCGCGTCCAGGACCACAGGCCGCGGTCCATGATCCTGCCCCGGTTCGCGGGGTCCGCCCTGAAGCGGGCGAGCTGGGCGTCGCCGACGGCCTCGAAGAGCAGGCCGGCCAGCCACAGCGCGCAGCCCGCCCACACGGCGGTCCCGGCCGGGCCCTGGACGTAGGAGGCCGCCTGCACCGGCAGGGAGACCAGCCACACCAGTCCGCCCTGGAGCAGGTACACCATCCGCAGCGCGTACAGGTTCCGGTTGCGCGGGGCGCGGGAGAGCAGCCGCTCGTAGCGCGGGTCCTCGCCGTGGCCCCTGCCCCGGCGGGCGATGTGCACCGCAAGGCGCAGGCCCCATACGCAGGTCAGGACCGTCACCAGCGCCCTGCGCAGGGGGTCCCCCTCGCCCGAGGAGGCGGCGAGGGAGACCAGTGCCACGGCGGCGAAGCCGATCCCCCAGGCGACGTCCACGATCCGGTGCAGCCCCCGGCGCACGGCGACGGCGAAGGTCGCCAGCATCACCGCCAGCGCGGCGGCGGCGCACGGTACGAGCCCCTGGGCGAAGGCCGCCCACGCGAAGCCGTTCACGGCGCGTACCACTCCCCCGGCGTCGGGGGCATCCCGGAGCCGCCGTCCTCCGCGGGCCGGACCGCCAGGATCTGGTCGACGCCCATCCGCCGCTCCTCGAAGGCCAGCCCGCCGCCGACGAGGTAGAGCCGCCAGACCCGGGCGGTCTCCTCGCCGACCAGCGCGGAGAACTCCCCCCAGCGCTCCTCCAGCGTGTCCCGCCAGGCGCCCACCGTGCGCGTGTAGTGCTCCCGCAGCGACTCCACCGAGCGCACCTCCAGCCCCGCGCCCTCCAGCAGCGAGACCGTGTCGCCGACCGGGCGCATGTGCATGTCGGGGGCGATGTACGACGCGATGAACGCCCCGCCGCCGGGTGCGCGAGCGCCCCGGGACATCTGCTGCACCAGCACGCGCCCGCCCGGCCGGAGCATCCGGTGGAGCAGGGAGGCGAAGGCGGGGTACTCGGCGTCGCCGACGTGCTCGCCCATCTCGATCGAGGAGACCGCGTCGTACCCGCCGCCGTCCAGGTCGCGGTAGTCGCGCAGACGGACGTCGACCAGCTCCCCCAGACCCCGTTCGCGGACCTGGGCGCGGACGTGCCCGGCCTGTTCCGCGGCGAGCGTCACCGCGGTGACGCGCACCTTGTACCGCTCGGCGGCGTACAGCGTGAGGGAACCCCAGCCGCAGCCGACGTCCAGCAGGCGGTCGCCGCCCTGCAGCCCGAGCTTGCGGCACACCAGCTCCAGCTTGGCGTGCTGCGCCCCGGCGAGCGTCTGCTCCGGTTCCGTCCCGGACCAGTAGGCGCAGGAGTAGGCCAGGGTCTCGTCGAGCAGCAGGGAGTAGAAGGCGTTGGACAGGTCGTAGTGGTGGCTGATCGCGGCACGGTCGCGGGCCCTGCTGTGCAGCGCCCCGGTGAGCCTGGCCTCCGCGGCGGGGACGGGCGGACGGGGACCGAGGGCGCCGAGGCGGGCGGCCGTCCGCAGGGCACGGGCGCGGTCGCCCGCGGAGAGCCGGGGCGGTGCGAGGGCGCGGTGCCGGGCGGCGGCCCACATCGTGCGCAGGGCCTCCGCCAGGTCGCCCTCGACATCGAGGTCCCCGGTGACATAGGCCCGGGCGAGGCCGAGTTCGTCGGGGCGCCACAGCAGGCGCCGCAGCGCCCTGCGGGAGCGGAGCACCACCACGGGGCCGCCGCCGGACCCCGCGGTGGAGCCGTCCCAGGCGCGCAGCCGCAGGGGCAGCCGGCCGCCCAGGAACTCCTCCACCAGGGGCAGCAGCCGCTGCGCGGCGCCCGGCCCGGTGCCCGCGCGCGCCGCGGTGGTCGCGGTCATGCCGTCTCTCCCTTCGTGAGCCGGATCTGCTGCACATCGAGGTAGCCGGAGCGGAACCCGGCCTCGGAGTAGGCGAGGTAGAAGGTCCACATCCGCCGGAAGGTCTCGTCGAAGCCGAGCTCCCCGACCTGCTCCGCCCGTTCCGTGAAGCACTCGCGCCACAGCCGCAGGGTCTCGGCGTAGTGGGCGCCGAAGCCATCGCGCCGGGTGGTGCGCAGGGCGGTGGCCCCGGTGCTCTGCTCGACGGCCTCGACCGAGGGGATCTGCCCGCCGGGGAAGATGTACTTCTGTATCCAGGTGTGGGTGTCCCGGGAGGCCAGCATCCGCTCGTGGGGCATCGTGATGGCCTGGAGGGCCGCCCTCCCTCCGGGCACGAGGAGGCGGTCCAGGGTGGCGAAGTACTCGGGCCAGAACTCCGCGCCGACGGCCTCGATCATCTCGACGCTGACGACGGCGTCGTAGACGCCGGCCACCTTGCGGTAGTCGCGCAGCAGGACGGTGGCCCGGTCCGCGAGACCGGCCTCGCGGAGGCGGCGCTGCGCCAGCCGCTGCTGCTCCGCGGAGAGGGTGACGGTGACGACGCGCGCACCGCGGGCGGCCGCCCTCAGGGCCAGCTCGCCCCAGCCGGTGCCGATCTCCAGCAGCCTGGTCCCCTCGCCCACCTCGGCCAGGTCCAGCAACCGGTCGATCTTGCGCCGCTGGGCCGCCGGGAGCAGCGCCGCCTCGGCGGGGAAGCCGCGGAAGAGCGCGGAGGAGTAGGTGAGGGTCTCGTCGAGGAAGAGCGCGAACAGCTCGTTCGACAGGTCGTAGTGGTGGCTGATGTTGGCCCGGGTGGCGTCCGCGGTGTTGCGGTGCCGGGCGGGCTGCTTCGGCGCCCAGGCGGCGCGCAGCCGCTGCAGCCGCGGGGGCACCAGGGTCCCGGCGTTCCCGGCGAGCACGGTGAGCGCCGCGACCAGGTCGGGGGCGTCCCACTCCCCGGCCATGTACGACTCGCCGAAGCCGATGAGACCGCCCGCACCGATGCGGCGGAAGAAGGCCTCGGGGTCGTGGACGTCGAGGAGCGGTCCGCCGAGGCCCAGCGGGCGGGAGCGGCCGGCCAGTCGCAGCCTCAGCGGCAGGGAGCGGACCGCATGGCGCACGATCCGCTCGGCGGCCGCCGTGCGCAGCCGGGACGCCTTCGGCAGCGCGGCGACGTCCGGCCACCGGGCCGCGTCGACGCGGTCGGTGCGCACGGGCGCGGGGACGACGGGAACGGTCACTGGACACCTTCCTGGGGCAGATGGCGGGGACGGGGCCTGACGGGCAGGCCGCGCAGGTACAGGCGTATGCCGTGGAAGCGGATGGCGGCGGACACGGCGAGGGTCGACAGCGGGCGGCGGAGAAGGCAGCGCAGCAGACCTGCGGCGGTACCCGGTGTCCTCCTGCCGCGCACGGTGGCGGTGAAGGGCCGCTCCGGCCCCTGCTCCAGACGCACCGTCAGCTGAAGTCGCTGCCCGGGCTCGGGCAGCCGCATGCGGTAGCGGCCGTCCACGTCGAAGAAGGGCGAGACGTAGAACTCCTTGTCCACCGAGGCCCGGTGGGCGCCGTCGGCACGGAGCAGGTAGCAGTGGCGCTCCCCGTAGGTGTTGTGCACCTCGGCGACCGTGCACAGCGGGGTGCCGTCGGCGCGGCGGCACCAGTACAGGGTCAGCGGGTTGAAAACGTGCCCGAGGACCCGGCCGTGGGCGAGCATCAGCACCCGGGCGTCGCCGAGTTCGACGCCGCGGGCGGCGAGGAAGGCGGCCAGTCCGGCGCGGATGGTCGGAGCGGTCCCGCCGAAGTGGTCCCGGGCCTCGAAGCGGGCGAAGGGGCGCAGCGGCGGCGGCAGCCGGGGAGGCTCGTCGGGGTCGAGCAGCCAGAGGTAGGTGCGGTGGCGCAGGGCGTAGCGGGTGGGGCCGGTGCGCACATGGGTGACCGTGCAGGGGTAGAGGGCGGCGCTCACCAGGTGACACCCAGGGCCCGGGCCGCCAGGACCCCCGAGCGGCAGCCGTCCTCGTGGAACCCCCAGCCGTGGTAGGCCCCGGCGAAGGCGGTCACCGGGCCGCTGAGTCCCGGCAGGTGGCGCTGCGCGGCGACCGACTCGGGGGTGAAGACGGGGTGCTCGTACTCCATGCGCGCCAGGACCCGGTCGGCGGGGACGCGGTCGGAGCCGTTGAGGGTGACCACATGGCGCTCGGCGGCGTCGATCCGCTGGAGCCGGTTCATGTCGTAGCTCACCCGGACGGCACCCGCTCCGGCGTCGCAGCCGGGCATCGAGAAGTTCCAGCCGGCCCGGGCGCCGGGGGTGCGGGGCAGCAGGGAGGCGTCCGTGTGGAGCACGGTGGTGTTCCGGGAGTAGGTGAACGCGCCGAGGGTGCGGCGCTCCTCCCCGCTCGCGTCGGCGAGCAGCCGCAGCGCCTGGTCGGGGTGGGTGGCGACGACCACGCCGTCGTAGGAGCGCGTGGCGCCGTCGCCGGTGGTGACCTCGGCGCCGCCGGGGTACCGGCGCAGGCTGCGCACGGGCGTACCGGTGCGCACGGCGGTCAGCTGCTTGGCGATCCGGTCCACGTACTCCCGTGAACCGCCGGTGACGGTGCGCCAGACCGGGGAGCCGGTGATGCCGAGCATCCCGTGGTGGTCGAGGAAGCGGAACAGGTGCAGGGCCGGGTAGCGCAGTGCGGTCTCGGCGTCGCAGGACCACACGCAGGAGACGACCGGGGCCATGAAGTGGGCCCGGAAGTAGCGGGAGAAGCCGGCGTCCTCGATGAACCGGCCCACCGTCAGGCCCTCGTCGCCGCCCTCGCCGTCGAGGAGGCGGCGGGCCCTCCGGTGGAAGCGCGGCACCTCGGTGAGCATCCTCAGGTAGCGGGGGCGCAGCGCCTGCCCGGGGCGGGCGAACAGCCCGGCGGGGCCGCGCGCTCCGGCGTACTCCAGCCCGCAGCCCTCGCAGCGCACGGACATGCTCATCTCCGCGTCCTGGGTGGCCACTCCGAGTTCGGCGAAGAGTCTCAGCAGCAGGGGGTAGGTGCGCTCGTTGTGGACGATGAACCCCGAGTCCACCCGGTGCAGCCGTCCGTCGGCGCCCGGCACCTCGTGGGTGTGGGCGTGCCCCCCGAGACGGTCGTCGGCCTCCAACAGGGTCACGTCGCAGGCGCGCTGGAGGATGTACGCCGCGGTCAGTCCGGCGACCCCTCCGCCCACCACGGCGACGCGCCGCCGCTGTGTCGCAGTCATTCCCGCTCCCTCCGGACGGCCGTCGGCCGCCGCTCTCCCCGTGTTCGGAGCGGGGCGGACGATCGGATTGGTCGGGAGGGGATCTTTTTGCGCACCGCGCGGGTCCGGACGGGGATCCCCGCCGGGTACGGGGGCGTCCCGCCGGCCTCCCGCCGAGGAGCGGGGCGTTCGTGGACAGCGTCCGGCGAGCGGCGGATGATGGAAGGAAACAGGACGAAGAGGAACGAAAGGCGCGTGTTCCGTGATGTCCGAACACCCTGACTGCGCCCTGGTCCGCCGGGGCTACGTAGCGTTCAGCGAAGGCGACATGGAGACGCTGAACTCACTGATGACCGCCGACGCCGTGTACCACGTGCCCGGTCACAACCCGCTCTCCGGGCACCACAAGGGCCGTGACGCGGTCCTCGACCTCTTCCGCCGCATGGGAGAGGAGACCAAGGGCACCCTGCAGATCCAGGTGGAGGCCGTCCTCACCGACGGGCGGGGCCATGTGATGGCCTTCCACACGGCCCGGGCCGACCGGGGCGACCGCGGGATCGAGGTCCGCGAGGGCCTGTTCTTCACGATCATGGGCGGCAAGGTCACCGACGTCGACCTCTGCACCGAGGACCTCGACCAGGTCGACGCCTTCTGGAGCTGAGCCCCGCCGCCGCCCGGGCCGCCAGGCTGCCGGGGTCGTCCCTCCGCCGTCCGCAGCCGCGGCCCGCGGGCGGCGGTGCGCCCGGCGGGGGCCGCGGCGGGCCCGGTGCGTCCGGCCCCGCGGCGGGTCTGGTGCGCCCGGGGGCCGCGGCGCCCCCGCTCAGCCCACCGAGCTGTAGGCGACCACACCGCGCAGCATGCCGTCCACGGCCCTGCGCGCGTTCTTCGCGACGGTCCCGCCGTCCGCGGGCGCGGCGGCGGCGATCTGGCCGAGCACGTCGATGACCTGCTTGCACCAGCGCACGAAGTCGCCCGCGGGCATCTCGGCCTCGCGCAGCACCTCGTCCAGACCCCGGCCGGAGGCCCACTGGTGCGCGGCCCAGGCGAACCCGAGGTCGGGCTCGCGCTGCCCGACCCCTTCGGCCTGGTTGATCCTGAACTCCTCCTCCAGCGCGTCCAGCCGGCCCCAGATGCGGACCATCTCGCCGAGCGCGGCCTTCGCCGCACCACCGGGGACCTTGGGCGCCACGGCGTCGTCCGCCTGACGCGACTCGTACACCAGCGCGGAGACGCAGGCGGCGAGTTCGGCGGGGCCGAGGCCCTCCCAGATCCCGTCGCGCAGGCACTCGCTGGCCAGCAGGTCCAGCTCGCCGTAGAGGCGGGCCAGGCGCCTGCCGTGCTCGGTGACCTCGTCCTCGCGCAGGTAGTCCAGCTCGGTCAGCAGGGCCACGATCCGGTCGAAGGTCCGGGCGATGGTGTTGGTCCGGCCCTCGATACGCCGTTCGAGCTGGCGGGTGTCGCGCTGGAGGCGGTGGTAGCGCTCGGCCCAGCGGGCGTGGTCCTCGCGCTCGTCGCAGCCGTGGCAGGGGTGGGCGCGCAGTTCGCTCCGCAGCCGGGCGATCTCCCGGTCGTCGGCCGCCGCCGCACGGCCCCTGCGATGGCGGTCCGGCACGATGTGGCCCGCCTTGGTCCGCAGCGCCGAGGCCAGATCGCGGCGGGACTGCGGCGAGCGGGCGTTGAAGGACCGGGGGATGCGCATCCGTTCCAGCGCCTCCACCGGCACCGGGAAGTCCATCGCGGCCAGGCGCTTGACCTGCCGCTCGGCCGTCAGCACCAGCGGGCGGGGGCCGTCGTGGTACTCGAAGCCGCGCTGGCCGCCCGTGCGCCCCGCGGGCAGGCCCGGATCGAGCACCAGGGCCAGGCCGGCGAACTTCCCGGTCGGCACGTGGATCACGTCGCCCGGGCGCAGCTTCTCCAGCGAGGCGGCCGCGGCCGCCCGGCGCTGGGCCGCCCCCTGGCGGGCCAGCTCGTTCTCCCGGTCCTTCAGCTCGCGGCGGAGGCGGGCGTACTCCTCGAAGTCGCCCAGGTGGCAGGTCATCCCCTCGCGGTAGCCGGACAGCCCCTCCTCGTTGCGCTGCACCTGGCGGGAGATGCCGACGACCGAGCGGTCCGCCTGGAACTGGGCGAAGGAGGTCTCCAGCAGCTCGCGCGAGCGGTGCCTCCCGAACTGGTGGACGAGGTTGACCGCCATGTTGTACGACGGGCGGAAGCTGGAGCGCAGCGGGTAGGTGCGGGTGCCCGCGAGGCCGGCGAGCGCCGCCGGGTCCATCGCCCGCTGCCACAGCACCACGGCATGGCCCTCGACGTCGATGCCGCGCCGCCCGGCGCGGCCGGTCAGCTGGGTGTACTCGCCGGGGGTGATGTCCGCGTGCTGCTCGCCGTTCCACTTCACGAGCTTCTCCAGGACCACCGAGCGGGCGGGCATGTTGATGCCCAGCGCCAGGGTCTCGGTGGCGAACACGGCCTTCACCAGGCCCCGCACGAACAGCTCCTCCACGACCTCCTTGAAGGTCGGGAGCATGCCCGCGTGGTGGGCGGCGATGCCGCGCTCCAGGCCCTCCAGCCACTCGTAGTACCCGAGGACGTGCAGGTCCTCGCCGGGTATGGCGGCGGTGCGCTCCTCGACGATCCGGCGGACCTCGGCGCGGGCGGCCTCGTCGTTGAGCCGCAGGCCGGAGTGGAGGCACTGCTGGACGGCGCTCTCGCAGCCGGCGCGGCTGAAGATGAAGGTGATCGCGGGCAGCAGACCCTCGGCGTCGAGGCGGTCGATGACCTCCGCCCTGCCCGGGGTCCAGATGCGGCTGCGGGCGCGCCGCTCGCGCTCCCGGTCGGCCTCGCGGACCGCCCTGCCCCGGCGGCGGTCGCGGGGGTTGTAGGAGCGCGAGTTCTCCATCCGGGCCAGGCGCACCAGATCGGGGTTCACCTCGCGGCGGCCGCGGCCGCGGCCGCCGTGGTCGGTGCTCTCCTCGAAGAGGTCGTACATCCGGCGGCCGGCCATGACGTGCTGCCACAGCGGGACGGGGCGCTCCTCGGAGACGATCACCTGGGTGTCGCCCCGGACGGTGTCCAGCCAGTCGCCGAACTCCTCGGCGTTGGACACGGTCGCCGAGAGCGACACCAGGGTCACCGAGTCGGGCAGGTGGATGATCACCTCCTCCCAGACCGCGCCGCGGAAGCGGTCGGAGAGGTAGTGCACCTCGTCCATGACCACGTACCCCAGGCCGCGCAGCGACTGGGAGCCCGCGTACAGCATGTTCCGCAGGACCTCGGTGGTCATCACGACGACGGGTGCCTCGGAGTTGACGCTGTTGTCGCCCGTGAGCAGTCCGACCTTCTCGGCGCCGTACCGCTTCACCAGGTCCGTGTACTTCTGGTTGGACAGGGCCTTGATCGGTGTGGTGTAGAAGCACTTGCGGCCCTGCGCGAGGGCGAGGTGGACGGCGAACTCGCCGACGATGGTCTTGCCCGAGCCGGTGGGCGCCGCCACGAGGACGCCCTTGCCGGACTCCAGGGCCTGGCACGCCTCGATCTGGAAGGGGTCGAGGTCGAAGTCGTACAGGGCGCGGAAGGGGGCCAGCGCGGTGGCCTCCTCCCGGGTACGGACGCGGGCGGCGGCGTAGCGCTCGGCGGGGGAGAGATCCTCGGTCATCTTGCTTCCGAGCCTACCCGCCCCCTCGGACACTCAGCGGATCTTTATCGGCGTCCCGGCCGCCCCGGAGGCGCCCGGGGCGTGCTCTCAGGTCACGTCGTCGTAGCCGGTGGAACGCCGCGGCCCGTCGCCCGGCTGCTCCGGCAGGGAGCGCTGCCCGGGCAGCGGCTCGGCCTCGCCGACGGACACCGGCGCAAGGTCCAGCTGGGACGCCTCGTCGTCGGAGAGGCCCGCGTCGGGGTCGCTGCGCTGCCGCCTGCGGTCGTTGAGCAGGGAGAACCCGACGGCGAAGAAGTAGAGCATGATGATCGGGCCGGAGAGGGCGATCATGCCGAGGGGATCGGTCGACGGGGTGGCAATGGCGCCGAAGACGAAGATGCCCATGACGGCGCCGCGCCACCAACCGAGCATGCGGCGTCCGGTCACGATGCCGGTCAGGTTCAGCATGATCAGCAGCAGCGGCAGCTCGAAGGAGAACCCGAAGATCAGCACCATGCGGACGGTGAAGTCGAGGATCTTGTCGACGCTCAGGAGGTTCTCGGCCGGCGCCGGGGTGATCGAGAGAAGCACCTTCATGCTGACCGGCATGATCAGGTAGGCGAACCAGACACCGGCGGCGAAGAGGGGCGCAGCCGCTGCGGCGAAGACGTAGGTGTACTTCTTCTCGTTGCGGTGCAGGCCCGGGGCGACGAACGCCCACAGCTGGTAGAGCCAGATCGGGCACGACACGATGATGCCCGCCATGAGCACCACCTTGACCGTCGTCGTGAAGGGCGACAGCAGGTCGGTGTAGACGATGGTGGCGCACACCCCGCCCTTGCGCGGGCCGTCGGCGCCGCAGGCCGGCACGGGGGACGTGAGGAAGTCCATCAGCTCCTGGCTGAAGGCCACGGCTGCGATCGACGCGATGACGATCGCCAGCATCGCCTTGGCGAGCCGGTTCCGGAGCTCACGCAGATGGTCCGCGAGCGGCATGCGGCCCTCGGGATCCTTCTCCGTCTGGTTCGAGCGGGCAGACTTGAGCAACCCACGTCCTCATCTCGTGCGGCAGGCCGTCCTGGAGGACAGCCCTGGTCGTCAGCGCTGGGGGGAGTCCGTGGGCTCGCTCACCGGGCGGGCACTGCTGACGTCTCCGGGGGCCGCCTGGATGGTGCGCGACGGGGCGGCCTGGCCCTGAGCCGGGTCCTGGGGCTCGCCCGGCGCGGTCGACTGCTGCTGCCCGTCGGACTTCATCGCCTTGGCCTCGCTCTTGAGGATCCGCGCGGACTTGCCGAGCGAACGCGCCATGTCGGGAAGCTTCTTCGCCCCGAACAGCAGCAGGATGAGGAGGGCGATGATGATGATCTCGGTGGGCCCGATCTGTCGGAACATATGGCTTCTACCTTCTCACCGAGGGCGGCTGTGGCTGATGGCTGCGCGTCGCGCCGGACAGGTGTCCGAGCCGACTCAGCGATCGTAACGCGCACGGGTAAACGCTCGGCAATCCCCGTACATACGAGCGTGAGCGGACGGCGCCTCTCACCGGGGCGCCACCAGCAGCCTACCCCCCGCCCACGCCGCCGAGGAGACCTCCTCCGGCCGGATCCGCGGGGCCCCGGGGGCGGAGGGGGCGGTCCCGCCGGAGGGTCAGCGCAGCGACTCGCCGGTGTGCGCGAGGTCCGTCGCGGCCCGCTCCAGGTCCTGCGCCGCGCGGTCGATGCGGGCGGCGGTCCGGGCGACCTCGTCGCCCAGGCGCCGGGCCTCGACGAAGACGCTGATACCGAGGACGCCGAGCACGGCGATCCCGAGGAAGCCGAGGGCGACGGCGAGCATGGGCCAGAACATGCGACGAGCCTAGACCCTGACCGTCACGGGCCGCGCAGGGCGCCGGACCGGGCGGGCCCGGTGGGGACGCGGGGGGTCAGCCCGTGTGGAGCCGGAGCGTCCGCACCCCGCCGCCCGTGAGCAGCTCGACTATCCGCTCCCCCGCCGGCTTGCGGACGGCCGCACCGCACTCGGGGCAGGTGAAGGAGTAGAAGGTGGTACGGCGGCTCCCGCCGATCGCCAGGCGCAGCGCCCCGGCGGACAGCTCGAAGCGCCCGCGGCAGTCCGGGCAGGCGGCCCTGAAGAGCACCGGGCCCACCGTCTGGGGCGCCTGGGCGGCACCGGGGACGAATGACATGCGCAGCGCAGCTCCTCAATCCCGGTCGTCGTACGCCGCCAGCGCCTCCCGCGCCGCGGCCCTGGCACTGGCCGCCAGCTCCGGCGGCGACACGATCCGGCCGTCCCGGCCGAGCCGCAGCGCCAGTCGTCGCAGCGAGGCGGGGGCCGGCGTGCGCAGAGTGATCCGCAGCCCGCCGTCGGGCAGCTCCTCGGCGCTGTCGTGCGGGTAGTACTCGGCGACCCAGCGGCCGCCGGGGCCGACCTCCACCACGACCTCCGGGTCCTCGGCCGAGGGCTGGACGAGCCCCTCGGACAGGTCCCGCAGCTCGATCTCGGGCGGTGCCGCCGCCTCCTCCAGCAGCCGGATCTCGGCGACCCGGTCGAGGCGGAAGGTGCGCCGCGCCTCGGACTGGCGGCACCACGCCTCCATGTAGGTGTGGCCCACCGCGAACAGCCGGATCGGGTCGACCTCGCGCTCGGTGAGCTCGTCCCGTGCCGGGGAGTAGTAGCGCAGCCACAGGCGGCGGCGCTCCGAGATCGCACGGTCGACCTCGGCGAAAACACCGCCCTCGGACTCGAAGGTCACCGAGAGCCGGGAGCTGGCGCCGGCCGCCTCGCCCGCAGCGCCCTCGATCTTGGCGGTGGCCCGCAGCAGGGCGTCGCGGTCGCCCTCGCGCAGGCCGGGCAGTGTGGCGACCGCGCGGGCGGCGACCAGCAGGGCGGTGGCCTCGTCGGCGGCCAGGCGCAGCGGCTCGGCGGTGGACTCCCCCGAGGCGTCGGGATTGCGCCACCAGATGCGCTCGCCGTCGGTGTCGATGTCGAGCAGGTCCCCGCCCCGGAAGCTGGTGCCGCACATGGGCAGCACGTCCAGGTCGGAGATGAGCTCGTCCTCGGTGATCCCGAACGCGCGCGCGACGTCGGCGATGTACGCTCCGGGGCGCTCGCGCAGATAGGTCACCAGCGAGAGCATCCGCCGGGTCTGGTCGATGGCGTTGGCGGCCACGTCGTACGCCTCCCTCTCAGCCCTTGGCCACGGCGCGCAGCCGGTCGACCACGTCGGCCCGCAGGTCCGCGGGTTCCAGTACGACGGCGTCGGGCCCGAACTCCACCAGCCAGGCGTCCAGCCCGTGCCCGTACGGAATCTCCAACTCGTCCCACCCGTCGCCGAGTTCCCGGACCTCGACGGCACGGGCGCGCAGCGGGTAGCCGCAGCCGGAGCGCAGCCGGATCAGCGCGGTGCGGGTGGCGGTCTCGCCGGCCCAGGTCGCCACCGTCTCGCGGACCGTGACGACGTCGGGCACGGGTGCGGTGTATCCGCCCGTGCGGGCGCGGACCCTGCCGGTGATCCGGGACAGCCGGAAGACGCGCTCCGCACCGCGGTCGCGGTCGTGACCGGCCAGGTACCAGTGGCCGCGCCAGCACTCCAGGGCCCAGGGCTCGACGGTGCGCTGCTCGGGGCGGGCGGCGTTGGCCTTGCGGTAGGCGAAGACGACCGGGCGGCGGTCGCGGCAGGCCAGCATCAGCGGCTCGAAGGCGGCCTCGTGGACGGGGATGCGGGGCTCCAGGGCACCGGGGCGTTCCTCGTAGGATTCCCCGGTCTCGGGCATTCCCGCGGCGCGGAGCTTCTGGAGGGCCCCGCTGGCCGCTCCGGCGAGCCGGGCCTGCTGCCACACCCTGGCGGCCAGGCCGAGCGCGGCGGCCTCCTCGGCGTCCAGGGTGATCGGGGGGAGGCGGTTGCTGTCGCCGCGGGCGACGTAGCCGATCTCCCCGTCGAGGGCCTCCACCGTCTCGATGACGAGGCCCAGCTCGCGCAGGTCGTCCTTGTCGCGCTCGAACATGCGGTTGAAGGAGTCGTCGGTGGACGCCTCCAGATACGCCTCGATGGAGCCCCGCAGCTCGCGCTTGCTGAGCGGGCGCCGGGTCCCCAGCAGGCACAGCGCCAGGTTCATCAGCCGCTCGGCCTTGGCAATGGCCATCGACGCCCGCCACCTCTTCCGCTCACGTCCCCTACGAGCGACGACCGTACCGTCCCGGCGTGTCCGGACCAAAGCGAGGGCCCACGCCTGGGGCGTGGGCCCTCGTCGCGGTGCGCCGACCCGCGCGACGGCCCGTCAGGGGCCCGTCGGCAGCGGTCAGACGGCGACCAGGTCGCAGACGAAGATCAGCGTCTCGCCGGGGGCGATGGCGCTGCCGGCGCCGCGGTCGCCGTAGGCCAGGTGCGCCGGGATGGTCAGCTGGCGCCGGCCGCCGACCTTCATGCCCTGGACGCCCCGGTCCCAGCCGGCGATGACCTGGCCGGTGCCGAGCTGGAAGCGCAGCGGGGTGCCGCGGTTCCAGGAGGCGTCGAACTCCTCGCCGGTGGAGAAGGCCACGCCCACGTAGTGGACCTGGACGACGTCGCCCTTCTTGGCCTCCGGGCCGTCGCCCTCCCAGATGTCCTTGATCTCCAGGTCCTTCGGCGGCTCGCCGCCCGGGAAGTCGATCTCGGGCTTGTCGATGCTCACGGGAATGGTGCTCCTTGTGTCTCTCAGTTGAGCAGGCCCGGTCAGTCTCTCAGAAGCGGACCGGTGGCGCGTTGCGGTGCGCGGGGGTGGCGCGGGCCCGGCCGTGCGCCCCCGCGGTGGTACGCGCAGGGCCACGGGGCCGGCGCGGCGCGGCGGGCGCGCGGCCGGGCCCGTGGCCCCGGGGTTCAGGAGGCGGCCAGGATGTCCACCGAGAACACCAGCGTGGAGCCGGCCGGGATGCCCTGCTGCTCCGCGTCGCCGTAGGCCTGGTCCGGCGGGATGACCAGCAGCACGCGGCTGCCGACCTTCTTGCCCTCCAGGCCGTCCTGCCAGCCGGGGATCACCTGGGAGAGCGGGAAGCTCACCGGCTCGTTGCCTCGGGCGTAGCTGCTGTCGAACTCCTTGCCGCCCTTCCAGAGCACGCCCTTGTAGGCCACGGCCAGGGTGTCGGACTTCTTCACCTCGGGGCCGTCGCCCTCGATGATGTAGGTGGAGACCAGCTCGGTCGGGGCGTCCTTGTCCGGGACGGTGATCGAGGGCGCCTTGCCGTCGGTGTTGGTGCCGACCTTGGGCAGGTCGATGTTGTCCTGGGCGACCTCGGTGCCCTCGGCGACCTTGGGGATGGTGGTGGCCTTCAGGATGTCGACGACGAAGACCAGGGTGGCGTTCGGCTTGATCTGCCCCTGCCCCTGCTCGCCGTAGCCGAGCTCCGGCGGGATGGCCAGCTCGACGCGGCTGCCCACCTTCTGGCCCTCCAGGCCCTGGTCCCAGCCCTTGATGACCTGGCCCGCGCCGACGGTCAGGTTGAAGGGCTCCCCGCGGTCGAAGCTGTTGTCGAAGGGCTCGTCGGAGTCCCAGGCCTGGCCGAGGTAGTTGACCTCGATCTGGTCGCCCTTCTTCACCTCGGCGCCGTCGCCCTCGCTGATGACCTCGGTCTTCAGCTCCTTGGGCGGGTCGCCCTCCCCCTTGGCGAGGGTCGGCTTCTCGCCGAACGCGGCACCGGCGGTGATGGCGGGCAGGCCGCCCGCGGGCGAGACGGAATCGGATCCCTTGCCTTCGCTGCCGCACGCCACTGCCGACAGCAGCAGCAACGGGGCGACGAGAAGGCCGGCTAGTCGGCGCACGTGTTCCTCAGATCTCAGACGGCACGGTCGGTCGGTCCGGGACACTCTAGGACGTGCCAGGGGCCCCGCACGAGAAACGTACGGGGCCCGGGTGACGTTCCGACCCTGCGTGCTACATCCCGGCGATCAGCTTCTCCACCCGGTCGTCGACCGAGCGGAAGGGGTCCTTGCACAGGACCGTGCGCTGGGCCTGGTCGTTCAGCTTGAGGTGGACCCAGTCGACGGTGAAGTCCCGCCGCTGCTCCTGGGCGCGGCGGATGAAGTCGCCGCGCAGCCGCGCCCGGGTGGTCTGCGGGGGCACCGACTTCCCCTCGAAGATCTTCAGGTCGTTGCAGATGCGGGCGGCCTGGCCCTTGCGCTCCAGGAGGTAGTACAGCCCGCGGCGCCGGTGGATGTCGTGGTACGCGAGGTCTATCTGCGCCACCCTCGGGTGCGACATGGTCATGTTGTGCTTGGCGCGGTAGCGCTCCAGCAGCTGGTACTTCATGACCCAGTCGATCTCGGTCCCGATGCGGTCCAGGTCCTCGGCCTCGATGGCGTCGAGGGTGCGGCCCCACAGCTCCAGGACCTGGGCCACCGTCCCGGTGCGGATGCCCCGGCGGTCGACGAAGTCCACCGCCTTCTCGTAGTACTCGCGCTGGACCTCCAGGGCGGAGGCCTCCCGGCCGGAGGCCAGGCGGACCTTGCGGCGGCCGGTGGTGTCGTGGCTCACCTCGCGGATCGCCCGGATGGGGTTCTCCAGGGTGAGGTCGCGCATCACGGTGCCGGCCTCGATCATGCGCAGCACCAGGTCGGTGGCGCCGACCTTGAGCAGCATGGTCGTCTCGGACATGTTGGAGTCGCCGACGATCACATGGAGGCGGCGGTACCGCTCGGCGTCGGCGTGCGGCTCGTCGCGGGTGTTGATGATCGGCCGCGAGCGGGTGGTGGCCGAGCTGACGCCTTCCCAGATGTGCTCGGCGCGCTGGCTGACGCAGTAGACCGCGCCCCGGGGGGTCTGGAGCACCTTGCCCGCGCCGCAGATCAGCTGCCTGGTGACCAGGAAGGGAATGAGGATGTCGGCCAGCCGGGAGAACTCCCCGTGCCGGGCCACCAGATAGTTCTCGTGGCAGCCGTAGGAGTTGCCCGCGGAATCGGTGTTGTTCTTGAAGAGATAGACGTCGCCCGCGATTCCCTCCTCGTGCAGGCGGCGCTCGGCGTCCACGAGCAGGCCTTCCAGAATGCGCTCGCCGGCCTTGTCGTGGGTGACCAGCTCGGTCACGTTGTCGCATTCCGGCGTTGCGTATTCCGGATGCGATCCCACGTCCAGGTACAGGCGGGCGCCGTTCCGCAGGAACACATTGCTGCTGCGGCCCCATGACACGACACGGCGGAAGAGGTAGCGCGCCACTTCGTCAGGTGACAGTCGGCGCTGTCCCCTGAACGTGCACGTGACGCCGTACTCGTTCTCCAGCCCGAAAATGCGGCGGTCCATGTCTGAACATTACGCCTCACGGCCGGAGCTGAAACCGGGTTGGACGGCCCCGTTCCGATCAATTTGCGCTGCACCTGTTCCGGCGGCCCCGTCCGGAGCGGGAAGGACGGCCTCCCGGGCCGGGGCGGCCAGTACGCCCTGAGTGGCCGTCAGCACGAGCAGGGCCGCGAATCCGCCCGCCGCGGCGACCGCGAAGCTCCACGGGGTGCCGCCGAGCTCGACCGCGGGCCCGGCGACGGCGGTGCCGAGCGCGGCGCCCACGCCGAAGGTGGTCACCAGCCAGGAGAAGGCCTCGGTGACCGTGCCGCGGGGCGCGTGCCGGTCCACGACGATGAAGGCGCAGGCGATGGCGGGGGCCAGGAACACCCCGGCGAGCGCCGCCAGCGCGGTCATGGCCGCCACGCCCGGGGTGAGGACCAGGGGCAGGTAGCCGAGCGCCAGCAGGGCGGTGATGATCCGCAGCCGGCGCTCCGGCGGGCCGGCCCACTGCCGTGCCCCGTAGAGCACGCCGCCGACCAGCGCGCCGAGCCCCAGGGCCGCCATCAGCCAGCCGTAGACGCTCTGGCGGCCGTGGTCGTCGGCGTAGGCGACGCCCGCGACGGTGATCGAGCCGAGCGCGAGCCCGACGAAGAGGAAGGCGGCGAGGAGGGCGAGCAGCCCGGGCGAGCGCAGGGCTCCCAGCCAGTGCGCCTCACGGGGCGCCGAGCGCCAGGTGCGGGAGGGCTCGGAGAGGACCACCGACAGGGCGCCCAGCAGGCCCAGTGCGTTGATGACCAGGAGGGCGGCCGCCGGCGACCAGAGCGAGACCAGCAGGGTGACCAGCAGGGGGCCGACCGTGAACATGACCTCCTGGGCGACGGCGTCCATGGCGTAGGCCCGGTGGACGCGGTCCTCGCGCCCCAGGATGCCCGGCCACAGCGCCCGCAGCCCGCCCTCCAGCGGAGGGGTGAACAGGCCGGCCACCGCGACGGCGGTGTAGGCGAGGAGGAGGGAGCCGGTGCCGACGGCGGCGAGCAGTGCCATGCCGCACGCGGAGACCAGGGCGGCGGGGAGCTGCACACGGGGCTGGCCGTGGAGGTCGACGGCCCGCCCGAGGAGCGGCTGGCCCACCGCGGTGGCCAGGCCGTAGACGGCCGCGAGGGCGCCGGCGAGGGTGTAGCTGCCGCCCTCGGCCCGGGTGAACAGCACGATCGCGATGTGCCCGGTGGCGTTGGGCAGGCGGCCCAGCAGCGTGCCCGCCAGCAGGCGCGCCGCGTGCGGCGCCCTGAGTATGTCCGCGTACCCGGCGGCCATCGGTCCTGCCCTTCTCCCCCGGACCACGCCGGAGTTTTACGTATAACGCGTTCCTTCATACGTACCATGACCCCAGTCCGCGGGTCCACTGCGCCGCCGCCCCGGACGAGCCGATCCCGTGCGGCCGAGGACGGGCACCCATGGCAGACTCCACCGGCCGCCCCCCTGCCGCCGGAGCGCCCGCACGCCCCACCAGCAAGGACGTGGCGCGGGCCGCCGGGGTCTCGCAGGCCACCGTCTCCCTGGTACTGGGCGAGAAGTGGCGGGGCCGGGTCTCCGAGCGGACCGCCGGGCTGGTGCGGGCCGCCGCCCGGGACATCGGCTACCGGCCCAACCTGGCCGCACGCAATCTGCGCCTCGGCCGCACCCGGACCGCGCTGCTCGTGGTGCCCGCGCTGACCAACGAGTTCTTCGCCCGCGTCTACACCGGGGCCGCGGCCGTCGCGGCGCGCCACGGCTTCGGGGTGGTCCTCTACCCCTCGCCCCAGGGCGTCGGCCCGGCCCGGGACCCCTTCGCCTCGGCTCGGGCGGCTCTGGACGGGGTGATCGCCTCCTCCATGGCCGCCGACGCCCTCAGCGCCATCCGCGGCACCGACCTGCCCCTGGTGATGCTGGACAGCGCCCCCGGAGCCGCCGGTGCGGCCGCGCACGTCAACCTCGACGTCGCCGACGGCATGCGCCGGATCGCCGGGCACCTCCTCGGGCTCGGCCACCGGCGGATCGTGCACCTCGCCTCCGCCGTGCCCTCCTGGACCTTCGACGTCCGGGCCGACGCCCTGCGCGCGGCGCTGGAGCGCGTCCCCGGCACCTCGCTCGGCACCGTCCGGGCGCCGCTCGAGGTCGACTCCGGCCGCCGGGCGGCGGAGCAGGCCCTGACCTCCCCGGGAACGCGGCCCACGGCTCTCGTCTGCGACGACGACATCCTCGCGGCGGGTGCGTGCAAGGCCGCCCGGCGGCTCGGGCTGCGGGTGCCCCACGACCTGTCGGTGACCGGCTTCGACGACGTGGCGCTCGCCCGCGCCCTGGAACCGGAGCTCACCACCGTGCGACTGCCCGCCGAGGAGGTCGGGGAGCACGGCATGACGGCCCTCCTGGACGTCCTGGAGGGCCGTCCCCCCGCCCTGGACCAGCTGCCGGTGAGCCTGGTCCCGCGGGGCTCCACGGCGCCGCCCCCGGCCCGCTGAGAGCCCCGCGGCCCCGGAAGGCCCGCACCGGATGCGCGTGTGCCCCGGGCCCCGTGCGTACGGGGCCCGGGGCACACGCGCATCCGGTGGCCGGCCCTACCGGGCCGGCTCCCCCTCGTCCGGGTCGTCGGAGGGCGCGTCCGTCGGGGTCGTGGCCGCCTCCTCGGCCGCCAGCAGACGCTCCAGCTGCCGGCCGACGATGCGCCTGAACTTCCGCTGCTGCGGCCGGGTGCGGTCCAGCACCGCGACCTCCAGGCGCTCCGCGGGGATCTCCCGGTCGCTGCCGTTGGCCTGGCTGGACAGCGCCTGGACCGCCAGCCTCAGCGCCTCCGCAAGGGACATCCCTTCGCGGTGGCGCTGGTCCAGGAAGCCGCTGATCTGCTCGGCGTTGCCGCCGACGGCGACCGAGCCGTGCTCGTCCACGATGGAGCCGTCGTGGGGCAGCCGGTAGATCTGGTCGCCCTCGGGTGCGTCGCCGACCTCGGCGACCACCAGCTCCACCTCGTAGGGCTTCTCCCCCGCGCTGGAGAAGATGGTGCCCAGGGTCTGCGCGTAGACGTTCGCCAGGCCGCGGGCCGTCACGTCGTCTCGGTCGTAGGTGTAGCCCCGCAGGTCGGCGTAGCGGACGCCGCCGATCCGCAGGTTCTCGTACTCGTTGTACTTGCCCGCGGCGGCGAAGCCGATGCGGTCGTAGATCTCACTGAACTTGTGCAGGGCACGGGACGGGTTCTCGCCGACGAACACGATGCCGTCGGCGTATTGCAGCACCACGAGGCTGCGACCGCGCGCGATGCCCTTGCGGGCGTACTCCGCCCGGTCGGCCATCGCCTGCTGAGGCGAGACATAGAACGGTGTCGACACCGGCTATCCGTCCCTTTCTGTCGAAGGCGAAAACATCAGAGCAGCGCGGCGCGGGGGCCGTCGGGGTGTGCGAGGCGGCCGTCGAGGACGGCGCGCGCGAGGTCCGACGTCTCCGCGTCCGCCAGCCGGCGGTAGCCCTCGTCGGTGATCACGGTGACGATGGGGTAGATCCGCCGGGCCATGTCCGGCCCACCGGTCGCCGAGTCGTCGTCCGCGGCGTCGTAGAGCGCCTGGACGACCAGCGTCGTCGCCTCCTGCTCGGTCAGGTCGTCGCGGAAGAGCTTCTTCATCGAGCCGCGGGCGAACAGGGAGCCGGAACCGGTCGCCGCGTATCCCTGCTCCTCGGAGCGGCCGCCCGTGACGTCGTAGGAGAAGATCCGCCCGCGCTGCCGGTCGAGGTCCCAGCCGGCGAAGAGCGGCACCACGGCCAGGCCCTGCATCGCCATCCCGAGGTTGCTGCGGATCATCGTCGACAGCCGGTTCGCCTTGCCCTCCAGGGACAGCTGCGCCCCCTCGACCTTCTCGAAGTGCTCCAGCTCCAGCTGGAAGAGCTTGACCATCTCCACGGCCAGGCCCGCCGTGCCGGCGATGCCCACCGCCGCGTACTCGTCGGCGGGGAAGACCTTCTCGATGTCGCGCTGCGCGATCATGTTGCCCATCGTGGCGCGGCGGTCGCCCGCGAGCACCACGCCCCCCGGGAAGGTGGCGGCCACGATCGTGGTCCCGTGCGGGGCCTCGATGGCGCCCTGCACCGGCGGCAGCACCCGCCTGCCGGGAAGCAGCTCGGGCGAGTGCTCGCCCAGGAAGTCCATGAAGGACGACGAGCCGGGCGTCAGGAAGGCAGCCGGTAGACGCCCGGTGCTACGAGTGTTGGCTTCCACGCGTTTCCCTCCAGGTGTGCGATGGCCCGCCGCAGGGCGCCGGGGTCGTCCCCCCACGTGCCGCCGGCCGGATTGCAGTCGATGCACCGTATGCCACGGACCCTACCCGCCCCGTGGCGGTGATCCACATGTTCGGACGAAGCCGCAGGAAGCGGTCCGCGGACGGTGCCGAAACGGTTCGGGGACCGGGCGTGACCGATCGGACCGGCGCCGGGAAGCGGTCCGGATCCGACACGGCCCGGGAGCCCGCCGCACGCGGTGCGGCCCGGGGGTGCGGATACGCCGCGCGGCCTGGACCCGCCAGGCCGCGCGCCGGGTACCGCACCCGTGGAGGAGCCGCCCGGAGGCGCCCTCCGCTACTCGCCGCCCTTCTGCACGAAGGAGCGCACGAAGTCCTCGGCGTTCTCCTCCAGGACGTCGTCGATCTCGTCGAGGACCGAGTCCACGTCGTCCGAGAGCTTCTCCTGGCGCTCCTGGAGGTCGCCCGCCGCCTGCGCCTCCTGCGCCTGCTCGTCGGTCTCCTCGGTGGAACGCGTGGCCTTCTGCTGTCCGCCGCCGGTGTCCTTGGTCGCCATGTCCCTCACCCCGCTCGTTTCGCCCTGACGTGGGTTCGTTCGGTCAAGATCAGACCCTACAAGCCGGGCCCGGTGCCGGCCCCGCGCTTCACTCAACGTCCGGGGACCACCATGGTCATTCCCGGTCCTGAGCGTCTTCAGCCCCGGATCAGCTGCCCGAGAGGACCTTCACCAGGTCCTCGGCCGTGCGGCAGCGGTCCAGGAGGTCCTTCACATGGTCGCGGGTGCCGCGCAGCGGCTCCAGCGTGGGGACCCGCTGGAGCGAGTCCCGCCCCGGCAGGTCGAAGATCACGGAGTCCCAGGAGGCCGCGGCCACGTCGTCGGCGTACTGCTCCAGGCAGCGGCCCCGGAAGTAGGCGCGGGTGTCCTCCGGCGGGCTGCTCTCGGCCCGCCGGACCTCGGGCTCGTCGAGCAGCCGCTTCATCCGCCCCCGGGCGGCCAGCCGGTTGTACAGGCCCTTCTCCGGGCGCACGTCCGCGTACTGGAGGTCGACCAGGTGGAGGCGGGCGGCGTCCCAGTCGAGGCCGTCCCGGCGCCGGTAGCCCTCCATCAGCTCCCGCTTGGCCACCCAGTCCAGCTCGCCGGCGAGGCTCATGGGGTCGCTCTCCAGCCGGTTGAGGGTGTCCTCCCAGCGGGTGAGCACGTCCATGGTCTGCTCGTCGGCGTCGGCCCCGTAGCGCTCCTCCACGTACTTGCGCGCGAGCTCGAAGTACTCCATCTGGAGCTGCACCGCGGTCAGCATCCGGCCGCTGCGGAGCGTGACCAGGTGCTGGAGGTCCGGGTCGTGGGAGACCTGGTGCAGCGTGCGCACCGGCTGCTCCACGGCCAGGTCGACGGTGACGAAGCCGTCCTCGATCATGGACAGCACCAGTGCCGTGGTGCCCAGCTTGAGGTAGGTGGAGATCTCCGAGAGGTTGGCGTCGCCGATGATCACATGGAGGCGCCGGTACTTCTCCGCGTCGGAGTGCGGCTCGTCGCGGGTGTTGATGATCGGCCGCTTCAGCGTCGTCTCCAGCCCCACCTCGACCTCGAAGTAGTCGGCGCGCTGGCTGATCTGGAAGCCGTGCTCGTGGCCGTCCTGGCCGATACCGACCCGTCCCGCGCCGGTGACGACCTGCCGGGAGACGAAGAAGGGCGTCAGGTGGCGCACGATGTCCGAGAAGGGCGTCTCCCTCTTCATCAGGTAGTTCTCGTGCGTGCCGTAGGAGGCGCCCTTGTTGTCGGTGTTGTTCTTGTAGAGGTGGATCGGCTGGGCACCGGGCAGCTGGGCGGCCCGCTCGGCCGCCTCCGCCATGATCCGCTCCCCCGCCTTGTCCCAGAGCACGGCGTCGCGCGGGTTGGTCACCTCGGGCGAGCTGTACTCCGGGTGGGCGTGGTCGACGTAGAGGCGGGCGCCGTTGGTGAGGATCACGTTGGCCAGGCCGATGTCCTCGTCGGTCAGCTGGCTGGAGTCGGCCGCCTCCCGGGCGAGGTCGAAGCCGCGGGCGTCCCGCAGCGGGTTCTCCTCCTCGAAGTCCCAGCGGGCTCGCCGCGCCCGGTGCATCGCCGCCGCGTAGGCGTTGACGATCTGGGACGAGGTGAGCATGGCATTGGCGTTCGGGTGGCCGGGGACGGAGATCCCGTACTCCGTCTCGATGCCCATTACTCGCCGTACGGTCATGCGGCCCTCCTTGCCCGGCGGCGCCCCCTTCGCGGGGTGACGCTCAGATACCGCTGCTCTCCGGTGCGCGTGCGGAACTCTTCCCCGCCGCGCCGCTCGGCGATACCGGAGAGCCTATTGCGCCGCTGCACGGGAGGGGAGATCGATTGCGTCATTGCTGGTGGTACGGGGGCACCTGGCCGGAAAGCGGCCGGCTGCGGATGCTGGGAGTCCTCCCGCCCCCGCGAGCGGGGACGGGGGACGGGCATCCGCAGCCGCCGTCTCCCTACAGGTACTGGCCGGTGTTGGCCACCGTGTCGATGGACCGGCCGGTGTCGGCGCCCTGCTTCCCGGTGACCAGGGTGCGGATGAAGACGATCCGCTCGCCCTTCTTTCCGGAGATGCGGGCCCAGTCGTCGGGGTTGGTGGTGTTGGGCAGGTCCTCGTTCTCCTTGAACTCGTCCACACACGCCTGGAGCAGGTGCGCGACGCGGATGCCCTTCTGGTCGTGGTCGAGGAACGCCTTGATCGCCATCTTCTTGGCCCGGTCCACGATGTTCTGGATCATCGCACCGGAATTGAAGTCCTTGAAATAGAGGACTTCCTTGTCACCGTTGGCGTAGGTGACCTCCAGGAAGCGGTTCTCCTCGGATTCCGCGTACATCTGCTCCACGACCGACTGGATCATGGCGCCGGCGGCCGCCTCCCGGGACCCGCTGTGCTCGCCGAGGTCGTCGGCGTGGAGCGGGAGGCCCGGGGTGAGGTACTTGGCGAAGATGTCCCTGGCGGCCTCCGCGTCCGGACGCTCGATCTTGATCTTCACGTCGAGCCGGCCGGGGCGCAGGATCGCGGGGTCGATCATGTCCTCGCGGTTGGAGGCGCCGATCACGATCACGTTCTCCAGCCCCTCGACGCCGTCGATCTCGGCGAGGAGCTGGGGGACGATGGTGTTCTCGACGTCCGAGCTGACGCCCGAGCCGCGGGTGCGGAAGAGGGACTCCATCTCGTCGAAGAAGACGATGACGGGCGTGCCCTCGCTCGCCTTCTCCCTGGCCCGCTGGAAGACCAGGCGGATGTGCCGCTCGGTCTCGCCGACGTACTTGTTGAGCAGCTCGGGGCCCTTGATGTTCAGGAAGTAGCTCTTGCCCGCGGGCTGTCCGGTGACCTCGGCGACCTTCTTGGCAAGGGAGTTGGCCACGGCCTTGGCGATGAGCGTCTTGCCGCAGCCGGGCGGGCCGTAGAGCAGGATGCCCTTGGGCGGCCGCAGCTCGTGCTCCTTGAACAGGTCGGGGTGGAGATAGGGGAGCTCGACCGCGTCCCGGATCATCTCGATCTGGCCGCCGAGGCCGCCGATCCGGTCGTAGTCGACGTCGGGGACCTCCTCGAGGACCAGCTCCTCGACCTCGCTCTTGGGGATGACCTCGTAGACGTATCCCGAGCGCGGCTCCAGCAGCAGGGCGTCGCCGGGGCGGATGGTGGTGTCCAGCAGCGGCTCGGCGAGCCTGACCACCCGCTCCTCGTCGGTGTGCCCGATCACCAGGGCGCGCTCGCCGTCCTCCAGGATCTCCTTGAGGGTGACGATGTCGCCGGCGCGCTCGAACTCCATGGCCTCGACCACGTTGAGCGCCTCGTTGAGCATCAGCTCCTGGCCGCGCCGGAGCTCGTCGAGCTCCACCCCGGGGCTGACGTTCACCCGGAGCTTGCGGCCCCCGGTGAAGATGTCGCACGTGCCGTCCTCGTTGGCCTGGAGGAAGACGCCGAAGCCCGCGGGAGGCTGTGCGAGGCGGTCCACCTCCTCCTTGAGGGCCACGATCTGGTCACGGGCCTCACGGAGCGTGTTGGCGAGCCGCTCGTTCTGCGCGGACACGCCGGCCAGGTTGGTCTGCAGCTCGACGATCCGCTCCTCGAGAATCCTCGTATGACGCGGAGAGTCGGCGAGCTTGCGGCGCAGGACGGCGATTTCCTGCTCGAGATAGGCAACCTGACCGGCGGGGTCCTCGGACCCGCGACCGGGCCGGATGCCGCGGTTGATGTCATCGTCGTGGGCTGCCACGGTCCTCACCTCCTCCAAGGGGAGCTGGACGCTTCCTGACCCTACCTGTGTGGGTGGTGATTGAAACCCCTAGATCACAAAGACGGAAGGGGTGTGTCCGATCTTCACCCTTGCGCTCTCCCCGTGTCAGGGGGAATACCCAGGAGATACCCACCCCGCACCACCGGAAAGCCGTCGGTTGTATGGTCGAAGCGTTCAACACCCGTCAGGGCTGGCGCGACTTGCTTCGTTTCGCCGCACCGACGAAGGAAACGGCAGGAGAGATGACCGTGCAGCACGAGGTTCCCACCGACGGCGCCCAGGAGGCGCTGGAGGTCTGGATCGACCAGGACCTGTGCACCGGGGACGGAATCTGCGCGCAGTACGCGCCCGAGGTCTTCGAGCTGGACATCGACGGGTTGGCCTATGTGAAGTCCGCCGACGACGAGCTGCTCCAGGCCCCCGGGGCCACGACGCCCGTCCCGCTCCCGCTGCTCACGGACGTGGTGGACTCGGCCAAGGAGTGCCCGGGCGACTGCATCCATGTGCGCCGGGTTTCGGACAGGGTCGAGGTCTACGGCCCCGACGCCGACTGAGGTCCGGAGCGGAACCGGGCACCGGCCCGTCATCACGCAGAGGGCGTCACTCCGTGTGACCGCTCAGACGCCGAGCGCCGCGGGCCCGGCGGCGCGTATGAACGTCCCGCCCCGCCAGCTCCATTCCGCCTCCTCGCGTATGTCCGGGCAGCAGCCGGGCACGGACGCCGAGGAGTAGCCGAGCAGGGTCGCGGTGACCGATCCGCCGTCGACCGCGAGCGCGTCGACGCTGAACTTGTCGGTCGGCGGCACCAGGGTGGCCACGGTCCGGGGGGTGCCGTCCCGGGTGGCGGCGAGGACGTACAGGCCGTGCGGCGGCGTGCCGGAGCCCGCGTCGCAGCGGGCCGCCACGACCGTCTCCGGCCGTCCGTCCCCGTCCAGGTCCCCGGCGGCCCGCGCGGTCACCACACTGCCCAGGTCCCCGCAGACGAGCGGCAGCTCGACGGCGTCCGGGTCGGGTGCGGCCGGGGCCGCGGCGCCGGGCGCGGTCCCCGCGGCGGCCGCGAGGGGCTCCGGGGAGGCGGTGGCGGCGTGGGGCTGGAGCAGCCCCGCGGCCGCCACGACCGCGGCCATGGCCGTCGCCGTGAGGAGCCAGTGCGCCGGGCGGGCGTGGGTGTGCGCGAGGTCCGGGACGACGGGGGTCTGCACGCCGGGAGTCTCCTGGGGAGTCGTGCCGAGGGGGTGGCCAGCATCGTGCCACACGTCACACGCCCGCGGAACAGGGGGGTCCGTGCCCGTTCGGAAGGCCGCGGCGCCGCCCCCGGTCCGGCGGCGGCGGTCAAGACGGCGGCGCCGCCGCCGAGTTCCCCCGTTTCGGGCGGAACCCGGCGGCGGCGCCGGGGTGTTGTGTGTCGGTCTGCGGGGGCGTCAGCCCTTGTTCGGCCCCTCGTAGTCCTCGCCGTAGGCGCCCTTGGCCGGGCGGCGGCGGCGCATCGGCGGCTCCACGCCGTCGGCGAGGCGGCGGGCGGTCACCAGGAACCCGGTGTGCCCGATCATCCGGTGGTCCGGCCGCACGGCCAGGCCCTCGACGTGCCAGTTGCGGACCATCGACTCCCAGGGCTGCGGCTCGGCGAAGCAGCCGATCTCCCGGATGGACTCCACGGTGCGCGCCAGCTGGGTCGTGGTGGCCACGTAGCAGCAGAGGATGCCGCCGGGCACCAGGGCCTTGGAGACGGCCTCCAGGCACTCCCAGGGGGCGAGCATGTCCAGGATGACCCGGTCGACGTCGGCGTCGCTGAGGTTGTCCTGGAGGTCGCCGACCGTGAGCTGCCACGCGGGGTGCGGACCCCCGAAGTAGCGCTCCACGTTCTGCTGCGCGATCTCGGCGAAGTCGGCACGGCGCTCGTAGGAGTGGAGCATGCCGTGGTCGCCGATGGCGCGCAGCAGGAAGGCGCTCAGCGAGCCGGAGCCGACACCGGCCTCCACGACGCGCGCGCCGGGGAAGATGTCGGCGAAGGCCAGGATCTGCCCCGCGTCCTTGGGGTAGACCACGGCGGCGCCGCGGGGCATGGACAGGACATAGTCGGGGAGCAGGGGGCGCAGCGCGAGGTAGGCCACGTTTCCCGTGGTACGGACGACACTGCCCTCGGGAGCGCCGATCAGCTCGTCGTGCGGGAAGGAACCCTTGTGGGTGTGGAAGTTCTTCCCGGCTTCGAGCGTGAACGTGTAGTGGCGTCCCTTGGGGTCGGTGAGCTGGACCTGGTCCCCGACCTTGAAGGGCCCGCGACGGCGGGCGGCACCGGTCGGTTCGGACATGTGACCAGAGTACCGGGGTCAGGACGAGGGTCGTGCCATGGCCTGGACGAAGGCCCGCTCGACGTCCGCGGTGGACAGCACCCCGTAGATGGCCCCGTCCTCCTCCACGACCAGGTACTCGGTGGCCGGGGTCGCGCGCAGGTGGTCCAGGAGGGCCTCGCCCGCGAGGCCGGCGGGCACCCGCATGCCCTCGGCGAGGTCCTGGGCGAGGGTCCCGGCGGCCACCCACGGGCGCCGGTGCTCGGGAACGCCCACGATGCCCGACTCGCGCACGATGCCGGTGGCCTCGCCCTGGCCGTCGACCACCACCAGGGCCCGCGCCCCGGCCTCGTTGGCGCGGCGCAGCGCCTCGGACAGGGGCGTGCCCGTCTCCACGGGCACGGCACGGCGGGTGAGCGCGCGGGCGGCCAGCTCGGGCAGGTGCTCGCGCAGCCGCGCCATGCGCAGGCTGTTCCCGGCCCCGGTCCAGATGATCGCGGCCAGGATCGCGGCGAGCAGGGCGTCGGTGACGGTCTCCATGCCGCCGACCTCCTGCCCGCCCCCGAAGGCCCCGGTGTGGGTGACCAGGGGCAGCCCGACGAGCACGGCGACGGCGAGCGCCCGGCCGACCCAGGCGGCGGCGACGGTGCCCGCCATGGGCTTCCCGGTGATCTTCCACACCACGGCGCGCAGCATCCGGCCCCCGTCCAGCGGGAGGCCGGGGAGCAGGTTGAAGGCGGCGACGATCAGGTTGGAGATCATCAGCCCGGCGAGCAGGACCCCGGGGACGGTGCCGGGCTCCACGGCGGCCATGGCGAGGTAGAAGACCCCGGCCAGGACCAGGGAGAGCAGCGGCCCGACGAAGGCGAGGACGAACTCGCGCCCCGGTGTCTCGGTCTCCTTCTCGATCTCGGAGACGCCCCCGAAGAACTGGAGCTGGATCCGGCGGACGGGCAGCTTGAAGCGCAGCGCGGCGACGGTGTGCGCGAGTTCGTGGACGAGGACCGAGGCGTAGAAGGCGACGGCGAAGAAGAGCGAGACGAGGTAGCGGGCGCCCCCGAGCTCGGGGAGCACGCGGTCGAGCTGGCCGCCGAAGACCCAGGTGATCAGTGCCGCGACGACGAACCAGCTGGGGGCCACGTACACGGGCACGCCGAAGGGGCGGCCCATGAGGATGCCTCCTCCGGGGGCCGCCCGGCGCTTGGCGCCGCCGTCCGGTGCCGCGCCGCCCTCGCCGCTCGCGGCGCCCGACCGGGCCCGCGGCCGCTCGCGCTCGCCGCCGGTGTCGTCCTGTTTCACGGGGTCCCTTCGTCGGTGGTGCTGATCGCCGGGTCGGTGGTGCCCGCCGCCGGTCGCCGCCGCTGCGGCCGGGTCTGCTCCGTCGAGCATGCCCGGGCGAAGGGCCTGTCATCGATGGTATGCCGATCGCTGTCGTCGGCGGGCCGTAGGGTCTTACCCCATGAGTACGAGTCAGCCGTCCACCGGGGGTCTCCCCGCGGCGGGCGGGGAGCAGGAGCAGCAGGCCGGGCCGCCGCCGGTCCCGGCGCAGGGGGGCGGCGGCCCCGCCCCGGCGGCCCCCGGCCGGGCCCCGGCCGGGCCGACGTCGCTCTCACCGTCGCGGGCGAACGACTTCATGCAGTGCCCGCTGCTCTACCGGTTCCGGGTCATCGACCGGCTCCCGGAGCAACCGAGCGAGGCCGCGACCCGCGGCACGCTGGTGCACGCGGTCCTTGAGCGGCTGTTCGACGATCCGGCGGCGGAGCGGACGGCGGAGCGGGCGCGGGCGATGGTTCCGGGCCAGTGGGACCGGCTGCTGGCCTCCCGGCCGGAGCTGGCCGGGCTCTTCGCCGAGGACGCGGGGGGCGAGCGGCTCGCGCGCTGGCTGGGCGAGGCCGAGCGGCTGGTGGAGCGCTGGTTCTCGCTGGAGGACCCGACGCGGCTGGAGCCGGCGGAGCGGGAGCTGTTCCTGGAGGCGGAGCTGGACTCCGGCCTGCGGCTGCGCGGGGTGATCGACCGGGTCGACGTGGCGCCGACCGGCGAGGTGCGCATCGTGGACTACAAGACCGGCAAGGCGCCGCGCCCGGAGTACAGCGAGGGCGCGATGTTCCAGATGACCTTCTACGCGCTGGTCGTCTGGCGCCTCAAGGGGGTGCTGCCGCGCCGGCTCCAGCTGGTCTACCTGGGCAGCGGCGACGTGCTGACGTACGACCCGGTCATGGCCGACCTGGAGCGGCTGGAGCGCAGGCTGCTGGCGCTGTGGGAGGCGATCCGGGAGGCCACCCGGACGGGCGACTGGCGGCCCCGGCGGACGAAGCTGTGCGGCTGGTGCGACCACCAGGCGTTCTGTCCCGAGTTCGGCGGGACTCCCCCGGTCTATCCGCTGGCCGTCTCCCCGGCCGGATCGGACCGGGACGGTGAGGGCAGAATGGGCCCGGTCTAGAGAAGGAGTTCCCGTGGCGATCCGCGTCCTGCTGGTGGACGACCAGCCGCTGCTGCGCACCGGCTTCCGCATGATCCTGGAGGCGGAGCCGGACCTCGCGGTGGTCGGCGAGGCCGGTGACGGCCTGCAGGCCCTCGACCAGGTGCGGGCGCTCCAGCCCGACGTGGTGCTGATGGACATCCGGATGCCCCGGATGGACGGGGTGGAGGCGACGCGCCAGATCACCGGGCCCGGCCGGGACGGCCCGGCGAAGGTGCTGGTGCTGACCACCTTCGACCTCGACGAGTACGTGGTGGAGGCGCTGCGCGCCGGTGCCAGCGGGTTCCTGCTGAAGGACGCCCCGGCCAACGAGCTGGTGCAGGCGATCCGGGTGGTCGCCGCGGGCGAGGCGATGCTGGCGCCCAGCATCACCCGGCGGCTGCTCGACAAGTACGCGGACCACCTGCCCTCGGGCGAGGAGGCCGTGCCGGACACGCTGAACACGCTGACCGACCGCGAGGTGGAGGTGCTGAAGCTGGTGGCGCGGGGCCTGTCGAACGCGGAGATCGCGGCGGACCTCTTCGTCAGCGAGACCACGGTCAAGACGCACGTCGGGCATGTGCTGACCAAGCTCGGCCTGCGCGACCGGGTGCAGGCGGCGGTCTACGCGTACGAGAGCGGGCTGGTGCGTCCCGGGGCCCAGTGAGGGTGCGGGCAGGAGGAGGGCCGGGGCCCGGCGGGGAGGGGTCCGGCCCCGCGGGCCCCGGGCCGGGTGGGAGGGGGCGTCGGCGACTT
>NZ_JBIDBN010000004.1:277463-433120 GCF_043203115.1 Streptomyces sp. NPDC048001
CTCCCCGAACCCTTGCGGGAGGGTGCGCCCCGGGGCCCCGTGTGGTCGGGGCCGCTTGGCGGGCCGGGGCCCGCCGGTAAGTTGACCTCCCGGCCGGGCCCCGGCCCGTGTGCGAGAGCCGTTCAGCTCTTGCGGATCTCCCAGAAGCGGAAGATCGTGGACGCGTCCAGGGTCCACTCCAGCCCGGTGACGCCCGCGCGGGCCACCGCGTACTGCTTGCCCTGCCACAGCGGCAGCAGCGGGACGTCCTCGGCGACGATGTCCTGCAGCCGGCCGAAGTCCGTCTCGATCGCGGTCCGGTCCGTCATCGCGGAGGTCCGGGGGATGATGTCCCCGGTGATCTTCTTGTTCTCGTAGCGGTTGGCCAGCACGTTGTCCGGGCCGAAGAACGGCTGGGTGAAGTTGTCCGGGTCCGGGTAGTCGGGGACCCAGCCCTTGACGTAGACGCCGTACTTCCCGGCCTGGACGTCCTTCTCGTACTGCTTCAGCGGCACGGACTCGACCGAGGCCTCGAAGAGCCCGCTGGCGTTGAGCTGCTCGGCGAGCGTGCGGAGCGTCTGGTCGGTGGCCGGGCCGTAGCGGACCGGGGTGGACCAGAGGGTGAGGCGCACCTTCTCGGTGATGCCGGCGTCCCGCAGCACCTTGCGGGCCTGGTCGGGCTGCGGGGTGCCGCCGTAGCGGTCGAAGAAGGCGGTGTTGTGGGTGCCGATGCCGGCCGGGACGATCGAGTACAGGGAGGTGGCCGTGGACTGGTGGACGTCCCTGACCAGGGCGTCGCGGTCGACGAGGTAGGCCACGGCCTGCCGCACGGCCGGCTGGCCGGCGACCGGGTCGTCCATGTTGAACACCAGGTGCTGGACCTCGGCGCTGGTGCCCTCCACGATCGAGATCCGGGTGTCGCCCGCGGAGCGGGAGCCCTGGAGCTCGGCTATCTGGCCGGCCCCGAGGCCGCGGTAGGCGACGTCGACGTCGCCGTCCTTCAGCGCCTCGGCGAGGCGCTCCTGGTCCCCGTGGAAGAAGCTGAGGGTGATGCCGCCGTTCTGCGGCTCGGCGCTGCCCTGGTACTCGGGGTTGACCGAGAAGACGGCGCGGTCCTCGTCGAAGGAGTCCAGCTTGTACGGCCCGGATCCGACGGCCTTGCGGTCGGTGCGCAGCTCTCCGACCTGGTACTCGCGGTGGTCCACGATGGAACCCGCACCCGAGGCGATCTTGCTCGGGAAGGTGGCGTCCGGTGCCTTGAGATGGAAGACGACCGTCCGGTCGTCGGGCGTCTCGATGCGGTCGATCGAGGTGAGCAGCGGCACGGGGCCGCTGTCGCTGTCGATGCCCAGCGCGCGCTCGAAGGAGAACTTCACGTCCTTCGAGGTCAGCTTGTTGCCGTTGCTGAAGGTGAGGCCCTCGCGGAGCGTGCACTGGTAGACGGTGCTGCCGCCGGCCTCGAAGGAGCAGGTCTCCGCCGCCTCCGGCTGCGGGGTGGTGCTGCCCTTGGGGAAGCTCAGCAGCGACTGGAAGACGTTGTTGAACAGCAGCCACGAACCGGGGTCGTAGCCGTCGGCGGGGTCGGTGGCCAGCACCTCGTCGGACATGCCGACGACGATCCTGGACTCTCCGCCGCCCGAGTCGCCGCCGCGGTCGGTGCCGCAGCCGGCCAGCAGGACGGCGGACAGGCCGACGGCGAGGGGCGCGGTGCCCTTCCTGAATGTTGCCTTCACAGAACGTGCCTCTTGGTCTCTCAAGCCGGCCGCCCGGTTCGCGCGGCCGCGTGACGGGGGGGTCAGACCTCGCCGCGAGCCAGCTCCCACAGCTGGAGGTCGGAGCTCGCGTTGAGGGTCCATTCGACGCCCGTGAGGTCGTCACGGGCGGCGACGTACTGCTTGCCCTGCCACAGCGGCAGCACCGGGACCTCGTCGGCGACGATGTCCTGGATGCGCTGGAACGCCGGGGCCGCGGCGGCGCGGTCCGCCTCGCGGCGGGACTGCGGGATGAGCGTGCGGATCTCCTGGTTCGCATAGGGCGAGTTGAGGAAGTTGCCCTCGTCCAGGAAGGGGGCGGTGTAGTTGTCCGGATCCGGGAAGTCGGGGAACCAGCCGAGCCCGTAGACAGCGAAGTCGCCGCGCTTCTGGGCCGCGCGGAACGCGGACCAGTCGGAGCCCTTGACGGTGACGTCGAAGAGCTTGGTGGCGTTCAGCTGGTCGCGCAGGATCTCGAACTCCTTGGCGGTGCCGTCACCGTAGTGGTCGGTGGTGAAGTTCAGCTCCAGACGCACCGGGGTGTCGACTCCCGCCTCGGCGAGGAGGGCGGCGGCCTTCTTCGGGCTGGGGTCGCCGTAGGTGTTGTAGAAGGCGTTGGTGTGCGCGCCGATGGTGCGGGGGATCAGCGAGTACAGCGGTTCGGCGGTGGAGCCGTAGACCTGGCTGACGAGCCGTCCCCGGTCGACGACCGCGGCCATCGCCCGGCGGACCGCCGCGTCCTTCACCGAGGGGGCCTCGGTGTTGAAGGCCAGGTAGCGGATCTCCAGGCCGGGCACCTCGGTCAGCTCGACGCCCTCCTTCGGGCTGAGCGAGAGGTCCTTGATCATCTCGGGCGACATGGAGCGGGTCATCATGTCGATCTCACCGGCCTCCAGGGCGCGGCCCATCGCCTCGGCGCTGTCGAAGGAGCGCAGCTCGACGCGGTCGTTGCGGAGCTTGACGTCGCCCTTGTAGTGCTCGTTCCGGGTGAAGACGATCCTGGTGGCCCGCTCGCCCTCGGTCTCGGCGCGCATCGTGTAGGGGCCGCTTCCGTCGACGGCCAGGCCCTCGCGCAGCCGCTGCCCGTCGTACTTCTCCGGGCTGACGATGGCGGCGACCGGCGTCGACAGCTTGTAGGGGAAGGTGGCGTCGGGAGTGGAGAGGTGGAAGACGATCTCGTCGTCGCCCTTGGTCTCGATGGTGTCGATGGTGGACAGCAGCGCCGCGGTCCCGTTGCCGGCGTCGATGTGGAGGACGCGCTCCAGGGAGAACTTCACGTCCTCGGCGGTGACGGGCGTCCCGTCGGCGAAGCTGAGGCCGGGGCGGAGCTTGCAGCGGTAGCTCTCGCTGGCGGTGTCCGTGAAGGAGCAGGACTCCGCGGCGTCCGGGACGGGCGCGCCCCCGCCGCGCGGGGTGTGCATCAGGGTCTGGACGGTCTGCCGCAGCACGTTCCAGGCCCCGGTGTCGTAGGCGTAGGCCGGGTCCAGAGGAGCGGGCGAGCCGGCGTCCGCCGTGAAGCGGTCGGTGGTCCCCACCACGATGGTGTCACCGCCACCGGAGCCGACACCCTCCGTACTGCCGCAGGCGACGAGCACGGGAGCGAGCAGGCCGGTCAAGGCCAGCGGCACCAGGGTCTTGCGGTTCATCGTGGACTTCTCTCCTCGTCCGTCCGGCACTGGGTGCAGCGCCATGTGCAGATCGCTCCGCCGCCTCCGCCCGGTCGGGGCGGCACGATCGGGCCGGGTGTACGAGCGATCGGTCCGGTGTTCTCCGGTGGCCTGGTGGGCCGTCGGGACGCCACGGCATGGCGGCGGAGTTCTCGCGACGAGATTAGTCGGCGGCGCCAGGAAAGCGTGAACGGGCCCGAGTTGGCCCGTAATCGCTGAGTGATCACGCCTGCCTACCCGGAGGCACCCGCGGCGAGGATGATTCATACGCTCACCCACCAAAACGGTCACCCCATGGCCTTCGGACCCCGGGAAGGCACCCTCACGGGCGCACCGCGGAAACACGGGGAGTGAGCAATGTCACGCCCATGGGCTCGTACGCTGATTACCTATCGGCCATCTGGGAGCCGGCGGAAATCCCATGGCGGCCGCCCGGAGTTCCCGATGAATTCATCCTGCACGGACCGTGTGCTTTCAGCGCCGGGCGGTGATGAGGGTCCGCAGGAACAGCAGGTCCACCTCTTCCAGGGAGGCGACGACGGTGCGGCCCGCCGCGGGCTGGATGGGTGCGAGGGAGGGCACCGCCACGACCCGGCACCCGGCCGCCTCGGCCGAGGCCACCCCGGTGGCCGTGTCCTCGACCACGGCGCACCGCGCGGGCTCCGCGCCGAGCCCGCTGGCCGCGAGGAGGTAGGGGTCCGGGTGGGGTTTGGTGCGGGGCACCTCGTCGCCGGCCACGGACAGGGCGAAGCGGTCCGCGCCGAGGGAGTGGAGGACCCGGTCGATGATCCGCCGGTGCGAGGCGGAGACCAGGGCCGTGGGGACGTTGTGGCGGGAGAGCTCCCCGAGCAGCCGCTCGGCGCCCGGCATCAGGGGCACGCCGCGGCCGATGCGCTCCTCGAAGCGGTCGTTCAGCAGCACGGTCAGCTCCGGGAGGGTGATGTCCGCGCCGGTCGCCTCGATCAGGTAGCCGCCGCTGCGGGTCATCGGCCCGCCGACCACCACGTCGCGCCAGGCCTCGTCCAGCCGGTGCCCGAGGCCGGCGAAGACCTCGACCTCCACCTCCCACCAGAAGTCCTCGGTGTCCACGAGGGTCCCGTCCATGTCGAGCAGGACGGCCTGCAGGGCCGCCCCGTCCGCGGGACGGGTCAGGGACGCGGGGACCGTGCTGGTCATGGGCACACCTCCGGAAGGGACGAGAAGGCCGGCCACCCTCCCCCGCGGCGTGACCGCGGTGGCAGGTGACCGGCCTGCACTGGACCGACCAGTGTACGACTCGTCCGATCAGCGTGCGTTGAAGTACTTCGCCTCGGGGTGGTGGATGACGATGGCGTCGGTGGACTGCTCGGGGTGCAGCTGGAACTCCTCGGACAGGTGGACGCCGATGCGCTCGGGCTCCAGCAGGGCGGCGATCTTGGCGCGGTCCTCCAGGTCGGGGCAGGCGCCGTAGCCGAGGGAGAAGCGCGCCCCCCGGTACTTCAGGGCGAACATGTCCTCCACCTGGTCCGGGTCCTCCCCCGCGAAGCCGAGCTCGGCGCGCACCCGGGCGTGCCAGTACTCGGCGAGCGCCTCGGCGAGCTGCACGGACAGGCCGTGGAGCTCCAGGTAGTCGCGGTAGGCGTCGGCGGCGAACAGCCGGGCGGTCTCCTCGCCGATCCGGGAGCCGACCGTCACCACCTGCAGGCCGACCACGTCCGTCTCCCCGCTGTCCTCGGGGCGGAAGAAGTCGGCCAGGCACAGCCGCCGCCCGCGGCGCTGGCGGGGGAAGGTGAAGCGGGTGCGCTCCGCCCCGCTGTCGTCCAGGATGATCAGGTCGTCGCCCTTGGAGACGCAGGGGAAGTAGCCGTGCACGACGGCGGCCTCGAGGAGGTTGTCGGTCTGGAGCTTCTCCAGCAGCCCCCGCAGCCGCGGGCGCCCCTCGGTCTCGGCCAGCTCCTCGTAGCTGGGCCCGTCGCCCCTGCGGTTCTGCTTCAGCCCCCACTGGCCCTTGAACAGGGCGCCCTCGTCCAGCCAGGACGCGTAGTCCCTCAGCTGGATGCCCTTGACCACCCGGGTGCCCCAGAACGGCGGGGCGGGGACCGGGTTGTCGGTCGCGACGTCGGACCTGCCCACGCTCTCCGGCTCGCCGTCCTCCACCACCGCGGCGCCGCCGGCCCGCACCCGGCGCTGCTTCAGCTCCGGCAGCGCGGCACCGGGGGTGCCGCGCTTGACGGCGATGAGGGCGTCCATCAGGCGCAGGCCCTCGAAGGCGTCGCGGGCGTAGCGGACCTCGCCCTCGTAGATGTCGTGGAGGTCCTGCTCCACGTAGGCGCGGGTGAGCGCGGCTCCGCCGAGGATGACGGGGTAGTCGGCGGCCAGGCCGCGCTGGTTGAGCTCCTGGAGGTTCTCCTTCATGATCACGGTGGACTTCACCAGCAGGCCGGACATGCCGATGACGTCCGCCCGGTGCTCCTGCGCGGCGTCCAGGATCGCCGAGACGGGCTGCTTGATCCCCAGGTTGACCACGGTGTAGCCGTTGTTCGACAGGATGATGTCGACCAGGTTCTTGCCGATGTCGTGCACGTCCCCGCGCACCGTGGCCAGCACGATGGTGCCCTTGCCCGCGTCGTCGGTCTTCTCCATGTGCGGCTCCAGGTGGGCCACCGCGCTCTTCATCACCTCGGCCGACTGCAGCACGAACGGCAGCTGCATCTGCCCCGATCCGAAGAGCTCGCCGACGACCTTCATCCCCTCCAGCAGGGTGTCGTTGACGATCTCCAGCGCCGGCCGCCCGGTGAGCGCCTCGTCGAGGTCGGCCTCCAGGCCGTTCTTCTCCCCGTCGATGATCCGGCGCTGCAGCCGCTCCTCCAGCGGCAGCGCGGCCAGCTCCTCGGCCTTGCCGGCCTTCAGGGAGGTGGCCGTCGCCCCCTCGAAGAGCGCCATGAGCTTCTGCAGCGGGTCGTAGCCCTCGGCGCGCCGGTCGTAGATCAGGTCCAGGGCCGTGTCGACCTGCTCCTTCTCGAAGCGGGCGATCGGCAGGATCTTCGAGGCGTGCACGATCGCCGAGTCCAGCCCCGCCTTGACGCACTCCTCCAGGAAGACGGAGTTGAGCAGGATCCGGGCGGCGGGGTTCAGCCCGAAGGAGATGTTCGACAGCCCCAGGGTGGTCTGCACCGCGGGGTGGCGCCGCTTCAGCTCCCGGATCGCCTCGATCGTGGCGATGCCGTCGCCGCGGGACTCCTCCTGCCCGGTGCAGATCGTGAACGTCAGGGTGTCGATGAGGATGTCGGACTCCTCGATGCCCCAGTTCCGCGTCAGGTCCTCGATGAGCCGCTCGGCGATCGCGACCTTCGCCTCCACCGTCCGGGCCTGGCCCTCCTCGTCGATCGTCAGTGCGATCAGCGCCGCACCGTGCTCCTGCGCCAGCCGGGTCACCCGGGCGAACCGGGAGTCGGGGCCGTCGCCGTCCTCGTAGTTGACGGAGTTGATGACGGCGCGGCCGCCCAGCTTCTCCAGCCCCGCCCGGATGACGTCGACCTCGGTGGAGTCCAGGACGATGGGCAGGGTGGAGGCCGTCGCGAACCGGCCCGCCAGCTCCTCCATGTCGGCCACCCCGTCCCGGCCGACGTAGTCCACGCACAGGTCCAGCATGTGCGCGCCCTCGCGGATCTGGTCGCGGGCCATCTCCACACAGTCGTCCCACCGGCCCTGGAGCATCGCCTCGCGGAACTTCTTCGACCCGTTGGCGTTCGTCCGCTCCCCGATCGCCAGGTAGGCGGTGTCCTGGCGGAACGGCACCGACTGGTAGAGAGACGCGGCACCCGGCTCGGGACGCGGGTCGCGGCCGGCGGGAGCCACCCCCCGGACCCGCTCGACCACCTGCCGCAGGTGCTCCGGCGTCGTGCCGCAGCACCCGCCCACCAGCGACAGGCCGTACTCGCGGACGAAGCCCTCCTGCGCGTCCGCCAGCTCGGCGGCGGTGAGCGGGTAGTGCGCCCCCTGCTTGGTCAGCACCGGCAGACCGGCGTTCGGCATGCAGGACAGCGGCACACGGGCGTGCTGCGCGAGGTACCGCAGGTGCTCGCTCATCTCCGCGGGGCCCGTCGCGCAGTTCAGGCCGATCATGTCGATCCCCAGCGGCTCCAGGGCCGTCAGCGCCGCGCCGATCTCCGACCCCAGCAGCATCGTCCCGGTGGTCTCCACGGTCACCGAGCAGATCAGCGGCAGCTCCAGACCCAGCGCCTCCATCGCCCGCCGCGCACCGATGACCGAGGACTTCGTCTGGAGCAGGTCCTGCGTGGTCTCCACCAGCAGGGCGTCCGCCCCGCCCGCGATCAGGCCCTCGGCGTTGCGCTGGTAGGCGTCGCGCAGGGTCGTGAACGGGGCGTGGCCGAGCGTGGGGAGCTTGGTGCCCGGCCCCATGGAACCCAGCACCCAGCGCTGCTGCCCGGTCGAGGCGGTGAAGGAGTCGGCCGCCTCCCGCGCGAGGCGCGCACCGGCCTCGGACAGCTCCAGCACCCGCTCGGGGATGTCGTACTCGGCGAGGGCGGCGAAGTTCGCGCCGAAGGTGTTGGTCTCCACGCAGTCGACGCCGGCGGCGAAGTACTCCTCGTGGACCGAGCGGACGATGTCCGGTCGGGTGATGTTCAGGACCTCGTTGCAGCCCTCCAGGTTCTGGAAGTCCTCCAGGGAGGGGTCCTGCGCCTGGAGCATGGTGCCCATCGCCCCGTCGGCCACCACCACCCGGGTGGCGAGCGCTTCGCGCAGCGCCTCGATGCGGCTGCGGCTGTCGGCGGACGGGGTCGGCAACGAGGCCATGGATGTGCTCCCTGGAATGCGACGGCTGTCGGCTTTGCGCCCTCGGCGGGAGGACGCACGCAGCCAGAGTAGCCGCGGCGTCCCGTTCGTCGTCGATGCGTCCCACGAGACGGACGGAACCAATCATTCCGGCTTTCCGTCGGCCACTGCGACGGGGGATACTCGCCATGCGGCGACCAAGGTCGACATCGACCGATAGTGTTCAGCATTGTCGAACGCTGCTTGTCGCACCCCACGCGGCGAACCCAAGTGGAGAGAAGGGCCGGTCCCGATGGCGAAGAACATCCAGTCCCTGGAGCGGGCGGCCGCGATGCTGCGGCTCCTCGCGGGCGGCGAGCGCCGGCTGGGGCTGTCGGACATCGCCTCCTCGCTCGACCTCGCGAAGGGGACCGCCCACGGCATCCTGCGCACCCTCCAGGCCGAGGGCTTCGTCGAGCAGGACCCGGCGTCCGGCCGCTACCAGCTGGGGGCGGAACTGCTGCGGCTCGGCAACAGCTACCTCGACGTCCACGAGCTGCGGGCGCGCGCCCTGGTCTGGACGGACGACCTGGCGCGGTCCAGCGGCGAGAGCGTGCACCTCGGGGTGCTCCACCAGCACGGCGTCCTCATCGTCCACCACGTCTTCCGGCCCGACGACAGCCGCCAGGTCCTGGAGGTCGGGGCCATGCAGCCGCTGCACTCCACCGCCCTCGGCAAGGTCCTGGCCGCCTACGACCCCGTCGCCCACACGGAGGCCCTGGAGGTGGCGCGCGAGGCCTTCACCCCGGCGACCGTCACCGGCCTGGACGACTTCGAGTCGGTGCTGGACCTCACCCGCGCCAAGGGCTGGGCCTCGGACGTGGAGGAGACCTGGGAGGGCGTGGCCTCGGTCGCCGCCCCCATCCACGACCGCCGCCGGATGCCCGTCGGCGCGGTGGCCGTCACCGGCGCCGTGGAGCGGGTCTGCAACGGCGGGGAGCTGCGTTCGGAGCTGGTGGCCGCGGTGCGCGACTGCGCCCGCGCGGTCTCCCGCGACCTGGGCGCCGGCCGCTTCTGACCTGCGGCGCCGTTCTCGCGACCACCCTTCTCCAGACCCCTCCCGAGATATCGGGGGCGGGTCTGGCGTGTTTCGGGCGGGCGCCCGCACCCCGGCGGGCGCATCATCGGATAACGATCCGGGTTTCGGCCGTACAACCCTTGACGTTGTCTTCACCCCAGGGCAAAACTGCCGTTCATCGGTCGGCATTGTCGAACACCTAACGGCAATACGCGTTAGAGTGTGACAGCGCCAAGGGCCGGAAATCGCCCTCACCTGAGGGCGCGGACCACCGGAGGGACCCGGGGTTCGCCTTCCCCTGGACGAAGGACAAAGGAGTCGCGGGTGTCCAGCTCCGACATCTTCATCGGCGAGACCATCGGTACCGCCGTACTCATCCTGCTCGGTGGCGGCGTGGTCGCCGCCGTCGTACTCAAGCGCTCCAAGGCGCAGAACGCGGGCTGGCTGGCCATCACCTTCGGGTGGGGCTTCGCGGTCATGACCGCCGTCTACATGACGGGAGCGCTCTCCGGCGCCCACCTCAACCCGGCCGTCACCCTCGGTATCGCGATCAAGGACAACGACTGGGGCAACGTCCCGGTCTACTTCGCCGGCCAGCTGCTCGGCGCCATGATCGGTGCGGTCCTGGTCTGGCTCGCCTACTACGGCCAGTTCCGCGCGCACCTCACCGACCCCGAGGTCATCGGCGAGCCGATCGACGAGAAGGCCATCGAGGGACCGCACGACGAGAGCGCCTCCGCGGCCGGTCCGGTCCTCGGCGTCTTCTCCACCGGCCCCGAGATCCGCAACGTCTGGCAGAACCTCGCGACCGAGATCATCGGCACCCTGGTGCTGGTCCTCGCCGTGCTCACCCAGGGCCTCAACGACAGCGGCAAGGGTCTCGGCCCGGTCGGCGGGCTCATGGTCGCCCTGGTCGTCGTCGGCATCGGCCTCTCGCTCGGCGGCCCCACCGGCTACGCCATCAACCCCGCGCGAGACCTCGGACCGCGCATCGTGCACGCCCTGCTCCCGCTGCCGAACAAGGGCGGCTCCGACTGGAGCTACTCGTGGATCCCCATCGCCGGACCGCTGGTCGGCGCGGCGCTCGCAGCGGGTATCTACAACCTCGCGTTCGCCTGACGCACAGCAGCCGTACGAGCCCACACCACGAGACCTGAGCAGGAGCACACCGTGACCGACGCACACACCACCGGCCCCTTCATCGCGGCCATCGACCAGGGCACCACCTCCAGCCGCTGCATCGTCTTCGACAAGGACGGCCGCATCGTCTCCGTCGACCAGAAGGAGCACGAGCAGATCTTCCCGAAGCCGGGCTGGGTCGAGCACGACGCCACCGAGATCTGGACCAACGTCCAGGAGGTCGTGGCCGGAGCGATCGAGAAGGCCGGCATCACCTCGGCCGACGTCAAGGCGATCGGCATCACCAACCAGCGCGAGACCACGCTGCTGTGGGACAAGAACACCGGCGAGCCGGTCCACAACGCCATCGTCTGGCAGGACACCCGCACCGACGCCCTCTGCAAGGAGCTCGGCCGCAACGTCGGCCAGGACCGCTTCCGCCGCGAGACGGGCCTGCCGCTGGCGTCCTACTTCGCCGGCCCCAAGGCCCGCTGGCTGCTGGACAACGTCGAGGGGCTGCGCGAGCGCGCGGAGCGCGGCGACATCCTCTTCGGCACCATGGACTCCTGGGTCATCTGGAACCTCACCGGCGGCACCGAGGGCGGCGTCCACGTCACCGACGTGACCAACGCCTCGCGCACCATGCTGATGAACCTGCACACCATGGAGTGGGACGACAAGATCCTCCAGTCCATGGAGCTGCCCGCCGCGATCCTTCCCGAGATCCGCTCCTCGGCCGAGGTCTACGGCCTCGCCAAGGGCGGCGCCCTCGCCGGCGTGCCCGTCGCCTCCGCCCTGGGCGACCAGCAGGCCGCGCTCTTCGGGCAGACCTGCTTCGCCGAGGGCGAGGCCAAGTCCACCTACGGCACCGGCACCTTCATGCTGATGAACACCGGCGACACTCCGGTGAACTCCTACAACGGCCTGCTCACCACCGTCGGCTACCGCATCGGCGACCAGAAGCCGGTCTACGCCCTGGAAGGCTCCATCGCCGTCACCGGGTCCCTGGTGCAGTGGATGCGCGACCAGATGGGCCTGATCAACTCCGCCGCCGAGATCGAGACCCTGGCGCTCTCCGTCGAGGACAACGGCGGCGCCTACTTCGTCCCCGCCTTCTCCGGCCTCTTCGCCCCCTACTGGCGCTCCGACGCCCGGGGCGTGATCGCCGGACTGACCCGGTACGTCACCAAGGCGCACATCGCCCGTGCCGTGCTGGAGGCCACCGCCTGGCAGACCCGCGAGATCACCGACGCCATGACCAAGGACTCCGGCGTCGAGCTCACCGCGCTCAAGGTCGACGGCGGCATGACCTCCAACAACCTGCTGATGCAGACCCTCTCGGACTTCCTGGACGCCCCCGTGGTGCGCCCCATGGTCGCCGAGACGACCTGCCTCGGCGCCGCCTACGCCGCCGGCCTGGCCGTCGGCTTCTGGCCCGACACCGACGCGCTGCGCGCCAACTGGCGCCGTGCCGCCGAGTGGACCCCGCGCATGGACGCCGAGACGCGTGAGCGCGAGTACAAGAACTGGCTCAAGGCCGTGGAGCGGACCATGGGCTGGCTCGACGAGGAAAACTGACGAGGAGCAGCAACAATGACCACCCTGCAGAGCGCCCCTTCCGGGGCGCGCCCGGCCTCCGGCTCGGTGTCCTCCTTCAAGGCCGCGAGCCGCGCCGAGACCCGGGAGCAGCTCTCCACGGCGACCTACGACCTCCTGGTGATCGGCGGCGGCATCCTGGGCATCTCCACCGCCTGGCATGCGGCGCAGTCCGGGCTGCGGGTGGCCCTGGTGGACGCCGGCGACTTCGCCGGCGCCACCTCCTCCGCCTCCTCCAAGCTCCTCCACGGCGGCCTGCGCTACCTCCAGACGGGCGCCGTGAAGCTGGTGGCGGAGAACCACTTCGAACGCCGCGCGGTCTCCCGCCAGGTGGCGCCGCACCTGGCGAACCCGCTCACCTTCTACCTGCCCGTCTACAAGGGCGGCCCGCACGGCGCCGCGAAGCTGGGCGCGGGCGTCTTCGCCTACTCCGCGCTCTCCGCCTTCGGCGACGGCGTCGGCCACCTGCTGAGCCCGGCGAAGGCGGCCGCCGACGTACCGGAGCTGCGGACCGACGGCCTGAAGGCCGTGGCCGTGTACGGCGACGACCAGATGAACGACGCCCGCATGGCGCTGATGACGGTCCGCGCGGCCGTCGAGGCGGGCGCCACGGTGCTCAACCACGCCGAGGTCACCGGTCTGCGGTTCACCCGCGGGCGGGTGACTGGCGCGGAACTGAAGGACCGAACGGACTCCACCGAGTTCGGCGTGGACGCCCGGCTGGTGCTCAACGCGACCGGCCCCTGGGTGGACCACCTGCGCAGGATGGAGGACGCGGGCGCCGCGCCGTCCATCCGGCTCTCCAAGGGCGCGCACCTGGTCCTGAAGCGCACCTCCCCGTGGCGGGCCGCGCTCGCCACGCCGATCGACAAGTACCGCATCACCTTCGCCCTGCCGTGGGAGGACATGCTGCTGCTGGGCACCACGGACGAGGAGTTCGAGGGCGACCCGGCGGACGTGTCGGTCACGGACAAGGACGTGACCCAGATCCTGGACGAGGCCGCGTTCTCCATCCGCGACCAGCAGCTGTCCCGTGACCTGATCACCTACTCCTTCGCCGGGCTCCGGGTGCTGCCGGGCGGCCCCGGCGACACCTCCAAGGCCAAGCGGGAGACGGTGGTGACGGAGGGCCGCGGCGGGATGCTCTCGGTGGCGGGCGGCAAGTGGACGACCTTCCGCCACATCGGCCGGACCGTCATGAACAAGCTGGCGGCGCTGCCCGGACGCCCGCTCGCCGAGGACATGGAGCCGGTCTCCCGGCTGCCCCGCAAGCTCCCGCTGCCCGGGATCGCCAACCCCGACGCGGTCGCCCACCGGCTGCTCGTCGACGGCGGCACGCCCGGCCCCCGGATGGCCGCCGACACGGCCCGCCACCTGGCCACGCACTACGGGTCGCTGTCCTTCGACATAGCCCGGCTGGCCTCCGAGGACCCGGCGCTGGCCGAGCGGATCCACCCCGACGCACCCGAGATCTGGGCACAGGTCGCCTACGCCCGCGACCGGGAGTGGGCCGAGACGGCGGACGACGTGCTGCGCCGCCGCACCACGCTCACGATCCGGGGCCTGGCCACGGACGAGATCCGCGGCCGGGTGGAGGGCATGCTCGCCGGGAAGTAGGTTCCGTCCGTCCCGTCGGAGGGCGGGGCGGCCGGATGCGCGGCCGGGCCGCGGGGTGGACGCCCCCGCGGCCCGGCCGCAGGGCCGTCCCCGCGGCCCCGTGCCGCGGCCGGGCCTCCGCCCGCACCGCTCGTCCGCGCGCCGGGCCGAACTCCCCGCCGCCATGCGGCGTTCGCCCACCTCGCGCCGCAGCGCATACGGGGAGGACGCCGTCCGGGCCGCGGGCGTTCAGCCCCCGGCCGAAGTTCACCCGGCTGTGCAAGGGGGCTGCGGCGGGGTACCCGGAAAGCCGTAAGGTTGGGGCCGTACACGAGGGAACTTCGGAAGGAGGCCTGGGTGATCGAGCTCGAGGGGGTACCCGAGCTGATCGACCCGGTCATGGTGGCCGCGTTCGAGGGCTGGAACGACGCCGGCGACGCCGCCTCCACTGCGGTCGCGCACCTGGACAGGGAGTGGAAGGGGGAGGTGTTCGCGGCGCTCGACGCCGAGGACTACTACGACTTCCAGGTCAACCGGCCGACGGTGTACCTGGACGGCGGGGCGCGGAAGATCGTCTGGCCGACGACCCGGCTGTCCGTGGTGCGGATCGGCGGGGACAAGCCGCGCGACCTGGTCCTGGTCCGGGGCATCGAGCCGTCCATGCGCTGGCGCTCGTTCTGCAACGAGATCCTCGGCTTCGCCCACGAACTGGGCGTGGAGATGGTCGTGATCCTCGGCGCGCTCCTCGGGGACACCCCGCACACCCGGCCGGTACCGGTGAGCGGCATCACCTCGGACCCGGCCCTCGCCCGCACCATGGACCTGGAGGAGACGCGCTACGAGGGCCCGACGGGCATCGTGGGGATCCTCCAGGAGGCGTGCACCCACGCCGGTGTGCCGGCGGTGAGCCTGTGGGCGGCGGTGCCGCACTACGTGTCCCAGCCGCCGAACCCCAAGGCGACCCTGGCGCTGCTGAACCGCCTGGAGGACCTGATCGGCCTGCGCATCCCGCTCGGCGAACTGCCCGAGGACGCCCGCGCCTGGCAGTTGGGCGTCGACCAACTGGCCTCCGAGGACAGCGAGGTGGCCGAGTACGTGCAGACCCTGGAGGAGGCGCGGGACACCGCGGACCTGCCCGAGGCCTCCGGCGAGGCGATCGCCCGCGAGTTCGAGCGGTACCTGAGGCGCCGTGACGGCGGCGGCCCCGGGGGCGGCCCGGGGGGCCATGCCACGGACGGCACGGACGCGGGCGGATCGTACCTGCGGGACCCGTCGAGCGGTCGCACGAGGCCGCCCTCGCCGCCCCGGGCCGACACCGGTCCGGGCGGCGGGCAGGAGCCGGGCCCCGCACGTTCCGACCGGCCCGGCACCCCCTCCGAGGGGCCGGACGCACCGGACGAGGGCGAGGCGGGCGCGGATCCCCCGGCCGAGGACTGAGGCCGCCTCTCCGCGGCCCCCGGCCGGAGCGCGACGTCCCGGACACGACTGCGGGGCGGCACCGTCGACGGTGCCGCCCCGCAGTGCTGCCGGGGCCGTGCGGGTGCGGCTAGAGCGCCACCCCGAGCAGGGCGTCGACCGTCCGGGAGACCACTCCCGGAGCGCCCTCGTCGGTGCCGCCCCCGCGCTCCTGGAGCGCGACCCAGCGGTCCACGGCCCGGAGCGCCGCCGGGGCGTCCAGGTCGTCGGCGAGCGCCGCGCGGACCTCCTCCACCAGGGCGTCGGCGGGCGGGCCGTCCGGCCGGGACACGGCGGCGCGCCAGCGGGCGAGGCGCTCCACGGCCTCGTCCAGCACCGCGTCCGTCCACTCCCAGTCGGAGCGGTAGTGGTGGGCGAGGAGGGTCAGGCGGATGGCCGCCGGGTCCACCCCCTGGCGGCGCAGCGCGGAGACGAAGACCAGGTTGCCCTTGGACTTCGACATCTTCTCGCCGTGCAGCGCCACCATGCCGGCGTGCACGTACGCCTTGGCGTAGGGGTGCTCGCCGGTCAGGGCGTGGGCGTGCGAGGCCCCCATCTCGTGGTGGGGGAAGGCGAGGTCGGAGCCGCCGCCCTGCACGTCGAAGCCCATGCCGAGGTGGTCCAGGGCGATGGCGACGCACTCGATGTGCCAGCCGGGGCGGCCGGGGCCGAGGCTGCGGCCGTCCCAGCGGGGCTCGCCCTCGCGGGCCGCCATCCAGAGCATCGGGTCGAGGGGGTTCTTCTTGCCGGGGCGCTCGGGGTCGCCGCCGCGCTCCGCGGAGAGCAGCCGCATCGCCTCGGCGTCGAGGTGGGAGACCCCGCCGAAGTGGGGGTCGGACTCGACGGAGAAGTAGATGTCGCCGTCGAGCTCGTAGGCGGCGCCCGCGTCCCGCAGCCGCTCCACGAGCGGCACGATCCCGGGTATCGCCTCCACGGCACCGATGTAGTGCTGCGGGGGGAGCATCCGCAGGGCGGTCATGTCCTCGCGGAACAGGGAGGTTTCACGCTCGGCGAGTTCCGTCCAGTCCTGCCCGTCGCGGTTCGCGCGTTCGAGGAGGGGGTCGTCGACGTCCGTCACGTTCTGGACGTAGTGGACCTGCCGCTTGGTGTCGAGCCACACGCGCTGTACGAGGTCGAACGCGTTGTAGGTCGCCGCGTGCCCCATGTGCGTGGCGTCGTACGGCGTGATGCCGCACACGTAGATACGGGCGACGGGACCGGGGTCGAGGGTCAGGGGACCGCCGGTCGCGGTGTCGTGGATCCTGAGGTCGCGGCCCTTGCCGGGCAGGGCGGGGACCTCGGAAGCGGGCCAGGCATGCATGCGTCGAGCCTAACCGGACGGATGTTCCGGATACGAACCGGATCTCTGCTCCTGGCCGGTTGGGCGTCCTTGCGCCGCGCGCCCCCGTGTGCATCCGCTCACCGGCCCCCCTCGGGCGCCTCAGACCGGCGGCCAGGGGATCGCCGGCCACCTCCCGGAGGGCACCGGATGGGTGCCCGAGGCCAGCAGCTCCGCCACCCGCACCCGTACGGCGGCGGTCTCCGCCTCGGTCAGCAGCTCGGCCAGACGGGTGGCGAGGGGCGCCTTCCCGCCCAGGTCCGCCGCGAGGGACTCCAGCACGCCGCGGGCCTCGTCGGTCAGCGGCTCCCCCGCCCAGCCCCACAGCAGCGTGCGCAGCTTGTCCTCGGCGTTGAAGGTCACCCCGTGGTCGATGGCGTACAGGGCGCCGTCCGCGGCCGGGAGCAGATGGCCCCCCTTGCGGTCGCCGTTGTTGATCACGGCGTCGAGAACCGCCAGGCGGCGCAGCCTCGGGTCGTCGGCGTGGACCAGCAGCGCGGTGCGGCCCTCGCCGACGTCGGCGAAGCCGACGGCCCTCCAGCCCTCCCCCGGCTCCTCGCCCTCGACGAGCGCCAGCAGCTCGGCCGCGGGGTCCGCCTCCACCCACAGCTGGACCATGCCCTCTCCGTAGGGGCCGTCGCGGAGCACGGTCGGCGGCACCAGGCCCCACCCGGTGGCCTCGGAGAGCTCGTAGGCGGCCACCTCGCGCTGCGCCAGGGTGCCGTCGGGGAAGTCCCACAGCGGGCGCTCGCCGGCGACGGGCTTGTAGACGCAGTGCGCCGTGCGCTCCTCGTCGGAGACCGAGCAGTGGAGCACCGCGTTGGACGCCTCGCGCACCCGGCCGAGGACGGTCAGCTCGCCCTTCGCGAGCAGCGTGAGCGCGTCCGCGCCGCTCACGCCCCCCGTCGGTATCCGTTCTGGCGCGGGCATACGTGTCCTTCCGGATCCAGGGGCAGACTGCACAGGGGACACGGCGGGCGCCCGGCGTTCACCACGTCCAGGGCGCGCTTGGCGAAGGCGCGGGCCTGGGCCCCGGTGAGCCGGACCCGCAGCATCGGCGGGCCGTTCTCCTCGTCCTGGAGCAGCCGTTCCTCGGCCTCCGCGAGATCCTCCTCGGAATCCGCGTCCAGCTCGACGAGCGCCTGCGCCTCGACGATCATGCGCTGCTCCTCGCCGTCCCAGGCGAGTGCCATGGTGCCGACGCGGAACTCCTCCTCGACCGGGTTGTCGAGGGGAGCGGTGTCGGCGACGTCCGCGGGAGCCATGGCGGGCACCGGCGCGTTCCCGCCGGTGCGGCGGACCACCTCGTCCAGGAGCTCGTCGATCCGCTCGGCCAGCGCGGCCACCTGCGTCTTCTCCAGGGCGACGCTGGTCAGGCGCCCTGCGGCCGATGCCTGCAAGAAGAACGTACGGCGTCCAGGCAGACCGACCGTGCCGGCCACGAAACGCTCCGGCGGGTCGTAGAGGAACACCTGACGGGACACGTCCTGTCTCCCTTGGGGTCGGTGTGCGGATTCGGTCTTCGGTCGGCCGCGGCCGTCCGGTCACGGATGGTACGAGGGCACCCGCCCCCTGGGGACCGCGGCCCGTCCACCCTACTGCGGGGAGCGATCACGGTGCGCCCGCGCCGCCCCCGACGACGGCCTGGCCGCGCTCCTCGCTGCGCGTCTCGGCGCGGTCGTCGCCCGGGACGAACGAGGACAGGTCGCCGGTGTCCCCGAGACGCAGCAGGAAGGGCCGCGTGCGGGTGTAGCGCACGGCGGTCACCGAGCAGGGCTCCACGTGCAGCCGCTGGAAGAGGTCGAGGTGCATGCCGAGGGCGTCGGCCACCAGGGACTTGACGATGTCGCCGTGGGAGCACATCAGGTACACGGCGCCCTCGCCGTGCGCCGCCTCGACACGGGCGTTCCAGTCGCGGACGGCCTCGACGGCGCGGGCCTGCATGGCCCGCATCGACTCGCCGCCGGGGAAGGCGGCCGCGGAGGGATGGTGCTGCACGACCTCCATCAGGGGCTCGTCGGAGAGTTCCGCCAGCTTGCGGCCGGACCAGTCCCCGTAGTCGCACTCGCCGATGCGCTCGTCGGTCTCCAGGGTGAGTTCCGGCCGGGCGTCGAGCAGCGGCCCAAGGGTCTCCCGGCAGCGCTCCAGGGGGCTGGAGACCGCGGCGGCGAGCGGGACGCCGGCGAGCCGCCCGGGGAGGGCGGCGGCCTGCGCGGCGCCGCGGGCGTCGAGGTGGACGCCGGGCATCCGCCCGGCGAGCACTCCCTCGGTGTTGGCGGTGGAGCGTCCGTGCCGTACGAGGATCAGCGTGGCCATGGCCGCCAGCCTAAGGCTTCGGGCCCGGCGGGCGGTGCCGGGTGCGAAGCCGGGCGCGGGCGGACGCGCCGCGGGGGGCGGGGTGTGCCGCGCGAGCGGCGGGGGAAGAATGCGTCGGGTGATCGTGGACTGCGCCATCTACCGGGACGGACGCCGGACCGAGGGCCCCTCGGACCTCGCCGCCGCGCTGGCGGACGCCCGGGCCACGGGCGACGCCTTCCTCTGGATCGGGCTGCACGAGCCGACGGAGGACGAGTTCGACCATGTCTCCGCGGAGTTCGGACTGCACCCGCTGGCCGTGGAGGACGCCCTGAAGGCGCACCAGCGGCCCAAGCTGGAGGTGTACGACGACTCCCTGTTCGTGGTGCTGAAGCCGGTGGTCTACGAACCCGAGGGCGACACGGTGCGCGCCGGCGAGCTGATGGTGTTCATAGGCGACTCGTTCGTCGTCACCGTCCGGCACGGCGAGGGGGCGCCGCTGCACGCGGTGCGGGAGCGGCTGGAGGCCGAGCCCGCCGTGCTCCGGCACGGGCCCACGTCCGTGCTGTACGCGATCAGCGACGCGGTGGTCGACCACTACATCGACGTCGCGGCGGAGCTCCAGGTGGACCTGGAGGAGATGGAGGCGGAGGTCTTCGCCCCCGGCAGCAGGGACGCCAAGAACACCGCCGCCCGCATCTACACCTTCAAGCGCCAGGTCCTTGAGTTCCGCCGGGCCGCCGGGCCGCTGGCCTCGCCGATGGACCGTCTCGCGGGCGCGGGAGTGCCCTTCGTCCACGAACACGCCCAGCCCTTCTTCCGGGACGTGAGCGACCACCTGACCCGGGCGAACGAGCAGGTGGAGGGGCTCGACCGGCTGCTGTCGGACATCCTCGCCGCGCATCTCGCGCAGATGGGGGTGCGGCAGAACGACGACATGCGCAAGATCTCGGCCTGGGCGGCCATGGCCGCCGTGCCGACGATGGTCGCCGGGGTGTACGGCATGAACTTCCGGCACATGCCGGAGCTGGACGAGGGGTGGGGCTACCCGGCCGTGCTGCTGCTGATGGCGGGTGCCGTGGTCGGGCTCCACCGGCTGTTCAAGCGCCGCGGCTGGCTGTGACCCCGTGCGCGGGGCCCCGCCCGGGAAGCGCGCACGGGGCCGCGGCCCGGGCGGGGCGCCGCCGTCAGACGGCGGGGGCCGGGGTCGGGGGTCCGTCCAGGGCCCCGCGCCGCCCGGGCATGGTCAGCGAGACCATCCGGTGCCAGCCGCCCAGCCGCTCGTAGGCGTACATCGCGTGGATGCCGGCCGCCAGCGCCGCCGACTTGGCGCGGGGCCACGCCAGCAGCCGGCCGAGGTGCGCCATGGTCGCCAGGCTGACGTCCCGGTAGATCCTGATCTCCGCCAGCGCGCTCTCCCGCAGGACCCGCTGGATGGTGCGCCCGTGGCCCGCGGCGGCCAGGCGCAGCAGCTCCTCGTGGCAGTAGGCGAGGTGGTTGTCCTCGTCGGCGGAGATCTGCCGGATGGCCTTGCCGACCTCGGGGTGGTCGCCGAAGTGGCGCACGAGCATCTCCATCTGGTCGGCCGCCCGCTGCTCGGTGACGCGGCTGTGCGAGAGGTAGACGACGATGTCCTCCTCGCTCAGGGGCTCGTCCCTGCGGAGCTTGTCGTGCGCCAGTCCGATGCCCCGGCGCTCCAGCAACCCCGTGTAGTCGGTCTCCGGGGGGACGGGCACGGGTTCGAGGTGCCGCTTCCTCAGCAGGGCGTTGAAGATGCGCCCGTGCTTGTCCTCGTCCGCCCCGTGGCGGGCGATCTTCGGCGCGAGTTCGCGCATGCTCTCGGGGACGAGGGCGGCGATCCGCGCGTTCTCCCAGCCGCCCTGCGCCTCGCCGCTCGCGGCGATCGAGCAGAAGAGCCGGTAGCTGTCGTCGTTGTCGACGATCTCCTGGAACAGACTGCGTGCCGAGAGCATCCGTGCCACCTCCAACAAGGCCGTTGCAGGCCGAGTCAACGGCGGCTCGGGCGGCGCGGCAACAGGGGAGGCGGCGGCTCTCGGCCGAACGGGTGAGAGCCGCCCGGGTCCGGGCAGTAACCCCGAGGGGCCTCGCGCGTTGTACCGCGTGACGGCCGTGGCGGGGAAGACCCCCGAGCCCCCACCACGGCCGCTGAGACCTCAGGCCGCTCCGGCCCGCTCCAGGGCCTCGACACCGGCCCGCAGCGCGGTGACCCGCTCGTCGAGGGTGAAGCCCGCGGGGGCGAGCGTCAGCGTGGTGACCCCGGCCTCCGCGTACGCCTGCATCCGGTCCGCGATGCGCTCCACGGGTCCGAGCAGCGAGGTCTGGTCGATCAGCTGGTGGGGGACGGCCGCGGCCGCCTCCGCCTTCTCGCCCGCCAGGTAGCGGTCCTGGATCTCGGCCGCCTCCTTCTCGTACCCCATGCGCCGGGCGAGCTGGTTGTAGAAGTTCTGCTTGCGGCTGCCCATGCCGCCGACGTAGAGGGCCGTGTACGGCCGGAACATGTCGGCCAGGCCGGGAACGTCGTCGCCGACCGCGAGCGGCAGGGTCGGGCAGACGTCGAAGCCGTCCATCGTCAGCCCGGCCTTCTCCCGGCCCGCGCGCAGCGGCCGCAGCGCGGTCTCCTCCAGGTGCTCGGCGGAGGGGAAGATCAGCAGTGCGCCGTCGGCGATCTCGCCGGTCTGCTCCAGGTTCTTCGGCCCGATCGCCGCGATGTACAGCGGGATGTGCTCGCGCTCGGGGTGGACCGTGAGCTTGATGGGCTTGCCCGGCCCGTCGGGCAGCGGCAGCGTCCAGTGCTCGCCCTGGTGGGTCAGCCGCTCGCGGCTCATCGCCCGGCGCACGATCTCCACGTACTCGCGCGTGCGGGCCAGCGGCTTGTCGAACCTGACGCCGTACCAGCCCTCGGAGACCTGGGGGCCGGAGACGCCGAGGCCGAGGCGGAATCGGCCGCCGGAGAGCGAGTCGAGCGTGGCGGCGGTCATCGCGGTCATCGCGGGCTGCCGTGCGGGGATCTGCATGATGGCGGAGCCGACGTCGATGCGCTCGGTCTGGGCGGCGACCCAGCTGAGCACCGTGGGCGCGTCGGAGCCGTAGGCCTCCGCCGCCCAGCACACGTCGTAGCCGAGCCTGTCCGCCTCCTGGGCGACGGCGAGGTTGTCACCGTCCATCCCCGCGCCCCAGTAGCCGAGGTTGATGCCGAGCCGCATGACCGCTCCCTCTTACTGATCAGTAGGGTCTCTCTCCGGGGACTGTAGCGCGCCGCGCCGGTGACCGGCAGGGGCACGTTGTCCACAGGGTCTCTCCGCGTGCGCCCCTGGCCAGTAATCTCAGCGCCCATGGAGCAGAGGCATCTCGGCCGCACCGGCCTGCGCGTGTCCCGGATCGGGCTCGGCACCCTCACCTGGGGCCGGGACACCGGCGAGCACGACGCCGCCGACCTGTTGAAGACCTTCTGGGAGGCCGGCGGGACGCTCGTCGACACCGCGGACGTCTACGGCGGCGGCGAGGCCGAGTACCTGCTCGGCAGGCTGGTGGAACGGCTCGTGCCGCGCGAGGACCTCGTGATCGCGACGAAGGCGGGCAGCGTGCGCGACCCCGACCGGCGCTTCGACGGCTCCCGAGGCCATCTGCTCGCCGCGCTCGACGCCTCCCTCGCCCGGCTGGGCACCGACCATGTGGATCTGTGGCAGGTGCACGCCTTCGATCCCGGGACACCGCTGGAGGAGACCCTCCAGGCGCTGGACATCGCGGTCACCACGGGGCGCGCCCGGTACGCGGGCGTGTCGAACTTCTGCGGCTGGCAGCTCGCCAAGGCCGCCACCTGGCAGCTGGCGGCCCCCGGCGCCCGGACCAGACTGGCGAGCACGCAGATGGAGTACTCGCTGCTCCAGCGCGGTGTGGAGCGGGAGGTGCTTCCGGCCGCGCTGGACCTGGGTCTGGGGCTGCTGCCGTCGTCGCCGCTGGGGCGCGGGGTGCTGACCGGCAAGTACCGCACCTCGGTCCCGGCCGACTCGCGGGGCGCCTCGGAGCACCTGGCCCCCTTCGTCGAGCCCTATCTCGACGAGGCGGCGGCGGGTGTCGTGGACGCGGTGGCGACGGCCGCGGACGGACTCGCGGCCACCCCCCTGGAGGTGGCGCTGGCGTGGGTGCGGGACCGGCCCGGGGTGGCGGCCCCGATCGTCGGCGCGCGCAACGCGCGGCAGCTCACCGCGGCCCTGTCGGTGGAGGCGCTTAGTCTTCCTGACGAGATCCGCCGGGCGCTGGACGATGTCTCGGCGCCCGTGCACCGCTACCCCGACCAGGACTGGAGCACGCTGTGACCGCGTCCACCCCGCACTCCGCCGACGCGAGCGGCGCCGACGGCGACCCGCCCCCCGGCGACCCCGCTCCCGACGCGGCGGGCGCCGTCGCCGAGGAGGACGGCGGCGGACCGGGCTCCGGGAGCGCCGCCTCCGCGGACGCCACCGGCGCGGCGGAGGCCGGTGCTCCCGGCCCGGACGGCGCCGGGGACACTCCGGGCTCCGGAGCGGCCGGGACCGGGAGCGAGGGCCCCGGGGCTGGGCCGGACCCCGCGGGCGGCGGCACGGAGGACACCGAGGGCACCGAGGGCACCGGCAGTGAGGCGCAGGCCGAGCTCGCCGCCCAGCGCGCCCTGCGCGAGCGCATCGCCCGGCGGAAGGCCGAGCGCGGCGGGCCCGTGGAGAGCGGGGCGAAGCTCAGCGGCCAGGCCGCCGACCTGCTCGCCGCCGTCCGGGCGGTGGAGGGCGGCACCTCCTCCGGTTCGGACTTCTTCGACGACGCCCCCGCGGCCGCCGCACCGCGGCCCGCCGCGGAGGCGCCCCGCCCGGCCGTCCCGCGCGCCGCCCCGGCCGCCCCGAGAAGGACGCCCCCGGAGGCGCTGGAGGCCGTACGCGCGCTGCTGGCCCGGGGCGGCGCCCCCGAGAGCCTGGCCGGACCGGTCGCCGAAACCCTCGGGGAGGGCGCCGCGGGGCTGCTCGCCGAGGACCCCTGGCTGGTGCTGTCCGTGCCCGGGGTACGCCCCGAGCAGGCCGACGCCTTCGCCCGGGCGCTGCTGGGCCCCGGTTGCGGACCGGAGGACGAGCGCCGCGCCGCCGCGCTGGTGGCCTGGCTGCTGGAGCGGGCCGCCGCGCACGGGCACACCGTGCAGGAGGTCTCCGCGGTCCGCACGGGGCTCGCCGGGCTCGGTGTGCCGGACGAGGACGCCGCGGTCGCCGCGGCGGTCGAGGCGGGTGCGGCGCTCGTCCTGCCGGACGGCACGGGCGCGGACGCCGCGGAGGAGCCGGAGGAGGCGCACCCGGCCGCGCCGGAGGACCGGCAGGAGGACCGGCCACCGGTCCCGGTGCTGCTGGGGCTCGACCGCTACGCCATGGCCGAGGAGAGCCTCGCCGACGGGCTGGCCCGGCTGGTGCGCACCGGGCCCCGCGACACCTGGGAGGGCCCCGACCTGGTCCGCGCGGCCGCGGGCGGTGGCCTGGTCGTCCACACCGGCGGGGAGGCCGCCCGGGCCGAGCCCGTGTCCCTGGTGGCGGGTGCCCGGGAGCGGGGGCTGCGTGCCCTGGTCGCCGTCCACAGCCGCAGCGGCTGCCGCCGCCTGGGCCCGCAGGGCGGTGCGGTGACCGTCGCGGACCTGCTGAGCGGTGCCGCCGGCCCCGGGCGGGACGAGGACGGCGCGCTCGCCCTGGACCTGCTGGCCGTCCTGGACGCGCCCCTGCTCGACGTGGAGAGCGCCGCCGCGCTGGTGGAGGCGCTGCCGGACGGCTGCCGCCTGGTGCTCAGCGGCGATCCGCACGTCCTGGGCGCGGCGGGCGCGGGGCGCGTCTTCGCGGATCTGCTGGCCGCCGGGGTCTGCCCCCGGGTCGACTCGCGCCTCCCGGACCCGGGGCCGCTCGGCGAGCTGGTGTCGGGCATCGGGATCGGCGAGCTGAACCAGGTCGACGCCCCGGGGAAGGAGATCGCCGTCGTGCCGGTGCGGGAGGCGGCCGAGGCCGTGCACCGCACGGTGCAGCTGGTCGGCGACTCGGTGCCCCGGGCGATCGGCGTCCCCGCGGACCGGACCCAGGTGCTGACGGTGGGGCACGGCGGCCCGGCCGGGACCAGGGCGCTGAACACGGCGCTGAAGCAGCACTTCAACCCCGGTCCGGGCCGGTTCGGCGGCTTCGACCCCGGGGACCGGGTCGCGCTCGCCGAGGCGCCCGGGCGGACGGTCGCCGCCACGGTCGTCTCCGCCTCCCCCGAGGGTCTGCGCCTGGACGGCGAGGGGGGTGCGGTGACGGTCCCGAGGGACCGGGTGGCCTCGGTGCTGCGCCAGGGGTGGGCCATGACGGTCCACCAGGCCGCCGGGATGCGGTGGCCCGCGGTGGTCGTGGTGCTGCCGGGCGACGCGGCGGCGGGGCTGAGCAGGCCCTGGGTCTACACGGCGTTCGGGCGCGCGGAGCGGCATCTGTCCGTGGTGCAGGGGGTCGACCGGGCGCTCCCCGGCGCGGTGGCCGAGGTGGCCGCCGAGGCTCGCCGGACCCGCCTCGGCGTGCTGCTCCGGGGCCTGCTGGCGGAGCCCTCCGCGTCCTGACGTCCGGGGGGCCGGGCGGGTGGCGCGGGGCGGGTGCGGGCGCTCGCCGGGGCCCGCCACGCGGACACCCGCCCCCGGCGCCGGGCGGGTGCGGGGCACTGCCGGGGCCGGGGGCGGGGGGCGCGAGGGGTTCAGCCGGCCTCGCCGTCGTCCTCGTAGCCGGCCGCCTCCTCCTCGTCGAACACCGCGCTCACGTCGAAGCGGCACACCACCCGTTCGGGATCGGCCTGGTCGAAGGGGGTGCTCAGCCACTCCCCCGGCTCGGGGAGGTCGTCCGCCGCGCAGACCCAGAGCGTCGAGTCGCCCTCCTCCAGGCCGAACTCCCGGTGGCGGGAGGCGATCTCGTCCGGCTCGAACTCCCCGAAGAGCACCCCCAGCGCCGCATGGACGCTGGCACCGACGACCGGCGCACGACCGGGGCGGTCCTGGGCGTCGGGGTCCAGGTCGGCGATGCGCTGTGCCTGCGCCAGCAGCCTCTTGGACTCGACCACCGCGTAGTCGCGGCGGATGAGGACGCTGAGCGCGTTCGGCTCCTCCGGCCCCCCGTAGGGCGGCAGGGAGTCGTCCGCGCCGGGGATCTCGAAGGGGGTCACCTCGTCGTAGCGGTCGTAGAGCCTCTCGTCGTACGCCTCTGCCGCCGTGGCGAGCGCGTTGAACGCGTCGTAGACGGCCGGGTCGTCGTCACCCGTGCGGTTCTCGACCGCCTCCAGGTGGCGGTCCAGTGCGGCTTTGACCGCCTCGGCGGCGGCGCGTACCTCGGCAGCGGTGGGCTGCGCAGCATCAGACATAGTGCGCACGCTATCCGTACCGGGCCGCTGCCCGCACAATAGATGCGATGCCGGAATACGAATTTACCGACGTGTACGTCCCGCGCGGGGTGTCCCGCAAGGAGGCGACGCGGCTGCTGACCGACCACGCGGAATACGGACACTGGGAGTTGGACAGACTGACGCTGCTGCGCAACGGCGGCCGCCGTGTGCGGCTGCGGCGTCGCATCATCCGCCAGGTGCGCGGCACCTGGTGATCCCGCCCGGCCCCGGAGCCGGGCCGGAGCGGGCCCCCACCTGCGGGGACCCGCTCCTTGCCGTGTCCGGCGCGGTGGGGCTACGCGGCGGAGCGGGCGCGGCGGTACAGGATCGCACCGGCCAGCAGCAGGCCCGCACCGACGGGGGCGGCGACCCCCAGGGTGTCCATGCCGGTGGAGGCGAGCTGCTCGTCCCCGTGCGGCGTGACGGTCTGCGCGCCCGGGGTGTTCGGGCCGCCCGGCGCCTCCGGTGTGACGGGGGTCTCGGGCGTCCCCGGGTTGCCCGGGGTACCGGGCCCGCCCGGGTTGCCGGGAGTACCCGGCTGACCGGGGTTGCCGGGAGTGCCCGGGTTGCCCGGCTCGCCGGGGTTCCCCGGAGTACCCGGCTCACCGGGGTTGCCGGGAGTGCCCGGGTTGCCCGGCTCACCGGGGTTCCCCGGAGTGGTCCCCCCGGGAGCGTTGGCGCAGTCGTTGCCGAACGCCGGGTTCAGCAGGCCGCCGATCGTGATGCTGTTCCCGCAGGCGTTCACGGGGACGTCCACCGGTGCCTGGACGTTGTTGCCCGAGCCCACGCCCGGCGAGTTGCTGGTGGAGCCCTCCGCGTGCGCGCCGCCTCCGTGGCCGCCCGCCCCGGAGCCGCCCCGCGAGACGTTGGCGCACGAGTTGCCCATGGCGGGGTTGAGGAGCCCCACGACGCTGACCGTGTTGCCGCAGGCGTTCACCGGCACGTGGACCGGAGCCTGTACCGAGTTGCCGGACAGCACGCCCGGCGAGTTCGACGCCCCGCCCGTCGCGCTCGAGTCCGCCTGCGCGTACCCCCCGCCGAGCGCGAGCACACCGCCCGCGGCCGCCACGGTGATCAGGCCCTTGCGCGTGACCTGTCGCATGTCTGATGCCCTGCCTTCCGACTGTCAGGAATCCCCCGGTCCCTGTCCGGGGAGGAACAAGCGGGCGGCCCCGGGGTGCATGGCACGCACTCCGGAGCCGCCCGCGGACCGGACCCGGGCACCTTCGGAGGCCGGGCCGGAACGTCTGACGGACGTCAGGCGTTGACGCAGGTGTTGCCGAAGGCGGGGTTCAGCAGGCCGATCACGTTGACCGTGTTGCCGCACACGTTCACCGGAACGTGGATCGGCGCCTGGATGGCGTTGCCGGAGAGCACGCCGGGGGAACCGACGGCGGCACCGTGGGCACCCGAGTCGGCCATGGCCACACCCGCACCAGCGAGCACCAGACCACCGGTGGCAGCCGCAGCAGCGACGACCTTCTTGATCATTATTCCTCCTTGTTGGCAAAACGGCCCCAACCTCGGACCGCACCACCTGTAACGAGGAGGCCGGAGGGGAGCTACGAGCCGAAACCTCCTTTCACTCTTTCCGGTGGGTGATGAACAGATGGCCGAACCGCGCTCAGCACTGGTCGATGAAGCGGTCCAGGACGCGCACGCCGAAGGTCAGGCCGTCCACGGGGACGCGCTCGTCCACGCCGTGGAACATTCCGGCGAAGTCCAGCTCGGGCGGGAGCTTCAGCGGGGCGAAGCCGAAGCAGCGGATGCCCAGGTCGTCGAAGGACTTGGCGTCCGTGCCGCCGGAGAGCATGTACGGCACGGCGCGGGCGATCGGGTCCTCGGCCCGCAGCGCGGTCTGCATGGCGTCCACCAGGTCGCCGTCGAAGCTCGTCTCCAGCGCCTTGTCGGCGTGCACGTCCTCGCGGCGCACCCGGGGTCCGAGCAGCCGGTCGAGGTCGGCGAGGAACTCCTCCTCGTAGCCGGGCAGGAACCGGCCGTCGACATGGGCGGTGGCCTGCCCGGGGATGACGTTGACCTTGTACCCGGCGCCGAGCATCGTCGGCGCGGCGGAGTTGCGCAGCGTGGCGCCGACCATCTTGGCGATGCCGCCCAGCTTGGCGAGGGTGGCGTCCATGTCCTCCGGGTCGAGGGGGGTGCCGAGGGCGTCGGACAGCTCGTCCAGGAAGGAGCGGACGGTCTTGGTGACCCTGATCGGCCACGTGTGGCGCCCCAGGCGGCCCACGGCCTCGCAGAGTTCGGTGATGGCGTTGTCGTCGTTGGTCATGGAGCCGTGGCCGGCGGTGCCCTCGACGGTGAGGCGCATCCAGTGCATGCCCTTCTGGGCGGTCTCGACCAGGTAGAGCCGCAGGTTCTCGTTGACGGTGAACGAGAAGCCGCCCACCTCGCCGATGGCCTCGGTGACCCCCTCGAACAGGCCCGGGTGCTTGTCCACCAGGTACCGGGCCCCGTAGGTTCCGCCGGCCTCCTCGTCGGCGAGGAAGGCGAGCACGATGTCCCGGGGCGGCTTGCGGCCGCTGCGCAGGCGGTCCCGCACCACGGCCAGGGTCATGGCGTCCATGTCCTTCATGTCCACCGCGCCGCGGCCCCAGACGCAGCCGTCGGCGATCTCGCCCGAGAACGGGTGGTGCGTCCAGTCCTCGGCGTTGGCGGGGACGACGTCGGTGTGGCCGTGGATGAGCAGCGCGGGCCGGGAGGGGTCCTCGCCCTCGATACGGGCGACCGTGGAGGCCCGGCCCGGGTGCGACTCGAGGATCTGCGGTTCGAGGCCGACCTCGGCGAGCTTCTCCGCCACGTACTCCGCGGCGGCGCGCTCACCGGGACCGGAGTGGTCGCCGTAGTTGCTGGTGTCGATCCTGATCAGCTCGCGGCAGAGGTCGACGACCTCGTCCTCCCCCGAGACCGCCCGATCCGTGCTGGACTCGCTCACGCTGTTCCTCCCACTGTCGCTGCTGGTGGTCCGCTCCCCATCCTCCCGCTCCCGGGCACCGGGCCCAAGGGGCTCCCCCGGGAGTCCGGGGGTGTGATCGGGGGCGCGGAATGTTTGCTATGGTTTTCCACGTCGGAGCGGCCAGGTGCCGCACGGCAGACACCTGGTCCGGGTGGCGGAATGGCAGACGCGCTAGCTTGAGGTGCTAGTGCCCTTTATCGGGCGTGGGGGTTCAAGTCCCCCCTCGGACACCAGCAGAGACCCCAGTGATCTGGGGTTTTTTGCGTTTCTGGGCAGTGGCGGGACCGACCACGTGACCAACAGCCCAGCGAATCCCCAGGTCAGACCAGGGATGACAGGCCGAGTCGGCCCGCACCGGAGGCGGCGGGCTTCCGCGCTCCGTCCTTACGTGAGTGGCCGTACCGGGCCATGGTGCAGCCCGGCGAGTGGCGCCGGACGTTCGCGGAGACCTGCGCGGGAAAGGGACCGCGCTACGGGCAGCGCTTCACGTCCTGGACCCTTCCTTGGGGCGGTTCCTCGCTGCGCACACCACATCCGGAATCACCTCCGGCGCCAGCCTGGTCAATCACCTGTGGGAACAGCAGGAGGCGACGGCCGAGACGGAGCACGGGCGCGACGTCCGGGCCCTGGTGGTCGAGGAGGAACGGACGGAGGTCTTGAAGCGGGTCACACGCGACCCGTCGTTCACCACCAAGCTCCGGGCTGCGTGGGACGGGGCGACGCTCCGCAACACGGCGAAGGAAGAAGCCCAAGAGGTTCAGGGCCCCGCCATGGTGCTCCATTCGCACATCACGCCGAGCGACTGGGCCGAGTACGCAGGGGAGTCCGAAGCGGCGGGAGGCTCGCACAACCGCATCCTGCCCTACGCTCGGTAGAGCGAAGGGCGCTCAGCTACCTGATCCGGGCTGAGACCGTCCACGGTCAGGCTGCCGGTCCACAGATGATCTCGGTTGGCGTAGGTGGCTTCGAAGCTGACGCGCTTCCCACCGGGCTTCAGCTTCCAGCCCTGGTCAGGGAACTGCGCGATGCGGTCGCTTCCGCAGACGAACGCCCGGGTCGCCTGGATCAGAATCCACTGTGCGAGTTCGGTTTCCTTGGTTGCGGACCTGCCACAGGAACGGGCCATCTGCCACAGCCGTGGCCACTCGACACCGGGGGTCAGGGGGCCGATCACGGCCACGTCCCCGATCCGGCGTTCGTCAAGATGGTGGGTGGCGTAGCCGAAGACCGTGCCGAACATCGCGAACACCGTGACCCGACTCCGTTGGGTCAGGCCCTCGTCCTTGCTGCTCATCTTTGGAACCCTTGGCTGTGGCGGTCCGGGCGCCTTAGCCACGCCCGGACCGCTTCCGTTCAGTGAGAGTGGATCAGCAGCCGTCGCCGTCACCGCAGCACGCGGGCGGGTTGCAGTCCTTCGCCGCACCCCACAGCCGGTCATCGATGTGGAACCCGGCGGCCCTGACGCGGTCCACCACGGAACCGATCAGCGGCCGGGTGCGGACGGTGGCCTTGGGCTCGTGTCCGAGGAAGAACCCGAACTGCTCGTCGCACCAGGCGGCGTATGCCTGGGTGTGGAGCACGAACGAGTGCCATCCGGGGTCCACGGCGTCGGACGGGGTCATGTCGAACGCGCGGGTGTCGCCCATGACCTTGAGAAAGGCAAGGGCCTGGTCCACGATCCTGCGGGCAGTGGACAGCTCGTGTCCGTACTCCTCCGCGCAGAACTCCGAAACCTTCTCGAACAGCTCGGGACTCACGAGGTCCCGCCCGCGCCGTAAGGCGACGGGAGATTCCAGCATCGTCGTCATAGGTGGTACTCCTCTCGGGTCAGACAATGGGCGGAGGCGGGAACCGGTCCCCGCCGGTATCTCCGGACTTGTCTCCGGGGTCGGTCCTGCACTTCCTCTCGGTGCGTGTGCCGGCCGAGGTCCCGCTCCCGCAAGGGGCGGGGGTCAGAGGGGAGTTGCGGGCAGTCGAAGAGCTTCGGCGATCTGCTCAACCACATCGGCCGGGATCATTCCGAAGTCCACGTAGGCCCGTCCGTTGTGGGCCACCGTGGGCCGAAGGCTGTTCTGCACGGCCTCAGAAACGCCGAGGGCGGCCAAGGCCGCGCGTACGGACTCCGAAGCGTTTTCGGCACGGCCCCAGGAGTCCCGCACGTCTGCGTGTCCATCAGTGGCCCGTGCCGTGCATCCGCATGAGGATGTCGCAGTCCGTAGAAGTCGCCTGGTCGCTCTCCAGCTCTGCGGCCTTACGGAGCTGTGCCAACCACGCGCACTCCGGGCAACCCGGAACCGGCCGGGGGCGGGGGCGCAAGGGGGCGATTCCCGGGGTCTTCCTGTCTCTGAGTGGGTTCCGTCTTCATCGCGCCGCGCCCCTCCTGATCGCTTCCGAAGTCGATGGAACGACCCTAGGGAGTGGCGAATCCACGCAGCTACGCTCTTGCACGAGCTTGCACGGGGACTACCCGAGAGACGTAATCGCCTCTGAGATCAGAGCCCGAGCGGCAGCACCGTGGACCGCGATCTTGGACAGCTGTGAGAACGCCTTCGCATAGGTGGCAACCTCGCTGGGGGCAGTCACGTTCACGGCGGCCGTGAGCAGCTCGACGCTCGCTTGGCGGCTGTCGAACAGGTAGAAGGCTTCCAGGGGCCAGACACGGCGCTGAGTCGTGAACGGGATGACTCCAAGGCTCACGTTCGGCAAGGCCATGAGTGCCAGGAGATACCCGAGCTGGCCGGCCATGGTGGCCTCGTCGCCGATCCGGTAGCGGAGCACCGTTTCTTCCAGGAGCACAGCGAACCGGTGGTCACCCTCATGGAGAACGCGTGAGCGCTCGATCCGGGAGGCGGCGGCCGTTTTTGAGTCGTCCGGGGTTCCTTGGAAGGCCGCGATGGTCGAGAGCAGGGCGGCGGCGTATGCCTCGGTTTGAAGCATCCCAGGGACCACGTTCGAGCAGTACACACGGAACTGGCGCGTTTGCTCATACAGGGGAACGACTTCCTCCTGTGCCCGGCGCATGCCGTGCCGGTGGAGCTTCTGCCAGTGCACGTACATCTGATCGGCTTGCCGATTCGCCGCGATCAGGTCCTCTGCCTGGCCCTCGGCTCCGCATGCCTTGCACCAGGCGCGGATGTCGGCGTCAGACGCGGGTGTCTTGGCCCGCTCGATGCGTGACGACTTGGCCGGACTCCAGCCACAGCGAAGGGCCAGCTCATGCCCGGTCAGCTCCGCCTCTCTGCGCAGGCCCCCGAGACGGGTGGCGATGGCTTCACGGGCAGCCTGGGCACTGGACGAGGGGGATGCAGACATGAGTTGGCTCTTCGCGATTCGTCAGGTCAGACCGAGTACTTCTCGTGTGGGATACCGCGCTCCCACACTGCCTCGAACGCTGCGGAGGCCAGTGCTGCAACGGCTGGTTCGGACCGTACCTCCCAACCGGGCTCGGACCAGCTCCCCTCCCCTGTGAAGTGGTTGAAGAGCACGATCTCCTCGTCGAACACCCAGCAGTCGTTCCCAGGGAGTGCGATGTCGGAAGCCTGACGGCGGGGAAGCCAGCGGACCTGCTCCCCGGCGTGGAGGTTCACCACGGTGCCAGCGTGCTCGTACCGGATGTACTCCGTGACCGGCTCCGACACCACACGGGCCCGGCGGACGACGACTCCCCGGGCCACGGTGCCGCGAATCAGATCAACCCAGGGCGCCCAGTAGGCAGAGGCAGGGTCCACGTCGCGTTGGCCTGTGCGCTGCCAGTTCTCGAAGTCCTCGGCCTCGTCGCCCACCCCGTACGAGTCGCGCATCTCCAGGTGCACCGCCGAGTGCCGGGCCGCCGCCAGCAGCTCGCCAAAGCCCGGTTCCTTCTGCGACATCGCACGCCTTCCTCAGCATCGGCACCATGCGGGCCGGAATCCGGATCACTGCTTCGTGTGGCGGAATGCCCGGCGCATGGCCGGGAACCTCGAACGCGGCGCACTCCGCCTCTAGCTTCTCGTCTGGCTTCCAGCCTTGAAGCACCAGCTCCCCCTTGTCCTCGTCCACCCATACGGTGGGGGAACCCTGCTGCCCCGTGTCTGGATCAATCCCGATGAACCGTAGTGCCATGGCTGCCTCCGGTGTCGAGTGGCTTACGCCAACTTGCACGAGCATCGTTCCGGCTGCGTCTGAGCGTCAAGGCTGACGATCGTTCGCAGGGCCCTTGTGGGACGGTTCTCGGCCACCTGGAAGGCTGTGGCCCGAGAGTTGGCCACGTGGCCAGCGCATGACCGGCAACGCGCGGGAACGGGGATGACGGGGCGGATCGCCGTCGCTCTCGCCCTCCTGTCCGTGTCCGCCGAGGAGAAGGACCGATGAGAGTGCTGCCCGCCGTCACCAGGCGTGACGAGTTCGCTGTCCTGGTCGTCAGGACCGACTACAACGACGACCTTGCGTGGCAGGACGTGGCGGCGGCACTGACGGAGCCCCGGGGTGGCAGGCAGGACGCGGCGCACATCCACTTCGTCGACGATCCGGTCTGGGCGGGGGCGACCCTCGACGAGGTGCTGACCGCGGTCCGCGGCGACGACGACCTGGCGGTGGTCTTTCTCGCCGACCGTAGGACGATGCAGGCCGAGGGCCACGCACTGCAGGCGGTCACCACGCTGACGCGGGAGGAGTGCGTGGACGACGAGGACTACGAGCAGCTGACCGAGTTCGGCCGCGCGTTCCGCACCGGCCCCGCAGGGGTTCATGACGTCCACGCGAACCTGGCCATCGGCAACCTGGGCTTCGAGGAGTACGCGGCACGGGCTCACGACGATCCCGAAGGGATCTTCCGGTCCTTCTGAACGGGGCTCGCCGAAGTGCGGCCGGAGCCCCGCGCTTCCGGTGGTGCCGCTCGGCCACGCGCCGCACGGTACGGCCGACCCCGCGGGCGGAGTCCGGGTCCGCCGGTCACCGGATGCCCTCGTCGCAGGAACGCCCGCCCCTCTCCGGACCCCGCGCGGTCGCGGTGGTGCCGCTCCGTTCCCGGACGGTCGACGGACCCGCCCGCCGGAGCGGGAGGAGCCGTCGGTGGGGGCCGTGCAGGCCGGAGCGGGCGCAGCCGCTCGGGGGCCGGCGTCCGCCGGGTCCCGCACCGGCGCGCCGCACCGGCCCCCGGGGGTCGGCCCCGGTGTCGTCCTCGGGGCCGGGCATAGAGTCGTACCCGTGCCCCGCAGACGCTCCTCCCGGCCGGTGTCCCCCCTCCCCCAGCGCGAGGGCGTGGACCCGGTGCGGTTGCGGCTGCCGCCGGATCCGGAGGGAGCGTGGACGACGGTGCGCGACCACCTGGTGGCGCGGTACGGCCGGGCCGTCGGGGTGGAGTGGGTCGACGCCCTGCTGGCCGGCGGCGGCTTCGTCGGCGAGGACGGCCCCGTGCGGCCGGACGACCCCTATACCGAGGGGCGGTCCATCTGGTTCCACCGCGCGCTGCCCGCCGAGCCCCGGGTGCCCGCCGAGGTGGGGATCGTCCACCGGGACGCGCACCTGGTGGTGGCCGACAAGCCGCACTTCCTGGCCACGATGCCGCGCGGGGGGCATGTCGCCGAGACGGCGCAGGCCCGCCTCCGGCGGGACCTGGGGCTGCCCGCGCTCCAGCCCGCCCACCGGCTGGACCGGGTGACGGCGGGGCTGGTGCTGTTCGTGGTGCGCCCCGAGGAGCGGGGGGCGTACCAGACGATGTTCCGGGACCGGGCGGTGCGCAAGGAGTATGAGGCGCTCGCGGTCCACGACCCCTCCGTGGAGCTGCCCAGGACCGTGCGCAGCCGCATCGTCAAGGAGCGGGGGGTGCTGGCGGCCCGCGAGGAGCCCGGCGAGCCGAACAGCGAGAGCCGGGTGGAGCTGATCGGGGTGCGCGACGGGATCGGCCGGTACCGGTTGCTGCCGCGTACCGGCCGGACCCATCAGCTGCGGGTGCACATGAACGCGCTGGGCCTGCCGATCCTGGACGACCCGCTGTACCCCGTGGTGCGCGAGGCGGGGTCGGAGGACTTCGGCCGCCCGCTGCAACTGCTCGCGCGGATGCTGGAGTTCACCGACCCCGTGACGGGTGAGCCGCGCCGGTTCACCAGCCGGCTGCGGCTGGCTCAGTGGCCCCGGTCGATCCACTCCTGAAGGCCCGGGGCCTCCCGCCCGATGGTGGTGGCGTCCCCGTGCCCGGTGCGCACCACGGTCTCCGGGGGCAGGGTGAGCAGCCGCTCGCGGATGGAGTCGATGATCGTCGGGAAGTCGGAGAAGGACCGTCCGGTGGCCCCCGGGCCGCCCTGGAACAGCGTGTCCCCGGTGAACACCGTGCCGAGTTCCGGTGCGTACAGGCAGACGGCCCCGGGTGCGTGGCCGGGGGTGTGCAGCACGGTCAGGGCCGTGCCGGCGACGGTGAGGACCTGGCCGTCGGCGAGTTCGCCGTCGGGGGCGCGCTCGGGGTGGGTCCGCTTCCACAGGGGCAGGTCGTCGGGGTGGAGCAGGACCGGTGCGCCGGTGGCCTCGGCGAGTGCCGGTGCGGCGCCGACGTGGTCGTCGTGGGCGTGGGTGCAGACGATCGCGCGCAGGCGCCGCCCGTGGAGCGCCGCCTCGATGGCCCCGGCGTCGTGTGCGGCGTCGATGACGACGGCCTCGGTGTCGTCGCCGACGATCCACACGTTGTTGTCGACGTCCCAGGTGCCGCCGTCGAGGGAGAAGGTGCCGGAGGTGACCAGGTGGTCGATGGTCGCGGGCATCAGAGCACCACCACCGAGCGCAGGACGTCGCCCTCGTGCATCCGGGCGAAGGCCTTCTCCACGTCGCCGAGGCCGATGGTCTCGGTGACGAAGGCGCCGAGGTCGATACGGCCCTGCTGGTGGAGGTCGATCAGCATGGGGAAGTCGCGTGAGGGCAGGCAGTCGCCGTACCAGGAGGACTTCAGGGCCCCGCCGCGGCCGAAGACGTCCAGCAGGGGGAGTTCGAGGGTCATCTCGGGGGTGGGGACGCCGACCAGGACGACGGTGCCGGCCAGGTCGCGGGCGTAGAACGCCTGCCGGTAGGTCTCGGGGCGGCCGACGGCCTCGATCACGACGTCGGCGCCGAAGCCGCCGGTGAGGGCGCGGATCGCCTCGACGGGGTCGGTGGAGCGCGAGTTGACCGTGTGGGTGGCGCCCATGGCCTTGGCGGTCTCCAGCTTGCGGTCGTCGATGTCGACGGCGATGATCGCGGCCGCTCCGGCGAGGCGGGCGCCCACCACGGCGGCGTCGCCGACGCCTCCGCAGCCGATCACGGCGACCGTGTCCCCGCGCCCCACCCGGCCGGTGTTGACGGCGGCGCCGATGCCCGCCATGACGCCGCAGCCGAGGAGCCCCGCGACCGCCGGGGAGACGTCCGGGTCGACCTTGGTGCACTGGCCGGCGGCGACCAGGGTCTTCTCTGCGAAGGCCCCGATGCCCAGGGCGGGCGAGAGCTCGGCGCCGGTCTCGGCCAGGGTCATCTTCTGCCGGGCGTTGTGGGTGTCGAAGCAGTACCAGGGGCGGCCGCGGCGGCAGGCGCGACAGCGTCCGCACACGGCGCGCCAGTTGAGGACGACGAAGTCCCCGGGGGCGACGTCGGTGACGTCGTCGCCGACGCTCTCCACGACGCCGGCGGCCTCGTGGCCGAGCAGGAAGGGGAAGTCGTCGTTGATGCCGCCCTGCTTGTAGTGCAGGTCGGTGTGGCAGACCCCGCAGGCCTGGATCCGCACCACCGCCTCTCCGGGGCCGGGGTCGGGGACGATGATCGCCTCCACCCGGACCGGCTCGTCCCTGCCGGGTGCGATCACGCCGTTCACCTGCTGCGGCATCCTCGGACCTGCCCTTCCTCTCACGGTGGTGTCGCCCCCCACTATGGCCCGTCGGCCGGTCCCGCGGGGACCGTACGCCCGGGGCCGCGCCGCGGGCGCGCACGAGGCGGCCGCCCCGCACCCGCCGCGGACGGCTGGACGCGGGGCGGCCGGGTGGCGGTGCGTCAGCGACCGCTGCCCGCGGCGAGTTCCCGGACCCGGCCGCGGACCAGGAACCACCCGCCGACGAGCGCCGCGGCGATCAGCGGGAGGCAGTTGACGGTGGTGCGGGCGATGCCGCCGTCGAGCCACATCAGGACCAGGACGGAGGCCAGGAACAGCAGGGTGGCCAGCTGGGTGAAGGGCGCGCCCGGCAGTCGGTAGCCGGGGCGGGTGAGCGCACCCTCCTGGGAGCGGATCCAGAAGACCAGGGAGCACAGCATGATCATGGCCCAGGTGCCGATGATGCCGACGGAGGCGAGGTTGAGCACGAGCTCGAAGGCCTCGCCGGGCATGACGTAGTTGAGGACGACTCCCGCGACGCCGAAGCCCGCGGTGAGCAGGATGCCGCCGTAGGGCACGCCTCCCCTGTTCATGACGCCGGTGAAGCGGGGCGCGGAGCCCGCCAGCGACATGGAGCGCAGGATGCGGCCGGTCGAGTAGAGGCCGGAGTTGAGGCTGGAGAGGGCGGCGGTGAGCACGACGAGGTTCATCACCCCGGCCGCGCCGGGGATGCCGAGCCGGTCGAAGACGGTGACGAAGGGGCTCTCGCCGGCCGAGTAGGCCGTGTAGGGCAGCAGCAGCGCGAGCAGGATCACCGAGCCGACGTAGAAAAGGCCGACGCGCCACATGATGGAGTTGATCGCCTTCGGCATGATCTTCTCCGGGTTCTCGGTCTCGCCCGCGGCGACGCCGCAGAGTTCGACGGAGGCGTAGGCGAAGACGACGCCCTGGATGAGCAGCAGCATCGGCATGACGCCGGAGGGGAAGATGCCGCCGTTGTCGCCGATGGTGGCGAGGCCGGGGGTGTGTCCGCCGATGTCGTGCGAGGTGGCGACCAGGACGATGCCGATCAGCATGAACACGACGAGGGCCGCGACCTTGACGATGGCGAACCAGAACTCCATCTCGCCGAAGTACTTCACCGAGATGAGGTTGGCGGCCAGCACCACGGCGAGGGCGATCAGGGCGAGCACCCACTGGGGGACGTCGCTGAACATGGACCAGAAGTGGGCGTAGGTGGCGGCCGCGGTGATGTCGGCGACCGCGGTGGTCGACCAGTTGAGGAAGTACAGCCAGCCGGCGGTGTAGGCGCCCTTCTCGCCCATGAACTCCCGGGCGTAGGAGACGAACGCACCCGAGGAGGGGCGGTAGAGGACGAGTTCGCCGAGCGCGCGGACGACGAGGAAGGCGAAAACGCCGCAGACGGCGTAGGCGAGGAAGAGCGAGGGCCCGGCGTTCGCCATCCGGCCTCCGGCCCCGAGGAAGAGGCCGGTGCCGATGGCGCCGCCGATGGCGATCATGTTGATGTGCCGGGACTTGAGGTCCTTGCGGTACCCGGCGTCGCCCGCGTCGACGTGGGGCGCGCCCGGGGCGCCGGCAGGGGTCTCGGCCGCGGCGGTGGCGCGGTCACTCATAGGGGTGTTCGCCTTCGTGAGGGGATGAATCCGGTCAGCGGCCGAGAGTCGACGGCCTGCCGGACCGGGGTGGGGCGGTCACCGGGCAGGCCGCGCCAGAGTGTGGGCCTCCGGCGGATGATCAACGGCAACCCTGGGATCTTGGCAGTGCTGAGGGCCAGTCAGATAGCGATCTGAGGTATTTCAGAGGTTCCACAGTGATGAACCAAGGCTGTCGAGCCGATCAACCCGAGACGAGGAGGCCCAGGGAGCCAGCACGTCCGGCTCGCCGAGTGCGCCCGCGACACTCTGCCGGGTGAGCCGCTCCGCCCACCCGGCATCGCCTTCGCGAACATCCCCGGCGGGCTGCGCATGCAGGGTGACGGCGGCAGCACGATGGGGCGGACGGCGCCGCCGGGGCCGGGTCCGGAGTCCCGGACACCACCGGGCGGCGGGTGCGCCCGGCGAGGACCTCCGCGACCGCGTCGCGCACCGTGCGCACCGTGCGGAGCCCCCGTCCGGCCCGGCGGGGAGGCTCCGGGGAGCGCTCCGGGCCTGGCCCGTCATGGAGACGCCGGTCTCCGTCGTCGGCCCTCGCGAGGGTCCCGCTGCCCTCCCTCGTGCCGTGACGGGCCCGGGCGGGCCGGGTGGGCCGGGCGGGCCGGGTGGCCCGGGTGGACCGGGCGGACCGAGTGGCCCGAGTGGGCCAGGCGGGCCGGGTGGGCCGGGTGGGCCGGGTGGGCCGGGTGCCAGAATGCCGCCATGGAGAACCAGCGCCCGTCCGCCGCCCCGCCGTCCGGCCCGCGGGCCGCTCCGCCCGGCCGTCCGGACGACCCCGCCGAGGAGGTGCTGGACGTCGTCGACGCCGAGGACCGGGTCGTCGGCAGCGCCCCCCGCGGGGAGGTGTACGCCAGGGGGCTGCGCCACCGCTGCGTGTTCGTGCTCGTCCGCGACGGGCAGGACCGGATCTTCGTCCACCGGCGCACGGCCTCCAAGCTGGTCTTCCCCTCCCGGTACGACATGTTCGTCGGCGGGGTCGTCGGCACGGGAGAGGGTTACGACGAGGCCGCGCTGCGCGAGGCGGAGGAGGAACTGGGGGTGAGCGGACTGCCCCGCCCCCGTCCGCTGACGCGTTTTCTGTTCACCGGCGGCGAGGGCGTCGGCGAGTGGTGGTCCGCGGTCTACGAGGTCCGCTGCACCCTGCCGGTGCGCCCGCAGGCGGAGGAGGTCGCCTGGCACTCCTTCCTCACCGAGGAGGAGCTGACCGCCCGGCTGGAGACCTGGCCGTGGGTGCCGGACGGCCTCGACGCCTACCGGCGGGTGCGCGCGCTGCCGGAGGTGTGAGCCGCCCGGCGCCCGCACGGCGGCGGGGGCTCCCGGAGGGCCACCGGTAGGGTGCGCAGCGTGAGTGATCTGGTTCGGAGTCTGCGCCTGTGGTTCTCTCCCGGCCGCGTCCGGGACGAGGGCGAGACACCCGACTACCGCTTCTCGCTCGCCAACGAGCGGACCTTCCTCGCCTGGATCCGCACCGCGCTCGCGCTGATCGGCGGGGGGTTCGCCGTCGACCAGTTCCTTCCCGACCTGCGCTGGGGCGTCCGCGCGGGACTGGCGCTCGCCCTGATCGGCACCGGAGCGGTCTGCGCGGTGCGGGCCGTCGACCACTGGGTGCGCTGCGAGCGGGCGATGCGCCGGGGCGAGGACCTGCCCGGCTCGCGGTTCCCGGCGCTGCTGGCCGTGATGGTGGCCGTGGTGTCGGTGGTGATGGTGGTCGTCGTGGCGCTGGGGGACGCGTGACGGCGCCCGGCGGCAGGGACCCGGGGCTCCAGCCGGAGCGGACCCGGCTGGCCTGGCGCCGCACCACCCTGACCTGGGTGGTCGTGGCCGTGCTGGCGATGCGGCAGGTCCTCGACGCGGGGCGGCTCGGGCGACCGGGCGCCCTGGCCCTCGGCGCGGGGGCGGTGGCGCTGATCGGCTTCCTCGCCGTGGCCCACCGCAGGATCACCGCGATGTCCGCGCCCCGCCCCGTGGTACTGACCCCGGCGGGAGCGGTCGCCGCGGCGGTGTGCACGCTGGTGCTCGCCGCCTTCGCCGTGACCGTGGTGACCTGAGGGCGCGGTACGCGGGTCGGCCCCGCCGCCGGACCACCCGCCCCGGCGCGGCGGCCGCCCGGAGGCGCCGCGCAGCCGCCCGGCGGCCCGCCGGGGACCGCGGGGCGCCTCAGCTGCAAAGTGCCCTCCGGCCGGGCACGGTGGTCGCCGCGCGCTCCCGCCCCCGACCCCGCGCCCTCGTCCCCCGGACACCCCGGTGTCCGCCGGGGCGACCACGTCGGCTACGCCCATGACGGGCACCTCGGCCGCGAGCACGCCGGGCAGCGGGACGAGTGCGGGGCCGGGGAGCACGTCGCGCACAGCGGACACGCCCACGAGCACGGCTCCGGCCGCGGCCGTCCCGCCCGTGGTGCACGGGGACGATGCGGACTACGTCCGCGGCGGGCCCCGCCACGCCCGCCGCCGGGACGACCACCGAGGGCCCCGGGGCACCGGAGGCCGGTGCCCGGGCGGGGCCGCGCGCCCGGCGCACGCCCTCGCCTCCGCTCGGCGGGCGGACTCCCGCGGCACGCCCGCCTTCCGTCCGGCCGGCGGGGAGTCGTGTTCCCCCGTGCCTCCCCGGCTGGCAGGCTCGGTGCGCGTCCAGACCCGACCGGTCCCGGCCGGTCCGACCCGGGGGAGCCCTCGTGCCCGCGACCGATCCGCAGACCGTCCGCCTCGCACCGCAGGTGCACGCCCGCCTCCAGCCCGACGGCGGCTGGTGCCTCAACAACGCGGGGTTCGTCAGCGACGGCGGGACCACCCTGCTGGTGGACACCGCGGCCACCGAGCGCCGGGCGCGGGCGCTGCGGGCGGCCCTGCTGGCGACCGGCGCGCCGCTGCCCCGGCTGCTGGTCAACACGCACCACCACGGGGACCACACCTACGGGAACGGCGTCTTCCTGCCCGAGGCGGTGGTGGTCGGGCACGAGGCCTGCCGCCGGGAGGTGCTCGCGGCGGGCCGCCAGCTGCACCTGCTGTGGCCGGAGACCGACTTCGGCGAGATCACCGTCACGCCCCCGGCGCTCACCTTCACCGACCGGCTGACCCTGCACCTCGGGGAGACGGAGGTGCGCCTGCTGCATCCCGGGGGCGTGGCGCACACGGCGGGTGACACGGTGGTCCACCTCCCGGAGCAGCGCGTCGTCTTCACCGGCGATCTCGTCTTCCAGGGCGGTACCCCGTTCGTGGCGACGGGGTCGCTGAGCGGATCGCTGCGCGCCCTGGCGCTGCTGCGTTCCCTGGACGCGGAGACCGTCGTCCCCGGCCACGGGCCGCTGACCGACCCGTCCGCCTACGAGGTGACGGAGGCGTACCTGCGCTTCGTGGCGCGGCTGGCGGCCGAGGGGCGGGAGAAGGGCCTGACCCCGCTGGAGACGGCGCGGGCGGCGGAGCTCGGGGAGTTCGCGGCGCTGCGGGAGAGCGAGCGGCTGGTGGCCAACCTGCACCGCGCCTACGCGGAGCTGGACGGCCTGCCGGAGGGCTCCCCGCTCGACCCGGTCGCGGTCTTCGGGGACATGGCGGCGCTGAACGGGGGCGTGCCGGTGGCCTGCCACGCCTGATCCGGGCCCGGGCGCCGGGGCGGGCGGGGGCCGCGGCCCGGGGGCGCCCCCGCACTGGACGACATACCGACTGGTCGGTCATGATGGGCCGCGTCCAGGACCGACCCCCGAACCACCCCCGGAGGTGCGCACCATGAGCCCAGCCCCGCAGGGACTCGACCCCGAGAAGCTGCGCGGACATCTGGACCGCGCACGGCCCGGGACGGTGCGCGGCCCGCTCGACGCGACACTCCTCCAGGGCGGGCGCTCCAACCTCACCTACCTGGTCACCGACGGCAGCGACCGGTGGGTGGTGCGCCGCCCACCGCTCGGCCACGTCCTCGCCACGGCCCACGACATGAAGCGCGAGCACCGCGTGATCAGCGCCCTCGCCCCGACGGCCGTGCCCGTGCCGGAGCCGCTGCTGCTGTGCGAGGACGACTCGGTGCTGGGGGCGCCCTTCTACGTGATGGAGTTCGTCGAGGGCACCCCGTACCGCACCGCCGAACAGCTCGCCCCGCTCGGCCCCGGGCGCACCCGGGGCGCGGTGCTCTCGCTCGTCGACACCCTGGTCGACCTGCACGCCGTCGAACCGGACTCCGTCGGCCTGGGCGACTTCGGCCGCCCGGACGGCTTCCTGGACCGCCAGCTGCGCCGCTGGGGCAAGCAGCTGGACGCCTCGCGCGGCCGGGAGCTGGCGGGGATCGACGAGCTGCACGCCGCCCTCGGCCGGAGCCTGCCGCGCTCCCCCGCACCGGCCGTCGTCCACGGGGACTACCGGCTGGACAACGTGCTGATCGGCGAGGACGACCGGATCACCGCCGTCCTGGACTGGGAGATGTCCACGCTCGGCGACCCGCTGACCGACCTCGGTCTGCTCGTGATGTACAGCAGGCGCCTGGAGCTGCCGGACTCCCCCGTGAGCACCACGGCAGCGGCCGCGGGCCACCCCGAACCGCAGGAACTCGTCGACCGCTACGCCGAACTCTCCGGCCGGGACACCTCGGCGATCTCCTGGTACACCGCCTTCGCCTGGTTCAAGCTGGCCGTGATCCTGGAGGGCATCCACTACCGGCACACCCTGGGCCGGACGGTCGGCCCCGGCTTCGACCGGATCGGCGACCTCGTCCCCGTCTTCATCGGCCACGGACTGTCCACCCTCCAGGAAGGCTGAGCCCCCATGGACTTCGCATTCGACACCCGCACCGAGGAGCTCCGGGGCCGCCTGCTGGCCTTCATGGAGGAGCACGTCCACCCGGCCGAGGCCATCGAGCAGGAGCAGCGGTCACGGCTGGCCTCGCCCTGGGACACCCCGCCGATCGTGGAGGAGCTCAAGGCCGAGGCGCGCCGGCAGGGGCTGTGGAACCTGTTCCTGCCCGACGCGGAGCACGGGGCGGGCCTGACCAACCTGCAGTACGCGCCGCTGGCCGAGATCACCGGCCGCAGCCCGCACCTGGCCCCCACGGCTCTCAACTGCGCGGCTCCGGACACCGGGAACATGGAGCTGCTGGCCCAGTTCGGCGACGAGGAGCAGCGCAAGCGGTGGCTGGAGCCGCTGCTCGCCGGCGAGATCCGCTCCGCCTTCGCGATGACCGAGCCCGAGGTGGCGTCCTCCGACGCGACCAACATCCGCACCCGGATCGACCGCGACGGCGACGACTACGTGGTCAACGGGCGCAAGTGGTACATCTCCGGGGCGATGAACCCCCGGTGCGAGGTCTTCGTCGTCATGGGCCGGACGGACCCCGAGGGCGAGGACGTCCGGCGCCGGCAGTCCATGGTGCTCGTGCCCCGGGACACCCCGGGCGTGGAGGTGCGCCGGGCGATGCGGGTCTACGGCTACGAGGACCACTCCCACGGCGGTCACGCCGAGATCGTCTTCACCGATGCGCGCGTCCCGGCGTCGCACCTGATCGGCGGGGAGGGCGAGGGGTTCGCCATCGCCCAGGCGCGGCTGGGCCCCGGGCGCATCCACCACTGCATGCGGCTGATCGGCATGGCGGAGCGGGCGATCGAGCTGATGTGCCGGCGGGCGGTGTCCCGCGAGGCCTTCGGCGTCCCGCTGGCGCGGCAGGGCGTGGTGCACAACTGGATCGCGGACGCCCGGGTGACGGTGGAGCAGCTGCGGCTGCTGGTGCTGAAGACGGCCTGGCTGATGGACACGGTGGGCAACCGGGGGGCGCACACCGAGATCCAGGCCATCAAGATCGCGACGCCGCGCGCGGTGGTGGACATCCTGGACTCGGCGGTCCAGCTGCACGGGGCGGGCGGCGTGAGCCAGGACTTCCCGCTGGCCGAGCTGTGGGCGGCGGCGCGCACGCTGCGGCTCGCGGACGGCCCGGACGAGGTGCACCAGCGCTCCCTGGCCCTGCGCGAGTTGAAGCGCTACCGCTGAGCCGCGCCCTGACGCCCCGGGGCCGGCCCGCCCGGCCCGGGGGCGTCAGTAGCCGGCCGGTGGCGTGTGGTCGGCCAGGGCGAGGGCGCGGACGAAGCGCAGCACCCTCAGCGCGGCCCGGGCGGCGCACCGCCTCGGCCGGCCCGTGTGCGAGCCGTAGGCGGCGGCCCACAGCCGCGGCAGGCCCTCGTTCATACCTCCAGGCTGACCCCCCGGCCGGCCGGCCGCCACCGCCCGGGGCGGCGCGCGGCCCTCAGGGCCGCAGGGCGCGCAGCAGCAGGTCGGCGAGGTGGTCGGCCACCTGCTGCTTGCTCAGCGGGCCGTCCGCGCGGTACCAGGTCGACAGGTGGTGCACCGAGCCGAAGTGGTAGTCGACGACCAGGTCGGCGGGGGTGGCGGTGGAGAACACGCCGGTGCGCTGGCCCTCCTCCACCAGGGCCCGGAAGCGCTCGTGGTAGCGGCGCCGCTCGGCGCGCACCTGCTTGTGCTTCTCCGGGCTGAGGTGGTGCATGGAGCGGAAGAAGATGGCCGCGTCGTCGAGGTTGTCGATGGTGGTGACGACCACGTCGGCGGCGGCGGCGCGCAGGCGCTCCTCGACGGGCGCGTCGGCTCCCGCGAAGGCGTCCAGGCGCTCCTGCTGTACGCGCAGGACGCGGGAGTAGACCTCCTGCAGAAGGTCCTCCTTGGAGCCGAAGTAGTGGTAGAGGGCGCCCTTGGTGACACCCGCCGCCTCGACGATCTCCTGGACGGAGGTGCGGTCGTAGCCCTGCTCGGCGAACAGGCGGGTGGCGGTGGCCAGCAGCCTCTGCGGTACGGGGGTGCCGTCCCCGTCCGTCGTCCTGGCCATCGCCGCCACCCGCCCTTCCTGCCGGTTCCGTCCGGTCTCGTCCGTGCCGCCGCGCGGGGTGCCGCGCGTCCCCCGGGCCCGCCCGGGTGGGCCCGCGTCCGGGAGTCGTGTTCCCGCCCGCAGATCTTCCCATTCCCCGGCGGCCCGGGGCGCGCGGGGCCGCAGCCGGCCCCCGGGCGCTCAGGCGCCGCCCTGCTCCCACTTCTGCTGGAGGTGGTTCATCCCGGCGAGCCAGCGGCCGTTGTCGGCGGCCCTGGCGCGGTAGTAGCCCGCCACCTCGGGATGCGGCAGGACGAGGAAGCGGTCCTCGGCCATGGCCAGGAAGAGGGCGTCCGCGACGTCCTCCGGCTCGATGGCGGTGGGCTTCAGCACCAGGTCCCCGGCGGTGCCGGTGGCCGCCAGCATGTCGGTGCGCACGCCCTGGGGGCAGACGGCGTGGACCTTGAGGCCGCGGTGGGCGTAGGTCAGCTGGAGCCATTCGGCGTAGGCGAGCGCCCCGTGCTTGGTCACGCTGTAGGGGGCGGCGCCGATCATGGTGAGCAGCCCGGCCGCCGAGACGGTGGACACGAAGCGGCCGCTGCCTCGCTCCAGCCACTCGGGCAGCAGGGCCCGGCTCGCCCGGACGTGCGCCATGACGTTGACGTCCCAGGCGGCGGCCCACACGTCCTCCTCGGCGAAGGCGTCGCCCCCGGAGGCCAGTCCGGCGTTGGCGCAGTAGACGTCGACGCGGCCGCCGAGGGCGTCCCGGGCCGCGTCCACGGCCTCGGAGGCGTCGCCGGGGACGGCGGTGCCTCCGCACTCGGCCGCGACGGCCTCGGCCCTGGCCGCGTCCAGGTCGTTGACGGCCACGCGCGCCCCCTCGGCGGCGAACCTGCGGGCCAGTGCCGCACCGATCCCGCCGCCCGCGCCGGTGACGACCACTCCCGCGCCCTCAAGCGTCTCCATCGCTTCCCAGCCCTTCCCCTCGTCCCGGTCGACGGGAGCAGACTAACCGGTCGGTATGCACCGGGGGAAGCACGCTCCGCGCCCCTCGCGCGCGGCCGTGCCCGGCACGCCCCGGCGGCGCGCCCCGGGGTCGTTCCCGGCGGGCTCCGGCCGCGCTAGCCTGCGTGGCCATGACAGAGCGCACCCCGGAGACACACCGCACCCACGGAGGTAGTCCCTTGAGCCTGTCCAGACGGGGCCTGCTGGCCGCGGGCGGCGCCGCGGCCGGCGCGCTGGCCGGCGCCCCCTCCCCCGCCGCGGCCCGCGGGCACGGGCGGACCGTGCGCACCGGGTTCGAGCGGCTCGCCGCCGAAGGGTACGCGCGGCTCGCCGGGGAACGGGTCGGGGTGGTCACCAACCCGACCGGCGTCACCCGGGACGTGCGCCACATCGTCGACGTGATGCACACCGACGAACGGGTGAACCTGGTGGCCGTGTTCGGGCCCGAGCACGGGTTCCGGGGCACTGCCCAGGCGGGCGGCTCCGAGGGCCGCCACGAGGACCCGGCCACCGGCCTTCCCGTCTACGACACCTACCGCACGAGCGGCCGGGACCTCGCGGAGATCTTCACCGCCTCGGGCGCGGACACCGTGCTGTTCGACATCCAGGACGCGGGGGCCCGCTTCTACACCTACATCTGGACGCTCTACGACTGCATGGAGGCCGCCGCCCTGGCCGGGAAGCGCTTCGTCGTCCTGGACCGGCCCAACCCCGTCACCGGCCGGACCGCCCTCGGCCCGGTCCTGGACAGGCGGTTCGCGAGCTTCGTCGGGCGGGAGCCGATCGCCCAGGCCCACGGCATGACCGTCGCCGAACTCGCGCTGCTGTTCAACGCCGAGTTCCTGCCCTCCCCCGTCACGCTGGAGACGGTCGCCATGAGGGGCTGGCGGCGCTCCGACTTCTTCGACCGCACCGGCCTGCCGTGGGTCCCCCCGAGCCCCAACATGCCCACCCCCGACACGGCGCTGGTGTACGCGGGCACCTGCCTCTTCGAGGGCACCAACCTCTCCGAGGGGCGCGGCACCACCCGTCCCTTCGAACTGCTGGGCGCGGAGGGCGTCGACCGGCACTGGGCCGCCGCCGCGAACGCGCTGGAGCTTCCCGGAGTACACCTGCGCGAGGCGTACTTCACCCCGACCTTCTCCAAGTTCCAGGGACGCACCGTCGGCGGGGTCCAGGTCCACGTCCACGACCGGGAGCCCTTCGACCCGGTGCGCACCGGCATCGCGCTGCTGGCCACCGCCAAGCGGACCTGGAGCGGCTTCGCCTGGCGGCCGGACCACTGGATCGACAAGCTCACCGGGTCGGCGACGGTCCGCACCCTCCTCGACGCGGGCGCGGACACCGACGAGGTCGTCGGCGCCTGGTCCCGCGACCTGGCCGCCTTCCGGGCGGTCCGCCGCCGCCACCTGCTCTACTGAGGGACCCGCACCCGCGGGAAGCCCCACCCGCCGCGCCGGGCGGCACCGCGGGCGGTCCCCACCCCGGGGGCGGGGACCGCCCCACCGCGGACGCGGGGGCGCACCGGCTCGCCGGCGCCCCGCCCCCGCGGCCACGCTTGCGGTCATGGACCCGTTACGCCACCCACCGACCACCGCTCGCCCCCTGCTGCGCCACCTGCTGCTCCTGCTCTCGGCCCTCGCACTGATCGCGCTCGCCGCGGAGACGCGGGCGGAGCAGCGGGACGCCGATCCCGTCCGCGCCATGGCGCGCGCCGCACGGCCGCTCGCCGACCTGCGCCACCTGGAGCGCGCGGTGGGCGCGGCCACCGTGGTCGGCGTCGGGGAGGCGACCCACGGCTCCTCCGAGTTCTTCACCGCCAAGCACCGCCTGTTCCGCCACCTCGTCGAGCACCGCGGCTTCACCACCTACGCGCTGGAGGCGAACTGGAGCACGGGCCTGCGCCTCAACGACTACGTGCTCCACGGCCGGGGCGACCCGCGCACCCTCATGCGCGAGGAGTTCCAGGAGTCGTACCTGATCTGGCACACCCGCGAGCACCTCGACCTGATCCGCTGGATGCGCCGGCACAACCTGCGCCATCCGGAACGGCCGGTGCAGTTCATGGGCAACGACCTGGCCTACGCGGGGCCACGGCTCTTCGACGCGGTCACCGCCCACGTCGCACGCCACCACCCCCGCCTGCTCCCCGAGGTCGAGCGCCGCTACCGCGCCTCCCGGCCGACCGGTGGCGTGCACGAGACCATCAAAGCCCGGCTGGCCCTCCCGCTCGGCGAACGCAGGGCCATGGCGCGGGACGTGCGTGCGGTGCTCGACCTGCTGGAGCGCCTGCACACGGGCGCGGACGCCCGCCGCCACGCCTTCGTGCTGCACCATGCACGGGCCATCGTCCAGAACGCGACCGAGTTCGCATACGACCTGGACGACCCCGGGCAGGTCGGGGAGGCGATGCGGTACCGCGACCGGATCATGGCCGAGAACACCTTGTGGTGGCAGCGACAGACGGGCCACCGGATCCTGGTCTCCGCACACAACGGCCACATCCGCCTGAAGACCAGCGACCCCGCGCATCACCCCGTGGTGCAGGGGACCTACCTGCGCGAGGCGATCGGTGCGGACTACGTCGCGGTCGGGTTCACCTTCGGCCGGGGCTCGTTCAACGCCCTGGACCTGACCGACCCCGGGGAGTCGCTGGGGACCTTCCGCGTCGGCCCGCCCGCACCGGGCTCCCACGAGCACACCCTGGAGCGGGTCTCGCCACGGGACTACGTGCTGGACCTGCGCACCGCGCCCGCGGCGGCCCGCGACTGGCTGGCGGTGGAGCGCCCCGCCCGGGACATCGGCAACGCCTGGCCCGCCGAGCCCGAACCGCTCCGGCTCCTCGACTCCTACGACGTGCTGGTCCACCTCCACCGGGTTCGCGCCGCCCACCGGCTCTGACCGGTTCCGAGGTATGGCCGTTTCCCCTCTTGCGCAGGATGCTGGGACCAGGGCGAGGGGAGGGTCTGCCATGACCGGGGTGGGTGTGCAGCCGTACCGGGAGATCGTGTTCGACGCGGACGGCGACGTGCTGGGCCCGGGACCGGAGCCGGTCCCGGAGGACACCACCGACCTGGTGGTCCTCGCCCACGGCTGGCAGAACTCCCCGGCGGTCGCGCGCGCCCTGACCGCGGCCTTCCTCGCGCCCTTCCCCAAGTCGGCCGCGCAGGCGCCGGGGGCCCGGCTGGCCTACGCCGGGGTCCGCTGGCCCGCGATGCGCTTCGGGGACGAGCCGATACCCGACGTGGCACCGCCCGCCCCGGGGGCGCAGCCGGCGGGCCCCGGCCTGGACCCCTCGACCCGGGAGGTGCTGGCGTCGCTGCACCCGGGGCACCATGCCACCGTGCGGCGGCTCGCCGCGCTGCTCGACGAGCGGCCCGAGAGCCGCGCGGCGGTCGGCGAGTTCGGCCGCCTGGCACGGCAGTTGGCGGCGGCGCCGCCCGGAAGCCTGGAGTCGCCCTTCGCCGAGGACCTCCCGCACGAGGAGCAGGGCCCGCCCGCCCTGTTCTTCGAGGAGCCGCTCGGGCTGTGCGAGAGGCTGGCGGCGGCGCTGGAGGAGTCGGCCGACGGTGCGGGCCCCGGGCGCCCGGACACCGCGCCCCGCACGGCCCGGGGCGGGCTCGCACCGGTGTGGCGGGGCGCCAAGGAACTGCTGCGGCAGACCACCTACTACGCCGTGAAGCGCCGGGCCGGTGCCGTCGGGGAGCTGGGGCTCGGGCCGCTGCTGGGGCGGCTGGCCCGGTCGGCGCCCGGGGTGCGGGTGCATCTGGTGGGCCACAGCCACGGGGCCCGGCTCGTGGCCTTCGCGCTGCGGGGGCTGCCGGAGGGCGCGGAGAACGTCGCGTCCGTGACCCTGCTCCAGGGCGCCTTCTCGCACTACGCCTTCGCCGACGGACTGCCGCACGCCCCGCACAGCCCCGGAGTCCTGGCGTCGGTCCAGGAGCGGGTGGACGGACCGGTCGTGGCCTGCTTCTCACGCCACGACAGCGCCCTCGGCGTGTTCTACCCGCTCGCTTCCGGCCTCGCGGGCGAGCCGCCGTCCGCGGCGGGCACGGACCCGCGGTGGTGGGCGATGGGCCACGACGGGATCCGGGCCGTGCCGGGGGCGGTGCGGGTGTCCCTGGACCAGGCGCTCGGGGGGCGCCTGCCGCGCCGGGGCTGTGTCAGCGTGGACGCGGCCCGGGTGGTGCGCCGAGGCGGTCCGCCCGCGGGCGCGCACAGCGACATCTGCCACGAGGAACTGGCCAGGCTGGTGCTGGCAGCGGGCCGCGTGGGCGTCTGAGGGGGCCGACGGGATCCGGACGAAACGCCGCCCCCGCCTTTTGGACGGAGCCGGAACGGGCACTGCTACGTCCATTCTTCAACGCCGATCCACGAGCGACGGAGGTGGCGACACGATGGCCGGATTCCGGAGTCTTGCCAGACAGGTGCGTGATCCGCGGTGCGACCTGGCACTGCGGCGGTACTCGCTGCGCAAGTGCCTGGAGCGCTTCGCGCCCTACGGTCACCGGGCGACCTGGGCGCACCTGTGCGCCCGGCACGGCATCGGCCCCGAGGACCGCTCCCCCGATCCGGTGCGGCTGGTGGCCGCGCTGGAGGAGCTGGAGGAGGCGCGGGCCGTCTGGCTCGCGTACGAGGAGGGCTTCGCGGACCGCCGGAAGCAGGAGAAGTCCGCCGGGCTGCGGCGCCCCGGCCACGTCGACGACTGGCACCGCCGCACCTGGGGCGGCCATGGCGTGGCGCGCTGCCCCAGCCCCGCGGCGCACCCCCCGCAGCCGCTCGCCGAGGTGCTGCGCCGGCTCATCGGCGCCCTGGAGCGGGGGCCGGGCCGGACCTGCCCGGTCTGCCGCGGCTCCCAGCTGGTGTGGCGGCAGGACCTGCGGCAGGCTCCCTGGTCGGGGCCGCTGTGCCGGGACTGCGGCATCCTGGTGCCCCCGCCGGCCCTGACCCCGGAGGCCGTCACCGCGGCCCGGCGTGCGGCCCGGCACCGGCTGGTCCCGGTGGCCTGAGGGCGGGAGCGCGGCACCGGCACCGGCACCGGTCCGCGTGCACCGTGTCAGCCCTCGCCGCCCCGCCGGACGGCCCGCTCGTGCTCCGGCAGCAGCTGGGAGCCGGTGAGCCGCTCGCCGAAGACGTCGTCGGGGTTGGAGAGCACGCAGTTCTCCAGCGAGAGGCAGCCGCAGCCGATGCAGTCGGTGAGGTGGTCGCGCAGGCGTCCGAGCTGCTGGATCCGCGTGTCGAGTTCGCTGCGCCAGGCGGCCGACAGCCGGGCCCAGTCCTCGCGGTCCGGGGTGCGCTCCTCGGGGAGCTCGGCCAGTGCCCCGCGGATCGTGGCCAGCGGGATGCCCACCCGCTGGGCGGCCCGGATGAAGGCGACCCGCCGCAGGGTGTCCCGGGTGAAGCGGCGCTGGTTCCCGCTCGTGCGCCGACTGCGGATAAGGCCCTTGGCCTCGTAGAAGTGGAGCGCGGAGACGGCCGCCCCGCTGCGCGCGGAGACCTGTCCGACGGTCAGTTCGTGGATCTTCTCGGGAATCTTGGGCACTCCCCCGAGCCTACGCCGCACCGGGCCGTCCGTTGACAGGACGTCCCACCCCCCAGCATGCTGAGCAAGCGCTTAGACATGGGACGGGACACGAGAGGCAGGGACCAGCGACATGGCGGAGCCCAGGATCTTCACCTCCCCCGGGGAACTGCGCGCCGGAGTCGGCGAGCAGCTCGGGTACAGCGACTGGCTGGAGGTCGACCAGAAGCGGATCGACCTGTTCGCCGAGGCGACCGGCGACCACCAGTGGATCCATGTGGACCCCGAGCGCGCGGCGGGCGGCCCGTTCGGGACCACCATCGCCCACGGCTACCTGACGCTCTCGCTGCTGCCCGCGCTCGTCCCCCAGGTGCTGCGCGTCGAGGGCGTGCGCATGGGGCTCAACTACGGCTCCGACAAGGTCCGCTTCCCCGCCCCCGTGCCCGCGGGCTCCCGGGTCCGCGCCACCGCCGTGCTCACCGGGGTCGAGGACGCGGGCGGCGGGGTGCAGGTGACCGCGCGGGTCACCGTGGAGCGGGAGGGCGGCGACAAGCCCGTGTGCGTGGCGGAGGCGGTCTCGCGCTACTTCTTCTGACCAGGCCCCGGGCCGGCGGGCCGGGCCCCCACCATCCGCAGCACGAGGTCGGCGTAGAAGGCGCCGACCTCGTCGGGGGTGCGGCGCCCCTGGGTGTTGAACCAGCGGGCCACGTCGATGCAGAGCGAGAGCACGGCCACCGTGGTGCCGGGGACGTCCGGGACCTCGAACTCGCCCGCGGCCACGCCCTCGTCGAGGATGCGGCGCACCACGGCGTCCGTCTCGCGGCGCAGCTCGATGATCTCCGCCCGGTGGGCGTCGCTCAGGGCGTCCAGTTCGTACTGCACCACCCGGGCGGTCGCATGGCGCCCCGCGTGCCAGCGGACGAAGGAGCGCACGGCGTCGGCGAGCCGCTCGCTCGGGGTGCCCTCCTTGCGGTACGACCGCGAGAGGATCTCCAGCGCCTTGTCGTGGCCGATCCGGCTGATCCGGTGGAGGAGTTCCTCCTTGGTCTTGTAGTGGATGTACAGGGCCGCGGGGCTCATGCCGGCCCGGCTCGCGATGTCGCGCGTGGTCGTGGCGTGGTAGCCGCGCTCGGCGAAGGCCTCGACCGCGGCGACCAGGAGCTTGCGGGCCGCCTCGGGGGTGACCTCGTCCCACGGCTTCTCGTCGTCGGGCGCGCCGCAGGGCATGTCGCCGCCGGCCCACTGGTCCGCCGCTGTCATCGCTCGCCCCTTCCCTGGCACAGGACGAACACCATACCCCGGGGATGAGCGGTCGCTTAGCCGGACGCGTCAGAGCTTCTGGAAGGGGTCGTGCTCGGCGAGCAGCTTCTCCAGGCGCGCCTGGTCGACCCGGCTGACGATCTGCCCGGCCTCCTGCCGGTCGCGGACGACCTTGGCGAGGGTGAAGGCGGAGGTGGTCAGGTAGAGGACGGCGATCCCGAGGAAGGCCCGCACCCAGGCGTCCGCCTCCATGTGGTAGAGCCCGAGGACCACGGCCCCCAGGGCGATCGCGAAGGAGAGGACGGCCTGACCGTAGTAGGCCGCGGTGTTCTGCTGCTTGACCGGTGTCTCACTCATGGCCCCAGCATCCGGGGTGGTGGCACGTGCCACATGGGCGCGGGTACTCACTCCGGGTACTCACTCCCAGCGCTCGCTCCGGGTACTCGCTCCGGGCGCTTACTCCGGGCCCGGGGGCACGCCCGCGGGTCCGCAGCGCCCCCTCAGAAGGCGGACACCCCGGTCAGCGCCCGGCCGATGATCAGCTTCTGGATCTGGCTGGTGCCCTCGTACAGGGTCATCACCCGCGCGTCGCGCAGCAGTTTGCCGACGGGGTACTCGTCGATGTAGCCGTAGCCGCCGAAGACCTGGAGGGCGTTGCCGGCCGCGCGCACCGCCGCCTCGGAGGCGAACAGCTTCGCGGTGGAGGCGGCGGTGGCGAACTCCCGGCCCCGGTCGACGAGGTCGGCCACCCGCCAGGTGAGCAGCCGGGCCGCGTCCACGTCGACGGCGATGTCGCTGAGCAGTTCCTGGACCAGCTGGTGGTGGGCGATGGAGCGGCCGAACTGCTCGCGCTCCCCGGCATAGCCGACGGCGGCGTCCAGCGCGGCCTGCGCGATGCCGACGCACCCGGCGGCGACCGACATCCGCCCCTTGGCCAGGGCCGACATCGCGACGGTGAACCCCTTGCCCGCGGGCCCCAGCATCGCCGAGGCAGGGACGCGGACACCCTGGAGCGCCAGTTCCGCCGTCGCCTGGCCGCGCAGACCGAGTTTCCCGTGCACCGGTCGGCGGGTCAGCCCGGGGGTGCCGGCCGGGACCAGGAAGGCCGAGACGCCCCGGTGGCCGGGGGCCTCGCCGGTGCGGGCGAACAGCAGCACCACGTCCGCCCAGGTCCCGTTGGTGATGAACATCTTGGTGCCGTCGATCACGTAGTCGCCGCCGTCGCGGACCGCCCGGGTGGCCAGGTTGCCCGCGTCCGAGCCGGTGCCGGGCTCGGTGAGGCCGAAGCAGCCGAGCGCCTCGCCCGAGGTCAGACGGGGCAGCCAGGCCCGCTTCTGCTCGTCGGTGCCATGGGCGGCGATGGTCTTGGCCACCAGCCCGAGGGAGACGGAGACGATGCCGCGCACGGAGGAGTCCCCGCGTCCGAGCTCCTCGGTGACCAGGCAGTAGGAGAGGTGGTCGCCACCGGAGCCGCCGTACTCCTCGTCGACGGTGAGCCCCAGGAACCCCAGCGAACCCAGTTTTCGCACCAGGGCCCGGTCGACGCTCTCGGCCCGGTCCCATGCGGCCGCGTGGGGGGCCACCTCGCGGACGACGAAGTCCCGGGCCAGCCGCCGGACGGCCTCCTGCTCCTCGCTGAGCTCCAGGTCCATGCGCGGGCACCCCCCGTTAACTACCACCGCTAGTTTATTGTGGGCAGGCCCTACTATGTGCCGCATGGCCCGACCGCGCAAGCCCCTCCTCAGCCGCGACCTGATCGTCGACACGGCCGGCGCACTCGTGGACGCGGAGGGTCTGGACGCGGTCTCCACCCGCAGGATCGCGGCCGAACTCGGTGTCAGCGGGCCCTCCCTGTACAACCACTTCCGCAACAAGGACGAGATCCTGGACGCCGTCGCGGACGCGGTCAGCGCCCGGATCGACCTGTCGATGTTCGACGCGGACGACCCCCGCGACTGGCGCACCGCGCTGCACGACTGGGCGCTCTCCTACCGGGCCGCCCTGCGCGCCCACCCCAACGCCGTCCCGGTGCTCGCACGGGGCCCCGGACGGCGGCCCGCCGGCCTGCGGGTCGCCGACGCGGTCTTCGGCGCGATGGTCCGCGCCGGATGGCCGCCCGCCCAGGCGACCAGCATCGGCGCCCTGATGCGCTACTTCGTCACGGGCTCGGCCCTCGGCTCCTTCGCCCGGGGCTTCGTGGACGACGCGGCCGCCTACGACCCGGCGGACTACCCCCACCTCGGCCAGGCGCATCTGCTGGCGGAGCGCCAGGAGCAGGTGGACGAGGGCGCGTTCGCCACGGGCCTGACCGCCCTGCTCGACGGCCTGGCCCTCCAGTACGAGGCGGGTGTGCGCGGCGGCTGGAGCACGAGGGGCGCCTAGTACCGCATCGGGCACGGTTCGCCCCCGCGGTCGGGGCGGGCCCGGCGGGGGAAGAGCCGGCGGGGTGCCCGGCCGGCCCGAGTGCCGTCGATCAGCGTCTGACGATCCGGTCGAGGACTGTGGCGATGCCGGACTTGACCGCGTCGCGGTGGCGGAGGGGTTCCGCGGGCAGTTCGCTGGTGGGGCGCACGCCCCGGTCGGCGAGGATGTAGAGCAGGCGCAGGGTACGCAGGCAGTTGCTGATGTGAGCGGGCACCGGAGTGCTGATGCGGTCGGCCCCGAAGCGGTCGGCGATCGGACCCAGCCAGCCGACGGCATCGCGCTCACTCAGGTCGCTACGGGTGAGGACCCGGCCGATCGCCCGGGCGAGGCGGTCGTCCTCCATCTGGTCGTAGACGTGGTCGGTGGGCGCCGTCAGCCGCGCGGCGGCGAGGTTCAGCATCCGCGCCGGCGCCACCTCGGGGTGGCGGCCGAAGCTGCCAAGCAGGTCCGCGCCGTGCGCCACCGCGTGAAGCCAGCCGAGCTTCTCGTCGTGGCCACGCAGATCCTGCTCCGCCGGGTACCAGTGCTCGAACGCCTCCACCCAGCCGGCCCTGAAGTCCCCCGCGGCCACCAGCATGTCGAGCACGAGGGGCGCGAAGGTACGGGCCTCGACCCGCGGATCGGTGAACCGGGCCGCCATCTCGTCCCCCAGCTCCAGCCGCCGGGGCGTTCCGATCGCCCCGCGAGCGATCCAGGTCGCGAGGACGGTGTGGGGGGCGCCGTCCCGGACCAGTGGATCGGGATCTGCCAGGGCACGGGACAGCTCGCGGACGAGGTCTTCCAAGGGCCGGTCAGCGGGCACGGCACAGTCGGCGGCCTCGACGCTCTTCCAGTCGGTCATGGCGGGCAGAATAGGTCCACACCGTTGCCGTACGCCTGCGAATTACGTCCAGGGTTCTATCGGGTCAGCGGGCCCCGCGTCGCAGACCGCCGACGAACACCGCCCACGCCCCCGCGCCCACCACCACGACGGGCCCCTCGGGCCGCGTGGAGTCCCGCACCGGGACGGTGCCGGAGACCCCGTCGGCCACTTCAAGGCACTCTCCACCGTCACCGTTGCTGTGGCTGCTCTTGCGCCAGACGAGAACGCTCGTGTCAGGCAGGCTTCTTGCCATGGCGATGGTCCTCCGCCGCTGCATCGATCATGGACAGGGAGACCTCCGGAGACAGCGCGGCGGCCCTGAGCCGATCGTATGCCTTTCGGTACTGCCCCACGAGGGCCGGATCGTCGATCACCTGCCCGTGGTAGGCGCCTTCGGTGTACAGGAGGGGCGGTGCATCGGCGAACTGGAGGAACATCATGTCCATCTTCAGGAAGGGACGCGTGGGCCCGTCCCACGGCAGCACCTGCACGACGATGCGCCGCCGCGTCGCAAGCCCCGAGACCAGTTCCCACTGGTGTGCCATGTCCTCGTGCGGCAGCAGCGGTTCACGCAGCAGGGACTCGTGAAGCACCACCCAGTACTCAGGGGTCCTGGGCTGCTCCAGGAGACGCGCCCGACGCGCACGTGCGGCAATCCTGGTCTCCACCTCGTCCGGCTGGTCGAGGGGGTGGGTGGCGTGAACGACGGCGCGTGCGTAGGCCTCCGTCTGCAGGAGCCCGGGGATGAGCGTGGGACTCCACTTCTCGATCGTCCTGGCCTGTGACTCCAGTTCGGCGACGGGTGCGAAGTACTCCGCGTGCGCGCCCTTCCGCGCCCTGCGCACGTCCTCGCAGCGGCGCTCGAAGAAGCCGTCCGTCGCGAGCAGCCGGTCCACGTGCCGGGCCAGATCCGCGGGCATCCGCCGCGAGCCCCGCTCGATCTCGCTGAGCAGACTCGCGCCGTAGAAGCTGCCCTCCACCGTCCGCTGGAGCGTCAGCCCGGCGGCCTCCCTCCGGTGGCGGAGCTCCGCCCCGTAGAGGGCCGGGACACTCGTGGAGCCGTCGACGTCCTTGCGTGCGGCCATGGTTCACCGTTCCACGATCAGGGGCCTGGAGGACCCCGGCCGGGCCCCCGCCGCGACCGTACCGACCGCGGCCCTCGCCCGAGGCGCGAACACCGCGCACCTCACCCGCAGGAGCAGAGGCCGCCCGGCGGCACATACGATGGCCGGCCGCAACGGGAGGGACACCAGCACGATGAGCCAGTACTACGACCTCGGCGACGAGACCCTGTGGAACCCGTCCAACGGCGCCTCGCGACTGTTCCTGCGCCAGGTGAGGCTCTTCGAGGAGGAGCTGGAGCTGCCGTCGGGCCTGGGGCCGATGGAGATGGACGAGTGCGCGATCGACCCGGTGGTCTTCGCCGCCTTCGTCGAGGCCCTGCTCGACCGGCACCGCAGGACGGGCCACGCCGTCGTCCTCGCGCTGTCCGAGGGCTTCACCGCGACGGTCCTCGTCCTCGCCGAGCGCGCCGGGATCGAGCCGGACTGGGCGAGGCTCGGCCTCCCGCCCGGGGAACCGCTCACCGATGTGCAGGTCTCCCGGGACACGGGGGCGCACTTCCCGCCGGACGGCGCCCACTGGGCCGAGGGGCTGCGTGCCCGGGCCCGGGAGCTGGGGCGGCGGATGGCCCGCTGACACCCGCCCGCGCCTCGCGCGGGAGCGCCGCCCCGGCGCGTCAGAAGACGACCAGTGAACGCGCGCCCCGCCCCTGGCGCATCGCGTCGAAGGCGGCCGGGATGCCGTCCAGCGGGATGCGGTCCGTCACCAGTGCGGAGAGGTCGAGGCGGCCCTCGCGCACGTGCTCCGCGAGGACCGGGAGGTCGGCGGCGGGGTCGGAGTTGCCGTAGACGCAGCCCGAGAGGGTGCGGCCGAAGTGGAAGATCTCCAGGGCGTTGAAGGTCACCTGCTGGTCCTTGCCGCCGATGCCGACGACGGTGGTGCGCCCGCCGCGCCGGGTGGCGTCCCAGGCGGCGCGGATGGTGGCGGCGCGGCCGACGCACTCGACCGCCACGTCCGCGCCCCGGCCACCGGTGAGGCGGCGGACCTCCTTGGCCGTGGCCTCGGAGGCGAGCACGTAGTCGGTGGCGCCCGCTCGCCGTGCCAGCTCCTCCTTCTCCGGGGAGACGTCCACGGCGACGATCGTCCCGGCGCCCGCGATCCGGGCGGACTGGAGCGCGGCGAGGCCGACGCCCCCGACCCCGAGGACGGCCACGGACTCCCCCTCGCGCACCCGGGAGGCGTGGTGGACGGCGCCGTAGCCGGTGAGCACGGCGCAGCCGAGCAGGGCCGCGTCGGTGAGGTCGACACCCTCGGGGGCGGGCAGTACACAGCCGGCGGGGACGACGGTCTCCTCGGCGAAGGCGGCCACGTTCAGGCCCGGGTGGAGCGCCGTGCCGTCGGCCGTGGTGGCGTGCACACGGCCCACCCCGGCCAGCGCCTCGGTGCAGAGCCACACCTCGCCCAGGGAGCAGTGGTGGCAGGTTCCGCAGGAGGGCGCCCAGTTGAGGACGACGGCGTCGCCGGCGGCGACGTGTTCGACGCCCTCCCCGACGGCGAGCACGGTCCCGGCGCCCTCGTGGCCGAGGACGGCCGGGACGGGCACCCGCATGGTGCCGTCGGAGAGCGACAGGTCGGAGTGGCAGACCCCCGCGGCGGCCAGCCGGACCCGGACCTGGCCGGGTCCGGGATCGGGCAGGGAGATCCCGGTGATCTCCAGGGGGGCGCCGACGGAGGGCAGGACGGCTGCACGGACCACGATGCGTTGCTCCCGGATCAGAACTGGAGGGACTTGGTCTGAAGGTACTCGGCGAGGCCGTGCGGCCCGAGTTCCCGGCCGACGCCCGACTGCTTGTAGCCGCCGAAGGGGGCGCGGGGGTTGAAGCGGCCGCCGTTGATGTCGACCTGGCCGGTGTCCATGCGGCGGGCGAAGGCGACGGCCTCGGCGTCGTCGGCCGCCCACACCGCTCCGGCCAGGCCGTAGACGGTGCCGTTGGCGAGGGCGAGGGCGTCCTCCTCGTCCTCGTACCGCATCAGGCAGACGACCGGGCCGAAGATCTCCTCCTGGGCGATGGTCATGTCCGGGGTGACGTCGGCGAAGACGGTGGGGCTGACGTAGTAGCCGGTCGGCAGCGGCGGCCGGGTCCCGCCGGCGACGAGCCGGGCGCCCTCCGCCACGCCCCGGTCGATGTAGCCGCGCACGCGCTCGCGCTGCCGGGCGTTGACCAGCGGGCCGACCCGCTCGCCGGGGACGTGCTTGGCGGCGGCCGCGACCGCCAGCTCGACGGCCTCCTCGTAGCGGTCGGTGTGCACGAGGATCCTGGTCCAGGCGCTGCACGTCTGGCCGGAGTTGGCCATCACGTTGGCGATTCCGGCGTTGACGGCCGCGGCGAGGTCGGCGCTCGGCAGGACGACATTGGCGGACTTGCCTCCGAGTTCGAGGGCGACCCGCTTGATCGCGGCGCCCGCGGTGGCGGCGACCCGGCGGCCGACGGCGGTGGACCCCGTGAAGGAGACCAGGTCCACGCCCTCGTGCCGGGCCAGGGCCTCCCCGGCGACCGCCCCGACGCCCGTGACCAGGTTGAACACACCTGCCGGCACGCCCGCCGCGTCGACCGCCTCCGCGAAGAGCTGCGCGGTCAGCGGGGTGTCCTCGGCGGGCTTGAGCACCACGGTGCACCCGGCGGCCAGGGCGGGCGCGACCTTGGCGACGACCTGGTGGAGCGGGTAGTTCCAGGGCGTGATGGCGCCCACGACGCCGACCGGCTCCTTCAGGACGGTCGAGTTCCCGATCGTCTCCTCGAAGGCGTAGCCGGCTGCCAGCTCCGCGAAGGAACCGGCGACGACGACCGGGAGGGAGGCGTGGACGGCGAGGGCGAGCTTCGGCGGGGCGCCCAGCTCGGCGGTGACGGTCTCGGCGATCTCCTCCGTGCGGCGGCCCAGTTCCTCGTGGAGGGCGGACAGCACGGCGGCCCGCTCGGCGGGCGGGGTGGCCCGCCAGGCGGGGAACGCGGCCCGGGCGGCGCGCACGGCGGCGTCCACGTCGGCCTCCCCACCGGCCGGTACATGGGCGATGACCGTCTCGTCGGCCGGGTTCACCACGGCGATGGCGCCGGTCGCGAGGGCGGGCCGCCAGGCGCCGTCGATGTACAGGCCGTCGTGAGCCTTCATGGCACTCCTCCGCACGGGTAGCTCCGGCCCACCAAACTAGCGATGTTAGTTTTCGAGCGCCAGGGCCCCCTCCCCACCCGGGGGCGTTCCGGCCACCGGCGGGTGCGCACCACCCCGGCCGCGGCCGGGTGCGCCGGGCCTCGGGGCGCGGCCCCGGGGGACCGGGGCGTCAGACGTCGAAGCCGGGGAGCTCGGCGGGTGCCGGGCAGACGCGGCGGCCGTGGTGGTCGAAGACGTACAGGTGGGCCACGTCCACCAGCAGCGGCACCTGCGCGCCCCGCCGCAGGCGGACGTCGGGGCCGGTGCGGACCACCAGGTCGCCCGGGGCCGTGGCGGGGCGCTCGTCGGCGCCCGGCGCCTCGGGGGCGTCCAGGACGGCGAGCGGGCCGACGAGCCGGCCGGCGGCCCGGCTCCTCAACCGGGCGAGCGTGCCGGGTCCGGCGGCGCGGCGGCGGACGGGCGACGCGGGCCGGGCGGCCTCCAGCTCGCCCACGGGTGCGGGGCGCGAGCCGGTGGCGAAGTGCACCAGCGCCTCGTGGCCCTGGTACTCCATGTGCTCCACCGTGCCGGTGAGCGGGGCCTCGCCGGGCCGGGCCTGACTCGGCGGGGCGATGCGCACCGCCTCGGACCGCAGCCCGAGGACGAGCCGCCGCCCCTGCTGGATGCGGAGCAACTGGTGGTCGGGGCTGAGGGGTTCGGGCAGCCGGATGCGCTGGCGTCCGAGGTCGAGGGTCATCGGCCCGTCGAGCGGGGCGTGCACGACGGCCTGCAGCAGGTTGATGCGGGGCGTGCCGATGAACGCGGCGACGAAGACGTTGGCGGGCAGGGCGTAGGTGTCCCGGGGGGCGCCGACCTGCTGGAGGACGCCCCCGCGCATCACGGCCACCCGGTCGCCGAGGGACATCGCCTCGGCCTGGTCGTGGGTGACGTACACGGTGGTGACGCCCAGCTCGGCGGTGAGGCGGGCGATCTCGGCACGCAGGTGGCCGCGGAGCTTGGCGTCGAGGTTGGAGAGCGGCTCGTCCATGAGGAAGGCGGAGGGGCGGCGGGAGATCGCCCGCCCCATGGCCACCCGCTGGCGCTCCCCGCCGGAGAGCTGGCCGGGGAAGCGGTCGAGGAGGTCCTCGATCCCGAGCATCCGGGCGGTGGCCTCGACGCGGGGGTTCCGGTCGGCCCGCGGGTCCTCCAGCCGGAGCGGGAAGCCGATGTTCTCGCGGCTGGTCATGCTCGGGTAGAGCGCGAAGTTCTGGAAGACCATGGCCATGTCCCGCTCGCGGGGCGGGATGTGGTTGGCGGGCTCGCCGTCGAGCAGCAGTTCGCCCTCGGTGATGTCCTCCAGCCCGGCGATCATGCGCAGCACCGTGGACTTGCCGCAGCCGGACGGCCCGAGGAGCACCAGGAACTCGCCGGGTTCGACGGAGAGCGTGAAACGGTCGACGGCACGCGGGCCGCGCCCGTATCTCTTGCCGATGTCGTGCAGAGCGATGGCGCGCGTCATGAGGTCCCGCCCGGAGGTGAGGAAGGCAGCCGAGTGGCTGAAGGTAGCCCACCGCACGCGCCGGGGGAATGCCTTGTGCACGAGCCCGACCGGCCGGGATTCCCGCGGCCGCCCGGGACCGTGCGGGGGCGGGCCCCTGGCGGGAACACGCCCCCGTGGGGCGGCGGACGGGCGGGGCGCAGGTCCGGGCGGCGGACGGGCGGGCCCGTGCCGGGCGCGGGATCAGGGCGCGGGGGGCCCGGGCGGGAGGGCGGCCACCGTGACGGGGAAGCCGTTGAGCACCGCGGTGCCGGACAGCGGGTCGAGCCGGGAGCCGTCGAGCAGCTGGTTGACGTTGGCCCCGGGGACGGCGGACGCGACCGACAGCCGGGTCCCGGCCCGGTCGTGCCCCCAGCCGTGCGGCAGGCTGACGACGCCCGGGCGGACCTCTTCGGTGACCTCCACCGGGGCCTCGATGCGGCCGCCGTCGGAGGAGACCGCGGCCCGGCCCCCGTGGCGCAGTCCCAGCCGGGCCGCGTCCTCGGGGTGGACGTGCAGGGTGCAGCGGTTGGAACCGCCGTTCAGCGCGGGCAGGTTGTGCATCCAGCTGTTGTTGGAGCGCAGATGGCGGCGGCCGACCAGCACCAGCGCGTGCTCCGCCCGGCCGGTGAGCGCCGCGCGCAGCCGGGGCAGGTCGCCGGCGACCGGGTCCGGCAGCAGCTCCACCCGCCCGCTGCGGGTGCGCAGGATCCCCGGGATGCGGGGGGCGAGGGGGCCGAGGTCGATGCCGTGGGGGTGCTCGCGCAGCTCGTCGAGGGTGAGGCCGTAGGGGCCGAGGCGCAGCATCAGGTCGAGGCGGCGTTCGGCGCCCGTGGCGCCGGTGAGGCGTGCGGCGAGGGCGTCGGCGTCCTGCCCGTGGACGGGCGAGTGGGGGTCCTGGACCGCCGCGGCCAGGGTCCGCCCGATGGCCAGGTCGTCGACGGCGGCGGGCTCGGCGCCGTGCATCCCGGAGACGGCCAGCACCAGGCGCGCATGGATCTCGCACTCGTCCATCAGGCCGGGTGCCAGGGGTACGGCGGGCGGGGTGTAGCGGACCTGGTTGCGCACCGCGAGGGCGTTGAAGGCGAAGTCGTAGTGGGCGCTCTGGGAGGGCGGGGGCGGCGGGAGGACCACGTCCGCGTGGCGGGAGGTCTCGTTGAGGTAGGGGTCGACGCTGACCATGAAGTCCAGGTCCTCCAGGGCCCGGTCGAGGCGGTCGCCGTCGGGGGCGGAGAGGACGGGGTTGGCGGCGATGGCGACCAGGGCGCGGATGCGGCCCTCGCCGGGTGTCTCGATCTCCTCCGCGAGGGCGGCCATGGGCAGTTCGCCCTTGGCCTCGGGACGGCCGGAGACGCGGCTGCTCCAGCGGCCGAGGGAGAAGCCCCTGCCCGGGGCCGCGGGGCGGGGCGCGCGCTCGGTCGCGGAGAGGGGGAAGAGGGCGCCGCCGGGGCGGTCGAGGTTGCCGGTGAGGATGTTGAGGACGTCGACGAGCCAGCTGGCGAGGGTCCCGTGGTCGACGGTGCAGCTGCCGATGCGCCCGTACACGGCGGCCGACTCCGCACCCGCCAGCTCGCGGGCGACCTCCCGCACGGTCCCGGGATCCGTGTCGCAGGCGGCGGCCACGGCCTCGGGGGTGAAGTCCGCGACGGCCTCGCGCACCGCGTCGACGCCTTCCACGTGGTCGGCGAGGTCCCCGAGGTCGGTGAGCTTCTCCTCGAACAGGACGTGGACCAGGCCCGCGAGCAGCAGCGCGTCCGTGCCGGGCCGGAGGGCGAGGTGGCGGTCGGCGAGGCGCGCGGTGCGGGTGCGGCGCGGGTCGACCACGGTGAGGGTGCCGCCGCGGCGGCGGAGCGCCTTGAGGCGGCCGGGGAAGTCGGGCGCGGTGCAGAGGCTGCCGTTGGACTCCAGGGGGTTGGCGCCGAGCAGCAGCAGATGCCGGGTCCGGTCGAGGTCGGGCACGGGGATGGCGGCGGCGCTGCCGAACAGGAGCCCGCCGGAGACGTGCTTGGGCATCTGGTCGAGGGTGGAGGCGGTGAAGAGGCTGCGGGTGCGCAGTGCGGCGAGCAGCAGGGGCGGGTAGAGGCCGCCGGCCATGGTGTGGACGTTGGGGTTGCCGAGGACCACGCCCACGGCGTCCGGGCCGTCCGCGGCGGTGATCGCGGGGATGCGTTGGGCGATCCGGTCGAAGGCCTCCTCCCAGGTGGCGGGGCGCAGGGTGCCCGCGGTCCGGACCAGGGGGGTGCGCAGGCGGTCGGGGTCGGAGTCGAGTTCCGCGAAGGCGGCGCCCTTGGGGCAGACGAAGCCGGAGCTGAAGACGTCGTCGCGGTCGCCGCGCGCGCGGGTGACGCGGTCGCCTTCCACGGTGAGGACCAGCCCGCAGGTCGCCTCGCAGAGCGGGCAGATGCGCAGGGCGGTACGGGTGGTGGGTGACGTGCGGGACACGGGGCCTCCCGGGAGCGGGGCGGGGGTGCGGCGGCACGGGACCCCGGCAGCATACCGACCGGTACGGATGCGGGGCAGCCCCCGGAACCGCGGGCACGGCCCGGCGGGCGCACCGCCGTTCAGCCGCGCTCCGCCCCGTCCGGCAGCACCTGGTCCAGGTAGGCGCACACCAGACGCCTCGCCTCGGCCACGATCGCCCCGTCACCGGACTCGTCCACCCGGAAGGCGAGCTGGAGCACGGCGTCGGCCGCCTCCACCGCGACGAGCACGGCCCGCCGCAGCTCCCCGTCCGCCGCCTCGCGACCCAGGTGCGCCGCGAGCAGGTCGGCGAGCCGGTCGGCCACCTCGCTGCCCACCTGGGTGACCCGCGCGCCGAGCGGCACCTGCACCCCGAAGTCGATCAGCCCGAAGCCCGGCACCGTGCGCTTCATGGCGAGGTACTCGTCGAGGACCACGTCCACCGCCCCGCGCCAGCACCCCGCGGGCACCCGGGCCAGACCCTCCTCGACGCGGGCGGCGTAGCGGTCGAGGTTGCGCCGCCCGAGGGCCTCGACCAGGGCGCGCTTGTTGCCGAAGAAGCGGTAGACGGAGCCGATCGGGACGCCCGCGCGGGCGGCCACGTCGCGCGTGGACAGCTCCTCGTAGCCGCAGGCGTCGAGGAGTTCGGCGCAGGCGTCCAGGATCCGGGCGAGCCGGTCGGCGCTGCGCCGCTGCACGGGGACGCGTCGCAGCGGGGACGGGGACACGCGCCCATCATGCCCGGCCGTAGCCGTTGACGGACCCGACCTGGAATCCTACGGTTGTCCATAGGAATCGGAAACGCGGGCGTCGGCGGCAGGCCGACAGGCACAGGAGCGGCGATGAGCGGCAGTGAGCAGGCGCGGAAGACCGCGGAAGGTCTGACGGAGCGGTCCTTCTCCCCGGGCTTCGGGAACGAGCACAGCTCGGAGGCGGTGCCCGGCGCCCTTCCGCACGGGCGCAACTCCCCCCAGCGGGCGCCCCTGGGCCTGTACGCGGAGCAGCTCAGCGGCAGTGCCTTCACCGAGCCGCGGGCCGACAACCGCCGCTCCTGGCTGTACCGGATCCGCCCCTCGGCCGCACACCCGGCCTTCGTGCGCACCGGCAACGGAGCGCTGCGGAGCGCCCCCTTCACCGAGGCCGTCCCCGACCCCAACCGGCTGCGCTGGAACCCGCTGCCGGAACCGGAGCCGGGCACCGACTGGCTCGCCGGACTGTGGACGCTCGGCGGCAACGGCGACGTCACCCAGCGCTCGGGCATGGCCGTGCACCTCTACCACGCCGACACGTCGATGCGGCGGGTCTTCGGGAACTCCGACGGCGAGCTGCTGATCGTCCCCGAGCGCGGCGGCCTGCTGCTCGTCACCGAGCTGGGCCTGCTGCCGGTCCGCCCCGGGGAGGTGGCGCTCGTCCCGCGCGGGGTGCGCTTCCGCGTCGAGCTGCTGGACGCGACCGCCCGCGGCTACGTCTGCGAGAACTACGGGCGGCCCTTCCAGCTGCCCGACCTCGGCCCGATCGGCGCCAACGGCCTGGCCAACGCACGGGACTTCCTCGCGCCGGTCGCCGCCTTCGAGGACGTCGAGGGCCCGGTGGAGGTGGTCAACAAGTACTGCGGCAACCTGTGGACCGCAACCTACGGCCACTCCCCCCTCGACGTGGTCGCCTGGCACGGCAACCACACCCCCTACGTCTACGACCTGCGCCGCTTCAACGTCATCGGCAGCATCTCCTACGACCACCCGGACCCGTCGATCTTCACCGTGCTGACCTCCCCGTCCGACACCCCGGGGCTCGCGGGCGTCGACTTCGTGGTCTTCGCGCCGCGCTGGCTGGTCGGCGAGGACACCTTCCGCCCGCCGTACTTCCACCGCAACGTGATGAGCGAGTACATGGGCCTGATCGAGGGCGCCTACGACGCCAAGGCGGAGGGCTTCGTCCCGGGCGGCGGCTCGCTGCACACCATGATGTCCGCGCACGGCCCGGACCGGGAGACCTTCGACAGGGCCAGCGCGGCGGAGCTGAAGCCCCAGAAGATCGACGACGGCCTGGCCTTCATGTTCGAGACCCGCTGGCCGGTGACCACCACCGCCCAGGCGGCCTCCGCGGGACACCTTCAGACCGGGTACGACTCCGTGTGGGAGGGTCTTGAGCGCCACTTCCGGCCGTAGTCAGCAGATGCCGTGTACGGAGACACCGTGACCTCCTCCTTCGCCCCGGACTCCCTGGTCCTCAACCGCAAGCTCCCGCTGTGGTACCAGGTGTCGCAGTCGCTGCGCGCCTCGATACTGGGGCGCTCGCCCGAGGCCTCGCTGCGGCTGCCCACCGAGGAGCAGCTGGCCCGCCACTACGGGGTCAGCGTGCTGACCATGCGGCAGGCGCTGAAGGAGCTGGAGGAGGAGGGGCTGATCAGCCGGCACCGCCGGCGCGGCACCTTCATCGAGCCGGGCGCGCGCCGGGGCGCGCCCCGGCGGCTGCTGGGCTCGATCGACGCGGTGGTGGCCCAGCAGTCGGGCGAGCGGACGACCGTCCTCGGCCACGGGCCGCGTCCCGTCCCCGCCGACCTGGCGGAGTACTTCCCCGGCGCGGAGGAGATCGTCCTGTTCCGGCGGCTGCGCCGGGACGGGGACAGCGAGGAGCCCACCAACTGGGCCGAGAACGCGCTCCGGCCCGAGCTGGCGGACCGGGTCGACATCGCGGACCTGGAGCGCTGGCCGATGACCAAGGTCCTGCGGGACGTCCTCGGCGTGCGGATCAGCAGGATCACCGACACCGTGGAGGCGCGGCTCGCCGACCCCGAGACCGCGGAGCTGCTGGACGTCCCGCTGCTCAGCCCGATCCTGCACTACACCGGCGTCACCTACGACGAGGACGGCCGCGTCGTGGACGTCGCCCGCATCCGCTACCGCGGGGACCGCTTCTCCTTCTCGGTGACCCTCGACGCGGCGGACTGAGCCGCCGGGGCACCGGGGCGGCGGCCACCGGACGGGGGCGGGGAGGAGCACTACCATGCGCACGGTGAGCGAAGCACCCGAGTCCGCCCCCGAGGACGTGCCGCTGCTCGACGACCTCATGCCCTGGTCGGTCCCCCCGCTGCGGCCGGGCCGGAGCTGGGTCATGGCCCCGGACGCGGCCTCGCTGCGCCGCCGCTGGGAGGCCCTGACGGGGGCGGAGGACGCCGCCCGGCGCGAGGAGCTGTTCCGGCCCACCCGCTCCCGGACGCCGCACAGCACCGTCGCCCAGCTCCCCGGGCAGCCCGCCGGCACCGGGCGGATCGCCCGCGAGACGGGGCCCTGCCCGGAGCCCGTCCGCGTCCTGCACGGGGCCTACGACCAGCAGTGGCTGATACCCGACCAGCGCCTGCTCGACGTCGCCCGCCCCGAGCTGTGGCGGGTGCGCGACGCCCGGCAGGTCTTCGTCGTCGAGCAGGGGCGCGCCCCCGGGGCGGACGGGCCGGCCCTGGTGGCCACCGCCCACCTCCCGGACGGGCGCTCCCCCGCGGGGCGACCGGGCCGCATCCGGCCCCTGTACCGCAGGCCCGGCGGACGGGAGGCGAACATCGCCCCGGGGCTGGCGGACCTGCTCGCCGACCGCTACGGCCACCCGGTGACGGCCGAGGAGCTGCTGTGCTGGACGATGGCCGCCGCCCGCCCCGGGCAGCGGGGTGCCGCGGTCCCGCTGACGGCCGACGCCGGGCGGTGGGCCCGGGGCGTGGCGCTGGGCCGCCGGATGCTGGACGTCCAGCTGCGCGGCGCGCACGGCGGCGAACGGCCCCGGCTGCCGGGCGGACGACGCCCCTACGTCCGAGCGGCGCTGCCGCGGCGGCCCGGCTCCCTCGCCTACGAGGAGGACGGCGAGGCGCTGCTGGTCGGCGGCACCGGTCGCATCGCACCGGTCCCGCGCGGGGCCTGGACGTACGCGGTCGCGGGCGAACGGGTGCTGGAGCAGTGGTTCCGCCGACGCACCGAGCCCGGGGAGGCGGGCACGCTGGAGGCGCTGCGCCCGGCGGCGTGGCCGCAGGAGTGGACCTCCGAGCTGCTGGAGCTGGTCACGGTGCTGGCCCTGCTGGCGGAACTCCGCCCGCAGGGCGCCGCGCTGGGCAGCGGCCCGCTCGTGCCCGCGTCCGCCCTCCGCGCCGCGGGCGTCCTGCCGCCCCCACCCGCCTCCCGGCGCCCGGCCTCGGTCCTGGAAGCCCGCGAGGAGGGGCCGGAGGGGCAGTTGGCGCTGCTGTGAGGGAGCACCGGGCGGGCGCGGTCCGGCGGATCCTGAGCCCACCGGGGACGGACGACGGCGGAGCCGGCGGGGAGTTCCCGGCCCCGGCATGACGGGCGACCACCGGGTCCGAGGAGAATGCCACCGTCCTCAGGCCCGGATGCTGCTCGCGTTCCGGGTCTTCCACAGGCCGGAGCGGAGCGGCATCCATGGCATGGGTCGCAGGAACGGGCGCCTTCCTGGGGCTGCTCCTGGTCGTCGTGGGAATCGTCACGCCAGGGAAGAGGGCGGCGGGGCAAGCACTGCGCGAAGGCGCGTGAGTGTGGCTCGCCACTGCTTCGAGTCCTCCGGGTCGACCCAGTGCGAGGCCGGCCCGTCCTCGTCCCTGACGATGCGGGCGAGGGCTTCGTCGGCGAGTGCCCGAAGGTCGGAAGGGAACACGGGCATGGGTGTTTCCGGACCGTAGGTCATGTCGACGGGTTCGCCTCCCGGACATTGCGCCGCGATCAGGGCGGCGGCGGCCACCGCCTCTCCTGCTTCCGTGACATGACCGGTGGCGTCGATCGTCCGGATGAGGACGCCTCGGATCAGGTCTTCGCGCGCTTCGGGCTCGGCATCGTCGAGGGCGTTGGCGAAGTCCGCCGCTGTGTCGTTGTCGAAGGGACCGGTATCCCAGGTGCCCATGCTGATCTCCTTGCGTATGGTCGCCCGGATCCTCGCATCAGGGACTGACAACACGACTACGGGGCGAGCAGGACCCGTTTGCGCAGGAGGGTGCACACGGCCTCGCTGCGACGTCCGATCGCTGTTCTCCCGGTGGAGCGCAACGACAGACTGTGACGGTGGACTCTGACCTTTACCCTGATCTGGCTGCTGCGGGCAGCCTGGCCGCAGCGCTGGGACAGCTGGCGGCCGAACTCGGTACCGACCTCACAGTGGTACCCGGCGACTGGGGCCCACTCGTCTCGGCGGGCATCGCCTCGTCGGTCCCCGAGCGCAAGCCGCTATCCGTTCACATCGGGGCGGAGAGCCGTTGGTTCCGCGTCTCCGGCTGGAGTCGCGGAGTCGAACTCATCACCGGAGCCACGCCCGACCTGGCGGATGTCGTCAGGGCCGGAGCGGCGTGGGGGCAGGGCAGGAGCCTGAGGGAACTGCGGGCTGAGCTGTCGTTCCTGCGCTCCAGCAGGCGCGCCGAAGCTGACGAACGGGGGCCGGCCGCGGTGGTGGAGCTGCAGTGGCGCACCATGCGGGAGCAGGCAGCCGAGGAACCGGGTTTCACAGGGTTCGGCGAACTCGTGGAAGCAGCTCACGCAGAACCACGGCTGCGGCAGCTCCACGTCTTCTCCAGCCACTGGACGCTCGGCTTCAGCTCCTGCACTGGATACCCGTTCCGCAACGAGGTGGCCATCGTCCCGTCATACGGTGGCAGCCGGTTCCGCGTGAAGAGGCATCCGCTCTCCGACGACGTTCTCGAAGAGGCCGCCACAGCCGAGGAAGCCGTCGCCCTGGCAGTGCGCCGCCTCCCCACCGACCTCGGTCCGGCCGTCGCGGGAACCGCCGAGCAGGATGGATGACACGCGCGAACCAGATCACTGACCGTCACCGGCCCCGTGGCCGGATGGGCGCCGCGCAGCCGCGGTGCCCCTACCGGGAAGGGTGCAGGTCCGCTTGCCCTGGCGGGGGACCACGGCCCGGAAGTTCCCGAGGCGGCTGGTCGTGCAATCGGCCCATGTGCGCCGCTGCGGGTCGTGGCCGGGTGCAGTCCGCGTCCACGGCCCGTCGGGGCCGGTGGACGGCGACGAGCCGCACGCGCAACGGGCGGATCGAGCGGCCGAAGGGCCCCGGGTCCCGGCATCCTCTGCCGGGTGGGGCCGGCACGAGCCCGGCCTCGGGACCCCGGGGTGACAGATCCGCCGGTCGCCGAGTAGACACGCCCCATGAGCCTTCAGCCACTCCCCCTCGACGGGATCACCGTCGTCGCCGTCGAGCAGGCCGTCTCGGCGCCGTTCGCCACGCGGCAGCTCGCCGACCTCGGGGCCCGGGTGATCAAGGTGGAGCGTCCGGACGGCGGGGACTTCGCCCGCGGGTACGACACCGCGGCGAAGGGGCTCGCCTCGCACTTCGTGTGGTGCAACCGCGGCAAGGAGTCCCTCGCCGTGGACCTGAAGGACCCGCGCGGCCGGGAGCTGGTCGGGCGCCTGGTGGCGGACGCCGACGTGTTCGTGCAGAACCTCGCCCAGGGCGCCGCGGCCCGGCTGGGGCTGGACGCGGCCACGCTGTGCGCGGCGCACCCGCGGCTGGTCGGCGTGGACATCTCCGGCTACGGCTCCGGGGGGCCGTACGCGCACAAGGCCGCCTACGACATGCTCGTCCAGTGCGAGGCCGGACTGGTGTCGGTCACGGGCACCTCGGAGCAGCCGGTGAAGGCCGGGATCCCGGCCGCCGACGTGGCGGCCGCCATGTACGCGTTCTCGGGGGTGCTGGCCGCCCTGGTGCGGCGGGGCACCACGGGGCTCGGCGGGCCGGTGGAGATCTCGATGCTGGAGTCCCTGGCGGAGTGGATGGGGCATCCGCTGCACCACGGGATGCACGGCTCGCCCGCGCCGGTGCGCACCGGGCTCGCGCACGCCGTCATCGCCCCGTACGACGCGTACCGGACCGCGGACGGGGGCCGGGTGCTGCTGTCGGTGCAGAACGATCGCGAGTGGCGGCGGCTCGCCGAGCAGGTGGCCGGGCGCCCCGAGCTGGCGGACGACCCGGACTTCGCGACCAACACGGCCCGCACCGCCAACCGGGAGCGGACGGACGAGGTGGTCGGCGCGGCACTCGCGGAGCTGAGCACGGCGGAGGCCGTCGCGCGGCTGGAGGCGGCCCGGATCGCCTGCGCGCGGCTGAACTCGGTGGGCGACCTGGCGGGCCACCCGCAGCTCGCGGCACGCGACCGGTGGCGCGAGATCGGGTCCCCGGCCGGTCCGCTGCGGGCCTTGCTGCCCCCTATCACGCTGCCGGGAGGGGCCCCGGCGCGGATGGGCGCGGTCCCGGCGCTGGGCGAGCACACGGACGCGCTGCTGAAGGGCCTGGGGCTGTCGGAGGCGGAGGTGGCCGCGCTGCGCGGCAGGGGCGTGGTGGCCTGAGGGCCGTCCGCGGCGTCCCGGTGGACCGGTGCGCGGTGCCGGAGGCGGAGGCGGTGCGCCGCACGGCGGAGGGCGGCCCTCGGACCGGGACCGTTGCGGGCGCCGCGGCAGCGCGGCGGGGTGCCGCGGCCGTCGGGGGGTGTGCGTGGCAGCGGCGGGCCGTGCCGTTCGGCTCGCCGGGGAGGTGGTGGAGCCGGCCGGGCGCGGCACCGGTCCCGACCGCGCCGGGTCCGCCGCCGTCGCCGACGGAGCGACCGCCGGGATTCACGTCGTGGCCGCGCCGCCCGCCGCGCGGCGGCACCTTGTCGCGAGGCGGTCGAACGCCACCGCGAGCTCGTCTCCGTCGATCACCTCGATGTCGACGTCGAGCTGCGTCATCCACAGCGCGAGCCCGTCCGGGTCGTCGGAACCCAGCTCCACACGGCAGGTGGACCCGTCGACCGCCTCGATGTCGACCGGGATGGGGATCTTCGCGGCGACCGCGGCGGCGGGAGCATGCACGAGCACCCGGGCGCGGTACTTCCAGGCCCCCTTGCTGACGCGCCCGACGACGTACGCGACGGCGTCGCCCCCCGGGACCGCGCGCGGCCGGAACCGCGCACCCGTCGGTGGGCGGGGAGCCATGCGGTCGACGCGGAAGACCCGCCAGTCGTCACGGTCGAGATCCCACGCGAGCAGGTACCAGAGCGGCCCCCAGCTCACCAGCCGTTGCGGCTCGGTGTGGCGGGCCTCCTCGCTGCCCCCGGGTTTCGTGTAGCCGAACCGGAGCCGTTCGCGGCCGCGGATCGCGGCGGCGACCGTGCCGAGCACCGAGAGGTCGAGCGGCGGTTCGGCCCCGGGGACGACGCTCGTCGTCTCGCGTACCGCCTCGACGCGCCGGCGCAGGCGCGAGGGCAGCACCTGCTCCAGCTTGGCGAGCGCGGTGAGGGACGTCTCCTCGACGCCGAGCCCTCGGGTGGCGACCGCACCCAGTCCGACCGCGACGGCGACGGCCTCGTCGTCGTCGAGCAGCAGCGGGGGCATCGCCGTCCCGGCGGCCAGCCGGTACCCGCCCGCGACGCCCGGGCGCGCGTCCACGGGGTAGCCGAGCGACCGGAGCCTGCCGATGTCGGCGCGCACGGTCCTCGTGCTCACCCCGAGCCGGCCGGCGAGCTCGGAGCCCGTCCAGTCGCGCCGGAGCTGGAGCAGTGACAGCAGTTCGAGCAGGCGGGCCGAGGTCTCCAGCATGTTCTCCATCATCCCCTCGATCGCGGAAGCGATCCTGCCGCGATTGCTGGGAGCGTCGGTGTCATGAACGAGGACAACGCACTCACACCGTTCCGGATCGACATCCCGCAGGCCGATGTGGACGACCTGCGCAACCGGCTGGCACACACGCGCTGGCCGGCCCCGGTGCCGGGCCGCGACGACCGCACCGACTTCAGCCGCGGCATTCCGCCGGCGTATCTGAAGGAGCTCGCCGCGTACTGGCGCGACGGGTTCGACTGGCGTGCGCAGGAGGAGAAGCTCAACCAGTACGAACAGCTCACCACGGTCGTCGACGGCCAGACCTTCCACGTCGTCCATGTGCGGTCGACGAACCCGGCGGCCGTCCCGCTGGTCCTGAACCACGGCTGGCCGGGATCGTTCGTCGAGTACCAGCGGCTCATCCCGCTGCTGACCGACGAGTTCCACGTGGTCGTCCCGTCGCTGCCCGGCTTCGGGTTCTCCACCCCGCTCTCGGGGACCGGCTGGGAGCTGGCGCGGACGACGGAGGCCTACGCCGAGATCCTGACGCGTCTGGGCTACGAGAGGTTCGCGGCCCACGGCACCGACATCGGCGCGGGCACCGTCGGCCGCCTCGCGGCGCTGTGCCCGGAGCGCGTCATCGGCACGCACTTCGGCAGCGACCCCCGGTGGCTCGGGCTGATCGGCGAGAAGTTCCCCTACCCCGAGGGTCTCTCCGACGAGGAGACCGCCCAGCTCGAGGCCGTGCGCACCGAGGACGCCACCGACCGCGGGTACCTCCTGATGCAGAACCACCGCCCCGACACGATCGGCGCGGCGCTCACCGACTCGCCGGTCGGTCAGCTCGCGTGGATCGCCGAGAAGTTCAGGCCCAGGTCCGGCGGCGCCCACCGGACGCCGGACGAGTCGGTCGACCGCGACCAGCTCCTCACGAACATCAGCCTGTACTGGTTCACCCGCAGCGGCGCCACCAGCGCGCAGTTCTACTACGAGAACGAGCACTCCGGGCTCGACGTGGTCATGGGTTCGGGCGTGCCGTCCGGATGGGCCGTGTTCGACACCCACCCGCTCATGCGGCGTGCGATCGACCCGGGGAAGGTGATCGGCCACTGGAGCGAGTTCACCGAGGGCGGTCACTTCCCGGCGATGGAGGAGGCGGAGCTGCTCGCGGACGACATCCGGGCCTTCTTCCGCGGCCTGTCCTGACGGAGCGCCAGGGCCGGCGGGGGGGCCGGAGAGAGCTGGTCAGGACCCCGCCGGTCCGGCACGCACGGGGACCCCGCCGGGCTCGAACCCGGCGGGGTCCGGCGACGCTGCGGCCTGGTCCCGCCCGGGGACGGCGGGGGCGGGGCCGGGGCGCCCGACCGTGGTCGCCTCGCCGAGGACGGCACGGGAACCGCCGGGCAGGCACTCGTGCGGAACCAGTCCGGCCAGCGGGTGCCGGGCCCGCAACCCCGGAGCCGACTGAAACGGTTGTGCGAGTGTCGGTCACTCGTGATAGGCACTACCACCACCAGGGGGTGATCATCAGCCCCCGTCTGTGCAGGCACACAAGGGGTGGGGACATGGCGTTGCTCCGGGATCGGGGGCTCACGCTGGGGAGATGGGCGGTGCGGCCCGTCGCGCGGCTGCAGAAGGACTCCGGGGACCCGGCCGTGCCCCGCGTGCGGAAGGCGGCCGCCGCGGCGGACTGGAGCACCGTGCGGGAGGTCCTGGAGGCGTGTCCCGAGAGCGGGAACCGGGTCGAGCTGCTGTGGGCGGTCGCCGACACCCCCGGCGTCGAGCGGTGGATCGCCCCGGTGCTCGAAGCGGATCCCGACGCGCCGCTGCCGCGCCTGGTGGCGGCCATCCGGCACATCTCGTGGGGCTGGGAGGCCCGGACGACCGCCCTGGCCCGGCACGTCTCACGGGAGCAGTTCGAGACCTTCCACGCGCGGCTGCGCACGGCCGAGACCTGGCTGTACGAGGTGGCCGAGCGCGAGCCCGGGTGGACCTCGCCCTGGTACGGCCTCCAGGTGACCGGCCGCGGTCTCCAGGTCGGCCAGGCGGTCGCACGGCGCCGGTTCGAGGCGACGGTCCGGCGCGACCCCCACCATCCGGGCGCGCACCACCAGCGCTTGCAGCAGGTCTGCGACAAGTGGGGCGGTTCGCACGAGGAGATGCACGCCTTCGCGCGGCAGGCCGCGCTGGAGGCTCCCCCCGGAACCCTGCTGGGCGGCCTGGTCGCGACCGCCCACATCGAGCACTGGCTCGCCCTCGGCGACGGCGAGGACGCCGCCTACATGCGCCTGCCCCGGGTGACGGAGTCCCTGCGGGAGGCCGCCGACCACTCCGTCCTGCACCCGGACTTCGTGCGCAAGGGCTCCTGGGTCACCGCCCTCAACGCCTTCGCCATGGCCTTCTCGCTGGCCGGCGACCGGGACTACGCACGGGAGTGCTTCCGCGCCACGGAAGGCCGGGTGAGCGAGTCCCCGTGGAACTACCTCGGCGGCCACCCGGTGGCGGCCTACCGGAAGCACCGGTTCTCGGCCGGGCGCTGAGCCCGGCACCGCCGCCTCCGCGGTCCGGCCCGCCGCACCGGCAACGCCCGTGTCCCGGCCCGCCTCCGCGGTCCGGCACGGCCCGCCGCCCACCCGCGATCGCGGCGCCCGGTGGGGCGCCGCCCCCCGCGCGTCCAGAGCACATCCGTCCGCCACCCCGCCCGCGCCGCCACGGTGCGGGCGCCCACCGAAGGCTTCGCCCGTGCACCATTCCGAGACGTCCCACACCTTCCAGGTCGACCTGCGCGGTCTGGTCGACCTGCTCTCCCACCACCTGTACTCCAGCCCCCGCGTCTACCTGCGCGAGCTGCTCCAGAACGCCGTGGACGCCATCACCGCGCGGCAGGCCGCGGACCCCGGCGCACCCGGCCGCATCACCGTGCGCACGGGCGGGACGCTCACCGTCACGGACACGGGTGTCGGCCTGACGGAGGCCGACGTCCACCGGTTCCTGGCCACCATCGGCCGGAGCTCGAAGCGGACGGCCGGCGGCGGGCTGGACGGCGCCGGGCTCGACGAGGCCCGCGGCGAGTTCATCGGCCAGTTCGGCATCGGGCTGCTCGCCTGCTTCGTGGTGGCGGACGAGATCACGGTCCTCAGCAGGTCGGCGGCGGACCCGGCCGCGCCCGCCGTGGAGTGGCGGGGCCGCTCGGACGGCGCGTACACGATCCGGACCCTGCCCGCCTCGGCCGTACCCGAACCGGGTACCACGGTGCGGCTCACACCGCGCGCCGACAACGCGGACTGGACGAGCCCGGAGCAGGTCCTCGCCCTGGCCCGGCACTACGGCGGGCTGCTGCGGCACGAGGTCACCGTCGTCGGGCCGGACGGCGGGACCCACCGCGTCAACGAGACGCCCCCGTGGGAGCGCGCCCACCGCTCGCCGCTCGCCCGCCGCGAGGCGCTCACCGCCCACTGCCGGGAGCTGTTCGACTTCACCCCGCTGGACACCATCGAGCTCGACCTGCCGGCCGCCGGACTGCGCGGCGTCGCCTATGTGCTGCCCACGGCCGTCAGCCCCGCCCAGCGCGCGGGCCACCGGGTGCACCTCAAGGGCATGCTGCTGACCGACCGGGCGCCGGAACTGCTGCCGGAGTGGGCGTTCTTCGTGCGCTGCGTGGTCGACACCACCAGTCTGCGCCCGACCGCCTCCCGCGAGGCGCTGTACGAGGACGGGACGCTGTCGGCGGTGCGGGACGCGCTGGGCGAGCGGATCCGCGACTGGCTCACCGGGCTCGCCGCCAGCGACCCGTCCCTGCTGCACCGCTTCATCGACACCCACCACCTCGCGGTGAAGGCCCTCGCCCGCTACGACGACGAGCTGCTGCGGATCGTGCTGCCCTGGCTGCCGTTCGAGACCAGCGACGGCAACGTCACCCTGGAGGAGTTCGCGCGGACGCACCCGACGCTGCTGGTCACCCGGAGCGTCGAGGAGTTCCGCCAGGTGGCGCCCATCGCCGCGGCGGCCGGGCTGGGGGTCGTCAACGGCGGCTACACCTACGACCGCGACCTGGTGCACCGGCTGCCCGAGCTGCGTCCCGGCACGGCCGTCGCCGACCTCGACCCGGCCACGGTCACGGCCCACCTCGACGCCGTGGACCCGGCGGCGGAGCTGCGGGCGGCCGCCTTCCTCGCCGTCGCGCGCGAGACGATCGGGGTCCACGACTGCGATGTCGTCCTGCGCGACTTCCAGCCGGTCACCGCCCCCGCGCTGCTCCTGGACAACCGGGAGGCACGGCACGAGCGCACCCGGTCCGGCCTGGCCGCGGAGAGCGACGGCCTGTGGGCCGACATCCTCGGCTCGCTGCGCCACGACACCCCCCGCGCGCAGCTCGTCCTGAACCACCTCAACCCGCTGGTCCGCCAGGCGCTCACGGTCGCCGAGCGCGGGCTGGCCGTCACCACCGCCGAGGCCCTGTACGGCCAGGCCCTGCTGCTCAGCCGACGCCCGCTGCGGGCGGGCGAGAGCGCCCTGCTCAACCGGGCCTTCATCGGCCTGCTCACCCACGCCATGCACCACACCGGCACGGCGGCACCCGGCTCAGAGCCCCGGAAGGAACTGTAGATGCTGGACACACCCGAGGCCGTGGTCGAGGCGCTGCGCGAGAACAACGAGCGCCCCCACGGGCTCCAGCGGACCGTCACCGCCGAGGAGCTGGCCGAGGCCGCCGAGCCCTTCGAGGAGCCGGACGTCCTCGTCACCGCCCTGCTGGAGCTGATGGCGGCGTACGAGTTCACCGGCGAGCACCGCAAGTCGCCGGTGGTCTTCGCCCGCTTGCTGAAGCTGTGGGAGGACTCGCCCGAGGCGTTCAGCCAGTGGGAGGCCCACCAGGTCTTCTGGCGCTTCAAGTGGGTGACCACCTCGCTGCTCCAGGTGCCCGACGTGCCGCTGGCCACCGTCCAGGGCTGGATCGGGCGGATGAGCGGCTTCTACGAGGCCGCCGGGCACGAGGTGCAGCCGGTGGCCGCGATGCGCTACCACCTCGCGGCCCACACGGGCACCGGGGCCGACGACGCCTTCGACCTCTGGGCCACCCGCCCCCGCAGCGAGCTGAGCGACTGCGAGGCGTGCGAGACCCGGTACCTGGCGTGGCACCGGGTGTCGGCAGGTGACGACGCCGGGGCGCTCGACTCCTGGCGGCCGGTCCTGGAGGGTGCGCAGGCGTGCACCGAGGAGCCGCAGATGAGCCAGGCGCGGGCGCTGCTCCCGCTGCTGCGGACGGGGCGCGCGGACGAGGCCCGCTCCCACCATCTGACCGGCTACCGCCGGGTCCGCGGCAACACGGGCATGCTGGACGAGGTCGGCCTGCATCTGGAGTTCTGCGCGCTGTCGCGCAACGAGGGCCGGGGGCTGGAGATCCTCGCGGAGAACCGCCCGCTGTTCGGGACGACGGGCGCCCCGCTGGCGCTGCTGGGCTTCCTCACCGGCGTGGAGGTGCTGCTGGCCCGCATCGTCGGGGACGGCCACGGCGCGGCGGCGGTCGCGGGTCCGCCCGGACGGAACTGGACGGCCGGCGAGCTCCTCGCCCATGTCCGGGGCGAGGCGGAGCGCCTGGCCGCCGCGTTCGACGGGCGCAACGGGACCACGGCCGTCGGCGACCGGCGGCGCGCCCGGCTGGCGCAGCTCCCGCTGTGCGAGGAGCCCCTTCCGCTCGGGCTGCGGAGCCCGGTGGTCCGGTCCGAGGCGCCGGAGCCCTCCCCGGCGGCGGGCGCGGGCGCCGCGGTGCCGGAGGTCCCCGAGGACTTCGCCGGGCTGGTGCGCGAGGCCCGGCGCCTGGGGGCGACGGGGCATCCGGGCGCGGCGCGGCTGTGGACCCGGGTGGAGGACCGGCTGGCGGCCGGGGAGGCCCCGGGCGACGGCCTCGGTCCCGGGGAGCTGCTGTCGGCGGAACTCGCCGAGCACCGGGCGCTGGTGCTGTCGCGGGAGGACCGCGGGGGGCGTTCCGTCTCCGAACTGAGGCAGGCCGCCGAGTTGTTCGGCCGGGCGGGGGCGCCCTGGCGCATGCTCTCCGCCCGTGCCCGGGCCCTCGCCTGGGAGTCCGTTCCGGACGAGGACGAGGAGGGGGCCGGGTCCGCCGAAGGCGCCGGGCCGGACGGCCCCGGCGCCTTCCGCGCGGCGCTGGACGAGGTGCTGCACGAGGCCGAGCGACTGAAGGAGCGGGAACCGCTCACCGGGGGCCCGGCGGCGGGCGCGGACGGCACCGCGGGCGGACCGGGGCAGGAGCGCGTCCTGGAGTACCTCACGGTGCTCTTCTCCCGGGCCTTCGCCGCCTACCAGGAGGTGACGGCGGCCCCGGAGGGTGCGCAGGACGCCGCCATGGAGCGGTTCGAGGAGTGCGTGGGCGCCCTCCGCTCCGAGGCCGAGGGCCTGGGGGTCCCGCACCAGGTGGCCAACGCACGCCAGTTCGCGGCCGACCTGGCCTTCCGGCGGGGTGACGCGGCGGAGGCGGAGGCGGAACTGCGGGCGGCGCTGGTGGACGTGGAGTCCTCCGGGCGGCCCTGGCGCGGTTCGCGTCCGCGGGTGCTGCTCGCCCAGGCGCTGCTGGCCCGGAGCGAACCGGGCGAGGCGTCCGAGCTGCTGCACCGGGCGATCGGCGAGGCGGTCCGGTACGACGACACGGAGTTCCCGCTCGCACCGGCGTACGCGCTGCTGGGCCATGCGGCCACGCACCTCGGCGACGCCGCCGGCGCCGTGCGCCACCTCTCGGAGGCGGCGGCGCGGTTCGACCGGGACGGGGCACTCGCCGAGGCCGCCGACATCCGCCTGCAGCTCGCCGACGTCCTGGCGCGGGACGGGCAGCAGGCCGACGCCGTCGCCGTCCTGGAGTCCGTGCTCGCGGGCGGGGCGGACGGCGTCCTCGACGAGCGGATGCTCGCCCAGGCCCGGCTGACGCTGGCGCGCGGGCTGCGGGAGCTGGGCGAGCACCTGGCCGCCGCGGAGGAGTTCCTGCTGCTGGCCGACGCCGTCGCCGGCTGGGAGGAGGACGGGCCGATCCTCACCATGGTGGCGGCGGACGCGGCCACCGCGCTGGCCGAGGCCGAGCGGTGGGAGGCGGCCGAGGCGGCGTACGAGCGCGCCGTGGAGGCGCATGCGCAGGCCCCGAACCCGGCGGCCGTCACCGCCATGATGGGGGAGTTCGCCCGGCTCGTCATGGCGGGGCGCGGGCCCGGGGGGCTGGACGCGGCACTGGGGCACCTGGCACGGGCGGACGAGGTCCGCACGGCGGTGCCGGAGGACGCGGAGGACTTCGCGCACTGGTACGTCGCGGGGATGATCCACTACCGCAGGGCCCGGGTCCTCGCCGAGTGCGAGCGCTTCGCGGAGGCCCTGGCCGAGGCCGAGGCGTCCGTCGCCGCCCACGAAGAGGGCGGGGAGAACGGCGAGGAGCCGCGCGCGGAGGCGGTCCGGATCGCGGCCCTGATCGAGGGGAACGGCCTGGGCAGGTACGCACAGGCCGTCACGCGGCTGACGGAGGCGGCGCGCCGCTGCCGCCACGCCGGGCTGGAGGAGGCGGCCCGGATCCTCGGGGCGCTCCGCCAGGACTTCCTGAACCGGGACGGCTCCTGACGGCCCGCCGGGGTCCGGCCCGTGCCGGGCCCCGGCTCCCGGGTGCTCCGGGTCCCGGCGCTGCGGGTCCTCCGGGACGGGGGACGCGGGGAGCCCGCTCCCGGGAGGACCCGGGGCGGGCGCGGGGCTGCGGAGGGCGCGGAGGCCCGTACGGGGGCAGCGTCCTCCCGGGTCGTCCCCAAGGTGCCGGGGGCCGTCCCGGGGGCGGTGCCGGTGGCTCGCGGTGGATGCCCGCGGCCGCGCGGGCATGCCCTCCCGCGGGGACGCCGACGGGCCGAGCGGCTGCCGCGGGGAACGGAGTGCGGGTGGCGGTGGGCCGCCAGGATCCCGGGGAGAGGACCCTGGCGCGGTGCCGGTCTTCCGTGCGTGTTCCGGTGCCGGGGAGGAGCGCCGGCGGGTCGGTCAGCCGCGGCTGCCGAAGAGCGAGCGGCGCAGACGTCGCAGCGGCGCGAAGAGCGAGACGCGGGCGGTGCCGTTCGGGCGCGCGTGGGACGCGTCGCGCGAGGTCAGCTCCCGCATCAGCAGGGTCGCCTCGGCGGCCTCCCGCTGCGGCACGGCGGGACCGCCGAGGACCGCGAGATGGCGGTCGAGGCGCGTACTGGCGGCGCCGCTCCCGCAGGTGATGGCAGGCACGCGCGGCCTGCTGCGAACTGTTATCTGATCCATGTCTCTCCCCACCCGTACGATGCACCCGGCCCGGGCAGATTAACCCTATCGCTCCCGGGGGGCACCCGTGTATCCCGCCTCCCCGCTCCGCCCCGCCCACGCACCCCCGCTTCGTCACTCTCCGAATACGACTGGACTCAGGGCGAGTTGGCCGAGGAAACGGTCCGCCCGCCCCCGGGGCATCATTTGACGCACTGTCATCATCACCTCTCACCGGGTGAGTTGATCGCCCCCGAAGGGGTATGCACCACATTTCGAGGTGAGTTGCGGTCAGGGGGACGGCATGGACGAGACGCCCGTCACAGGGCGCGTGATTGCGGAGCGCTACCGCCTGATCGGGCTTCTCGGCGAGGGCGGGACGGGCGTGGCGTGGCTGGCCCACGACGAGCTGCTCCGGCGCGAGGTGGCGGTCAAGGAGTTCCGGGTACCGCCGGGCCTGGACCCGACGGCCGCCCGGCTGCTCTTCAGGCGTCTGGAGGACGGGGCGCGGTCCGCGGGGCGGATCTCCCACCGCAACGTGGTCGCGGTGCACGAGGTCGCCGGCCACGGCGGGCGGCCGTGGATCGTGATGGAGCCCGTCCGCGGGCTGGCGCTGTCGGAGCTGCTGGAGGCCGACGGCCCGCTGCCGCCGCGTCAGGTGGCGCGCATCGGGTCGGAGGCGCTGGCCGGACTGCGGGCGGCCCATGCGGCAGGGGTCGTCCACGGGAACGTGACGCCGTCGAAGGTGCTGGTGGCGAACGACGGGCGGGTGCTGGTGACGGGCTTCGGCACGGGCTCCGGCGCCGTGGGCGTGCCGCCGGTGGCGCAGGGGGCGGCGGCCGACCTGCGGGCGCTGGGGGCGGTGCTGTTCACCGCGGTGGAGGGCCGGAGTCCGCGCGGGGACGCGCCCCGCGCCGAACGGGCGGACGGCGCCCTGGCCGAGGTGGTCGAGGGGCTGCTGCGGCGGGACGCCGCGGGGGCGATGCCGGCCGCGGAGGCCGAGCACCGGCTGCGCCTCGCCGGTGCGGGTGGTGCGGTGCCGCCCGCATCGGCCGCGGGGGCGCACGGTCCGGCCCCGGCGGGGTCCGCGGGTGCCCGGGGCGAGGACGGGGCGGCCGCGGGCCGGGGCGGCGGGCCGGCGGCCGCCGCGGGCGCCCCGGCGGCGGCACCCGCCGGGGGGCGGGCAGGCTCCGGCCGGGGCGGGGCGCACGGCCGGGGCGCGGCGCTGGCGGCCGGGGCGGTGGTGCTGCTCGTCCTGGCCGTGCTGGTGTGGGCGGCGGTGCTGCCCCGCTGACCGGGTCCGGGACCGGACCCGGCCGCCGTGGCGGCGGACGGGTGCGCGACCGGTTCCGGGACCGGAGGAGGAGACGCCGGGAGCGGTCGCGCGGGCCCGGGGACCGTCAGTCGTTGGCGTTGAACGCCGGCAGGTAGCCCCCGGACTGCCCGGCGGCCGTCGGGTGGTAGGACTCGCCGATGTTGAACCAGTTGAGGCTGTGCAGCCAGGAGCTGCCGGAGCAGATCTCGTGGCCGGTGAAGGTGCCCACCACGTCGGCGAAGGTGAAGCCGTGGTCGGCGGCGCGCTTGGCGATCGCCGCGTTGAGATGGTCGGCCGCGCCGTTGATGGCGGATCTCTCGGTCTCGCTGAGCCCGGCGATGCAACTGCCGTTCAGCTTGTAGAAGCGGGGGTATCCCAGGACGACCACGCGGGCGGCGGGGGCCTTGGCGCGGATGGCGTCGTACACGGAGTCCAGGCGTCCGGGCAGGGTGGTGTCGACATAGGACTTCGCCTGGGCGATCCGGCTGAGGCAGCTGGACTCCGACTGCAGGACGCAGGTGGTCATGACGTCCGCGAAGCCCGCGTCGTTGCCGCCGATGGTGAGGGAGACCAGGTCGGTGCCCGAGGTGAGCGGCCCGAGCTGACCGGCGGTCACATCGTTGGTCCGCGCCCCGGAACAGGCGGTGAACGCGAAGGAGGAGGGCGCGTTGGCGTTGGCCCACAGCCGGGGGTAGGCGCGGGTGCTGCGCTTGCAGCTGCCGCTGGAGCTCTCGTAGCTTCCGGCTCCCAGCCCGGAGGAGTAGGAGTCGCCCAGGGCGACGTAGTCGACGGCCTGGGCGGACGAGTCGGCCTGCGCGGTACCGGCTCCGGTGAGAGCGAGGACGGCGCCGAGCACGAGCGAGGACGAGAATGCGGCCATACGGGACAGCTTCATGAAACCTCCCAGTCACAGCAGGATCTCTGCTGCAACTGTCGTAGCAGCGGGCTTGGTTGACTGGAAGTGTCCATGCCAAATGTGTTACTGACGGGTTTCCGCCATGTCACTTCCTGTCCGGGGGTGCGCCCGTCGGGACGCGCCCCTCCCCCCTGCGCGGCTCTCAGCCGGCCGCGCCGCCCCCCTCGTAGACCGTGCGCAGCGCCTCGGCGGCGGCCGCTCCGGCCTGCTCGCGCGTGAGCCCCAGCCGGTGCGCCCGGGTGGCGAACTCCGCGGCGGCGGACGCCGCCTGACGTGCCGCCGCATCACCGGCGGCCGCCACGACCGTGCCGTGGCGGCCCCGGGTCTCCACCACTCCGTCACCCTCCAGCGCGCGGTAGGCCTTGGCGACCGTGTTGGCCGCGAGGCCCAGTTCCCCGGCGAGGGCCCGGACCGTCGGGAGGCGGTAGCCCACGGGCAGCTCCCCGGAGCGCGCCTGCTCGGAGATCTGCGCGCGGACCTGTTCGTAGGGTGCGTCGGCGCTGTGCGGGTCGATGGCGATGGTGAAGGTCACGGGGCGGATTCTTCCCCACCGCCCGGCATATCGGGAGGCGCGGCCCGCAGGTTCGCCCCTATGGTCGTCGCGCGGGCCGCGGCGGTTGACGCCCGCACGCTCCCGGGTCCGGGCCGCGCCGCCGGCCCGCCCGGACCCCGCCACCACCCGGGAGAGGTACCCCGTGTCCGACGGCTCCACCGAACTGCACGTCCGTCTCCTCAAGAGGGGCGGGACCAAGATCCGCTACCCGGCCGCCGAGCTGTTCGACGACGGTACGCACCTGGCGGTGCGCGCCGCCTGGGCGGCTCCGGGCGTACGGGACTTCGGCTTCGTGCGCTTCGAGCCGGGCGACGTGTTCACCGAGCACTACCGGCGCGACCGCTGGTACGCCGTGAAGGAGGTGCGCGCGGGCACGGGAGAACTCAAGGGCTGGTACTGCGACATCGCGCGGCCCGCGGTGCGGGAGGGCGCCGAGGTGGTCGTGGAGGACCTGGACCTCGATCTGTGGGTGTCGGCGGACGGGCGGACGGTGCTCCGCCTCGACGAGGACGAGTTCGCCGCGAGCGGGCTGCGCGAGCGGGACCCCGAGGCCGCGCGGGAGGCGGAGCGGGCGCTGGACACGCTCGAGCACCTCGTGCGCGAAGGCGGGCCTGCCGCCCTCGCGCACATGCTGCGGGGGCCGGCCTGACGCGGTGTCCGGGCCGGGGCGGAGGAGTGCGGCGCCCTCCCCCGCACGTCGGCCGCGACCGTCCGCGGAGCCCTCAGGCCGCGGGTGGGGCCTCGCCTGCCCGCGGCGGCTCGTGGAGGCCGAAGGGGGAGCCCTGGTCGTCCTCGCAGATCCGGAAGCGCCCGAACCGGGCCACCGACGCCTCGTCACCGCCGAGCTCGGTCTCGTCCACCCGGCCGCCGAGCTCCCGGACCCGGTCGAGGGCGGCGTCCATGGCGTCCACCCGGAAGAAGACGTACGGGCGGGCGCCGGGGTCGCCTCCGTGCACTCCGCCGGGAGCTGCGTCGGTGCGGATCGCGTAGCCGCTGCCCGGGTCCGCGTCCCCCTTGCGCGCGCCGCCCTCGAAGACCCACCCGAACAGGCCCCCGTAGAAGGCGCGGGCCCGGTCGGGGTCGCCCACCCCGAGCTCGAAGAAGGTGATCTCGCCGGCCATGCTCGCTCCTGGCGTCGGGGGCGGAAGGTGGTCCCACCGTAGGACGGGCGCCCCGGACGCGCACGCGACCCGCGGCCGGGCGGGTCGGGGTGGGACTCGGTGGACCGCGCAGGTCCCGGAGCCACGCGACCCCCGGCCGGGCGGGCCGGGGCCCGGCCGCCCGCGGCCGTCAGCGCCTGCCGGGCGGAGGGAGCATGCCGCGCACCCAGCCGGGGTCGGGGTTGACGTACGAGCGCTCGGCGAGGACGACGGTGGGCACGGTCTCGTTGCCGTCGGCGGCGGCCCTCACCGCCGCGGCTCCCGCCGGATCCCTGCGGATGTCGACCCAGTGCGCCGCGCGGGCCCGGCGGCCCAGCCGGACGCGGAGCCGCAGGCAGTGGACGCAGCCCGGCCGCCAGTAGACGATCGGACGGCCGTCGGCCGCGCTGCGGCGCCGCGCCTCCAGTGCTCCGATCGACCGCGGGAAGGGCAGGGGCGAGTTCAGGACCGCGAGCGCCGGGAAGACGAGCAGGGGCGCCACGGCCGCACCCGGGTCCCCCCGGGAGAACAGCACCGCGGCCAGGACGGCACCGCAGACCGCATAGAGGGCCGGCCGGATCCAGACGCGTGGCATGACGGCCAGGGTAGGCGGTTCCCCGCGAGGTGCGCCCCGCCGGGGGCGGTCGCGGAATGGGGCGGTCGCGGAAGGCGCCGTCGCGGAAGGGGCCGTCGCGTTGGGGGCGGCGCCCCCGCCGGACCGGCCTCCGCCGGAGCCCGCCCGGGCGGTCCGGCGGCGAGCCGCGCGGGCCGCGGCGAGGTGCCGTACCGGGCGCGGGCGGACGGCTCCGGGGCGATCCTCAGCCCGCGCTTAGACGCGGCTTAAGCCGACCATAAGGATCGCCGTTCTCCGTTCCGCGCAAGGGATTCGGGCGCCGCGGCGGGCTAGCTTGCAGAGCGTCCCGCACGGTTCGCGAGCCGTCGGCCGCCGCTCCCCGGAGCGCGCCGTGCCCGCCCGCACCGTCCGGGCGCCCTGCACCCGTTCGAAGGAGAACCCCCCTCATGACCGCTCGCCGCACGGCCGCTGTCGCCGCCCTCGGCCTCGCGCCCCTGGCGCTGCTCTCCCTGGGCACGGCGCCGGCGTCCGCCCACGGCTCGATGACGGACCCGGTCAGCCGCGTGTCCGCCTGCTTCGCCGAGGGCCCGGAGAACCCGCGGTCGGCCGCGTGCAAGGCGATGGTGGCGGCCGGGGGCACCCAGCCGCTCTACGACTGGAACGAGGTCAACATCGCCAACGCCGCGGGCAACCACCGGCAGCTGATCCCGGACGGGAAGCTCTGCAGCGCCGGCCGCGACAAGTACAAGGGGCTGGACCTGCCGCGCGCCGACTGGCCCTCCTCCCCGCTCGCCCCGGGCAGCCACACCTTCCGGTACAAGGCGACCGCCCCGCACAAGGGCAGCTTCGCGCTGTACATCACCAAGGACGGCTACGACCCGTCGAAGCCGCTGAGCTGGGCGGACCTGGAGGCCGAGCCGTTCGCCACGGCGACCGACCCGAAGCTGGCGAACGGTGCGTACACCTTCACCGGCGACGTCCCCGCCAGGTCCGGCCGCCACCTGGTCTACTCGATCTGGCAGCGCTCCGACTCCCCCGAGGCCTTCTACACCTGCTCCGACGTGGTGTTCGGCAAGGACGACGGCGGCAGCCCGGCGGCGCCCACCGCCTCGGCCCCCTCCGAGCAGGACATCGAGGAGGGTGCGGAGCAGTCGACGGTGGACCACGGCGGCCACGGCGGGGACGGGCACAGCCCGGAGCCGGGCCCGACGGCCGCGGAGGCGGAGACCAAGGCGGACGGGCCCGGGTCCGGGCACGGCGAAGGCGGCCACGGGCAGTCCGGGGGCGGTGACGGCGGCAGCGCCCCCGAGGTCCTGGGCGAGGGCGGGCCGACCCCGGTGGCGCAGGCGGGCGGCGAGGAGCACCTCGCGGAGACGGGCGGCGGGACCGGGACCGCGTATCTGGCGGGCGGCGGCGCGGCGGTGCTCGCCGCGGGCGCCGGGACCCTCTTCCTCCTGGGCCGCCGCCGGTCCTCCCGCGCGGGTGCGCGGCACGGCGGCTGACCTGCGGCACGGGCGGGAGGCCGCCGTGCGCCCCGGTGGCGCGCGGCGGCCCGCTGCTGCGCCGCTCCGGTCCGCCCCCGTGGCCGGGAGGGACCGGAGCGGACCGGAAGCGGCCCCGTGCGAGGCCCTCCGCTCAGCCGAAGACCGAGGCGCAGGTGGTCCGCCGGGCGTTCGCCGGGTCGAGGGCGTTGGCGACCTCGTGGGCCGCGACGAGGTCGAGGACGCCGATCGCGACGTGCTCGGAGAAGTCGAGCGGGCACAGGTCCTGGAGCAGGACGTTGCGGACGTTCGGGCCGCTCAGGAACTGGGTCCGGTAGGGGGTGACGACCTGGTCGTAGCGTGTGGCGATGACGGTGTAGCGCACGCCCGGCACGGTGTCCCCGCCCTCGTTGAGCCGGGTGAGGAAGTCCGACCCGGCGACCTGGGCGGTGAGGGCGGGCGCGTGCCTGTCGAGCAGGTCGGAGGCGCCGGGGAAGTAGGGCAGGAGCCTGGTGAGCCCGAGCAGGGTGGTGCCGTGGTTGTTGGGCGCGAGTCCGACCAGGGCGTTCACCTCGGACGCTCCGCCGAGGTACTTGAGGTAGTAGCGGGGCATCATGCCGCCCTGGGAGTGCCCGACGATGTCGACCTTGGCGGCTCCGGTGGAGGTGCGCACCCGCTCGACGAAGGCGTCCAGCTGTGCGGCCGACTCCTCGATGGGGCCGAGCCCGTGGAAGAAGGGGACGCCGGGCAGCTGGCCGTAGTCGAGGGAGAAGACGCAGTAGCCGCGCTTGACCAGGTAGGGGGCGAGGACGAGCCAGTTGTCGATCTTGTTCCCGAGGGTTCCGTGGACGAGGACGACGGGGCGGGGGTGGGCGCTGGAGGGCTGGCAGGAGAAGTCGTTCCAGCCCCTGCTCGGGGCGGAGGCCGTCTGCGCCGTGGCGGTGGCGGCGGAGGTGAGGGCCAGCACGAGGGCGAGGACGAGGGCCGACAGCGGTCTGAGCACACGGTTCCAGGGCAGCATCGGTCAGTCTCCTTGCGGCTCAAGGGGAGTGGGGGATGACGGAACGCAGGGTGGGCTATGTCGCGCTCACGACAAATTTACGAACCGGTAACCAGCGGTGGGAAGTTACGCGTCGGTAAAACTTGACGATTCTTTGGGACTTACGCTACGGAGTGGAGCGTTCGGCGGGCCGCCACACCCCTGACCGCCCCACCGCCCCGCCGCCCTGCCGGTCCGTCAGGCGGCCGTCGCGCCCCGGACCACCGCCCCCGGACCGAACCGCGCCCGGACCCGGTCGGCCGCCGCCTCCAGGAGGCGCGCCCGCTCGTCGGCCGGGTCGAAGGTCAGCTGGCGCGAGGCCCGTTCCGCGGCCATCAGGCCCTCGGCCCGCAGCGCCAGCCCGCGCACCCTCGCCCGCTGCAGCCCGAGCGCCCCGTGCAGCGCGTACGCGGTGGCGGTGAGCGTCCCGGAGTACGCGCTCGGCTCCCGCAGCGTGCGGCTGCGGGTGGTCACCGACCGGTCGGCACAGCGCACGGAGAGGGTCAGCGAGCGGCACACCTGCCGCTCGCCCCGCATCCGGGCCCCCAGCTCCTCCGCCAGGGAGAGCAGCGCCCGGCGCTGCTCCGCCCGGTCCAGTTCGTCGCGGGGGAAGTGCCGCTCGCCGGCCATCGACCGGGCGAGGGCACCGGGGACGACCCTGCTCCGGTCGATCCCGCGCGCCCGCTCCCACACCTCGCGGCCCGCCCGGCCGCCCAGCAGGCGCTGGACCACTCCGAGCGGCGCGGCGGCGACCCCGCCCACGGTGTCCAGGCCGTAGCCGCACAGGGTGCGGGCGGTCGCCGCCCCCACCCCGGGGAGGGCCGCGACCGGCTTGTCCGCCAGGAAGGCGGCCGCCTCCTCCTCGGCGACCACCCGCACCGCGCCGGGAGCCGCCTCCCGGGCGGCCATCCTGGCGAGCACCGGGCCGGGGCCGGCCCCGACCACGCAGTCGACGCCGCAGTGGGCGAGCAGACGGACCCGCAGCAGGGCGGCCAGACCGGCGGGACCGCGGCCGAAGTACCGCTCCGCGCCCGCGGCGTCGACCAGGACCGCGTCGGGCGGAAGCGCCTGGACGACGGGGCTGATGTCCTCGGCGACGGCGAGCAGCGCGGGCAGCGCCGCCTCGTGCATCGGCGTCAGGAAGCGCGCGTACAGGATCATCCGGCGCTCCCGGGGCTCTGGTGCCACAGCTTCCGGCCGGTGGCGGCGGGCGACCCGGCCGGGCGGAGGTCCGCCCAGGGGTTCATCCGGTAGCCGGTCGGCAGCTCGATCCGCCGCCCGGCGTCGGCCTCCCCCGCCCCGTCGGTCCCGGCGGCCCCGTCGGTCCCGGCAGCCCCGTCCGGCCCCGGGGCGGCGAGGCGTGCCGCGACCGCGTCGAGCCCGCCGGTGCGGCGCAGCTCCACCAGTTCGGCCAGGTTCCAGGCGGCGGCCCCGACCACGCTGAGGCTGCGCGGACCGCGGCGCTGCACCACCCCGCGCACCAGCAGCAGCCAGGAGTGGAAGACGGTGTGGGCGCAGGCCGCGTGGCTGTCGTCGAAGAAAGCCAGGTCGACCAGGCCGGTGCCGTCGTCGAGGGTGGTGAACACCACCCTCCTGCCGGACCGGATCGGCGGTGTCTGGGTGGCCGCCTTGGCACCGGCGACCAGCACGCTCTGCCCGTGCCGGGCGCCGCGCAGCCGCCGTGCCGAGAGGACTCCCAGCTCGGCGAGGAAGTCCTGGTGGTCAGTCATCAGATGGCGGGAGGCGTCCATGCCGAGCACGCCGAGTTCGGCGCTGAGGCGTTCGGCGTCCCCCAGGTCCGGCAGGCCCACGGGCGCGGTGGCGCGCCCCTGGGCGAGGGGGAGCTGCCCGTCGTGGGCGGCGGGGCCGCGGCGGCCGCGGTGGAGTTCGGCGAGGTGGAGCAGCAGGTCCCGGCGGTTGGCGCCGAAGGCGTCGAGCGCGCCGACCTGGGCGAGCCGTTCGGCGACCGGACGGGCGGGGCGGGCCCGCTGCCAGAAGTCGAGCAGCGAGGCGTACGGGCGGCCCGCCTCGATGCGCGCCGCCTCGGCCTCCGTGATGCCGTGGACGTCCGCCAGGGCCAGCCGCAGCCCCCAGCGGCCCGATCCTGCCTCCCCTCCCCCCTCATCATCAGACACCAGTTCGATTCGATGGGCGACCGCCGACCGGTTGACGTCCAGCGGAAGCACCGGCACCCCCCGCCGCCGCGCGTCGGCGAGCAGCAGCCGCTTGGGGTACATGCCCGGGTCGTGGGTGAGCAGCCCCGCGTAGAAGGCGGCCGGGTGGTGGGCCTTGAGCCAGGCGGACTGGTAGGTGGGAACGGCGAAGGCGACCGCATGGGCCTTGCAGAAGCCGTAGGAGCCGAAGGCCGCGACGATCTCCCAGGTACGGGCGACCGTCTCCGGGCCGTAGCCGCGCGCCGCGGCCCGCTCGGCGAACCAGACCCGGATCCGGCCCTGCGAGCCGGGGTCGGACAGCCCCCGCCGCACCCGGTCGGCCTCGTCCCGACCGCAGCCGGTCATGATGTGCACGATCTCGATGACCTGCTCGTGGAAGACGACCACGCCATGGGTCTCCCGCAGCGCGTCCTCCAGGTCGGGATGGGGGTAGCGGGCGGGTGCCCGGCCGTGCCGGGCCTCGATGAACGGGCGCACCATGTCGGCGGCGACCGGACCGGGCCGGAACAGCGAGATGTCCACGACCAGGTCGTGGAAGTCCTCCGGCTGGAGCCGCCCCACCAGGTCACGCTGGCCCGGCGACTCGATCTGGAAGCAGCCCAGCGTCTCGGCGGACCGGATGAGGCGGTAGGTCTCCGGGTCGCCGGGCGGCACGGCGTCCAGGTCCACCTCCTCCCCCGTCGCCCTGCGCACCTCGGCGACCGCGTGCGCCATCGCCGACTGCATCCGCACACCGAGCACGTCCAGCTTGAGCAGGCCGAGCTTCTCCACGTCGTCCTTGTCGAACTGGGCCATCGGAAAGCCCTCGCCGCTGGTGGGCACCAGCGGCGTGCGGGTGGGCAGGGAGGCGTCCGAGAGCAGCACGCCGCAGGGGTGCATGGCGGTCCCCCGGGGCAGCGCGTCCAGGGCCTCGACCAGGTCCCACAGCCGCTCGTGCCTCTTCAGCCCGTCGGCCACGGAGCGCAGTTCGGGCAGTTCCCCGAGGGCCGCGCGGGCGTCGCGGGCCCGGATGTGCGGGAAGGACTTGGCGATCCGGTCGATCTCCGCGGGGTCCATGGACAGGGCGGCCCCCACGTCGCGCACCGCGTGGCGCACCCGGTAGGTCTCCGGCATGGCGACGGTGGCGACCCGCCGGGGGCCGAAGCGGTCGAGGATCGCGCGGTAGACGTCGAGGCGGCGGGCGGACTCGACGTCGATGTCGATGTCCGGGAGCACCCGGCGGCGCTTGGACAGGAAGCGCTCCATCAGCAGCCCGTGCTCGACCGGGTCGGCGTGCGCGATGCCGAGGAGGTGGTTGACGAGGGAGCCCGCGCCGGAGCCGCGGGCGGCGACCCGCACCCCCATCGCCTTCACGTCCCGCACCACCTGGGCGACCGTCAGGAAGTAGGAGGCGTAGCCGTGGTGGGCGATGATGTCCAGCTCGCGGTGCATCCGCTCCCAGTAGGCGCGGCGGCCCTCGTAGCCCAGCAGCACCATGCCCGCGGCGGCGCGGGAGGCGAGCACCCGCTGCGCGGTGCGGTGCTCCGCTCCGACGAGGGCGGGCTCCGGGAAGTGGACGGAGCCGATGCCCAGGTCCGCCTCGGGGTCGACGAGGCACTCGGCGGCCGTCTCCCCGGTCATGGCGAGCAGCCGGGCGGCGGTGTCCCAGCGGAAGCCCGCCGCCTCCGCGACCCGCTCGGCGAGGCGGGCCATGGTCTGCGGGTCCTTCAGCCAGCGCTCCCCGCCGTCGAGGCCCCTGCGGGGGTCGACGGGCACCAGTCGGCGGGCGGCGTCGAGGACGTCGGCGACCGGTCCCAGCCCGGGATCGGCGTAGCGGACGGCGTTGCCGAGGACGGCCCGCACCCCCTGCTCCGCGGCGAGGCCGAGGGTGCGGGCGGCATGGCGCAGCGATCCCGGGCCGGTGCCGGTGCGGCCGTGGTGGACGACCTCCAGGCGCAGCCGGTCCCCGTACCGCTCGCGCCAGGGGGCCAGCAGCCTCGCGGCCCGGTCGGGCCGGCCCTGGGCCAGTGCGGTGCCCACCTCGGAGGCCGGGCCGAGCAGGACGGTGAGGCCGTCGCCGTGGTTGGCGGACCAGGGCAGCAGCGGGGGGCCGCCGCCCGCGGCATGGGCGGCGGTGACCATGCGGCACAGGTCGGCCCAGCCGCCGCGGTCGCGGGCGAGGAAGACGGCGCGGGGCGCGGACTCGTCGAGGAAGGCGCCCCCGCGCACCGGGGTGCGCGGGCGGGCGGCCGGACCGGGGGGAGGAGGCTCGCGCTCCGCCAGGGCGAGGTCCGCCCCGAACAGCGGCCGCACGCCGTGCCCGGCGCACGCCTCGGCGAAGCGCACCGCGCCCGCGAGGGTGTCGCGGTCGGTGAGGGCGAGGGCCTCCATGCCCCGCTCGGCGGCGCGCTCGGCGAGCCGCTCCGGGTGCGAGGCGCCGTAGCGCACGGAGAACCCGGAAACGGTGTGCAGATGCGTGAACCCTGGCACCCGCGCCTCCTGGATCAGTCCCGTCTCACCTCCCCCGCCTTCCACCATAGACCAAAGTTCGAACACCCGTACGATACATCTCGGCGGGGTGCCGCCACCCGGCCGCTCAGCCATTCGGACCCGTCCCACCTGCACGGACACCGGTCCGCACCGAGCGTTGGGCCATGCCTCAGACATACGACGGCCCCCCGGGCGGGGGCCCCCGCGCCGCCGCGGGCGCCGATGGCGGCGGGCCGGGCCCGGAGCGGCCCACCGGCTTCCTCGGGGAGGTCAGGAGCGCCGTGAGCCTGCGGGCCGCGCTGCTCGTGATCGGCGTGCTGGCACTCCAGGTGGCCTTCATCACCTCCTACATCGGGGCGTTCCACCAGCCGACCCCCCACCGGATCCCGCTCGCGGTCGCCTCACCCTCCCCGCAGGCGGTCGACCAGGCCCTGTACCGGCTGGAGCGCCTGCCGGACGAGCCCCTGGCCCCGCGGGGGGCCGCCGACGAGGAGGCCGCCCGGCGCCAGATCGAGGACCGGGAGGTGGACGGCGCCCTGATCGTCGACCCCCGGGGCACCACCGACCGGCTGCTGGTCGCGGCCGGAGCCGGCTCCTCCCTGGCGCAGGCCCTCGCGGAGGTCGTCACCCGCGCCGAGGCGGCGCAGGGGCGCACGGTGCGGGTGGTCGACGTCGTGCCCGAGGCCCCGGGCGACGCCCGCGGGCTCTCCTCGTTCTACCTGGTCGTCGGCTGGTGCGTGGGCGGCTACCTGTGCGCGGCGGCCCTGGCCGTCAGCGCGGGCGCCCGGCCCGCGAACACCTCCCGGGCCCTGGTCAGACTCGGGGTGCTCCTGCTGTACGCGGTCGCCGCGGGCCTGCTCGGGACGGTGGTCGCGGGCCCGGTGCTCGACGCGCTGCCGGGCGGCGTCTGGGCCCTGTGGGGCCTCGGCACGCTGCTGGTCTTCGCGGTCGGCGCGCTCACCCTCGCCTTCCAGGGGCTGGCGGGGATCGTCGGCATCGGGCTGGCCATCCTGGTGGTCGTCATCGCCGGCAACCCGAGCGCGGGCGGGGCCTATCCGTACCCCCTGCTCCCCCCGTTCTGGCGGGCGATCGGGCCGGCGCTGCCCCCGGGAGCCGGGACCTACGCGGCGCGGTCGATCGCCTACTTCCAGGGCAACGGGGCGGCCGGGCCCCTGTGGGTGCTGTCCGCCTGGGCGGTGGGCGGGGCCGCCGTCACCGTGGGCCTCGCCTCGCTGCGCCGGGGCCGGCGCGGCCCCGGGCCGCAGGGGGCGTGAGGAGGAGGCCCGAGAAGTGCGGCCCCGGCCCCGCCCCTCCCGGACGGGGAGGGCGCGCGGGGCACGGGTGCGGGGCCCTGCCTGCGGCGGGGCGGTTCATTGACATCCTCTCCGCCCTAAAGGACGGAGATTCCCGCCTGGCTGCCGGATGCCCGGCTCGTCTTCGGGTGGGTTCCTGTTTCTTCGCGCTGTGCCGGGACGAGTCCCGGTCTTACCCGCGCTCCGCAGGCTGACACGGCCAGTCCGGCCGCCTTCGCGACGTTGACCGCCGCGTTGATGTCCCGGTCAAGGTGTGTCCCGCAGGCCCCGCATGTCCACGTTCGGATGTGCAGGGGCTTGGGGCCGTCCTTGACGCCGCACTGCGAGCACACCTGAGACGTGGGCTCGAAGCGGCCGATGCGTTGGAAGGTGCGCCCATACAGGGCGGCCTTGTACTCCAGCATCGTGGTGAACGCCGACCATCCGGCGTCATGTACGGACTTGGCCATGCGGGTGCGGGCGAGGCCCTTGACCGCCAGGTCTTCCACTGCAACCGCTTGGTTCTCGCGGATGATCTTCGTGGAGAGCTGGTGGTGGAACTCGCGCCGCGCATCGGCGGTCCGTGCGTGGGCACGTGCAGCCTTGATCCGGGCCTTCGCCCGGTTCTTCGACCCCTTCGTCTTGCGGCTGAGATCCTGCTGCGCCTTCTTGAGCTTCTTCTCGGCCCGGCGCAGGAAGCGGGGACTGTCGATCTTCGTGCCGTCCGACAGAATCGCGAAGTGGGTCAGCCCCAGGTCGATGCCGGCCACGCTATCCGTGGCGAGCAGCGTCTCGGTCTCGGTCCCGACCACGAACGAGGCGAAGTACCGGCCGGCACTGTCCTTGACCACGGTCACCGTGGACGGCACGGACGGCACGGAGCGTGACCACCTGACCGGCACGTCGCCGACCTTGGGGAGCCGGAGCTTCCCGCCGGTCGTGATCTTCCACCCGGCGTTCGCGGTGAACCGGACCGACTGTCGGGTGTCCTTGCGGGACTTGAACCGGGGCGGCCCCATCTTCGGCCGCTTGCCCTTGAGGCCGTCGAAGAAGTTCTTGTAGGCGGTGTCCAGGTCCCGCAGGGACTGCTGTAACACGACCGACGACACCTCGGCGAGCCAGGCCCGCTCGGGAGTCTTCTTCGAGGCGGTGAGCTGCTTGGACAACTCACCGGACGGGATGAACGGCAACCCGGCGGCGCGGGCGGTCTCACGAGCCCGAAGAGCGTCGTTGAAGACCACCCGAGCACACCCGAACGCCCTCGCCAACGCCGTACGCTGACCGGCGCTCGGGTACACGCGGAAGCTGTACCGAAGCTGCACGCCGATCACTATACCCTTTGGTTTATGTCACCCCGATGGAACCCCGATCCCGATGTACGCACGGGCCGTCACGTCGTCCACAACCTTCACGTTCATTTGGTTTTTGTCACGAAGTACCGGCGCAAGGCCATGACTGACGCCATGCTGACGCGGTGCGAGGAGATCATGCGCGAGGTGTGCGCGGACTTCGAGGCCGAGCTGAAGCAGTTCAACGGCGAGGACGACCACGTGCACCTCCTGGTGCACTACCCGCCCAAGGTCCAGCTCTCCAAGCTGGTCAACTCCCTCAAGGGGGTGTCCGCCCGGATGCTGCGCAAGGAGTACGACAGCCACGTCCGGCGGCACCTGTGGGGCGGACACTTCTGGTCCGGCTCCTACTTCGCCGGAAGCTGCGGCGGCGCACCGCCGACCGCGGTCAAGCAGTACATCGAGAACCAGAAGCGGCCTGTCTGACCGTCATGGCGGAGGCGCAGCGAACTCCGGCGCTTCGCGCCTGCGCGTCAAGGATGACCTTCACCCCCGCCCTGAAGGGCGGAGCACTGGCCAAGATCAGAGGTAGACGGCGTCCCCGCCGGAGATGAGCGTGGACAGGGTGCCGGGTGTGCGCTCGACGCGCAGGGCGCCGGCGTTCCTCCCGGCCCGGCGCTCGATACGGGCGAGCTCCGCCGTGGTGACGGTGCTGTCCGCGACGACGACCAGGGTTCCGGTGGCCTCGTCGACGTGCCAGGCGGTGCCCGCCACATCGGCACCGAGCACGGCCTCCCCGGCGGCCGCGAGCCGGTCGGCGCTGTAGGTGCGGGCCTCCTCGGCGCCGGCAGCGGCGGTGGGGAGGAGCAGCGCGGCGGCTGCGGCCAGGCCGGTGGACAGGGCCACGAGGCGGCGGTGTCTGGAGGCGGTGCGGGGGGTGGTGCGCGTGATCCTCACGGTCGTTCCTCCCGAGGGGAAAGGGGGCCCCTTCGTGGGGCCGGGCCCGGTGAGGCGCAGTCAGGAGGCGCTCAGGGCGTCCGTGTTCCGGCCGGGCCGTGCTCCCGACAGGCGCTGGTCGGGAGTATTCGCGCCGTCAACCCGCGCTACAAGGGCGCCTTTCGGCCGCCGCGCGCACCCATCCGGTACCGGGCCGAGGGACCGCCCCACCGCCGGGAGGGACCGGGGCCGGGGACCGGTCGGGGTGGCCGCACCGGCCCCTGAGCTCCCGTCAGGACCGTCCTCCGCAGGGCCCGCGGGCACTCACCGGGGCCGCGGGGCGGCACGGTCCGGCCCTTCCGGACAAGACGGTCCTCCCGGAGTCGGGCGGCGTATCGGGGGCATCGTAGCGACAGGGGCGTTCACCCGTACGCCCTGGCCGTCACCCGTCTGGTCCGACTTTTATATTTTGATCCCCTCATGCCCCCTGCACAGGAAGAACCTTGACGAATCGCCACATCCTCTGCACCAGTACCGTCACGAATCCCCTGCGCGGCGGCTATCCACTTGGCGCGCGATCCGCATGATGGACGACCATAGGGGTGCGGATACGACAGAGACCGCAGTGGGACCACTGCATCAGCGGAAGGAGGCGTCCATGGGTTCGGTACGCAAGGCGAGCGCCTGGCTGGGACTCGTCGAGGACAACGACGGGCGTTACTACGACGACGAGTACGCCGAGGGTGCGGAGACCGGTGACGCCTGGGTCACCGACCCCCGTGTGCGTGTGGCCTCCGAATCCGCCCAGGAGGAGGGCCGCCGGATCGCGACGGTCTCCCCTGACGGCTTCCGCGACGCCCGGGGCATCGGCGAGCTGTTCCGCGACGGCGTGCCCGTGATCGTGAACCTGACGGCGATGGAGCCGGGCGACGCCAAGCGCGTGGTGGACTTCGCCGCCGGGCTCGCCTTCGGGCTGCGCGGCTCGATCGAGCGCGTGGCGCAGCGGGTGTTCCTGCTGACCCCCGCCGACACCCGGATCGTCACCGGGGACCCCGCCGGCCGCTCGCAGGACGGCTTCTTCAACCAGAGCTGAGCGGTCCCCCCGCGCCCGGCCCCGCCGGCCGGCCCGCCGAGGCGGCCCGGCGAGGCGGGGTCCCCCCGGCCCGGGGCCGGCGGGCGCACCACGCCCCCGCGGCGACGGTGCCCGCGCTGCCGCACCGCCCGGGCACCCCCGGCACGAGAACGGCCCTCCGCCCGTCGACGCCCCGGGGCCGGCGGCGCGCCGATCCGCCGGGGACCGCGGGACGGCGCTCAGCGGAAGGCGTCGAGGCCGGTCAGCGCCTTGCCCAGCACCAGTTGGTGCATCTCGACCGTGCCCTCGTAGGTGAGCACCGACTCCAGGTTCGTGGCGTGGCGCATCACGGGGTACTCCAGCGAGATCCCGTTGGCCCCGAGGACGGTGCGCGCCGTGCGGCAGATCTCGATGGCCTCGCGCACGTTGTTGAGCTTGCCGAAGCTGACCTGCTCCGGGCGGAGCGTACCGGCGTCCATCCGCCGGCCCAGGTGGTGCGCGAGCAGGATGCCCTTGTGGAGTTCGAGGGCCATGTCGGCGAGCTTCGCCTGGGTGAGCTGGAAGCCGCCGATGGGGCGCCCGAACTGCTCGCGGCTGCGGGCGTACTCCCGCGCCGCCTCGAAACTGGCGCGGGCGGCGCCCATCGCGCCCCAGACGATGCCGTAGCGCGCGTGGTTGAGGCAGCTGAGCGGGCCGCGCAGCCCGCTGACCCCGGGGAGCACGGCGTCGGCGGGCAGGCGCACGTCGTCCATGACCAGTTCGCTGGTGACCGAGGCCCGCAGCGACCACTTGTGCCGGATCTCGGGGGCGGAGAACCCGGGCGTGTCCGTGGGGACGGCGAAGCCGCGGATGCCGTCGTCCGTCTGCGCCCAGACGACCGCCACCCCGGCGGCCGATCCGTTGGTGATCCACATCTTGCGCCCGGTGAGCACCCAGTCCCCGCCGTCGCGCTTGGCGTAGGTCCGCATTCCGGCGGGGTCGGAGCCGTGGTCGGGTTCGGTGAGGCCGAAGCAGCCGATGGTCTCGCCCGCGGCCATCCCCGGCAGCCAGCGCTGCTTCTGCTCCTCGGAGCCGTAGCGGTGGATCGCGTACATGGCGAGCGAGCCCTGTACGGAGACGAGGGAGCGGATGCCCGAGTCGGCGGCCTCCAGCTCCAGGCAGGCGAGGCCGTACTGGACCGCGGTGGCACCGGCGCACCCGTAGCCGTCGAGGGACATCCCGAGGGCACCGAGGGAGCCGAGTTCCCGGGCGAGGTCGCGCAGGGGGAGTTCGCCGCGCTCGTACCAGTCGGCGATCTCCGGCAGGACGCGGTCGGCGGCCCAGGAGCGGACGGTGTCGCGGACCGCCAGGTCCTCGGGCCCGAGCAGGTCGTCGATGCCGAGCGGGTCGACCGGGTCGAAGGAGGGGCGCTTCGCGGGTGCGGACAAGGGATGCCTCCGGCGGCTCTCGCACGGTGCCCGCCGCGCAGCGGCCGGGCGGTGGTGACGGTGTCGTCGACAGCAGGAAAACCTGCAGTGCTCATGACCGCGTTCGACGGTACGGCTCAGTGCGCCGCCCGTCCAGACCCGGCTGCTTCGGCGCGCTCGTGGCCGCGGTTCCTGCCGGGATCGGCGGGTCGGGGCACGGTGGGCGCGGCGTCGACCGGCGGCGCGGTCGCGGTGCCCGCCGTGTGGGCGGGGCCTGCCGGGGGCTCTCCGGAGCCGGGGCGGCGCGTCGCCGGGAGCACGGGTTCGGCCCGGTGCGGGGCGTCCGGGCCCTGCGGGCCGGGCCCGTGGTGGGCGCCGTGCGCCGCGAGCGCCTCCATCCGCCGGGGCAGGCGCAGCGCGGCGGCGGCGCCGAGCAGCAGCAGGCCCGCGCTCACCACCAGGGCGAGGTGCAGCCCGCCGACGAAGGAGGTGCGGGCGGTGGTGCGTAGCAGTTCGCCGGCCTCCCCGCCGAGCCGGTCGGCCACCTGGTACGCCTCGCCCAGGGAGTGCGAGGCGGCGGAGCCCGCCGCGGCGGGCACGCCTTCCAGCGCGGCCACCCGGGGCCCGTAGGCCGCGTTCATCACGCTGCCGAGCAGGGCGATGCCCATCCCCGCGCCGAGTTGGTAGGAGGTCTCGCCGATGGCGGCCGCCCCGCCGGCCTGCTCGGGCGGGGCCTCGCTCAGCATCGACTCGTAGGCGCCGAAGAGGGTGGTCTGCAGCCCGAAGCCGAGCAGCACGAAGCCGGCGGTGAGCAGCAGGGGGCGGTCGTGCTGGCCCATCAGCAGGAGCAGCAGCACCGCGGCGGCGGTGAGGACGAAGCCCCAGCCGACCATGCGGCGCGGGCCGAGCCGGCGCAGCGTGAAGGAGCCGGTGGCGCCGGCGGCCATGGCGGCGAAGGTGAGGGGCAGCAGGCGCAGCCCCGTCTCCAGCGGGGTGAGGCCGAGGACGAGCTGGAGGTACTGGACGGCGATCAGCTCAAGGCCGACCAGGGCCAGCATGGCCAGGACGATGCAGCCCACCGAGGTGGAGAACGCGGCCCGCGCGAACATGCGCATGTCGATCAGAGGGTGCGGCCGCCGCTTCTGGCGCCGCACGAAGAGCGCGAGCAGGACGCATCCGGCGCCCACGCTGAGCGCGGCGGCGGGGTCCAGGAGGGCCGCGCCGGCGCCGAGCCGCTTCACCCCGAGGACCACGCCGAGCACACCCCCGGCCGCGGCCAGTGCGCCGACCACGTCCCAGGGCCCGTCGGATCCGCCGCGCGACTCGGGCAGCAGCCACCGGCCGACGGGCAGCACGAGGGCCATCAGCGGGATGTTGATCAGGAAGACCGAGCCCCAGTGGAAGTTCTCGACCAGGAAGCCTCCGAGCACGGGCCCGGTGGCGGCGCCCACGGCGGCCACGGCGGTCCAGATGCCGATGGCGGTGGCCCGTTCGGCCCGGTCGGGGAAGACCGCCCGCAGGATCGACAGGGTGGCGGGCATGATCATGGCGCCGCCCACGCCGAGCAGGACACGCGCGGCGATCAGCACCTCGGGAGTGGGGGCGAAGGCGGCGACGGCGGAGGCGAGCCCGAACACCGCATAGCCGATCAGCAGCAGTCTGCGGCGCCCGACGCGGTCGCCGAGCGTGCCGAACATGATCAGCAGGGAGGCGCAGACCAGCGGGTAGGCGTCGACGATCCACAGCAGTTCGACGCCGCTGGGGCGGAGGTCCTCGGTGACGGCGGGGACCGCGACATGGAGCACCGTCGCGTCGAGGGCGACCAGGAGGAGGCTGACGCACAGGACGACGAGGACGACCCAGCGGTTGGCACCGCCGCCGACGGCGCGCAGGCGTGCCCCGGCCGTGGTCGTCACGGTCATGTACGAACCTCCCGTAGATTCCTCGCGCTCGGCGGACCGGCCGGGGACGGTGCCGTCGGGTCCCGCGGGCGGCCCGGCATCGACGGGCGAGTGAGCGCCAGCGTACGCGAGTTCCCGCGCAGTGCGCGTGGTCGATCTCTCACCGCCGCGCCGCCCCCGTGTGGCGTACGCCACTCGCCTGCCCCGGGTGCGGCGGATCATGGGCGGCCGTGAACGCGGCGCGAACGGCGTCCGTAATGACGGTGAACCCCCGCCCGGGCGCCCCGGAAAGAGCCCTCCGGAAAACCCGGACGAATTTCCCCGGCAGCGCTTCGGCCTATTTTCGGAACGGCTCGAATTCGAGTGGATCAGAGACGAACTCCACATCACGTAGGCATCACGAATGGGGTGGATCGACCGGACCACCCGCTCACTCGCTGTAACGTCGATTGGGTGCGTACCGACATCTTTGCCCGGCTGGACCGGGAGCCGGAACCGCCGAAGATAGAGATCCCGCGGATGAGCCGCACGCGTCTCGCCCTCTTCGGCGGGACCTCGGCGTTCTACGCGGCCATCGTCGTCGCCGTGCTGGCGTCGACGTGGCTCGTGGCCCTCGACTGGAAGGTCATGCTCTTCCGGCCGTTCGAGCAGTGGCCGCAGCCGCATGCGTTCCTCGACTACTTCGTGGTCCTCGGTCAGCGCGGCCCCACGGCCGTGATGGTCGCGGCGTGGCTGGGCTGGCGCTCCTGGCGGCAGCACACGCTCCGGCCGCTGCTGGCCCTCGGCGCGGCACTGCTGCTACTCAACGTCACCGTGGGCGCGGTCAAGATCGGACTGGGCCGGCTGGGCCCCCACTACGCGACGGAGATCGGCTCGGCCGAGCTCTTCGCCGGCGGCGATATATTTCCCTCCGGCCACACCGCCAACGCGGTCGTGACCTGGGGAATCCTCGCCTACCTGGCGACCACCCCGCGGGCCCGGAGATATCTCTCGGCGCTGTCGGCGGTGGTCTCCCTGGGCGTGGGCCTGACGACCGTCTACATCGGCACCCACTGGCTGAGCGACGTGCTGCTGGGCTGGGCGGCGGGGCTGCTGATCCTTCTGGGGCTGCCCTGGTGCGAGCCGGTCATCGCCCGCGCCGAGGTCTGGCTGCTCGGGCTCCGGGACCGCTGGCGCGCCCGCCGGGCGCCGGAGCCGCCCCTGCCGGTCGCGGCGGGCGCTCCGCGGCCGGACCCGGTCCCGCAGCGCGAGCTGGTGTCGCAGGTGGAGAGCGGTGCGGCGGCGCAGGAGCACGCGCCCCGGCACGCCGGTGCCCGGTCGGGCGGCGCCTCCCGCACGGCGACCCACACCCCCGTGGCGGCCCCCGTGCGCCCGCACCCGGGGCGCTCGGAGCGCTCCCCGGTCTCGCCCACCGGCAGCAGGCGCCCGCCGCACTCGCGGCCGCTGCCGGGCGCCTGAGCGCCCGGCACGGCGGGCGAGGAGCGCGCCGAGGGCCCCGGAGCGGCTGCTCCGGGGCCCTCGGCGCGCCCGCCCCGTTCCACGGCCGCCCGCCGGGCTCAGCCCTTCCAGCAGCGGATCACGGTGCCGTCGCGCACCTCGAAGTTGAGACGGCCCTCCAGGTACTCCATGGTGATGATCGCGCCGGGAGGCAGTGCACGGACCGTCGTCCAGCCGCGCCGGCGCGCGAGCCGCTCGGCCTCCTCGGCGCCGAGGCCGACGTAGGAGTCGGGGGCGTCGTCGGGCTGTTCCCGGTGGGTCGGTATCGGTGCCATGGCTTCCACGGTAGGGGCCGACGGGCGGTCGCGGAAGCTCGGAATGTGATCTTCCGCATCGCGCCCGGATACCTTCGCGGTCACGCTTCTGTCACAGGATCCCGACAGCGGCCGAGACCTGCGTCACTCGAACTGCTTCACCCGAACGGGCAATACCGGGCGGCTCCGCGGATAGCGGTCCGGTAATTCACGGGACCCGGAAAACGCAATGCGCACAGGCGGCGGGAAACGTCACTCGACGACACCCGTCACCCCGGCGGGGAGAATGGGCGGCACCACTGCCGCTTTCACCGTTCCCCCACAACTCCGCCATCGGTTCCGTCCACTCGCCCCGCCTCCGCGCGCCCTCCCGTGCGCCCGCCGCCCCCCTGGCCCGCGGCGAGCGCCCGGGAGAGCCGGTCCCGCAGGGAGCGCAGATACCCCGTCAGCTCGGCCGGCTCCACCACCTCGAAGTCGACGCCCAGCAGCAGCACGTGGACCACCAGCGCGTCCAGGCCGTCCGCACCGGTCCGCAGCAGGCAGGTGCGGTCGTCGACCGCCTCCAGCACACCGTCGGACGGCCCGGCGAAGCCCGCCGCCTCCTCCGCCGAGCAGTGCAGCCGGACCACCGCGCGCGCCGGGTAGGCCCGGACGGCGACCCCCTGGGAGACATAGGCGGCGAGATCCCCGGAGGGCGGGGTGCGCGGGGCGAAGCGGGGCCCGTGCGGCGGCCTGGGGGTGAGCCGGTCCACGCGCAGGGTGCGCCAGTCCCGGCGGTCGGTGTCCCAGGCCACCAGGTACCAGCGCCGCTCCGTGCACACCAGGCGGTGGGGCTCCAGGGTGCGCCGGGTCGGCACTCCGCGGTGGTCCCGGTACTCGCAGCGCAGCACCTCCGCGTCGCGGCAGGCATGGGCGAGCTCCGTCAGCACCGCCGGGTCCACGGACGGCCCCCGGTGGGCGCGGAGCATGGGCACGGTGACGTCGTTGAGCGCGCCCACGCGCCGGCGGAGCCTGCCGGGCAGCACCTGCTCCAGCTTCGCCAGGGCCCGCACCGAGGCCTCCCCGATGCCCTCGACGCCCTGGCCGGCCGCCGTGCGCAGCCCGACGGCCACGGCGACGGCCTCCTCGTCGTCGAGCAGGAGCGGGGGCAGCTCCGCACCGGCGCCGAGCCGGTATCCGCCACCGGTGCCGGGGCTCGCCTCGACGGGGTAGCCCAGTTCGCGCAGGCGGTCGACATCGCGGCGGACGGTGCGGGAGGTCACCCCGAGCCGGGCGGCGAGGTCGGCACCGGACCACTCGCGGTGGGCCTGCAGAAGGGACAGCAGGCGCAGCAGTCGTGCCGAGGTCTCCAGCATGGGCCCGAGTCTCGCACTCCGTGCGGACGGCGCCGGCCCGCACGGCCCGTCCGGCGCCCGGACCCCCGGCGGGCTCCGCACGGCGGCCCCGGCGCGGGGTCCCCGGCGTGCACCGGGCGGACGCCGGGCCCCCGGCGCCGGGGCGCTCAGCGCCGGGCGCCCCGCAGGCGGTCCGCCACCGCGTACCGCAGGGCGTACCCGGCGTCGTAGAGCGCGCTGCGCCCCCGGTGGACGGCCTCGCGCACGGCGCCGCCGGAACGCCCGTGCGCCCCGGCGGCGACGAGTTCGGCGCACAGCGCCTCGTGGGTCCGGGCGATGCTCGCCGGATCGAAGCGGGCCGAGGCCGCGCGGGCCGCCCGCCCCGCCCGGCTCCGCAGCCCCTCGTCCTCGATCAGCTCCAGCAGGGCCCCCGCGAAGGCGTCGCTGTCCCCGACGGGCACCAGCCGCCCGTCCACACCGTCCTCGATGATCTCGCGGGGGCCGAGCGGGCAGTCGGTGGCGACCACCGGCAGGCCGCAGCGCATCGCCTCGACGATGCTCATCCCGAAGGACTCGCGCTCCGAGGTGACGGCGGCGAGCGAGCCCTTGGCCCACTCCCGGTCCATCGGCTGCGCGGTGCCCATGAGGAACACGTGCTCCGCGAGCCCGCGGCGGTCGATCAGCTCGCGCAGGGCGTCCTTCTCGTTCCCGGTGGCGTCCCCGCTGCCGTAGATGCGCAGCCGCCAGTCGGGGCGGACCGCGACCACCTTGGCGAAGGCCTCGACCAGCACGTCGTAGCGCTTGACCCGGGTCAGCCGCCCGGCGGCGACCACACAGCGGGCCGCGGGGTCGGCCGGTCCCGCGGCGGGCTCGGGAACGCTGTTCGGCAGCGCCTCGATCCGGACGCCGGGCAGCCGCAGACGCTCCCGGTAGTCCCGGGCGTCGGCCTCGGTGACGGTGGTGACGGCGTCGAGCATGGTGTAGCGGTGCCCGATCTCGCGCCGGAGGCGGTAGCCGTGGCTGTCGAGCGTCAGGTGCTCCTGGCCGATGCGGACGACGCCCCGGGGAGCCTGCCGGGCGATGTGGACGTTGAGCCCGGGCCGGGTGCCGATCACCACGTCGGCCCGCAGCGCCGCCAGGTGCGCGGCGATCCGCGCGTCGGTCAGCCTGCTGTACTGCCGGTGGCGCCCGTCGCCGCGCGGGAAGACCCGGGCGGGCCTGCGGGCCAGCGGGTCGTCGCCGTCGTAGCCGGGGCTCTTCTTCCGCAGGTCGACCAGGTGCCGCAGCGCGACCCCGGACGGCGCGCCCATCGTCGGCTCGTCGCGGTGGCGGAAGACCGAGACGATCTCGACCTCGTGGCGCTCGGCGAGGGCCTGGGCGAGGTTGAAGGTCGTGCGGATCGTCCCGCCGATGCCGTACGCGTTGTGCAGCAGAAACGACATGCGCATACGGCGCCGCTGCCTCCCGTTCCCTTTACCCGTGGCCGCTCCCCCGGCGGGGAGCCCGTCCGTGAGGAGCGTACTCGCCGGTCAGGGCCGGTACGGAAGCTGGGGCACGGTGAAGCAGTCGCGGGTCATGTCCCGCCCCTGGTCCACCCAGCCGCGTCCGTCCTGCCAGCGGGCCACGGACAGGCAGGTGCGCCGCGTCGCCGGCGGTTCGGCGAGTCGCTCGAAAGAGACCGGGAGCAGCAGCCCCCCGGCGGTGTAGGGGGCGGACTCCCGCACGGCGCGGTCCACGCAGGCCCGCGTCGGGTCGCGGTCGCAGGAGGCGGCCGCGTCGGCGAACCACCGGGCGGCGGCCCAGCCCTCCAGCTGCCACTGGGACAGCGGACCGGCCGAGGCGCCGTGGCGGCGCATCCCCTCGCGGAACTCCGCCACGGCCGGGTGCGCGGACTCGTCGTGGTTGCGGCTGGACCCGGTGGCCCACAGCGCGTTGCGGCAGCGGGGCGCGTCCGCGTAGTCGTCGGCCACCGCGTCGTTCCAGTTCTGCACGTTGGTGACCTTGGCGGTGAACTCCGCCCCCGCGGCGTCCAGCGCCCGGCACAGGCGGACGTTGCCGTGCGTGTCCAGGGCGTCGAAGACGAGGTCGGCGCCGCTGCGGGCGATGTCGGCGGCGGCCGCGCGGAAGTTGGGCAGGGCGAAGTCCACCTGCTCGCGGACGACGGTGTAGCCCTCCTCCTCCAGCCCCCGCGCCATCAGCCGGGCGTACGCGGCGGAGGCGGCCTGGTTGTAGGACACCACGGCCGCGGTACGGGCGCCCTGCTCCTCGCGGAACCACCGGTAGACCTCCGTGCCGCCGTAGAGCGTGCCGTCCCAGCCCGGGGACCGGCCGGTGCGGGGGGCCGCGCTGCCGTAGATGCCGTAGAGGTGCGGATAGGTGTCGTACGCGGGCCCGAGGGGCTGCCCTCCGATGTCCGGCACCCCCGCCCGGGCCACCCGGGCGGCCCCCGCGTAGTCGAACGCGGTGGTGGCGACGAGGGCGACCACCTCGTCCTCGTCCACGAGCCGCTGCACGCACGCGGTGTTGCCGGGGCCGCTGCCCCCGTCGTCGCAGCCGACCACCTCCACGGGGCGGCCGTGGATGCCGCCCCGGGCGTTCAGGGCCGCGAAGTAGGCCCGGGCGCCCTCCCCGGGCGCGTCGAAGGCGCCGCCCCCGACCGGGCTGGTGGAGCTGGCGATGACGCCGACGCGGATCGGTTCCCCCTCCGCCGGGGCGCCGGACGCGGTGGGGCGGGGGAAGTCGGCCTCGGGCAGCCGGCTGCCGCACGCGGCGACCGCCGCGAGGAGACCCGCGGCGAGCAGCGCGCCCGCGGTGCGCGCCCGACGGCGCCGAACCGCGCGGCGGGCGGGCGTGCGCCCCGGCGGCGGGCCCGTGCCGCCCCCGCTCGCCGCGCGGGCGCCGCACGCGCGGGCACGCCGTGCACCGCGGGCCATGACCCGGTCCTCCGGCGGTCACCCGGCCGGCTCAGCAGCCCGGCACGGACGGGGCGTCGTTGCTCAGGGAGACCAGCCCGCACAGGGCCTTCTGGGAGACCTTCCAGACGCCGTCCTCCTCGACCGCGGTGCCCAGGGTGTCGGGCAGCACCACGACGCCGTCCACCAGGAGGTCGTAGGTGACCTCGGCCTCGGTCGGCGAGGTGAACTCCACCCCGGTGACCTCCGCTCCGACGGCCGCCGCGTTCTGGTCGCCGGAGAACGCGGCCAGCGCGGGCCTCAGTTCCTCGCCGTTCTCCAGGACGGCGACCTTCTGCTCGGTCGTCGTGGAGGGGTCGAAGAACACGTCCCAGCTCTCCTCGATCTGGTCCTCGGCCGCCGCCGGGTCCGCCGGTCCCGCGCCCTCGGTGGGCGAGGCCGGGGAGGTGGCGGCCGGCGTCGGCGAGGTGGCGGAGCCGGAGTCGGAGTCGTCGGAGCACCCGACGGCCAGCGGCCCGAGGACGAGGACCGCCGCAGCCGCCCAGACCGCCCCGCGGGAGTGCCTTGTGTGAGCCATCGCGATCACCACCGGTTCTCGGCTTCCAGCGTCCGCCGCTTCGGGGCATAGTGCAAGAAAGGAGGCATCGCGATGCCGACGTCCCGACTGCTGTGGTGGGGTGCCCTCGCAGCCCTGGCCTGCGGCATCCTGCTGTGCGTACTCGGCTGGTACGGGGTCTCGGGCGAGCGTGCCGCCGAGCGGCAGCTCCCGTACCTCGCCTCCTCCACGGTGCCGGGGGCCGCGCTGCTCGTGGTGGGCGCCGTCCTGGCCGTGGGGTCGGTGCGCGAGGCCCGTGAGGAGGCGGCCGGGCAGGATGCCGAGGGGCCGCGGGACCGGGCGGGGCCGCCCGTTCCGGCGGCGCCGTGGGAGGCGGGGGCGCACGACCCGGCGGCCGCCGTCTCCGAGGAGCCGCCGGTCCGGGTCCCGGGTGGCCGGCTCGCCCACCGGCCGGACTGCCCGCTGGTCGCGGGCAGGCCCGTCGAGCCGGCAGAACCCGCCGCGGGGCCCGCGGGGGCTGCGGAGGACGGCGGGGGGAGCGGGGAGCCCCCGCAGGCGGGCGGCGACGGCGCACCGGTCCCCTGCCCGGTCTGCGAACCGTGGACGCGGCCGTGGCCTCGCTGACCTACGACCTGACCCTCGCCGGACTCGCCGTCGGCAGCGCCGCCGCGCTCACCGGCATCGGACTGGTCGTCACCTACCGGACCACCGGGGTGCTCAACCTCGCCCACGGCGCCGTGGCGATGGTGTGCGCCTTCGTGCTGCGCCAGTTCACCGTCGGCTGGGGCTGGCCGCTCGCCGCGGGGGCGGCCGTCACCCTGCTGGTGGTGGCGCCGGGCATCGGCCTCCTCCTCGACCGGGCCGTCTTCCGCCCGCTGTCCGCGCCCTCCCCCGACCCCGCGCGGACCCTTGTCGCCTCGATCGGCGTGTTCGTCCTGCTGGTGGGCGCCGCGGCCGTGCTGTGGGGCACCGGTGCGCGGACCGACGCCCCCGTGCTCGTGTCGGACGAGCCCTGGGCCCAGGTGGCGGCCGCCGTGCTGCTGGCCGCGGCGGTCGCGACCGCCGTCCGCCGGACCGGGTTCGGACGGCAGGTGCGCGCGGTCGTGGACGACCGGGAGCTGGCCGGGCTGGGGGGTGTGGACGCGGACCGGGTCGCGGCCGCGGGCTGGGCCTTCGGCTCGTTCACGGCCGGGCTCACCGGTGTCCTGCTCGCCCCCTACCTGCGGCTCGACCCCTTCGGACTGCCCCTGCTGGTGGTCGAGGTGCTCGCGGTCGCCGTCATCGCGCGGATGCGCAGCCTCGCGGTCGCCGTGGCCGCGGCCCTGGCCATCGGTGTGGCGCAGGCGCAGCTGACCCGCCTGCACCCCGGGGGCGAGGCCGGGACCCTGGTGCAGGCGCTGGGGGCGAATCTGTTCGTGGTGGCCCTGCTGGTCGCCGCGCTGGTGCTGCCGGGACCCGGCGGGGCGGGCGGCTGGGTCGGCCGGGCGGCCGCCCCGCCGGTGCGGATCCCCCGGGGGGTCGTCCTCGCGGCGGCCGTGCTGCTCCTGCTGCCGCTGGGCCTGGCGGGAGACGACCTGAGCACCGCCGTCCAGGTCCCGGCCCTCGCCGTCGCCCTGCTGTCCCTGGTGGTCGTGACCGGGCGGGGCGGTCAGATCTCCCTGTGCCAGGCGGCGTTCGCGGGGCTCGGCGCCCTGGGCACCGCCGTGCTGGCCGCGGGCCGCTTCCCCGGGCTGCCCGCCCTGCCCGGGCTCCTCGCGCCGGCGGCGGCGGTGCTGCTGGTCGTGCCCCTCGGTCTGCTCACCGGGTGGCCCGCGATCCGCCGCCACGGCCTGGCGGTGGCACTGGCGACCCTCGCCGTGGGCGTGGCGGTCAGCCGGTTCGTGCTCGACCAGCCCTATGCGACGGCGGGACTGACGGTGTCCCGGCCGGCCGGCCTGGCGGCCGACCGCGCGTACTACGCGGTCGAACTCGCCGTGCTGGCCTGTGCCCTGGCGGCCGTCGCCGCGCTGCGCCGGGGCCGGGCGGGGCGCACCCTGGCCGCCCTGCGCGACCACGAGGCGGGGGCGGAGGCGGCGGGGGTCGCCGTCCGCCCCCTGAAACTCCTGGTGTTCACGGCGGGGGCGGCACTGGCCGCCCTCGGGGGCGGGCTCCTCGTCCTGGGGACGGGGGCCTTCGACCCGGCGGCCTTCGACCCGGTCCGCAGCCTGCTGTGGTTCGCGGCCGTGTTCGTGCTCGGCGCCGACAACCCGCTGTCGCCGCTGATCGCGGCGGTGCTCCTGGTCGGCCTGGACGCGGGGACGCAGGCGGGGGTGGCGGCCGTGGTGGTGGGCCTGCTGGCCGCCTTCTCCGGCGTGCTGCCCCCGTGGTCGGCCGTGCGGAAGCGGCTCGTGGCGGGCCCGGGCCGCGCCCCGCGCCACGCGCCGGCGCACCGGGAGTCGGGAGCGGCGGTCGGCGGTACGGACGGACGCGCCCCCGCGCGCTCCGGGACGGCCCCGCGTTCCGGGGCACCCGCCCGGGCCGTGCCGCCCGCGGCCGGTCCGCTCCCCGCCACGGGCGGTCTGGCCGCCCACGGGGTGCGGATGTCCTACGACGGCCTCCCGGTGCTGCTCGGGGTGGACCTGCGGGTGCCCCCCGCCCGTGTCACCGCCCTCGTCGGGGCGAACGGCGCCGGGAAGAGCACGCTGTTCGACTGCCTGTGCGGAACGCTGCGGCCCGACGCGGGCCGCGTCGAACTCGACGGGGCGGACCTCACGCGCAGCCCCGCGCACACCCGCTCCCGGCTCGGCGTCGCGCGCACCTTCCAGCAGCCCGCCGTGTTCGGCTCGCTGACGGTCGAGGAGAACGTCCGGGTCGGTGCCGAGCACGGCCCGGGCGGCGGCCCCGGTACCGAGGCCGCCCTGCGGCTGCTCGGACTCGCCGGCCCCGTGCGCGCGCTTCCCGCGGCGGGGCTGCCGACGGGCGTGCTGCGCCGGGTCGAGCTGGCCCGCGCCCTCGCCTCCGGCCCGCACACGCTGCTGCTGGACGAGCCTGCCGCGGGCCTGGACCCCGTGGAGGCCGGGGCCCTGGCCGGGCTGCTCGCGGCCCTCGCCGCCGACGGCACCGCGGTGCTGGTGGTCGAGCACGACCTCGATCTGGTGGAGCGGATCGCCGACGCGGTGGCCGTGCTGGAGGGCGGGAGGATCCTGCGGTGACGGCGGCCATGCAGGCGCTCGACGTACGGGTCCGCTACGGGCCCCTGGAGGCGCTGCACGGCGTCGGCCTGACGGTCCCCTCCGGTGCCGTCACGGTGCTCCTCGGGCGCAACGGCTCGGGGCGCACCACGCTGCTGCGGGTGCTGGCGGGGACCGTGCGCCCGACCGAGGGGACGGTGCTGCTCCGGGGCCGCGACGTGACCGCGCTGGCCGCCCACCGCCGGGCGCGTGCCGGGGTGCTGCTGGTGCCGGAGGCGCCCGCGGTGCACGCCGGTCTGACGGTGCGCGACAACCTGGAGCTCGTGCGCCCCGGCGCCGACCAGGGCCCGGCCCTGCGGGCCTACCCCGCCCTGGAGCGGCTGCTCGACCGCCGCGCGGCCACCTTGTCGGGGGGTGAGCGGCGGATGCTCGCGGTGGGCCGGGCCCTGCTCTCGCCTGCCGGGGTCCTGCTCCTCGACGAACCGGTCGTCGGCATGGCGCCCGGGGCGGCGGCCTCGACGTACCGGCTGCTGAGCGAGCGGGCGGCCGCGGGGGCGGCCGTGGTCCTCGCCGAGCAGCGGCTGCCCGGCGCACTGGCCCGGGACACGGGACCCGCGGTCGTGGTGGCGGTGCTGCGCCGGGGGGCGGTGGTGTTCCGCGGGGAGGCGGCGGAGGTCGGCTGAGGGGCGCACCCGGGTCGGGGGCGGCACGGCGGCGGCGCGGCCCGGGCCGTACGGCCGCCGTGCCCGGATTTCGTTCCCCCCGGGCGCGTGACCCCCGCCGTGCGTCGCCCGTTGACCCTTTACGAGCCGGGACCCGCCCGGCGCACCCGATCAAGTCCGAGGAGCCCCCCGTGCCGCGCATGCTCGACGTCAGCGAGGACGTACGTGCCGAGATCGGCGACGAAGAGGCCGAGCGGCTGCTCGCCGGCCACAACGCACCCGGCAGCTACGACTGCACCTCCTGCCGCACCCCGGGCGACTCCGAGCAGGAGCGCACCAGCACGGTGCTGTTCGTCGGCGAGGAGACCGCCGTCCTGGCGTTCGCCCACGCCACCTGCATCCCCTCCCAGGTCGTCCACGTGGCGGAGGACCAGTTGCAGGGGGCCGTCCGTTCCATCACCGGCGAGGAGCCGCAGATCCCGGGGGCCGCTCCGCAGCAGGCCGTGCTCGGCGTCACCAGCGGCCTCGTCCTGATCGGCGGGGAGCTGCACCCGGCGCTCGTCGTCGAGCCCACGGCGCCCATCGCCCGCCCGGGCACCGCGGGCAACGGCGGGGACGACTTCCTGCCGCTGCTCATCGAGCACGGCTTCCAGCCCGTCATCGACGTCAACCAGGTCCCGGCCCAGCTTCCGGGCTGGTCCGTGCTGGTGGCCATGGGCCAGCTGCACGCCGTGCTCCAGCCCGCCGCGGGCGGTGGCAGCCCGGTCGCCTGGTGGCAGGCGCACCAGCCGCTCCAGGTCACCGACGGCTGGCGCACGGCGGCCAACAAGACGCAGAACGTGCTGGTCTTCGCGGCCCCGGTGGGCTCGATCGGCCAGCAGCCGCGCGAGGACCTGCTCCGCGATGCCCTGGAGAAGGCGGCCGCGAACGGGCGCCTGGTGGCGGCGACCATGCCGCTGGCCGGTACCTGAGGCCCCCGGACCGGCGGGAGCCGGTCCGCTCCGCGCCGGGCGCCCCGCCGGGGCGGCCGCCGCTCGCGCCGGTGCGGGCGCGGGCCCCGGTCCGGGCGGTGCCGGGAGCCCCCTCCCTCCCGGTGCCGCCCGCCGGCGTGCGCCCGGGCACCGCCCCCGACGGTCCTGCGAGGCGGTGGCCTGGGGCTTCGCCATGCCGCGGAACAGGGCGGGGCGCCGACCGCATCCGCGGGGCCGTCCCGTCGTTGCACGTACGTGCACACATACGACCCAGCCCGCCAGCCGTACCAGAGCCAGATCCCCTCGATGCGCCCCGTCCGTGACGGTTCGTCCGGTATGTCGCCGACGCCGATCTACGACGCGCTCTACTCGGAGTACCTGAGAGCCTTCAGGACGCTCCCGGGCGACCGCAGCGGCGAGGAGCACATCGGGTTCCGGGCGTTCGGAACCACCGGACTGCACAGCACCCGGTCCGGGCCGACCGGCCCGGGCCACCAGCAGGGCCACTGGCAGCCGTACCACCAGGTGGTACGGCCCCCGGGCGGCTACCAGCCCGCCGCGCTGCCCCCCGCCCCCCGCCGGGGGGTGTGAGCGGGCAGCGCTCCGACCACCCGGGCGCGGGACGGCCACCGCCCGGGTGCCCGGGACCGCCGCGGCGGTCCCGGGCACCCGGGCGGCGACCTGTCAGCGCGTCACTTCTTGCGGCCGCGCTTCTCGCGCACCCGGACGGAGATGTGCAGGGGCGTGCCCTCGAAGCCGAACTCCTCGCGCAGCCTGCGCTCCACGAAGCGGCGGTAGCCGTGCTCCAGGAAACCCGAGGCGAAGAGCACGAAGCGGGGCGGCTTGGTGCCCGCCTGCGTACCGAAGAGGATGCGGGGCTGCTTGCCGCCCCGGATCGGGTGCGGGTGGGCGGCGACCAGCTCGCCCAGGAAGGAGTTCAGCCGACCGGTGGGGACGCGGGTCTCCCAGCCGGCGAGGGCCGTCTCGATGGCCGGGACGAGCTTCTCCATGTGGCGGCCGGTACGCGCCGAGACGTTGACCCGGGGGGCCCAGGCGACCTGGCCCAGCTCGGTCTCGATCTCGCGCTCCAGGTAGTAGCGCCGCTCCTCGTCGAGGGTGTCCCACTTGTTGTAGGCGATGACCATGGCACGGCCCGCCTCCACGGCCATGGTGATGATGCGCTGGTCCTGCACGCTGATGCTCTCGCCCGCGTCGATCAGGACGACGGCGACCTCGGCCTTCTCGACGGCGGCCGCGGTGCGCAGCGAGGCGTAGTAGTCGGCGCCCTCCTGGAGGTGGACCCGGCGGCGGATGCCCGCGGTGTCGACGAACTTCCAGGTGGTCCCGCCGAGTTCGATGAGCTCGTCCACCGGGTCGCGGGTGGTGCCGGCGAGTTCGTTGACCACCACGCGCTCCTCGCGGGCGACCTTGTTGAGCAGCGAGGACTTGCCGACGTTCGGGCGGCCGATCAGGGCGATGCGGCGCGGACCGCCGACGGGGGTGCCGAAGGTCTGCGCCGGGGCGTCGGGCAGGGCCTCCAGCACCGCGTCGAGCATGTCGCCGGTGCCGCGGCCGTGGAGCGCGGAGACCGGGTGCGGCTCACCGAGGCCGAGGGACCACAGGGCGGTGGCGTCGGCCTCGCCGCTGGGCCCGTCGACCTTGTTGGCGCAGAGCACCACAGGCTTGCCGGCCCGGCGCAGCAGCTTCACGACGGCCTCGTCGGTGTCGGTGGCCCCCACGGTGGCGTCGACGACGAAGACGACCGCGTCGGCGGCCTCGATGGCGTACTCGGCCTGCGCGGCGACGGAGGCGTCGATGCCGAGGACGTCCTGCTCCCAGCCGCCGGTGTCGACGACCTTGAAGCGGCGGCCCGCCCACTCGGCCTCGTAGGTGACGCGGTCGCGGGTGACGCCCGGCCGGTCCTCCACGACCGCTTCACGGCGGCCGATCACACGGTTCACCAGGGTCGACTTGCCGACGTTGGGGCGGCCGACGATGGCGAGGACGGGGAGCGGGCCGTGGCCGGCCTCCTCGATCGCGCCCTCGACGTCCTCGACGTCGAAGCCCTCTTCCGCGGCGAGCTCCATGAACTCCGCGTACTCGGCGTCGCCGAGTGCTCCGTGGTCGTGCTGGTCGTTCATGAAGTCCGTTCCTCGTTCGTCACCAGGCCGCGTCGGGCGGCCCGTCACTCGGGTCAAGTCTCGCTCAGCGCCCGGTCAGGCGCCTGGCGTTTTCCAGGTGGGAGGTGAGCCGCTCCTGGATGAGCGCGGTCGCCTCGTCGAGCGCCCTGCGCGTGCGGCGGCCGCTGCCGTCGCCCGCGGCGAAGGGGTCGCCGAAGACGAGGTCGACGCGGCTGCGCAGCGGCGGGAGCTGCGGCACCAGACGGCCCCGGCGGTCCGTGCTGCCCAGCACCGCGACGGGCACGATCGGGGCACCGCTGCGGACGGCGAAGTACGCCAGCCCGGCCCGGAGCGAGGCGAAGTCGCCCTCGCCCCGGGTGCCCTCGGGGAAGATCCCGAGGACCCCGCCGCGCTCCAGGATGCCGAGGGCGCTGCCTATCGCCGTGCGGTCGGCCGCCGTCCGGTCCACGGGCACCTGGCCGATACCGGACAGGAAGGACCCCAGGGGCCCGACGAAGGCCTCCTTCTTGATCAGGAAGTGCACGGGGCGCGGCGCGGTGCCCATGAGCATCGGGCCGTCGATGTTGTGCGCGTGGTTGACGGCGAGGATCACGGGCCCCTCGGCCGGTACGCGCCAGGCGCCCAGCACGCGGGGGCGCCACAGGCCCCGCATGAGGCCTATGCCGATCCGTCTGCCGGCGGCCGCGCCCTTCAGGGAGGGAGCGGTCACCGGGCGGCCGTCCGCTCCCCGGCCCCCGGCAGCGCGTCGCGGCGCTCCTCGACCAGGGCCACCACGCGCTCCACCACCTGCTGGAGGGTGAGCTCGGTCGTGTCGACCTCCACCGCGTCGTCGGCCTTGGCCAGCGGGGAGGTCTTGCGGCCGGAGTCGGCCGCGTCCCGGGCGACCAGCGCGGCGCGCGTGGCGGCCACGTCCGAGCCCTTGATCTCGCCGCTGCGCCGGGCCGCGCGGGCCTCCGGCGAGGCGGTGAGGAAGATCTTCAGGTCGGCGTCGGGCAGCACGGTGGTGCCGATGTCCCGCCCCTCCACGACGATGCCCCGCGCGGCCGCCGCGGCGATGGAGCGCTGCAGCCCGGTGATCACCTCCCGCACCTCGGGCACCGCGCTGACGGCGCTGACCTTGGAGGTGACCTCCTGGGTGCGGATGGGCCCGGAGGCGTCGACGCCGTCGACGGTGATGGCGGGGGCGGCCGGGTCGGTGCCGGACTCGATCACGGGCTTGCCCGCGGCGCTCGCGATCGCGAGCGGGTCGGCGGTGTCGATCCCGTTGGACAGCATCCACCAGGTGATGGCGCGGTACTGGGCGCCGGTGTCCAGGTAGCTGAGCCCGAGGGCCGAGGCGACGGCCTTCGAGGTGCTCGACTTGCCCGTGCCGGAGGGGCCGTCGATGGCGACGATCACGGATTCCACGGTGTCGGACACCTTTCAGGTCTGCGGGAGGGCCGGCGGCGGGGCCGCCGGGGGCACAGCACAAGGTTACCGAGTGCCGGAGGTCCCTCCTGCACGCGGAGTGGGCCCCCGGAGCCCGGGGCTCCGGGGGCGGCGGCGCGGGGCGCCGCGCGCTACGGGCGCAGCGCCCAGCCGCGCTCCCGCAGGGCGGCTCCGAGGACCTGGGCCGCGGCGGGTTCCACCATCAGCTGCACCACGCCCGCCTGCTGCCCGGTGGCGTGCTCGATGCGGACGTCCTCGATGTTCACGCCGATCCGGCCGGCATCGGCGAAGATCCGCGCCAGCTCGCCGGGCTGGTCGCTGATCAGCACCGCGACGGTCTCGTACGCCGCCGGGGCGGCGCCGTGCTTGCCGGGGACCCGGGCGCGGCCGGCGTTGCCGCGGCGCAGCACGCCCTCCACGCCCCGGGCCGCGCCGCGGCGCTCGGTGGCGTCCCCGGTGTGCAGGGCGCGCAGCGCCCGCACGGTCTCGTCCAGGTCGGCGGCGACCTCGGCGAGCACGTCGGCGACCGGGCCGGGGTTGGCGGCGAGGATGTCGACCCACATCCGCGGGTCGGAGGCCGCGATCCGGGTGACGTCCCGGATGCCCTGGCCGCAGAGCCGGACGGCGGTGTCGTCCGCCGCCTCCAGGCGCGCGGCCACCAGCGAGGACACCAGCTGAGGGGTGTGCGAGACGAGGGCGACGGCCCGGTCGTGGGCGTCGGCGTCCATGACGACCGGCACGGCCCGGCACAGGGCCACCAGTTCCAGGGCGAGGTTGAGCACCTCGGTGTCCGTGCCGGGGGTCGGGGTGAGCACCCAGGGCCGTCCCTCGAAGAGGTCCGCGGTGGCGGCGAGGGGGCCCGAGGTCTCCTTGCCGGACATCGGGTGCGTGCCGATGTAGGCGGACAGGTCGACGCCGAGCCGCTCCAGCTCGCGGCGCGGACCGCCCTTGACGCTGGCGACGTCGAGGTAGCCCCGGGCCCGTCCGGCCTTCATCGCCTCGGCGAGGGCGGCGGCGGTGTGGGCGGGCGGGACGGCCACCACGGCCAGGTCCACGGGGCCCTCCGGCGCCTCGTCGGTGCCGGCGCCGAGCGCGGCGGCGGTGCGGGCCTGTGCCGCGTCGTGGTCGACGAGGTGGACCCGGACGCCCCGGCCCGCGAGGGCGAGCGCGGCCGAGGTGCCGATCAGTCCGGTTCCGATGACGAGCGCGGTTCTCACGGGTGGGCGTCCTAGGGATGCGGGCGGGTGCGGGCGGGTGGCGCCGTCGGTGGGGCGGCGGGCCCGCGCTCAGCGTACGGGCTGCCCCGCGCGCCCGCCGGTCCCGCCCGGGCCCGTCCCGCGGTCCGCCGGGCGGTGGGCCGCCGCTGGCGCGCCTGCGCCGGGGGCGGCCGGCGGCGGGGGATGCTCGGAGCCGGTGCAGGCGGACACGAGGGAGTCACGGCATGGGCGCGCAGCGCAGAGCGGTCCTGGCGGCGGGCGCGGCGGCCGCCGTCTCGCTGGCGGCGGGCTGCGGGGACGGAGACGGCGGGACCCCGGAGCCCACCGGGTCCCCCGCCGGGACGCCCACCTCCCCCACGCCCTCCGACGGCGCCTCGGGCTCCGCCACGGCGCCCCCGGCCGGCGAGGAGCTCACCGCCGCCTCCGAGGTCCCGGTCGGCGGCGGAGTCGTCCTGGCGGACCAGGAGGTGGTGGTCACCCAGCCGCAGGAGGGGGAGTTCCGCGCCTTCTCGGCGATCTGCACGCACCAGGGCTGCACGGTGGCATCGGTCGGCGACGGGCTGATCGCCTGCCCCTGCCACGGCAGCAGGTTCCGTGTCGCGGACGGCTCCGTGGCGGTGGGTCCGGCGACCCGGCCGCTGCCGCCGAAGCAGATCACGGTCTCCGGGGACTCCGTCCGCCTGGTCTGAGCGGCCCACCCGGGGCGGCTTCGCACGGCGCCGGGGGGTCCGTACAGCTCCCGCCCGGGGCGGTGGAGGCCCGCCCGGTGATGCGCTCCCCGATGAGCCGGTGGGTCGCGTCCTTCTCGCCTTCCGGCAGTCCGTGGAAGCGCAGGGTGCCGGGCTCGCCGGGGCGGTGCCCGGCTGCCCCGGTGGCGAGGTCGACGGTGAGGGTGCCGCCGCCCGGGGAGGGCGGCCCGGCCCGCGGGGCGGCCGTCGACGAGCTTGGAGGCCGCCCGGACGGGGCGGGGTGCCGGGGTGGACCCGCTTGACGGGCAGCGTGTCCGGTTCGACGGCACGGGCGCGGCTGCGGAAGGCTGGCCCGGAGGGACTTCGGGCAGGTCACGGGCCGGCTCCCGGCCGCGCGGCGGGGCGGCGTAGCCTCGGGCCGTGAACACCGCGTCCCCTCCCGGCCCGCAGGACCCCGCAGCCCTCGTGCTCGACCACACCGTGTACGCCTGTGTGACGGGATCGCGGGCCTTCGGGCTGGCCACCGAGGACAGTGACACGGACCGCCGCGGCGTGTTCCTCGCTCCGGCACCGCTGTACTGGGCCTTCGACAAACCGCCCACCCATGTCGAGGGCCCTGCCGAGGAGCAGTTCTCCTGGGAGCTGGAGCGCTTCCTGGCACTGGCTCTGCGCGCCAACCCGAACGTGCTGGAGTGCCTCCACTCCCCCCTCGTCGAGCACGTCGACGACATCGGGCGCGAACTGCTCTTCCTGCGCGGGGCCTTCCTCTCCCGGCAGGCGCACGCCACCTTCGTCCGCTACGCGCACGGGCAGCGCCGGAAGCTGGAGGCGGATCTGCGCACCCGCGGGGCGCCCCGCTGGAAGCACGCCATGCACCTGGTGCGGCTCCTGGCCTCCTGCCGGGACCTGCTGCGCACGGGCAGGCTGGTGGTCGAGGTGGGCGAGGAGCGGGAGGCGCTGCTCGCGGTCAAGCGGGGCGAGGTCCCCTGGGAGCGGGTGGCCGCCTGGATGGCCCGGCTGGCCGACGAGGCGGACGCGGCCCTGTCCGGCACCCCGCTGCCCGCGGAGCCCGATCTGGCCCGGGTCGAGGACTTCCTCTTCCGGGCCCGGCGCGCCTCAGCCGAGTCGTACGCGGACCAGCAGGTCGTGCAGCGCCGCTCCGGCTGAGGGCTGCCCGGGGAGGCGGGTCGCGGCCTGCGCCGCGTCGAGCACGGTGTGCAGGTGCTCGACCTCGGACCGGACCGCCTCGGTGTCCAGGCCCGCCTCCGCCACGCCGTGCTCGGCCGCCTCCTTGGCGGCGATCAGCTCGGGCAGGCGCCCGGGCGCCTCGGCGACCTCGCCGTGGAGGGTGGGCAGATGGGCCTCCACCCGGCCGCTGCGCAGGAGGTGGATGCCGGTGAGCAGGGCGCGGTAGGTGTAGAGCAGCGGCTTGAGCTCCCCCGTCCTGCCGAACAGGCGCCACTGGGTGGTGGCGAACCCCCGGTAGTGGTGGGCGTGGTGGGAGGTCAGCACGCCGGGGGCGTGGGAGGCGAGTTCCCGGTGCGTCTCGCCGGTGCGGACGACGAGCGGGGAGAGCAGCTGCTCCAGCACATAGCCGTTCCGCCGCAGCAGCAGCCGGACGAACTTGCGCAGGTCGTGGGTGACCAGGTCGAGTTCGGTGCCGTCGGCGTCCCGCATGGCGGTGCGGGTCTCCTCCGGCTCGCGCAGGCCGACGAGGTCGGCGGCGGGCAGGAGGTGTGCGCCGCGCAGGTCCACGTCGGAGTCCCGGGAGGGGAAGCCGTACAGGTGGGCCCCCGAGACGGTCGCGAAGACCAGCGGATGGGGCTCTTCGGCGGTGACGGCGGAGAGGTCGGCGTGGACTCCGGCGCGGCGCAATGCGGTCATCGCTCAAGCGTCCCAGAGCGCTCCGAGTTCCAGGAGTTCGGGGCGGTACTCGATCCGCGCGGTCCAGTCGGCGGGCCAGGCGCCGGCGCCCAGGTGGGCGCCCGCGAAGGCGCCCGCGAGGGCGGCGATCGAGTCGGAGTCGCCGCGTGTGCAGGCCGCGCGACGCAGGACGGTGAGCGGCTCCCCGGGGAACATCAGGAAGCACAGCAGCGCCGTCGCCAGCGCCTCCTCGGCGATCCAGCCGTCGCCGGTGGCCAGGCAGGGGTCCGCTTCCGGCTCCGGTGCGCGCAGTGCGGCGTCGAGGCGGTCCAGGACGGCCAGGCACTCGTCCCAGCCGCGGGCGATGAAGGCCCCCGGGGAGGGGTCGGCGGTGGCGTGCCGCCACAGGTCGCCGAGCCAGCGCTCGTGGTAGCGGGTGCGCGCCTCCAGGGCGTAGGACCGGAGCAGGCCGACCAGGTCGGAGGGGTCCTCGCCCCGGGCGAGGAGGTGGACGGCCCGCGCGGTGAGGTCGCTGGCCGCCAGGGCGGTGGGGTGGCCGTGGGTGAGGGCGGACTGGAGCTGGGCGGCGCCCGCGCGCTGCCCGTCGTCGAGGCCGGGGGCCAGGCCGACGGGGGCCACGCGCATGTTGGCGCCGCACCCCTTGGACCCGGTCTGGCTCGCCTGCTGCCAGGGCGCGTCCCCGTCGAGCAGGCGGCAGGCGACCAGGCAGGTCCGCCCGGGGGCGCGGTTGTTGTCCGGGGAGTGGTACCAGTCGACGAACTCCTCGCGCACCGGGCGGACCAGCCGCGAGCCGACGAGCAGGCCCCGGGACATGGCCGTGCGCAGCCCGCGGCCGAGGGCCAGCGTCATCTGGGTGTCGTCGGTGACGCGGGCGGGTGCGGGGAGGGGCATCTCGCGCCAGGGTCCCCAGGTCGCGAGGATGCGGGGGACGTCGCTGAACTCGGTGGGGAAGCCGAGGGCGTCCCCGAGCGCCAGCCCGAGCAGCGCGCCGGTGGCGGCCCGCTTCCCGGGTGGGGTGGAGGCCTCGCGGGCGGGTGCGGTGAGGGTCATCGGGGCCGTCCTTCCGGGCGCAGCAGCGGAGGGTGGAGGGAGCGGGCGGGGCCCGCGGTGTACAGGGCCGCGGGCTTGCCCCGGGCGCCGGTGCGCCGGGGGCCGCCGGCCACCGGTTCGACGAAGCCGGGCGTCGCGAGCACCTTGCGGCGGAAGTTGGGCCGGTCCAGGGCGACGCCCCAGACGGTCTCGTAGACCTGCCGGAGTTCGCCGAGGGTGAAGGCGGCCGGGCAGAAGGCGGTCGCCAGGCAGGTGTACTCCAGTTTGGCGCCGATGCGTTCGTGGGCGTCCGCGAGGATGCGGTCGTGGTCGAAGGCGAGGGGCGACGCCTCGTCGCGCGGGGTCCAGCGGGCCCGGGCCGCGTCGCCGCCGCCCCGGGGTTCGGGGAGGTCGGGCACCAGGGCGGTGAAGGCGACGGAGACGACGCGCATCCGCGGGTCGCGGTCGGGGTCGCTGTAGGTGCGCAGCTGCTCCAGGTGGAGCCCCTCGGTGGTGTCGCAGGACAGCCCGGTCTCCTCCGCGAGCTCCCGGCGGGCGGCCTGCTCGGCGGCCTCGTGCGGGAGCAGGAAGCCGCCGGGCAGGGCCCAGCGGCCCTGGTGGGGGTCCTGGCCCCGCTCGACGAGGAGTACGTGCAGCCGCATGGCGCGGACGGTGAAGACGGCGAGGTCCACGGTCACGGCGAACGGCGGGAAGGCGGAGGGGTCGTAGCCCTGCATCAGCGGCCTCCCGGGGCGGGCGGGGCCTGGGCGGGCAGCGGGTCGGCGAAGGTCAGCCCCTCGTCCAGGCAGGCGTCGACCGCCTCGACGGCCGCGGCCAGCCGCTGCTCGTGCGGGCCGGTGACCTCCAGGAAGGGGCGGCCGGTGCGCCGGAGTCCGTCACGGAAGCGCTCGGTCATCCAGGGGCGCAGGTGCTCTCCGTCGCGCAGGCCGTCGTCCTCGAAGGGCACCCCGGTGTGGTCGGTGAGGATCCACAGGTGCTGGGTGCGCGGTTCGGGTGCGCCCGGGTAGGGGGTCGCGAGGTAGCGCTCGTGCCAGACGGTGGTCGCGAACGCGTCGGTGTCGCAGACGAGGAGGGGCGAGCCGTCCCGGGCCGCGGCCTCCTCCCGGGCCGCCTGCTCCCGGGCGATCAGGGGGAACTCCCCGGAGGCGAAGGCGACCTCGGAGAAGTCGGCCTCCGGTCTGCGGGCCCGGAGTTCGGCGAGCCGCCGCTCGCTGTGGGCGCGGCCGTACTCGGCGACCCACCGGGTGCGGCCCCAGACGCCGCCGCGGGCGCGGTAGTGCTCGGCGAGGGCCCTGGAGAGCGTGGTGGTGCCGGTGGACTCCGCGCCGAGGACGACGACGCGGCGGGTCAGCGCGGCGCGCACGGGCGCGGCGAGGAAGTCCCAGCAGCCGGCCGCGTCGCGGCGCACGGCGGTGCCGGAGACCGGGAAGGCCGCGCGGTCCGGGTCGACGCACACATGGACCGCGCCGAGGCGCCGGGCGAGCTCGTCCCCGTACTCCTCGGAGGTGTAGACCGCGTCGACGGGTTCGGGGACGGCCGTGGTGAAGACCGACATGTGCGCGTCCCACACGGCCTCGTCGTACAGGTCGACGGGGTGGTCGTCGACGGCTCCGACCACCCGCACCCCGGGGTGGACCTCGCGCATCCAGGCGACCCGGTCGGCGAGCGGGACGCTCTCCACGGAGGCGGCGCAGACCAGCACGGTGAGCCGCTCGCAGCGGGCCGCGGCGGTGCGGACGAGGTGGTGGTGGCCCGCGTGCGGCGGATAGAACTTGCCGAGCACCAGTCCGTGTCCGTGGCGGCTCATGCGGCGGCCTCCAGGGCCGGGCGGGCGTCGCCCGCGGCGAGGTCGCGCCGCCAGTTCCGCAGCCCGGCCAGGCACAGGGTCAGGAAGCCCGCGTACAGCAGCGAGGTCAGGTAGAGCTCCTTGTGGGCGTAGAGCGGGATGTAGACCACGTCGGCCGCGATCCACAGCCACCAGGACTCCACCAGCTTCCGGCACTGCCCGTACGTCGCGGCCAGGGACAGCACGGTGGTCAGGGCGTCCCAGAAGGGCACGGTGGAGTCCGTGGCCCGGGCCAGCAGCAGGGTGAGCGCCGCGGTCCCCACCGCCCCCGCCGCGAGCAGCGCGAGCCACTCGGTGCGCGTGGTGCGCCGCACCGGCAGCCGGTCGGAGCCCGGTCCACCCCCGTGGGTCCAGGTCCACCAGCCGAAGGCGGCGAGGGCGATGAAGACGATCTGGAGGCCGGCGTCGGCGTAGAGCCCGGCCTGGGTGAAGAGCAGGAGGAACAGGAGGTTGTTGGCGATGCCGACGGGCCAGTTGGCGAGGTGCTGGCGGGCCACCAGCCAGACGCACAGCGCACCGCTGCCGAAGCCGAGGACCTCGGCCCAGGCGACGGGCGTGCCGAGCAGCGTGAAGAGCGGCTGCTGGAGAAGGCGGAGCAGGTCCGCGGGATTCATCCCGACCCCCTTAAAAGTCAAGGTGACTATAAAAGCTCCCGCCGCTCCGCGCAAGGAGGTTCGGGCAGCGGCCCCGGGCCGGGGCGCGACGCGAGGAGCCCGCGACCCCGAGGGGTCGCGGGCTCCTGGGCACGCGGGCGGGAAGGCCTCCCGCAAGGGCCTAGAGGCCGACCTCCTTCATCAGCATCCCGACCTCGGTGTTGGTCAGGCGGCGCAGCCAGCCGGACTTCTGGTCGCCGAGCGAGATCGGCCCGAAGGCCGTGCGCACCAGGCGTTCCACCGGGAAGCCCGCCTCGGCGAGCATCCGGCGCACGATGTGCTTGCGGCCCTCGTGGAGGACCACCTCGACCAGGTAGTTCTTCCCGGTCTGCTCGACCACGCGGAAGTGGTCGGCGCGGGCGTAGCCGTCCTCCAATTGGATGCCGTCCTTCAGGCGCCGGCCCACCTCGCGCGGCAGGGGGCCCTGGACCGCGGCGAGGTAGGTCTTCTTCACGCCGTACCGGGGGTGCGTGAGGCGGTGGGCGAGCTCTCCGTGGTTGGTGAGCAGGATGATGCCCTCGGTCTCCGTGTCGAGCCGGCCCACGTGGAACAGGCGGGTCTCGCGGTTGGTGACGTAGTCGCCCAGGCACTGCCGGCCGTCCGGGTCCTCCATGGTGGAGACCACCCCGGCGGGCTTGTTCAGCGCGAAGAAGAGGTAGGACTGCGTGGCCACGGTGAGGCCGTCGACCTTGATCTCGTCCTTCTCCGGGTCGACGCGCACGCCCTGCTCCACGACGATCCGGCCGTTGACCTCCACGCGGCCCGCGTCGATGAGCTCCTCGCAGGCGCGGCGGGAGCCCATGCCCGCCCGGGCGAGCACCTTCTGCAGGCGCTCGCCCTCCTGGTCGCCGAAGGTCTTCGGCGTCTTGACCACGGGCTTGTCGGCGTAGCGCTCCCGGTTGCGCTCCTCGGTGCGGGCGTCGTACTCGCGGGAGCGGGCCGGGGCGGTACGGCCGCCGCCGCGCTGGGGCGACTGCCGCGGGCCGCCCTTGGCACCGCCGCGCGCCGCGCCGCCGCGGCCCTTGCGGGCCTCGGGGGTGTCCCCCACGTCGTAGCGGCGCTCCTCGGGACGGGGCCTGCGCGGCCTGCTCCCGCCCTGCCGCTCGTCGCGGCCGTTGCCGGCGCCGCGGTAGTTGCCGCGCCCGCCGCCGCTGCTGCCGCGGCCGCCGCTGTTGCCACCACGGCTCCCGCCGTTGTTTCCGCTGCTGTTCCTGCCGCTGCTTCGCATCACAGTTCCGTCTTTGTGTCGTCTGCGTCCATGCGATCCGGTTCGTCCGGATCGAACGACGGGACCGCCTCCCGGGACTCCGCCTCGACCGCGTCCGCCTCGGGGAGGAAGGGCGCGAGTTCCGGCAGCTCGTCCAGGCCGCGCAGGCCCAGCCGCTCCAGGAAGTAGTTCGTCGTCCTGTACAGGATCGCACCTGTCTCGGGTTCCGTGCCCGCCTCCTCCACCAGGCCCCGCTGGAGGAGGGTGCGCATCACGCCGTCGCAGTTCACGCCGCGGACCGCGGAGACCCGCGAGCGGCTGACCGGCTGCCGGTAGGCGACGACCGCCAGGGTCTCCAGGGCGGCCTGGGTCAGCCGGGCCTGCCGGCCGTCGAGGACGAAGCGCTCGACCGCGTCCGCGTGCTCGGGCCGGCTGTAGAAGCGCCACCCACCGGCGACCAGTCGCAGCTCGAAGCCGCGGCCCTGCACGGTGTACTCGTCGGCCAGCTCGCGCAGCGCGTCCGCGACGGCCCGGCGGGGCTGCTCCAGGACCTGGGCGAGGTGCTCCTCGGTCGCGGGTTCGTCCACGACCATCAGCACGGCCTCCAGCGCGGGCTTGAGCTCGCTCACGGCTTCTCCTCCACGGCTCGGTCGAACTCGTCGGTGACCGCGACCCCCTCGCCCGCCTCGGGCGACCAGGTCACGGTCAGCTCCCCCAGCGCCTCGGGCTGATCCAGGGTGAGCGCCTTCTCCCGGTAGAGCTCCAGCAGGGCGAGGAACCGCGCGACCACGGTCAGGGTGTCCCCGGCGCCCTCGGTCAGCTCCCGGAAGGTGGCGGTGCCGCGCTCGCGGAGCAGGGCGACGAGGACCGCGGCCTGCTCGCGGACGCTGACCAGCGGCGCGTGGATGTGGTCCACGTACACCTGCGGCGCGGGCCGGGGCAGCATGGCCTTGACCGCCAGCCGGGCGAAGCCCTCGGCTCCGATGCCGATGACCACCTCGGGGAGCAGTGCGGCGTGGTGGGGCTCCAGCCCGACGGTGCGGGGGAAGCGCCGCGCCTCGCCCTCCAGCCGCTCCTCCAGGATGCGGGCGATCTCCTTGTAGGCGCGGTACTGCAGCAGCCGGGCGAAGAGCAGGTCGCGGGCCTCCAGGAGCGCGAGGTCCGCCTCGTCCTCCACCTCGGCGGCGGGCAGCAGCCGGGCGGCCTTCAGGTCGAGGAGGGTGGCGGCGACGACCAGGAACTCGGTGGTCTGGTCGAGGTCCCAGTCGGGCCCCATGGCCCGGATATGGGCCATGAACTCGTCGGTGACCTGCGAGAGGGCGACCTCGGTGACGTCCAGCCGGTGCTTGGCGATCAGCTGGAGCAGCAGGTCGAAGGGGCCCTCGAAGTTCGCCAGCCGGACGGTGAACCGGCCCTCGGCGCCCGTGCCGCCGTCCTTCTCGTGCGCCGCGGCGCACGCGCCGGCCTGCGCGGGGGCGCCGGGGAGGTGCGGCGGGGCCGCGGAGGCGGGCGCGGGCGCCTCCGGCTCGGTTGGGACCTCCGGCGCGGGGGGCGCCTCGGGCTCGGGGGCGGGCTCGGGCTCGGGGGCAGGCTCGGGCTCGGGGGCGGGCTCGGGCTCGGGGGCGGGCTCGGGCTCGGGGGCGGGCTCGATGGGCGCCTCCGGCTCGGACGCGGACGCGGGTTCGGCGGACGCGGGTTCGGCGGACGCGGGCCCGGCGGACGCGGGCCCGGCGGACGCGGGCCCGGCGGACGCGGGCCCGGCGGACGCGGGCCCGGCGGACGCGGGTTCGGCGGGGACCTCCGGCGCGGGGGGCGCCTCGGGCCCGGCGGGCGGCGGGACGGCGGTACCGCCCGGCTCCACGTCCCGCACGGCGGCCTCGCCGACCGGGGGCGCCCCGGGCGCCTCGGGCGCGTCCTGGACGTCGGCGGGCCCGCTGCCGGCCGGAGGTGCGGGCGCGGGCGCCTCTGCCCCGGCGCCGGTCGCTCCCGGTCCCCGCCCGAGCGCACGGCGGTGGCGCGGAGCACGGAGGGAGTCGTCGGTCGGAGGCATGGCGGTCCAGGGGAGCGGCGCAGGCGGGGCAGCCGCAGGCTACCGCGCGCACCGGCTCACCGGCCGCGCAGGCGCCCCACCAGGATGCTCGCGTCGCAGGGCCTCACCGGCCGCGCAGGCGCCTCACCAGGATGCTCGCGTCGCCGCGCTGCTCCAGGTCCGCCAGCACCACGGCCACCGCCTCGCGGACGATGCGGCCGCGGTCGACGGCGAGCCCGTGCTCGCCGCGCAGGACCAGCCGCGCGTGCTCCAGGTCCATCAGCTCCTCGGCGGAGACGTAGACGGTGATCTTCTCGTCGTGGCGCTCGCGCCCGCTGGGGCGGCGGTTGACCCCGCGGCCGCGCCGCCGGGGGGACGCGGCGGCGTCCGCGGCGGCGGGCGCCCGGCGGGTCCGGGGCGCTCCGGCGGCGGGAGCCGCCGGGGTGCCCGCCTGGTCGGCGGCCTCACCCCGGCTGCGCTGCTCCCCGACCGTCTCGGTGTCGGCGGCGGTGTGCTCGCGGGCACCCTCGGGGGCCTGGCCCTGGGCCGGGTCGCCCTCCCCGGCCGGGGCGGGCACCCGGGGCTCACCGGCGGCCTGCTTGCGCGGGCCGGACGCCTGGAGCGGCATGCCACCGGTCGTACGGAACAGCTCGTCGGCTCCGGGCAGACTCACTCGGCGTGACACCGGGCGAGCACCTCCCTGGCGAGCTGGCGGTAGGCGGCGGCGCCGACGGAGTTGGAGGCGTAGGTGGTGATCGGCTCCCCGGCGACCGTGGTCTCCGGGAAGCGCACGGTCCGGCCGATGACCGTGTGGTAGACGTGCTCGTCGAAGGCCTCCACCACCCGCGCCAGCACCTCGCGGCTGTGCACGGTGCGCGAGTCGTACATGGTGGCGAGGATCCCGTCGAGTTCCAGCTCGGGGTTGAGCCGCTCCTGGACCTTCTCGATGGTCTCGGTGAGCAGGGCGACGCCGCGCAGGGCGAAGAACTCGCACTCCAGCGGGACGATCACCTTGTGGGCCGCCGTCAGGGCGTTCACCGTCAGCAGGCCGAGCGAGGGCTGACAGTCGATCACGATGTAGTCGTAGTCGGCCAGCAGGGGCTTGAGGGCGCGCTGGAGGGTGGACTCGCGGGCGACCTCGCTCACCAGCTGCACCTCGGCGGCGGAGAGGTCGATGTTGCTCGGCAGCAGGTCCATGTTGGGCACGGCGGTCTTCAGCAGGACCTCGTCCGCCGACATCCCCCGCTCCATCAGGAGGTTGTAGACGGTGAGGTCGAGCTCCATCGGGTTCACCCCGAGGCCCACGGACAGGGCGCCCTGCGGGTCGAAGTCGACGAGCAGCACCCGGCGGCCGTACTCGGCGAGCGCGGCCCCCAGGTTGATGGTCGACGTGGTCTTGCCGACGCCGCCCTTCTGGTTGCACATCGCGATGATCTTCGCGGGGCCGTGGTCGGTCAGCGGGCCCGGGATCGGGAAGTACGGCAGGGGCCGTCCGGTGGGGCCGATGCGCTCGCGGCGCTGGCGCGCGGCGTCGGGCGCCAGGGTGGCCGCGTACTCGGGATCGGGCTCGTACTCGGCGTCGGGGTCGTAGAAGTGCCCTTCGGGGACTTCCTCGTAGGCGGCGAAGTGGGTGGACTCTCGGCCACTCTCGTTGCCGGCCATGGCGTTCACGTGTGGGCCGTCCATCGTCTGCATCGTGTGGGGTGTCGTCATGTGCGTCGTGTGCCGGTGGGGCGCGGAGGGGCGGACGGCGACGGAGCCGACGGCGCCGAGGGCGGTCTGCGGGTCCTGTCCCGCACCCGTTCCCGGGTGACCGCCCTCCGGAGTAATTGTCGACTCATTCACAAGTCGTCTTACCTCCTTGGACGTGACCAGGAAACTTATCGATAGGTCAGTGTGGCACCATGCCGACGGTTTGCGACTCTATGGCGTGTCACCGGTCCGCAGCAACACAATCCGCCGGACCCGGCCCGATGTGTCGGCAACTCCACCCCGCCCTGTCAAGGGCGCGCGCCCCTCCGCACGCGCCCCGATGCGCCCGTTTCAGGGGGGAGCGAAACGGTTAAAGGGTTACGTTCGGCGCGAGTTGAGCCCGCCGGACGGGGCGGGGCGGAACGCGTCCGGCCGGACCCTGGCGAGCAAGGTCCGGCCGGACACGTGATGTTGACGACGTCGGTTGACCGTCAGCCGAGGAGCGAGGCGAGTTCGACGCCCTCCAGGCCGTGGGCCTCCGCGACCTCCTGGTAAACGACCTTGCCGTCATGGGTGTTGAGGCCCCTGGCCAGCGCGGCGTCCCGGCGCAGCGCCTCGGCCCAGCCGTTGTTCGCCAGCGACACGATGTACGGCAGCGTGGCGTTGGTGAGGGCGTAGGTGGAGGTGTTGGGGACCGCGCCGGGCATGTTGGCCACGCAGTAGAAGACGGAGCCGTGGACCGGGAAGGTCGGCTCGGCGTGGGTGGTCGGGCGGGAGTCCTCGAAGCAGCCGCCCTGGTCGATCGCGATGTCGACAAGGACACTTCCGGGCTTCATCCTGGCGACCAGCTCGTTGGTGACCAGCTTCGGGGCCTTGGCGCCCGGGATGAGCACGGCGCCGATGACGAGGTCGGCCTCGACGACGGCCTTCTCCAGCTCGAAGGCGTTGGAGACCACGGTCTGCACCTTGGTGCCGAAGACCTTGTCGGCCTCGCGCAGCTTGTTGACGTCCTTGTCGAGCAGGGTCACGTGGAAGCCCATGCCGACCGCGATCTGGGTGGCGCTCCAGCCGGAGACACCGCCGCCGATGACCACGGCGCGACCGGCGTGGGTGCCGGGGACGCCGCCGGGCAGCACGCCGCGGCCGCCCGCGGAGCGCATCAGGTGGTAGGCGCCGACCTGCGGTGCCAGGCGGCCCGCCACCTCGGACATCGGGGCGAGCAGCGGCAGGGCGCGGTTCGCGGTCTCGACCGTCTCGTAGGCGATCGCGGTGGTGCCGGAGGCCAGCAGGGCGTCCGTGCACTCGCGGGAGGCGGCGAGGTGAAGGTAGGTGAAGAGCGTCTGGTCCTTGCGGAGGCGGTGGTACTCCTCCGCGATGGGCTCCTTGACCTTCAGCAGCAGGTCCGCGGCGGCCCAGACCTCGTCGGCGGTCGGCAGGATCTGCGCACCGGCGGCGACGAACTCCGCGTCCGTGATCGAGGAGCCCTCACCGGCTCCCTGCTCGATGACGACCTGGTGGCCGTGGCGCACGAGCTCGTGCACACCGGCGGGGGTGATGGCCACCCGGAACTCGTTGTTCTTGACCTCGCGGGGGATGCCGACCTTCACGTCGATCACGGTCCTTGACTCAGAGGGAAAAGTACGGTCAATGCCATGGATACCCAGACGCACCTGGGCGCACCGGGACACACCACGCGAACACGCGGCATCGACCAGTCTAATGAAGGACTTCCCGCTGTCTAGCCTTGCAAAGCATCAATCTTCTTCGGAACCACCACGGATTTCGTAGGCGGAACTGGCCTCTCCGAGGAGTCTTTCCGCAGCGTGACGGTGCAGTTGCGCAGCCGAGGGGTCCCCGAGGCGGTCCAGGGTGTCCGCCAGCCGCAGCTGGAGAGCGGCCTGCAGGCGGCCGTCACCCGCCTGCCGCGCCCACTCGACGGCCTCCCGGCAGGTCCGCAGCGACTCCTCGGGGCGGCCCGCGTACTCCTGCACCCGGGCCAGCTCGCTCAGCGCCCGCGCCCGGCCCGGCACGTCGCCGAGCCTGCGGTACCCCGCGACGGCCGCCCGCCAGCTGCGCAGCGCCTCGCCGTAGCGGCCCGCGTACGTCTGCACACCGCCGAGCCTGCCGTACAGCCGGGCCTCGTCCTCCCGCTCCCCGCGGGCCTGCCGCTGGGCCAGGGCCCTGCCGTACCAGTCGGCGGCCCGCTGCCAGTCCTCCCGCTCCTGGTGGGCCCCGCCCACCGACTCCATGGCGCGACCGGTGGCATAGGCGTCCCCGGCGAGCCGCCCGGCGTCCAGCGCGGCCCGGTAGCGGGCCAGCGCCTGCCCGGTGCGGCCGGTCCGGGCGTCCAGGTCGCCGAGGTTGAGCAGGGCGGCGGCGCGCTCGCGGTGGAGTCCGCGACGCTCGGCGACGTCCAGGACGAGGTGGTGCAGCCCGTACAGGTCGGGGGCCGCCGCCTCGGTGCCCCGGTGCGCCGCCAGGGCCCTGACCAGCGCGGACACCAGGCGTCGGGCGAGGGTGTCCAGTCCGCCGTCGTCGACGGCCAGCCGGGCGGAGGCCAGCAGGGCGGGGCGTGCCGCGGAGAGCCAGGCGGCCGCCTCGGGCACGGAGGAGAAACGCAGCGCGCGCGGCAGGGCGGCGAGCTTGCGGCGGGCGGGGCTGCCCTCGGGTTCGGTGACCGCACGGCAGGCCTGGAGCCTGCGGACGGTGCGCTCCAGCATCCGCGCCCGGGCCAGCTGCACCTCGGCGGGTCGGTCGACCGCCTCCGACTCGGCCCGCAGCAGGCCGGCCAGGCAGCCCGGCACCTCGTGGCCCCCCTCGGCCACGTGGAGCAGGCCGAGGCGGACGAAGTCGTCGAGGGTGGTGCGGGCGGCGGAGACGGTGCAGCCGGCCAGCGCGGAGGCGGTGTGGGCGTCGACGCGTCCGGCGGGGGCGAGGGCCAGCAGCCGCAGTATCCGCGCGGCGGGGGCCGGGAGCGAGGTGTAGGCGAGGCGGAAGGCGCGGGCCAGCGGCCGGGTGGTCGGCGGCTGCGCGCCGTCCTCGGGCACCGCGCGCAGGTGGCGGACGGCGTCGGCCACCGAGGCCGCGGGGCGGGCCGCGAGCCAGCCGCCGACCAGCGCCAGCGCGGCCGGCTGGCCGCCGCACTCCTCGGCCACCGCCTCGGCGGCCTGCGGATCGACCGTGACGCGCACCTCGCCGGTGTGGAGGGTGAGCAGTTCGATGGCGGACTTGGCGTCCATGCCCCCGAGGGTGCAGGGCCGTACGCCGCTGACACCGGTCAGCGGCCCCTGCGCGACGGCGAGGACGAGGACGCCGGGAGCGTCGGGGATCAGCAGGTCCACGTCCTCGGCGCGGAGGGCGTCGTCGACCAGGAGCAGCGCCCGCCGGTCGGCCAGGGCCTCGCGGACGGCCTCGGTGAGTTCGTCGTCGCCGGCTCCGGGGGACGGCGCGGTCCCCAGCTCCTCCAGCAGGCCGCGGGCGGCCTCCTCCAGGGGGACCGGGCGGCCGCCGGGCTCGGTCAGCCGGACGCGGAACACCCCGTCCGGGTAGCGGTCGGCGATGCCCCGGGCGAGTTCCTCCGCGAGTGACGTGCGCCCCGAGCCCGGGCGTCCGGCGATCAGCAGCACCCGGGCGCGGCCCGCCGCGCGGCCGGCGAGGGTGTCGAGGCCGGCCCGCTCGATGTCCGCGTGCAGCGACTTCAGCTCGCGCTGCCTGCCGAGAAAGGCGCCCGGCCGCCGGGGCGGGGGCGCCGGGTCCCCGGCCTCGCGCGTACCGCCGGTGCGGGCCCGGTCGGGATCCCTACCGCCGGTGCCGGCCCGGTCGGGATCCGTACCGCCGGTACCGGTCCGAACGGGATCCCTACCGCCGGTGCCGGCCCGGACGGGGTCCTCCGTCCGGTCGGGGCCGATCGAGTCCAGCGCCTGATCCGCCACGGGCCACGCTCCAGTCCGTCCGCGCACGAGCCGAGCCCGCCGGGGCTCCGTACGGGCGATGGAGGCGAGCCTAGTTGACCGGCGGGGGCCTTCCCGGTGGCGCGGGCGGGACGGACCGCCGCTACGCCCGATCGGATCAACCGATGGTCACATCAGTCGGCTTGCACGGCCGCCGCAATGGTGCCGGGCGGCGGCCCCGAGGGCCCGGGGCGCCGCCCCTCACGCCTCGAAGGGCCTCGCCGGCCAGGGGGCGTCCGCGGGGCGCAGCGCCTGCAGGCCCTCCCCGGCCAGGGCGGCGGTCAGCGAGAGCACACCGACCACGAGGCAGGTGTTGTGCAGGTCCCCCGCGAGCGCCCCGCGCACCAGCTCCGTGAGCGGCACCCGCGCCAGCTCCATGTCGGCCTCCTCCTCGGAGACCTCGAAGCGCTCGCCCTCGGCCTCCGAGAGGCCCCGGGCCAGGAAGATGCGCACCGCCTCGTCGCACCCGCCGGGGGTGGTGTAGACGTCGGTCAGCACCCGCCAGTCCTCGGCCTTGACGTGGGCCTCCTCGTACAGCTCCCGCTGTGCGGCGTGCAGCGGGTTCTCGCCGGGGACGTCCAGCAGGCCCGCGGGGATCTCCCACAGCCGGTGCCGTACCGGGTGCCGGTACTGGCGCAGCACCAGGACCCGGTCCTGCGCGTCCAGGGCGACCACGGCGACCGACCCGGGGTGGACCTGGTAGTCGCGGGTGGCGACCGTGCCGTCGGGCATGACGACGCGGTCCGTGCGGACGCTCGTCTTGGCACCGCGGAACGGCGTACCGGTCTCGTTGACCGGCCACTCCTCGGGGGTGTCCTTCAGGGGCATCGGTGCGTCCTTCCACCAGCGCGCGGAAAACGGGAAGACCGGGGTGCGCGCACTGGGCGCACACCCCGGCCAACGGTATCCCGGGAAGATCAGCTCCCGGCCCGGCGGCGTTCCACCGCGGCCTTCACCAGCCCGGCGAAGAGCGGGTGGGGGCGGGTCGGACGGGACCGCAGCTCCGGGTGCGCCTGGGTGGCCACCAGGTAGGGGTGCACGTCGCGCGGGTACTCGACGTACTCGACCAGCTTGTTGTCCGGGGAGGTGCCGGAGAAGCGGAGACCCGCCTTCTTCTCCAGCTCCGCACGGTAGGCGTTGTTCACCTCGTAGCGGTGGCGGTGGCGCTCCTCCACATAGGGCTGGTCGTCGTAGACCTCGCGGACGATCGAGCCCTCGGCCAGCTTGGCGGGGTAGAGGCCGAGCCGCATGGTGCCGCCCAGGTCCCCCGCGCCCTCCACATAGGCCAGCTGCTCCTCCATGGTGGAGATCACCGGGTGGGCGGTGGCCGCGTCGAACTCGGTGGAGTTGGCGTCCGGGATCTCGGCCAGGTTGCGGGCGGCCTCGATGACGATGCACTGCAGTCCGAGGCAGAGGCCCAGCAGGGGCACCCCGTGCTCGCGGGCCCAGCGGATCGCCCCGACCTTGCCGTCCACCCCGCGCTCGCCGAAGCCGCCCGGGATGACGATCGCGTCGACGTCGGCGAGCTGCTTCTCCGCTCCCGCCTGCGTCTTGCAGTCGTCCGAGGTGACCCACTTGACCTTGACCCGGGCCCGGTTGGCGAAGCCGCCGGCCCGCATCGCCTCGGTGACCGAGAGATAGGCGTCCGGGAGGTCGATGTACTTCCCGACGAGGGCGACCGTGACCTCGTGCTCCGGCTGGTGCACCCGCTCCAGCAGGTCGTCCCAGACCGTCCAGTCGACGTCCCGGAAGGGCAGGTCCAGCTTGCGCACCACATAGGCGTCGAGGCCCTCGGTGTGCAGGACCTTGGGGATGTCGTAGATCGACTTGGCGTCGATGGCGGCGACCACGGCGGCCTCGTCCACGTCGCACATCAGCGAGATCTTGCGCTTGATCGCGGTGGGCACGTCGCGGTCGGCGCGCAGCACGATGGCGTCCGGCTGGATGCCGATGTTCCGCAGCGCCGCGACCGAGTGCTGGGTCGGCTTGGTCTTCAGCTCGCCCGAGGGCCCGATGTAGGGGAGCAGGGAGATGTGCACCACGAAGACGTTGTCCCGGCCCACCTCGTGGCGGACCTGGCGGACGGTCTCCAGGAACGGGAGCGACTCGATGTCGCCGACCGTGCCGCCGACCTCCGTGATGACGACGTCCACGTCGTCGGTGGCCATCCGGCGGATGCGGGACTTGATCTCGTTGGTGATGTGCGGGATGACCTGCACCGTGTCGCCCAGGTACTCGCCGCGGCGCTCCTTGGCGATCACCTGCGAGTACACCTGGCCGGTGGTGACGTTCGCCGAGCCGTCCAGGTCCACGTCGAGGAAGCGCTCGTAGTGGCCGATGTCCAGGTCGGTCTCGGCTCCGTCGTTGGTGACGAACACCTCGCCGTGCTGGAACGGGTTCATGGTGCCCGGGTCCACGTTGAGGTACGGGTCGAGCTTCTGCATCGTGACCCGCAGGCCCCGGGCCTTGAGCAGCGCGCCGAGGCTGGAGGCCGTCAGGCCCTTGCCGAGGGAGGAGGCGACACCCCCGGTGACGAAGATGTGCTTGGTCGTCATGGATTTGGGCGGCATCGCCAAGAGGGGGCTCCCGTGGTCGCGTGGTGGTGTGCGTACCGGCGTCCGACCCGGTGCGGGGGGTGCCGTCGCTGCGGTGTCGGCGGCTTCCGAAGCTGGAGTCGGCCACCGGTCCACGGGGTACCAGGGTATCAGCGGTACGGGACGGCTGCTTCCGGCCGCTTCCCTGTCCGGAAGCAGCCGTCCCGTAGCCGGGTGCGGGCGGCGGTCCGCCCTTCGCCCCCGCGGCCCCGGCCCGGAACCGGCGGGCGAAGGGTACGCGGACCGTTCACCGCGCCGCGGCGCCCGCTCGACCGTTCGGCGCAATCCCGTTGCCGGGACACCTGCGCGGAGGCCGCCCGCGCGTCGTATCCTGCTCGGACACTCGCTGCCGAGCAGGGCGGGCGACGGCGTACCCAGCCCGCCGCCCGGGTGCCGGCGTCCCCCACATCAGTCGAGTGGCAACGCCGCCACGAGGGTGTTGGGGTCGCCGCTGCTCGTCAACGACCCTTGACCCGAAGTAAGCGCCCCGCGGGGCGGACGTGGCCGTTCGACTGGAGATGCACGTGGCCGGGCGCATCGAGGATTACGCACTCATCGGAGACATGCAGACCGCAGCCCTGGTCTGCCGGGACGGGACGGTCGACTGGCTGTGCCTGCCCCGCTTCGACTCGCATGCCGTCTTCGCCGGCCTCCTGGGCACCGAGGAACACGGGTTCTGGCGGCTGGGCCCGGCGCACGGCGCCGGCACCGCCCCGCCCGCCGCGGACCGCCGCCGCTACCGCGGGGACTCGCTGATCCTGGAGTCGGAGTACGACACCTCCCGCGGCACGGTCCGGGTGACCGACTTCATGCCGCCCCGCGACGGCGCACCCCAGCTGATCCGCATCGTGGAGGGCGTCAGCGGCCGGGTGCCGATGCGCTCGGAGCTGCGGATGCGGTTCAGCTACGGGCGGGTGGTGCCCTGGGTGCACAAGGTGGACGGGCGCACGGTCGCCGTCGCCGGCCCCGACTCCGTCTGGCTCGACACCGAGGCCGCGACCTACGGGCGGAACCTGACCACCTACGCCGACTTCACCGTCTCCCCGGGCGAGCGGATCGCGTTCACCATCAGCTGGCAGCCCTCGCACCGGGAGCCCCCGGCGCTGCCGGAGCCGGAGTCCGCGCTGGAGGCCACGGCCGAGTTCTGGCGCGAGTGGGTGGACCACTGCACCTACCACGGGCCCTACCGCGAGGCGGTGGTGCGCTCGCTGATCACGCTGAAGGCGCTCACCTACGCCCCGACCGGCGGGATCGTGGCCGCCCCGACCACCTCCCTGCCGGAGGAGATCGGCGGCGTGCGGAACTGGGACTACCGCTACACCTGGCTGCGGGACGCCGCGATCACCCTTTCCTCGCTGCTGCGCACCGGCTACCGGGAGGAGGCCCGCGCCTGGCGGGAGTGGCTGCTGCGCGCGGTGGCCGGCGACCCGGAGAACCTGCAGATCATGTACGGCATCGCAGGCGAGCGGGAGCTGGGCGAGGCGGAGCTGGACTGGCTGCCGGGCTACGAGGGCTCCCACCCGGTCCGGGTCGGCAACGGAGCCGCCCACCAGCTCCAGCTGGACGTCTACGGCGAGGTCACCGAGGCCCTGCACCTGGCGCACATGACCGGTCTGAACCGCAACGACTACGCCTCGCTCCTGCAGCTGAAGCTGATCCAGTACCTGGAGAAGCACTGGGACCAGCCCGACGAGGGCATCTGGGAGGTCCGCGGGCCGCGCCGGCACTTCGTGCACTCCAAGGTCATGGCGTGGGTCGCGGTCGACCGGACGATCAAGCTCATCGAGTCCGGCGACGCGGACGGCCCGCTGGAGCGCTGGCGGGAGCTGCGGGACGACATCCACCGGGACGTCTGCGAGAAGGGCTACGACCGCGAGCGCAACACCTTCACCCAGTCCTACGGCTCCCGGGAGCTGGACGCCTCCCTGCTGCTCATCCCGCAGATGGGCTTCCTGCCCCCGGACGACAAGCGCGTCATCGGGACGATCGAGGCGATCCAGCGGGAGCTGTCCACGGAGGACGGCTTCATCCTGCGCTACCCCACCGAGGGCTCCGAGGAGGGCGTCGACGGCCTTCCCGGCGACGAGGGCGCCTTCCTGGCCTGCTCGTTCTGGATGGCCGACGACCTGGCGATGATCGGGCGGGTGGACGAGGCGCGCAAGCTGTTCGAGCGGCTGCTCGCCCTGCGCAACGACCTGGGGCTGCTGGCCGAGGAGTGGGACCCGCGCCTGCAGCGGCAGGTGGGGAACTTCCCGCAGGCCTTCAGCCACGTGCCGCTGATCGACACCGCCCTGCGGCTGACCGCGTCGGGCGCCTACGGGGGCTGACCGCCCCGGCCGCCGGTGCCCCCCAGGGCACCGGTGGCGCGCCCCGAGGGGCGGCCGGTAGCGTCCGGCACCATGGACAACCAGGGCGGGATCACCGTGCAGCGGGCCCTCGAACTGCCGGGCCTGCGCAGCGGCCTCCCCGAGGTCGTCGCGGGTGCCGACCGCCTCCAGCGGACGGTGCGCTGGGTGCACGCGGGCGAGGTCCCCAACATCGCCTCGCTCCTGAAGGGCGGCGAGCTGCTGCTGACGACCGGGCTGGGGCTCGGCACCCGGCCCGCCGAGCAGCGGGCCTTCGTCCGGCAGCTCGCCGAACGCGGGATCGCCGCCCTGGTGGTCGAGCTCGGTCCCCGGTTCGCGCGGCTGCCCGCCGCCATCGTGGAGGCGGCCCGCTCGGCCGGGCTCCCGCTCGTCCAGCTCCACCGCGAGGTCCCGTTCGTGACGGTGACCGAGGAGATCCACACCGAGATCGTCAACCACCACTACGCGCTGCTGCGCCGGGCCGAGGAGGTGCACCGGCAGTGCACCCGGGCCCTCCTCGGGGGCGGCGGGGTGCCCCAGGTGCTGCACATCCTGTCCGGCTTCACGGGCAACCCGGTCTTCCTGGAGGCCCCCGAGGGGCGGCTGCTGTACGCCGCGGAGTCGGGCGAGGCCGGGGCCTCCCCCGCGGACCCGCTCCAGGTCTGGGAGGGGCTGCGCGGCCAGCGCGACGCACGGGAGAGCGGGCCCCCGGCCGGCGCCGTGCTGGTGGACGTCCCCGGCGGGGGGCCCGACGGCGCCTCGGTCCGCGCCCGGCTGGTGCTGCTGGCGGTGTCGGGTCCGCTGTCGCCGGTGCACCGGATGGCCGCGGAGCGGGCGGCCGCGATCCTGGCGGTGGTGCTGATGCAGGCGCGCCAGGAGGAGGAGCTGGCCGCACACGGCAGGGGCGACTTCCTGACCGACCTGGCGGAGGGCCGTATCGGCCCGGAGGACGCCCCGGGCCAGGCCCGGGTGCTGGGCTTCAAGCCGGGCGACGGCCCGATCCTGCCCGTGGTGATGCGGCTGGCCCCCGCGCACGCCCCGTCGGGCGGCTGGGCGCTGCTGGCGCGTGCCGTGGCCGAGGAGCTGTCGTCGGTGGGTGCGCCGGTCCTGGTGGGCGTGCGCCCGGTCGAGGGCCGGGTCCCGCTGCTGGTGGCGCTGCGCTCGGAGGCGGAGCGGGCGGCGGTGGCGGACCGGGTGGCGGCGGCGCTGCGGGCGGGTGCGGAGCGGGCGGGGCTCGCGGGTCCGGCGGCCGAGGGGGCGTGGGGGCGCGGGGGCGCCCATCCGCCGGTGGTGGTGGTCGGGGTGGCGGGCGGCTGGGCGGCCGCCTCCGCGGGGCTGCGGCACGCCGCGGAGACGGCCACGGCTGCGGGGGGTCTGGCGGACCGGCCCTGGTACGACGCCCGGCGCCTCGACATCGACCTGCTGCTGTGGCGGCTGCGCGACCACCCGGACCTGGCGGCCTTCGTGGAGCGCGCGATCGGCCCGCTGCGCGCCCACGACGCCGTCTCGCGCCCGGCGCTCCTGCCGACGCTGGAGTGCTATCTCGCTCATGCGGGGCGCAAGGCGGAGACGGCGCGCGAGCTGCACCTGAACCGCCAGACCCTGTACAACCGCCTCGCCCGGATCGGCGAGTTGCTGGGGACGGACCTGGACGACCCGGAGGCGGTGCTGTCGCTGTCGCTGGCCCTGCGGGCGCGCCGCCACACGCCGGGGGCCTCGGCCGGGTAGCGAGACCGCCGGGGGCGCCCCGCCTGTTCGGCGGGGGGCGCCGGTTCAGCGGGCCGCCGGTTCAGCGGGGGCGCCGGTTGTGCCGGGGACGTCCGGTGCCGCGCGGTCGGCGATGCGCAGGGCCTCGACCAGCTCGCGGTAGAGGCCGTCACGCTCCAGCAGCTCCTCGTGGGTGCCGCGGGCGCGGACGCGGCCCGCCTCCATGACCACGATGGTGTCCGCGTCCAGCACGGTGGACAGCCGGTGGGCGATGGTGACCACCGCGCCCCGCTCGGCGCGGGCCCGCACACAGGACTGGACGGCGGCCTCGGTCAGGCCGTCGAGCTGGGCGGTCGCCTCGTCGAGGAGCAGCACCTCGGGTGTGCGCAGCAGGGCCCGGGCCAGGGCGATGCGCTGGCGTTCGCCGCCGGAGACGGCCGTGGCGGACAGCGGGGTGTCGAGGCCCTCCGCCAGTGCGTCGACCTTCTCGTCCAGCCGGACCTCGCGCAGGACCCGGCGCAGTTCCTCCTCCGTGGCGTCCGGGCGCGAGAGCAGCAGGTTGTCGCGGACGGTCCCGGGCACGAGGGGGGCGTCCTGCTCCACGTAGGCGAGTCGCTCGCGGACCTCGCCGGGGCTGTGGTCGCGGTACGGGCGGCCGTCCAGCAGCAGTCGGCCGCCGGTCGGCTCCAGGAAGCGCAGGACGAGGGAGAACAGCGTGGTCTTGCCGGCGCCCGACGGGCCGACGATCGCGGTGTGGCCGCGCCGGGGGACGGCCAGGGTGACCCCGCGCACCGCCGGTGCGGCGTCCGGGCCGTAGGCGGCCGTGACCTCCCTCAGCTCCAGGACGGGGTGCGCGCCGTCGGGCCCGGTGCGGCGCGGCGCGGCAGGCCGCTCCGCGGCCTCCGCCGGTGCGGCGCCCGTCCCCGTGGCTGCCGCCTCCGGCTCCGTCTGCATGTCGTCCGTCTCGCGGATCCGCTCGGCCGCGGCCAGCCCGGCCTGGAGCGCGGTGACGTTCTGGCTGAGCTCGCCGATCGGCTGCATCAGGCCGAAGGCGTACAACAGGAAGGCGATCAGAGCGGACACGGCCAGTTCGCCCTCGGCGACCCGCCAGGCGCCCAGGCCCAGGATCGCGATGATGGCGAGCTGGATGCCGGAGCCCGCGACGGTCCAGGCCAGCGCCTCGCGCCGGACCGCGCGCACCCCGTGCTCGGCCGACGCCCGCGCCTCGGCCAGGATCCGCTCGGCGGTGCGCTCCTCGGCGCGGCTGACCTTCACCGTCCGGACGGCGCGCAGCGCGCCCTCCAGCACACCGCCGAGGCGGCCGATGTGCTCCTGGGCGCGCTGCTGCGCCGCGGCTATGCCCGGCATCAGGACGGCGAAGATCACGCCGATCGCCACCACCGCCGCCACCGTGGTGCCGAGCAGCACCAGGTCGAGCACGGCCATCAGGGCCAGGGTGCCCACCAGCATCACGGCGCCGTTGATCAGCCCGACGAGGGCGCCGGTGGCCGCCTCGCGCAGCAGCACGGTGTCGGAGGTGACGCGGGTGACGAGTTCGCCGGCCGGGCGGCGGGTGACGGCGGGCACCGTGGAGGAGAGGAAGCGCCGCACCATGGAGGACCGGGCGTCCAGCACCACGCGCTCGCCCAGTGCGCCGAGCAGCGTCCACTGCCGGAACCAGACGGCGCTGCCGATCACGAGCAGGACCAGCAGCCCCGCGACGGGGCGGCCCAGCGGCTGCGATCCGCCCAGGGCGTCGAGCACCCACTTGGTGACCATCGGTGTGGCGAGTCCCACCGCCGATCCCACCAGCGCCAGGAGCAGCCCCAGGACGAGGGTGCGGGTGTGCGGGCGGGCGAAGGACCAGAGGACCGCGAGTCGTGGGGCGCGGCGCGTGGCCTTCGGGGAAGCGTGCGCGGTGCCCGGGCCGGCCGGTGGAGTGTCCGGGGGCCGCTCGGCTGGGGCGACCCGGGAGGGATGGGGAGCATTCACGTACCTGAGTGGAACATGGATGTTCCACTCGGGGCAAACGAATTCCCTTTCAGATGACGCGGTACCGTGGAGGCATGGTTGAGCAGCAACGGGCCGCGGTGGCCGACAGCGGTACGCGCACCCGCACCCGGCGTGCCATCGTCGACGCGGCCGTCACGCTGCTCGCCAAGGACTCGGGCGCTTCGCTGGCCGATGTGGCGGCGGCGGCCGGGGTCGGGCGGACCACGGTGCACCGGTACTTCCCCGAACGCTCCGACCTGCTGGCCGCGATCGGCGCGGACGTGCTGGAGAAGGTCCAGGCGGCGGCCGAGGCGGCCCGGCTCGACGAGGGCCCGGCGCCCGAGGCGCTGGGGCGGCTCTGCCAGGAGTACTTCGAGCTCGGCGCGGGGCTGACCCTGATGTTCGACTCGCCCCAGCTCATGACCTGGTCGGGCTGGGAGGAGGAGACCTCGGCGGACCGTGCGCTGTGCCGGCTGGTCGAACGCGGCCGCGCCGAGGGCACCCTGGACGCGGAGCTGACACCGGAGTGGGCGCAGAACGTGCTGTGGTCCCTGCTCTACTCGGCCTGGGAGCTCTCCCGCAGGCGTGAGGCGTCCAAGCACACGGCCCTCTCCCTGTGTCTGCGCACCCTGCGCAAGGCCCTCGCCCCCTGAAGGCCCCCGTCCGCCGGTCGGCCGCGTCCTGCCGGAGGGCGGCCGCGCGACGCCCGGGGCCCCGCCGGTCCCGGAGGCCGGCCGCCCGTCAGCGGCCCGTCAGCTCGTCGTAGACGCTGAGCACATGGGCGACCGTGGCGTCCTCGGACGGCCAGGTGGCCGCCTGGACACGGCCCGCCGCGGCAAGGGAGGAGCGGCGGTCGGGATCCGCGAGGAGTCCCTCGACGGCGCGGGCGAGGGCCCGGGCGTCCCCGTAGGGCACCAGCTCCGCCGCGTCGCCCACGAGTTCGGGGACGCCGCCGACGGCGGTGGCCACCAGGGGCACGCCCAGCCGGAGCGCCTCCTGCGCCAGTACGGCGCGCGCCTCCCAGCGGGAGGGCAGCACCGCGACGTCGGCGGCGGCGATCAGCTCGGCGAGGTCGCCGCGGTGGCCGACCAGGCGCACCGGGAGGTCCTCCTGCGTGATGCGCCTGCGCAGCACGGGCCGCGCCGGGCCCTCCCCCGCGATCACCAGCAGCGGGGCCGGGTCGAGCTCCCGCCACCGGCCCGCGGCGTCGAGCAGGGTGCGGTAGCCGCGGCCGGCGGACAGCGAACCCGCCGCGATCAGCAGGGGGCGCTCCACCGCGCCCAGTTCGGCCCGGGCCTTGCCGTCCTGGAGGCACAGTGGGGTGCGGGGGACGGGGACGGACACCGGCGCGAGCCGGGCGTCGCGGGCGCCGCGGGCACGCGCCAGGTCGACCAGCTCGGAGCAGGTGCCGAGGACGACGGTCGCGGCACGCACCGTGCGGCGCTCCAGCAGCCGTGCCAGCCCCGCCCGGGGGCCCTCGGCGGGGCGGCGGGTGTGCCACGTCATCACGAACGGGGTGTACGGGGAGCCGGCCAGCGCCAGGGCGGCGCGCACCCCGGCGGTCAGCCCGTGGGCGTGGACCAGGTCGGCTCCGATGCACGCGTGGCGCAGCGCGGCCACGCCCGCGGGGTCGGACGGTGGCGGGAGGGGCACCAGACGGGCTCCGGCGCCGGTGAAGTCGTACTCGTGGTCGAGCGCGGCGGGGGCGCAGACCGTCACGCGCACTCCCCGGGCCGCCAGCCCGGAGGCGAGCGATCTGACGTGTGCGCTGCTTCCCGCGCTGCCCCCGCCCAGTACCTGGACCGTACGCAGCTGTGTCACCCGCCCAAGGATGCCAGTCCGCACGCGCGTTCCGGCACCGCCGGGGCGTGCGCCGCCTGCCGCGCGCCCCCGCGCCTCCCCGCGCATCACCCGCACGGGTGACGTGGTGTCCGGGGGCGCGGGGAGCGCCCCTCGGCGGGGCGGCCCGTCCACGGGGAGCCGGGAGGTCCGGCGGGGACGGCCCTCGGCCCCCGGGGCACCGGCCGCGGGGGCCGAGGGCCTCAGGCGTCGGCGCGCGCCGCGGCCAGCAGTTCCTCCGCGTGGGCCCTGGCCGTCTCGGAGTCCTCCTGCCCGGCGAGCATGCGGGAGAGCTCGCGCACCCGGTCCTCGCCCTCCAGGACCGTGACGCCCGAGCGGGTGACCGACCCGTCATGGGTCTTCTCCACCAGCAGCTGCCGGTCGGCGAAGGCCGCCACCTGCGGCAGGTGGGTGACCACCACGACCTGCGCCGTGCGCGCCAGCTTCGCCAGCCGCCGCCCGATCTCGACCGCCGCCCTGCCGCCGACACCGGCGTCGACCTCGTCGAAGAGATAGGTCGGCACCGGATCCGTCCCGGCGAAGACCACCTCCACCGCGAGCATCACCCGCGACAGCTCGCCGCCCGAGGCGCCCTTGGCGATGGGGCGTGCGGGAGCGCCGGGGTGCGGGGCGAGCAGCAGCTCGACCTCGTCCGCGCCGTGGGGCCCGTAGGCCACGGTGCGGCCGCCGACCTCGATGCCGTCCGGGTCGGGGCTCTGGCGGATCGCGAAGGACACCCGGGCGTGCGGCATGGCCAGCGAGGTCAGTTCCCCGGTGACCGCCGCGGCGAACCGGTCGGCCGCCTCGCTGCGGATGTCCGTCAGTGCCCGGGCGAGCGCGGACAGCTCGGTGCGCAGCGCCTCGCGCTCCTCGGCCAGGCGCCCGATGCGCTCGTCGTCGCCGTCCAGTTCGCCCAGGCGGGCGGCGCTCTCCTCGGCCCAGGCCAGCACGGCCGCGACGTCCTCGCCGTACTTCCGGGTGAGGCCGGTGAGGGCGGCGCGGCGCTCCTCCACGGCGGCCAGCCGCAGCGGGTCGGCGTCCAGGTCGTCGGCGTACCCGGCGAGTTCCCCGGCGACGTCCCCGAGCAGGATGGAGATCTCGCCCATCCGGTCGGCGAGGGCGGCGAGCGCCGGGTCGTGGGAGCGGACCGCCTCCAGCGCGCGGTTCGCACCCGCGACCAGCATCGTGGCGTCGACGGCCTCCGGGTCCTCGGGGTTGCCCGCGAGGGCCGCGTGGGCGAGGGCCGCGGCGGAGGCGAGCGCCTCGGCGTGGCCCAGCCGCCCGGCCTCCGCGGCGAGTTCGGCGTCCTCCCCGGCGCGCGGTTCCACCGCCGCGATCTCGTCCAGCCCGAAGCGCAGCAGGTCGGCCTCCTGGGCGCGTTCGCGGGCCCGCTCGGTCAGCTCCTCCAGCTCCGCCGAGACGGCCCGCAGCCGCCGGTAGGCGTCCCCGTAGGCGGCGAGCGGGGCGGCGAGCGCTCCCCCGGCGTACCGGTCCAGGGCCGCGCGCTGGCGGGCGGGGCGCAGCAGCCCCTGCTGGTCGGTCTGGCCGTGGACGGCGACGAGTTCGTCGGACAGCTCCGCGAGCAGGCCGACCGGCACGGAACGGCCGCCGAGGTGGGCACGGGAGCGCCCCTCGGCCGAAACGGTGCGGCTGATCAGCAGCGCCCCCTCGTCGAGTTCGGCGCCCGCCTCCTCGGCCCGCCGTGCGGCCGGGGCGCCCGCGGCCACCCGCACCCGCCCCTCGACGACGGCCGACTTCGCACCGATCCGCACCAGCGCGGGGTCCGCCCGTCCGCCGAGCAGCAGTCCGAGACTGGTGACGACCATCGTCTTGCCCGCGCCCGTCTCGCCGGTCACCGCGGTGAAACCGGGCGACAGCTCGACCACCGCGTCGTCGATGACCCCGAGCGACCGTATCCGCATCTCCTCCAACACGGACACGACCATACGAGGTCCGGGGGCCGCGGCGCGACGGACCCCGGTCCCGGGTTCACTCTCCCGAGGACCCGGGCACCCTCGCACACCCGTGCGACACCCGCCGCGGCACGCCGCGCCGCGGCCCGGAGCGGGGACGGAGCGGGGACGGAGCGGGGACGGACCGGGGACGGACCGGGGACGGAGCGGCGGGCCGGCCGGCGGGCGGCTCAGTGCGGGGCGCCCCGCCAACCCGACACCGGCAGCGCGAACTTGGCCACCAGACGGTCCGTGAAGGAGGCGTGGTGCAACCGGGCGAGCCGCACCGGCACGGCCCCGCGGCGCACCTCGACCCGGGCCCCCGACGGCAGCTCCACCGTGCGCCGCCCGTCGCACCACAGGACGCCGTGCGGGGTGTGCTGCTGCACCTCGACCGCCAGCGTCGAGGTCGGCGAGGTCACCAGCGGCTTGGCGAAGAGCGCGTGGGCGCTGATCGGCACCATCAGCAGCGCCTCCACCTCGGGCCACACCACCGGCCCGCCGGCCGAGAAGGCGTACGCCGTCGAACCGGTCGGTGTGGCGCAGACGATGCCGTCGCAGCCGAAGCCGGTCACCGGGCGGCCGTCGACCTCCAGCACGACCTCCAGTATCCGCTCCGGGGACACCTTCTGGACGGCCGCCTCGTTCAGCGCCCAGTCGCGGTGCACGATGTCGCCGTTGCTGTGCACGACCACGTCCAGGGTCATGCGCTCCTCGACCTCGTAGGCGCGGGTCACGACCCGGTCGACCACCTTGTCGAGGTCGTCCCGCTCGGCCTCGGCGAGGAAGCCGACGCGCCCCAGGTTGACGCCGAGCATCGGGACGCCGGAGGCGCGCGCGAACTCCGCGCCCCGCAGCAGGGTCCCGTCGCCGCCGAGCACGATCAGCAGCTCGCAGCCGTCGAGGACCTCCGGTGTCGCGTCCGGCACCGTCTCGACGGACCCGGGCAGCGGCAGGTCCGCCGCCTCCGCCTCCAGCACCCGTACTCCCAGCCCGCTGCGGAGCAGGCCCTGCACCACCAGTTCGGCGCTGCGGATCGCGGCCCTGCGGCCGGTGTGCGCGAGGAGGAAGACGGTACGGCTCTCCGTCGCTCCCGTGGTCCTCGCGGTCGCTTCTGTCGTGGTCAACGCGGTCCCTCCGCCACTGCCCTGTCGACGTCGGCCGGATCGAGTGCGGGCGCACCGGCCCGGAGCCACAGAAAGTACTCGACGTTCCCGGACGGCCCCGGCAGCGGGCTGGCGGTCACCCCGCGCACCCCGAGCCCCAGCTCCGCCGCGCGCGCGGCGACCTCCGTGACCGCCTCGGCGCGCAGCTGCGCACTGCGCACCACGCCCCCGCTGCCCAGCCGCTCCCTGCCGACCTCGAACTGCGGCTTCACCATCAGCACCAGGTCCGCCCCGGGCGCGGTGCACGCGACCAGGGCCGGGAGCACGAGACCCAGCGGAATGAAGGAGAGGTCCCCCACCACCAGGTCCACCGGCACTCCGTCGATCGTCTCCAACGTCATCTCTCGCACGTTGGTACGGTCCTTGACGGTGACCCGTTCATCGCTCTGCAGCGACCAGGCGAGCTGCCCGTAGCCGACGTCCACCGCGACCACATGGGAGACCCCCGCGCGCAGCAGCACGTCGGTGAAGCCCCCGGTGGAGGCTCCGGCGTCGAGCGCCCGGCGCCCCTCGACGGCCAGCCCGAGCGGCACGAAGGCGGCCAGCGCGCCCGCCAGCTTGTGGCCGCCGCGGGAGACGTAGTCCGGGTCGTCGTCGTCCGCGCCGACCACGATGGCGGCGCTCGTCTCCACCTGGGTGGCGGACTTGGCCGCGGTGTTGCCTCCGACGGTGACGCGGCCCGCCGCGATCAGCTGGGCGGCGTGCTCGCGCGAGCGGGCCAGTTTGCGGCGCACCAGCTCGGCGTCGAGACGGCGTCGGGCGACTCCTGCCACGGTCGGTTCAGCTCCTGTGGTCGTGCGGTCGGGCGGGGTGGCCCTGGGACCCCGTCTCGGGGGGCCGCGGGCCGGGCGGGGAGTCGAGCGCCGTCAGCGCGTCGCGCAGCCCCCGGTGCACATCCTCGTACACCTCGGTGTGGCCGTCGGCGGCGAGGTGGTCGAGGTCGGCGAGCCGTGCGACCAGCGTGTCGACGGCGGTGTTCCCGGTCGGCGTCCGCGCCACGCCCAGCGGGGCGGGAGCGGCCGGACCGGTCTGCTCCCCGGGGGCCGCCGGGGCGCCCGGCGCCCCCGCCCCGCGGACCGCGGACGGCAGCGCGCCGGCGGGCGGACCGCCGTCCGGGTCGCCCGGCGCCCCGGACCCGCCCGGAGGCGGGGCGGGGACGCCGCGGGTGCCGGGCGGCGGTACCGGGAGGGGGCCGGAGGTGGAGTCGGTCATGCCCAGACGCTACCGCGAGGGCCTGCGGTACGGTCGATCACGATGGCCACGACGCAGGAGTGCCGCGGCGCGCTCGACAGACTCTCGGACAACCTGGCGAAGACCGACGGGGGCGTCCCCGCCGCCACCCGCCTGGACAGGTCCCTCAGCTGCCATGTGACGGACCTGGACACCACGTTCACCGGGCGCCTGTCCGGCGGGCGGATCGCGGTGGACGGCACCCACGGGGGGCCGCCCCGCGGGAAGGCGCAGATCCGGCTGGCGATGTCGGGGGACGACCTGGTGGCGCTCGTCGACGGCCGGCTGGAGTTCGCCAGGGCCTGGGCCTCGGGACGCGTCCGTCTGGAGGCCGGCTTCCGCGACCTGCTGCGGCTGCGCTCCCTGCTCTGACCCGCTGCGCGCCCCTCCCGGAGGCGGGACGGGCGCGGCGGGCCCCTCCCGGAGACGGGACGGGCGCGGCGGGCCCGCCGTCAGGCGACCTTCGCTCCCCGGGCCCGGGCCACCGGCACCACCAGCGGGGTGCCCGACTCGGGATCCTCGATGATCTGGCTCCTCACCCGGAAGACGTGCTCCACCAGCTCGGCCGTCACCACGTCCCGGGGCGGCCCCTCCGCCACGACCCGGCCGTCGCGCAGTGCGATCAGATGGGTGGCGTAGCGCGCCGCCTGGTTGAGGTCGTGCAGGACCGCGACCAGCGTCCGGCCCTGCGACTCGTGCAGATCGGCGCAGAGGTCCAGCACCTCCAGCTGGTGCTGGATGTCCAGGAAGGTGGTCGGCTCGTCGAGGAGGAGCAGCGGCGTCTGCTGTGCCAGGGCCATGGCGATCCACACCCGCTGGCGCTGGCCGCCCGACAGCTCGTCCACATAGCGCTCGCCGAGCTCCCGTACGCCCGTCGCCGCCATCGACTCCTGCACGATCCGCTCGTCCTCGGCGGACCACTGGCGCAGCAGCCCCTGGTGCGGATAGCGGCCGCGGGCGACCAGGTCGGCCACCGTGATGCCGTCCGGCGCGACGGAGGACTGGGGCAGCAGCCCGAGGGTGCGGGCCACCTTCCGGGCGGGCAGCGTGTGGATCGCCTGCCCGTCGAGCAGCACCCGCCCCCGCGTCGGCCGGAGCATCCGGGACAGGGCCCGCAGCAGGGTCGACTTGCCGCAGGCGTTGGGGCCGACGATCACCGTGAAGGAGTTGTCGGGTATCTCCACCGAGAGGTTCTCGGCGATGACCCGCTGGTCGTAGGCGAGGGTGACCTGTTCCGCGGTGAGGCGCTGCATGCCGGTCGTACTCCTGGGGTGCCGGGTGGGGTTCTGCGGGGGCGTGGGGCCGGTCATCGCCGCCCCACGGGGGTGTCGTCGTCGTCCCGTGGCAGCCGGCCGACGGCTCGTGGGCGCCTCACAGGCGTCCGGCCCTGCGTTCGGTGACGAGCAGCCAGAGCAGGTAGCAGCCGCCGAGGACACCGGTGACCACGCCCACGGGCAGCTGCCGCCCGGGGAAGGCCGCGGTGGCGATCCAGTCGGCGGCGAGGAGCAGCGCGGCGCCCATGACGGCGGCGGCTGCCAGGTTGGGTCCGGGCGCCCGGGTGAGGCGCCGGGCGAGCTGCGGGGCGCTGAGGGCCACGAAGGCGATGGGGCCGGCCGCGCCGGTGGCCACCGCGATGAACAGCACGCCGCAGCCGATCAGCACGATCCGGGTGCGCTCCAGCGGGACACCGAGGGCGTACGCGGCGTCGTCCCCCATCTCCAGCATCCGCAGCGGTCTGCCGTGGACCAGGGTCACGGGCACGAGCACGGCCAGCACGAGGGCCAGCGGACCGACCTGGGTCCAGTCCCGGCCGTCGAGGGAACCGGTCATCCACAGCGTGGCGCGGGTCGCGTCGACCAGGTTGGCCTTGGTGACCAGGAAGTGGATCACCGCGCCGAGCATGGCGGCGACGCCGATGCCGACGAGGACCAGCCGCAGCCCGTGCACCCCCCGCCTCCAGGCGAGGGTGTAGACCAGGGCGCCGGTGACCAGGCCCCCGGCGACGGCCCCGACCGAGACGGTGAGGGCGCTGCCGCCGAAGAGGACGATCACGCACAGCGCGCCGACGCTCGCCCCGTGGCTGAAGCCGATGACGTCCGGGCTGCCGAGGGGGTTGCGGGACAGCGACTGGAAGATCGCGCCGCTCAGTGCGAGCGAGGCACCGACGAGCACGGCGACCAGCGCCCGGGGCAGCCTCAGGTCCCGGACGATGAACTCCTGGGCCGCGGTGCCGTTGCCGAGCAGGGTGTCCACGACCTCGCCGAAGGACATGGGGTAGTCGCCGCTGCCGATGAGCACCACGCCGACAGCGACGGCCGCGGCGCCGACGAGCACGGTGACGAGCGCGGCCCGCGGGTCGACCCGGACGGAGAGGCCGCCGGGCGTGCGCAGCGCCCGCACCGAGCGGGTAGAGGTGTCCACGGAGGTGGTGGTGGGGGCCGTCACAGCTGGGCCATCCTCTTGCGGCGGACGAGCTGGATGAACACCGGGCCGCCGATCAGCGCGGTGACGATGCCGACCTGGAGCTCGGCGGGGCGGGTCACGACGCGGCCCAGCACGTCCGCCCCGAGCAGCAGCACGGGGGCGAGGACCGCGCAGTAGGGCAGCACCCACCGCATGTCGGGGCCGGTGACGGCGCGGACGACATGGGGGACCATCAGCCCGACGAAGACGATCGGGCCGCAGGCGGCCGTGGCGGCACCGCACAGCAGGGTCACACAGAGCATGGCCAGCACCCGGGTGCGGGTGAGGTGGGCGCCCAGCGCCCGTGCGGTGTCGTCGCCCATCTCCATGGCGTTGAGCGGCCTGGCCAGCAGCAGCGCGAGCAGTGCACCCGCGGCGACGAAGGGCAGGATGGTCAGGATGGTCCGCAGGTCGGCGGTCGACAGGGAGCCGACGGTCCAGAAGCGCAGCCGCTCCAGCGCCGCCGCGTCCAGCAGCTGGACGGCGTTGATGTAGCCGTAGAGCGCGGCGGTCGCGGCGGTCCCCGCGAGGGCGAGCCGTACGGGGGTGGCGCCTCGGCTGCCGCCGAGCACGTAGACGGCGGCGGAGACCACGGCCGCCCCCGCGAAGGCGAACCACACGTAGCCGCCGAGCGAGGTGACGCCGAGGAAGGTGATCGCGGACACCACGGCCGCGGAGGCGCCCGCGTTGATGCCCAGCAGGCCCGGGTCGGCGAGCGGGTTGCGGGTCAGTGCCTGCATCACCGCCCCGGCGAGCCCGAGCCCGGCACCGGCGACCAGCCCGAGGAGCGTCCGCGGCACGCGCACGTCGCGGACGATGACGTCGTTGGCGGTGCCGGAGTAGTGGAACAGCCCGTGCCACACCTCGGACACCGGGACCGACTTGGCCCCGACCGCGATGCTGGCGACGCATATCAGCAGCAGGACGGCGACGGCGACCGCAAGCCCCGCGGGGCGCAGGGCTCGGCGCCCGGAAACGGCCGGGGCCGCCGCGGGCTCCGCGCTCTCTCGGGGAGGACTCTCGACCAACACCCGGTTAGGTTAGCCTACCCTCGCGATCCGGCCCGCTGGCGCGTCACCGGCGGGTACCCGCCGCACCGGGGCCGGGGCGGCGGGGTCCCCGGACGCGGAGCGCGCCCGACCGGACCGCCCGGCGCGGAGTCACCAGCCCAGCAGCGCCAGCGCCTTGCCCGCGTCGAGACCGCACCGGCCGTCGCCCGCATGGCTCCAGGCCGCCCCGCACAGGGCCCGCAGGCCGTCCAGCGGATCCCCCTCCCCCTCCAGCAGCAGCCTCCCGCCACGGGCGGCGGCCCTCCAGCCGCCGCAGCGGAACCCGCCGTCGGCGGGGACCACCTCGGGCTGCGCGAGGAGCAGGCCGCGCAGGTCGGCGTCCACATAGGTGGGCCGGTGCCGCGGCTCCGCCGCGAGGAGCAGGGCCGCGTCCGTGACCCCGGTCAGCACCAGCAGCGAGTCCACTCCCCCGTTGAACGCGCCCTCGATGTCGGTGTCCAGGCGGTCGCCGACGACGAGCGGGCGGCGCGCCCCGGTCCGCAGGACCGTCTCGCGGTGCATCGGGGGAAGCGGCTTCCCGGCCACCTGCGGCTCGGCGCCGGTGGCGATGCGCACCACCTCGACCGCGGCCCCGTTGCCCGGCCCGATGCCGCGGGCTCCCGGGATGGTCAGATCGGTGTTGGAGGCGAACCAGGGCACCCCGCGCGCCACCGCGTAGGACGCCTCCGCGAAGCGGCTCCAGGCCAGCTCCGGACCTCCGTAGCCCTGCACCACGGCCGCGGGGTCGTCGTCGGCGGACTCCACCGGCACCAGTCCGCGCTCCCGCAGGGCGGTCCGCAGCCCCTCTCCCCCGACGACCAGCACCCGCGCCCCCGCGGGGACCTGCTCGGCGATGAGCCGGGCCACGGCCTGCGCCGAGGTGACGACGTCCTCCCCTTCCGAGGGGATACCGAGTTCGGTCAGGTGCGCGGCGACGGCGTCCGGGGTCCGCAGGGCGTTGTTGGTGACGTAGGCGAGGCGCATGCCGCGGCCTCGGGCGGCCGCGAGGGAGTCCACGGCATGGGCGATCGCCGCGCCGCCCGCGTACACGACCCCGTCCAGGTCGAGCAGGGCCGTGTCGTACGCCTCGGCCGGCGCGACCCCGCTCGCTCCCGGCCGTCCGATGCCCTGCCCGCTCATGCCTGTCCCGTCCTCGTGCCGCTCCCGGGCCGTTCCCGGTCGCTCCCCCGATCATCCCTCATGGCGCGGGCCGCATACGATGCCCTGATGAACACCGACGGTCCTGCGGCCGATGGCGGCCTGCACCTGATCCCGTTCCGCGGACTGCGCTACGTCCCCGACCGGGTGGGCAGCCTCGCCGCCGTGACCTCGCCGCCCTACGACGTCGTGGTCCGGCCCGACGGCCTGCACCACCTGGAGTCGGCGGATCCGCACAACATCGTCCGCCTGATCCTTCCCCAGGCCGACTCCGCGGAGGCACGCCACCGGCAGGCGGCCGAGACGCTGTCGCGGTGGCTGTCCGAGGGGGTCCTGGCCGCGGATCCGGAGCCCGCGCTCTACGTGTACGAGCAGCGGCGGGGAGAGCTCCTCCAGCGCGGGGTGATCGGCGCACTCGCGCTCTCCGCGCCTTCGGAGGGAGTCGTCCTCCCCCACGAGGACGTGATGCCGGACATCGTCGCCGACCGCGCCGCCCTGATGCGCAGCACGGCCGCCAACCTGGAACCCCTGCTGCTCACCTACCGCGGTGAGCCCGGGCCGGTCGAGGCGGAGACGGTCGTCGAGCGCGCCGCGCAGACGCCCCCGCTCATCCGGACCACCACGGAGGACGGGTTCGCGCACCGGCTCTGGGCGGTCACCGACCCCGGCGAGATCGCACGGGTGCAACAGGAGCTGACACAGCGCCAGGCGCTGATCGCCGACGGCCACCACCGGTGGGCCACCTACCTCCGGCTGCACCAGGACCGCCCCGCGGCCGCAGGCGCCGACGACCCGTGGGCCTACGGCCTGGTCCTGCTGATCGACACGGCCCGCTACCCCCTCCAGGTCCGCGCCATCCACCGGGTGCTGCAGGGCCTGCCGACCGCCGAGGCGCTGGCCGCCCTCGGGGACTCCTTCCGTGTGCGCAGGCTCGACGTTCCGCTGGCCGCGGCGCTCGACGGGCTCGCGGAGGCGGCGGACGAGGGCAACGCCTTCCTCCTCGCGGGCGACGGCGGCTTCCACCTCGTCGACCGTCCGGACACGGAACTGCTCGACCGCACGGTGCCGCAGGGCCCGCCGGAGGCATGGCGGTCGCTGGACGCGACGGTGCTGCACTCGACGCTGCTGGAGCACCTGTGGCGGGTACCGGACGACCCCGGGCACATCGCGTACATCCACGACACCGCGGCCGCGGTGGAGCAGGCCGAGCGCCGGGGCGGCACGGCGGTGCTGATACACCCCGTGCGCGAGGAGGTCGTCCGCGACCTGGCACGGGCCGGGGTGACGATGCCCCGCAAGTCGACCTCGTTCGGCCCGAAGCCGGCGACCGGGCTGGTCCTGCGGAGCCTGCTGCTGAACTGACGCCCGTCCTGCCCCGCGCGTCGTCACGGGGCCGGGCCGGTGCGGAACGCGCGGAGGGCGGCACCCCGTTCGGGGTGCCGCCCTTGGCGCGCCGGGGCCGGGGCGCCTACTCCGCTGAGCGCTCCGACGGGCCGGTCTCGGTGTCGGTGCCGTCCGTGTCGACGCCGTCCGCGTCGGCGGGCCGGGGCTCCTCGCGGTCGCCTGCGGCGGCCGCCGTGCCGTTCTCCGTGCCGGTCGCGGTCCCGTCCCGGGTCTCGGTCTCGGACTCGGTCTGCGGACGGGCTTCCGGCTCGTGGTGCGGGGCGTCGCCGTCGAGGGCGTCCATCACGTCCACGAACTCCACCCCGTCCAGCTCGGCGAGGCGGTCCGAGGCGTCGGTGGTGCCGTCCTTGTCCGCTTCGAGGGCCTTGGCGAACCACTCGCGCGCCTCGTCCTCCCGCCCGGCCGCCAGCAGGGCGTCGGCGTAGGCGTACCGCAGGCGGGCCGTCCACGGCTGGACCGACTGGGAGGCCAGCTCGGGGCTCTGCAGCGTCACGATCGCCGCGTCGAGCTGCTCCATGTCCCGGCGGGCACCGGCCGCGACGAGGCGCATCTCGACCTGGCCCGCCTTGTCCAGCTTCTGCACCTCCGGCTCACCCGCCATGGCAAGAGCGCGCTCCGGCCGGCCCAGGCCGCGTTCGCAGTCGGCCATGACGGGCCACAGCTCCACGGTCCCGGTCATCCGGCGGGCGGCACGGAACTCGGCGAGTGCCTCGGAGTACTTCTGCGTGGCGTACGCGGCGAAGCCCGCGGCCTCGCGCACGGCGGCCACCCTGGAGGCGAGCCGCAGTGCCACCCGGGAGTACTCGTACGCCTTCTCCGGCTCCTCGTCGATCAGGTTGGCGACCATGACGAGGTTGCGCGCAACGTCCTCGGCGAGCCCCTTCGGCAGGCTCTGGAGTTCCTGCCGGACGTCCTTGTCGATCTCGTCGCCGGTGACGTCGTCCGGGATGGGGAGCCGCTTGACGGGCTCGCGGTCGTCACGGCGGAAGCCGCCGCCCTGGCGGTCGTCCCGGCGGTCGTCCCGACGCCCGTAGCCACCGGACCGCTCGTCACGGCCACGGCGGGGGCCGCGGTCCCGGTCGTCGCGGCGCGGACCACCACGGAAGCCGCCTCGGTCGTTGTCGCGGCGGTCGTCACGCGGGCCGCGGAAGCCGCCACCCGGACGCCCACCACGGTCGTCCTCACGCCGGAACCCACCACGGTCGTCACGGCGGTCATCACGGCGGTCGTCGCGGCGGAAGCCGCGGTCACCGTCACGGCGGTCGTCGCGCGGGCCACGGTAGCCACCGCGGTCGTTGTCGCGGCGGTCGTCACGGCGGTCGTCACGGCGGAAACCACCACGGTCATCACCGCGGTCGTCGCGGCGGAAGCCGCCGCCCGGACGGTCGTCGGAACGGCCGTAGCCGCCGGACCGCTCCTCACGCGGGCCCCGGTATCCACCGCGGTCGTCACGGCGATCGTCACGCGAACCACGGAAACCACCGCGATCGTTGTCACGGCGGAAGCCACCGCGATCGTCACGGCGGTCGTCCCGGCGGTCGTCACGCGGGCCGCGGAAGCCGCCACCCGGACGCCCACCACGGTCGTCCTCACGCCGGAACCCACCACGGTCATCACGGCGGTCGTCGCGGCGGAAGCCACCGCGATCGTCACGGCGGTCGTCGCGCGGGCCACGGTAGCCACCGCGGTCGTTGTCGCGGCGGTCGTCACGGCGGTCGTCACGGCGGAAACCACCACGGTCGTCGCGGCGGTCGTCACGGCGGAAGCCGCCGCCCGGACGGTCGTCGGAACGGCCGAAGCCGCCGGACCGCTCCTCACGCGGGCCACGGTATCCACCGCGGTCGTCACGGCGATCGTCACGCGAACCACGGAAACCACCGCGATCGTTGTCACGGCGGAAGCCACCGCGATCGTCGCGGCGGTCGTCGCGGCGGTCGTCACGCGGGCCGCGGAAGCCGCCACCCGGACGCCCACCACGGTCGTCCTCACGCCGGAACCCACCACGGTCATCACGGCGCCCCTCGCCGGCGCCGAAGCGTCCGCCGCGGTCGTCACGTCGGTCGTCACGTCGATCGTCGCGCGGGCCACGGTAGCCACCGCGATCGTTGTCACGACGGGGGCCGCGGTCCCGGTCGTCCCGTCCCCCGCGGAAGCCGCCCCTGTCACCACCGTCCCTGCGACGCGGCTCGCGATCCGGACGGTCGTCGGGAGAGTTGGCGGTCATCGGGTGACTCCTGTCTTCGGGTACCACAGGTCATTCTCGCGCAGCCGGGGTTCGGTCGCGCTTCGGCATGGGAAAAACAAAAAGGACCCGTGGTCCAGCGTGAACGCTGGACCACGGGTCCTTTGAAAGATTGTTCGGCGGCGTCCTACTCTCCCACAGGGTCCCCCCTGCAGTACCATCGGCGCTGAAAGGCTTAGCTTCCGGGTTCGAAATGTAACCGGGCGTTTCCCTAACGCTATGACCACCGAAACTCTATCGGGCCGCCTCGCGGAGCGAGGCATCGGCACTTAGCGAACAAGCACACTTTTCAATTCATGAAGTGAAACTGGTTCAACCGGTGCGACTGTTCGCAACCCGGGAACCACACAGTGGACGCGAGCAACTGAGGACAAGCCCTCGGCCTATTAGTACCGGTCAACTCCACCAGTTACCTGGCTTCCATATCCGGCCTATCAACC